>NZ_DATCQT010000056.1:0-1693 GCF_036569345.1 Clostridium sp.
CGCGATTCATCACCATGGAAATATTAAGGGCTTAATTATCGAGGAGTACCCAGCACAGCATAAGCAGATGCCGTCTGGTTGGGGTGAGGAATATCTATCAACTCCATGGGGTGAAAGAATGCAAACACACACTGTTATGGAGATCGAGTTAGAATCAAGACAAGTTGATTTTGAGGGCGATCTAGTTAAACTAGATTGTTTATCACTAATAATGTGGGGGGGAAGTGAAGGCTCAATATTGTCGGATGACGATATGGAATGTTATAGCAGGTGCCTTAGAAATATTAGGTTAGAAGTTTTTGAAGATGCAGGGCACGATATTCAGACGGAGCACTTTGATAGATTTGTTAAGGTTATAAATGCCTTTTTGATAGAGCTCGGATAAAAGCAAGCATACTGACGCTTATCGGAATCAAGGAGTAAAATAAAGGTAAATTTATCATTGTGGCGAATGATTTCTATAGGGTAGGGGGCAGAAATATTGAGTTTGGTTTTGTTTGATTATATTACCTATACCATAATGATATTGACAATGACACTTTCTAGATCATATCAAGAAGAGGCCATTTGGGGCTTGTTAATTCTCATTCCTATTTTTCTGATAAAAATTGTCTATACATTGGATACATACAAAAAGATGGGCACAACGTTAATTAAGCTTCGGAAGACTACTATGTCATGGAAGAGTACTTTAGTTATGTCGATAGTAGTCTTTTTTATCCTTGCATTAACTGACTTAGTGAGTCATAGCCATAAAGTTTGGCTACCAGTTCTTATTTTAGTAGTATTACAATCTCTATGTAAGAGATATTTAGAGAAATTTATACAAGATGGTTTAATGGAGAAAGTTATTTGCATCGATAACCATCTTATAGAATGGAACAGAGTGCGTTCATACAAATGGGTCTACGGTATGATGAAAATCAGATATTCAGAATACTTGTTTAAACATTCTGCTTTTATAATTGTTTTAGACGGGCAAAAGGCTGAGGTAGATGAATTATTTCAAAAGATGGTCAAGATTTGATATTCCTCTCGTACGACCTTTTGGACGAGTGGGCTTTACGTAACATTTAGAGATCTAGGAGCTAATTTGCACTATATTTTAAAAAAGGAGGACACATGAATATGAATGATATTTTAAAGATCGTAATCGCTTTATTAATAAGTACAGTGATGATAAAAATTCTTATGAATTTAATAAATCTTGGTGGTATAGATTTTGTAGGATTCTTTGAAGATTTATGGAAGAGAATAAAGAAATACAACTAATGGTACCAGCATTCAAATAAGGGCGCTGGTGCTATTATTTGTATTTCTTTATAGGACTCAATGGGCAACTTTCCGCAATCCTTGCTATCCACTCAATGCCTAATCAAGGTAAATAATTCTTTGCTGGCGAATGATTTCGATTTGTTAATAAAGTAGATTTGGAGGATGGGAGCATTTTTAAGAGATTTTCGGTATTGCTCATATTAGTCTTACTTTCGCTTATTACAGGCTGTACAAGTAAACAGAGTGTCCAGAACCTCGAAATCCCTAAAGCTGCAATGAAACAAGTTGCAGCAATTTACGGTGAAAATAACCCAGAAATAGTTAGCACAAAGCAAACTAGCGAAGAAACCTCAAAAAAACCGATGTATATTGTGGTCTTGAAAGGAAATTTCCATAAAGGGGACTTACATGCGAATAA
>NZ_DATCQT010000057.1:0-7395 GCF_036569345.1 Clostridium sp.
GTATAATCGACTAAAGAAAAGGGATTACTCCCTTTCCCTCGTCTAAGAACCGTACGTGAGAGTTTCCCTCTCATACGGCTCAAGCATTTCTTAACCTTTTCAGGCGGCATTCAGTGATTGTAGTTTCATTCTTCTTTTAACAAAGTATTCCTTGTGTGAAAAAGGATTTTGAGAGATTTTCAAATTTGGGTGTCGGACTATTTTGATTCGTCTTAAATTAATAAGAGAATAGTCTTCTGTCATAAAAACCCATATTTTATATCCCTTCTGATGCCAATACTTATTAATTCGCCACCATCTGTTTTTATTTGGATGTCGATGCTTTGCCCAATAATGTAATAAATAATAAAGTGTGTTGTTAATGTAAGAAAAAGCTTGACTGGCTACCGTGTGTTTATGATAGTTAGTCCAACCTCTTATTACAGAATTGAGTCTACGAATTATATCCGATTGAGTGCATGCTTTCCCTTCTTTAAGAATAATAGTGGAACATTTCCTTATCAAGCTTTTTATTGAACCTTTTGAAGGTTTAACAATAAGTTTTTCTTTGAATTTCCGAAATGTCCAACCTAGAAAGTCAAAGCCTTCATTTATATGGGTAATTCTAGTCTTTTCTTCAGATAACACTAGTCCTCGAGTTTCGAGAAACTGACTAACAACTTCTTTAAGTTCTACTGCAACTTCTTTAGTATTTGCAGTTATTATAAAATCATCAGCATATCGTACTAGATTTACTTTGGTTTTTGCACGATAGTGATTTTCGATATTCCCTTTTGTATTACGATGGTATTTATCTTGAATCACTTTTTCAAGACCATCAAGTGCCATGTTTGCATAAAGACTTGATATGGCACCTCCTTGAGGAGAACCTGTGTCCGTCGGAAATAACTTACCCTCGTATATAAACCCTGATTCCAGAAACTGTTTCATGATTCTTTTATCCATTGGAATATTTTCTTGTAACCAACTATGGTTGATGTTGTCAAAGCATCCCTTTATGTCTCCTTCTAATATCCATGTAGGAGAGCATTTTCTTGCTAGCACATTAAATATTTGTTCACATGCATCTTTGGCACTTCTTCCCTGACGAAACCCAAACGAGATGTTATCACCTTTGGTTTCAGCAATCGGTTCGAGTGCTAATGCATATAAAGTCTGCATTGCTCTATCATACATTGTCGGGATTCCTAAAGGTCGCTTCTTATTCTTGCCTTTTTTTGCAATATAAACTCTTTTGAGTGGCTTCGATCTATAATGTTTACCATTAAGTTTAAGTACCGCTTTCATTTTTGAGGCAGAGGTGGACCATAGTTTTTTATCAACACCTGATGTCTTCTTTCCTTTGTTGGTGGTTACCTTTTTCACTGCATAGATTTTTGCCGAAAAAGAATGTGTCAGTAAATATTGTAGCTGTTTTGCTTTGTTTTTATCACCTTTCACTGTTGCCTTAGCTATACGGGACTGTAGCCTATTAACATCATTTTGTACTTGTATCCAATCAATGGAATCCCATTTGTCTGCAAGTGTTTTAGTGTCTTTTAGCCTCTCGGTTTTATCCGTCGTTGAGTTATTAAAATTCATAAGTTTACCGTCCTTTCCTGCCAAGAAATACCATAGGACAAGTCAGCACCCTTTCGGGTTAGAGCAAAGTTTGAACTCTTATCTGTTTTCATTACAAAAACGGCTTTCGCTTTTTATCCTTTTCTTCTGCCCTCTATATCATTTCTTAACCTTGCGGGTAGATACCTCATGTTTAAGGAATATATAGGGTTTACCAAGTTCCACGTAATATATAATTATGAATGCCTTAGGAGCCACCTTTAAACCGGGAGTGCTTCATCCAATCGCATTGGTTTAACAGTTGGCCTTTGCTTGACTCCTTACCTTTTGGTCAAAGCGTTTCAGCCTATTTCGCTTTCTCCAGCGTAACGATTCCTATAGTGATTCACTTTACGTTCTCCATAGCATTCTTACTCTAGCAGTTGTTCCAGATTAGGCTTCTCGAACTTCCACATTGTCTCATGAGCTTTCTAACCCAGACGTTACCATCCACGCTAGTCATGATAGAGTTACCCCGAATGGATAGGGTAGTCTTTCGGCAATATATTACGCGACTTCTTGTCGCACTTGTGACCCCTGATCACTATGAATTATTAATCCCGAAGGGGGTTTATGATTAGATATGGCTTCACTGAGTGTATCAATAGCTAGCTTCGCGGTTATATTACTAGATACTTTAGTTGCTACAATACTTCTATCATATAAATCTAAAATAGAACAATTGTACATTATCCTGCCGCTGGAAAGATGTATATAGGTGAAATCTGTACACCATTTTAAATTTTTAGCTACAGCTGTAAAATCCCTATTTAGGATATTTGGAAATACTTTATGTGAGGTTCCTTTTACATAATTAGGTCTTTTTCTAAATGAAACTGACTTAATATTTAATTCTTTCATGTATCTATGCACAGTTAATAAGCTTAAATTAGTTCCTTGTTTTTCTAATGAGCGTTTTACCATTCTATATCCCATTTTTCCATTTTCACAGTGAAAAATTTTATATATATGTTTCAAAACTAATTTCTTTTGTTCATTATAGATACTTTTTCTGAATTTCAAATAATTATAATATGCATTAGGTGATAGCTCAAAACGGCGTAATAACCATCTGACGCCAAACTCTTTATTGTTGGCAGATATAAACTGGTAGATTAACTGTCTATTTCCTTGGCGAAGAATGCCGCAGCTTTTTTTAAGAAAGCATTTTCCTTTTCTAATTCAGTAGTTCGCTTTTTTAATAATTTATTTTCCTCATAAACACTAGGAGATATTTTTTCTTCTGATTCTTTGCATTCTTCGCAATAGTTTTTAATCCACAAATTAAGGGTTGATCTAGATACACCATACTCTTTAATTAGACTTGGAATTGTTCTACTATTTTCTAGATTCAATTTTACCAATTTTTCTCTAAATACTTGATCATATATTTTTTTTGCCACTTGTAACACCACTCTCCTAATTTTATTATACTATTTTATTAGTACTCAGTGTTACAACTTTAGTATATCAGGTCATACCTTAACTATTTTTTTTATATGAATAGTATTGAAAATATAAAACCAAGTGTACTAAACGCCATTTGGTTGGTGTTACCGTCTTCTCTCATGGAACCTTCCCATTCCTTCAGTTGGTTTACCTCTATGCTAGTATCAAAAGGTGTACATAATGATTCACAATTCATAGCACCATATATCAACACTTCACTTAGTATCGTAAGGTTATTAAACTAATTATAAAACGTACCATATATAATATAGACCTTTTCTTGTCTCTTTCTAAAGACTCATATTCAGCAGCTGTTAAGGATACTCTTCAAGAGAAGTCTTACCCCTTCACTTTTTTTTTATAGTGATTGCTTTGCAGAAACTTTCCAGGGCACTTGATAGTTATTCACTAGTCCTCACATGAATTAATTCACTTTTAGAGTTTTCAATTTTCTTTCTTCATTTCATAATATCACCTTAAAATATTTGTATAAAATGGAGAAGGGCCTTTACCACTGTGTACATTTATTATTTATACAAATATCCTGCATAAAATACTGTAACGAAAAGTATAATATTGTAAATAGAGGTGGAGGAATGAGATAACCAAAGACTTAATAAGAAAATTGAAATTAGAAAAAAACATTTAATTCAACACCTTAACAATTAAGCATGGGGGTAAAATCATGGAGAAGCTAGGCGACAAAAGTATGAACATTGTTGCTGAAAATATTAATAAAATGAAAGAATTATTTCCAGAAGTATTTTGCGAGGATAAAATAGATTTTGAAAAATTAAAAGAAGTATTAGGAGAATATACAGAGGAGAAAGAAGAACGATATAGTTTTAATTGGAAGGGTAAGTCTAAAGCAATAAAAATTGCTCAAACATCATCCACAGGAACATTAAGACCAGCAAAAGAAGAAAGTAAAAACTTTGATACAACGGAGAATCTGTATATTGAAGGAGACAATTTAGAAGTATTAAAGCTTATTCAAAAGACTTATCATAATAAAGTGAAAATGATTTATATAGATCCGCCTTACAATACTGGAAATGATTTTATTTACCCAGATGATTTTAGAGATAATATAAAAAATTATTTGGAAATTACTGGACAAGTTGATGCAGAAGGAAGAAAAATCGGAACGAATTCTGAAGCTAGTGGCAGATATCATACGGATTGGTTGAATATGATGTATCCCAGGTTGAAGTTGGCTAGAAATTTGATGAGTGATAATGGGGTTATATTTATTAGTATTGACGATAATGAAGTGACGAATCTTAGAAAAGTATGTGATGAGATTTTTGGAGAACAGAATTTCGTTACACAGTTTCCATGGCAATCTAGACAATCGGTACAAAATGATACAGATATAAGCAGTAGTCATGAATATATTATTGCTTATGCAAAGGTAAGAAGACAAGAAAATAGAAGATTGAAGGAATCTAATGCGGATACATGGTTCAACCATAATAGCTTCGTGTGTTTACCGTTGATATTAGATAAAGATAAATTTGATAATCTTGATAATGATGAACGAGGCTTATGGAAAGCAGATCCTTTTGACGCACCGAATGTTAGACCTAACTTGACATACAAAATTAATAACCCCAATACTGGAGAAGAATATTTGCCACCAAATGGAAGGCACTGGAGAACAGAGCAAAAGTCATATGAAAAATTATTAATCGATAATCGTATTATTTTTGGTAAAGCAGGTAATTCACGACCACAATTAAAAGTATTCTATGAAGAAAAAAAGATGTTTGGTTCGATAGATAATACGTGGTGGAGTGGCGAAAAATGTGGTACATCAAGTATAGGAACGAAAGAACAAATAGAATTATTTGGAGGATTTGATCCTTTTGATGCGCCTAAACCAGTGAAACTATTAACAAAAATATTGTCTTTGGTTTCATTATCACAAAACAACGATATCATTCTTGATTTCTTTTCTGGTTCAGCAACAACAGCCCATGCAATAATGAAGTTAAATGCTAATGATGGAGGGAATCGTAAATTTATAATGGTCCAATTACCAGAGTCAATAGATGAAAAATTTGAAGCAAATAAAGCAGGTTACAAAACCATTTGCGAAATAGGTAAAGAACGTATCCGTAGAGCTGGAGAAAAAATTCTTAAAGAAAATAAAGATAAGGAAGGAATAGAGAATTTAGATATAGGGTTCAAAGTGTTCAAGCTTGATACTTCAAATATTAAGAGATGGAATGCTGATAGTGAAAATCTTGAAATATCTATTGATAATATGATAGATAATTTTGTTCCGAATAGAACTGAGGAAGATATAGTATATGAAATTATGATTAAGTTTGGAATTGATTTAACTTATCCAGTAGAAATGAGAAGAATCTCTGATAAAAAAGTATTCATCATTGGGCTTGGAGCATTGTTTATCTGTCTTGACAACGAAATTACTATAGAGGTGGTTGAAGGAATTGTTAAATTTAAAGAAGAGCTAAACCCTGAAATTACAAGAGTTGTACTTAAGGATAATGGATTCAAAAGTGATTCAGTTAAAACAAATGCTATTCAAATTCTTAGAAGAAATAAAATACAAGAAATAATGAGTATATAAGGGGTGGCTTCGTGAGACTTAAATTTGATTCAGAACTGGATTATCAAAAGGAAGCCATGTCATCTATTGTAGATATTTTTGAAGGCCAAAGTGTTTGTAGTTCTAATTTTACAGTAGTCAATTCAATAGATGAGGCTGGTACAGTTGGTCTTTTTTCAACTAGCTTGGGCGTGGGAAATAAGTTGGAAATTGATGAAGAGGATATTCTGAAGAATGTGAAAAAAATACAGTTAAGAAATGGGATAGCTCAGTCTGATAAAATAAAAAAAGGTGAATATCATTTTACTATAGAAATGGAAACGGGTACGGGTAAAACATATGTATATTTAAGGACTCTCTTAGAGCTTAATAAGAAATACGGCTTTACAAAATTTATAATTGTTGTTCCAACTGTTGCAGTTAAGGAAGGTGTTGTTAAATCTATAGATATAATGACAGATCATTTTAAACTTAAATATGATAATGTTATATTTAAGTCATATGAATATAAATCTAAAAATTTAGATTTATTAAGGGATTTTGCAACCAGTGATAATATTAGAATTATTGTTATGACAATACAATCATTTAACAAAGACAACAATGTAATTAATAATGATAATGAAAGAACTAATGGGTTAAAGCCTCTAGAATTTATACAGGAGACCCATCCTATTGTAATAATTGATGAGCCACAAAGCGCAGCTGGCACAAAGAAGGCAAATGATGCTATTGATTCTTTAAATCCTTTATGCACCATAGGATACTCTGCTACCCATAAAGAAAAATACAATTTAATGTATCGGTTGGATGCGGTTGATGCTTATGAGAGACAGTTAGTTAAACAAATAGAAGTAGCTAGCGTAATGACTAAGAATTATCATAATGATGCATATTTAAAGTTAATAAGTGTGAGTAATAAAGGTTCTTCTATAACTGGAAAAATTGAAATAGATAAAAGAAAAAATGGTGTTATTAAAAGGGAATCTGTAAATGTTAAAAAGGGACAGGACTTATTTGAAATTAGTGGTTGTAGAGAGCAGTATAGTGGATATATAGTTAGTGAAATTTATACAGGAAAAGATTCTGAGTATGTAGATTTCTCAAGCAAGGATTTTATTAAATTAGGGGAAGTACGTGGAGATTTAAGTGATGATATTATCAAACGTGCTCAAATTGAAAAGACCATTGAAGAACATTTAGAAAAAGAGATGAAGCTTAAGCAGAAAGGAATTAAGGTTTTAAGCTTATTCTTCATAGATAGGGTTTCAAATTATAGATATTATGATGAAAAAGGGTATCCTCAAAAAGGTAAGTACGCACTATGGTTTGAGGAAGCATATAAAAGGAGTATTCAAAAACCTAAGTATAAAACTTTATTTGAGGATGTAGATATAGAAACTGAAGCAGAAATAGTTCATAATGGGTATTTTGCCCAAGATAAAAAGGGAGTATTAAAGGATACTAACGGAGGTACTCTTGCAGATGAGGATATATATGGTCTTATAATGAGAGACAAAGAAAGGCTTTTAAGCTTTGATTCAAAATTGAAGTTTATATTTTCTCATTCAGCACTCAAAGAAGGCTGGGATAATCCTAATGTATTTCAAATATGTACTCTAAATGAGACTAAATCAGAAATGAAAAAGCGACAAGAAATTGGTAGAGGGTTAAGACTTGCTGTTAATCAAGAGGGTGAAAGAATTCGTGGATTTAATGTAAACACACTTACTGTAATGGCTAATGAATCATATGAAGACTTTGCGAAG
>NZ_DATCQT010000058.1:0-22258 GCF_036569345.1 Clostridium sp.
TGTGAGAAGTATACCATCTACTAAGTAATAGTTTCAAAGAGGCAGTAACCAGCACAGCTATTGAATCTATTTTTGTTATTATATATAAAATAACAACTAAAAAATATGGAGAATTTTAAGTATTACAATTATTACAACCACTCCACCAATTATTGCTAACATATAATTCACACTCCTTTTTTTCTCTATCTGTTAGTTTTTCTGTAACAAAAAAGAAAACAATTATAATTAATGTATAGAATATTACACCATAACCAATTAAGTTTAATAACAACATGTTAGGGGTCTCTGTAGCAATGAAACAAAAACGGCAATGGTAAATACAATTTATACCATTGCCATTTAATTAATTAGTTCTTTATCAACATACACATTTACACTGACATATAGTTATATTAAAAAAATGTAGATTCTCGCTCACCTGTTTTAGCGTAAATGTTCATTGGAGTCCAGCTCATCGATCCAGTATCCCTGTTGATTATAATGTTGATACAGTCCATTCTCGTAATCTCGGGTTAACAGAGCTTCATCTGTGTATTCCGGTGACTGCTTTATGTCTTCACGAAGAAGAGTGATGAATACTTTAGATTCATCCCAACTAACGCGTTCTATCCATTTTGGTGAAACCAGAACTTTTTTCCCCGGCCACCAATTCTTTGTATCAATGATTAGATAACGAATCGTCAATGTTTTATCATCGATGATAAAATCTTCGACGTGTCCAATTTCGCCATTTGCTGCTTGAATGTTATAGCCTCTCACCTCGCTAGTGCTACGTAAATGGGAATCCCATTTTTTCTGACCTGTAGTCTGTTCTTTCATCCTATTTTGGAATTGGCCACTCTCAACACAGGGATAAAATCCACCGGTTTCCCATATTTGCCCACTCCAATATGTTGGCCATTTATAATACCCATAGTAATCTTCTTCGAATTGTCGTGAAATGGGTTCGTCGCTGTCCAAGGATGGACTGTTCTCAATCTGTTTTTTGGTCAAATTAATAGTGACGTATTGTTCTTCTTTATTCACGCCGTCTAACGCATATGGTGAAATTAATACTTGTCTACCAGTTAACCAATTTCCTGTGTCGGCAATCAAATAGCGGATCGTCCAGTGATGGTCATCGAAATAGAATTCTTTGACCTTACCTATTTCCCCATCGATACAGTTCAACTTGTAGCCCTTTAGTGTTTTGACTTTGTTTAACATAATAATTCTCCTTTCTTCTTTCAGTTTTTTATTAAAAGCTTCTATATTGTATTTAAAATAACACTTTTTATAATCTTCCTCTTCCACCAATAACGTCAAAAATGAATACTATAACAGCTATGACAATCAGTATATGTATCAAGCCACCACCAATATTAAGCACCAGCCCCAATAACCAGAAAATTATTAATATTCCTGCTAACCAACGTAATAATCCCATAATATCACTCCTTTATAAACTAATTTTTACAAAAGGTCTTAATACCTAAATTTTATGTCTACTATACAAATTTACAGAAAACTTAGAATATTATGTTTATATTGTATCATTAATGCCACCATGTTTCAACCTTTTTCGACAATTAATTCAAGCAGTTTTAATATTACTCAATTGCAAAAGTAACTTCCACCCCCCAATACATTTGCTTTCGGCGCCTTATTTGTTCCAGACATTATTATTGATGATGAAATTAATAAATACCGTGTTTAGAATCAAACACGGTATTTAAATAATTATTTTTTTCTGTGCTCAGCAAGAAGTAAATCCACCATTTCACCATAACTTTTTGTTCCAGATTCTTGATTTTGAGACTTAAGATAAGTATCATTAATTTTATCACCAATTTTTTCTATAGTACCAGAGTAGCCTTGCCAAAAACGTTCTTTGTAATTCAAGTCCTTAATGACACTGCTACTACAGGTTAAAAGCAATTCATTGAATTTTTGACTATCATCTTCTTTTAATGCATTAAATGAATAAGTTAATGCTGAAAGTGTTCCAGAATACTTAAAGTATATATCAGGATGATTTATACAAGCTATATATGCAATATAATTTGCTTCATCTTCTTTGGCATAACCTCTTTGATGAGCCATTTCATGTGAAGTTGCAAAGGGTAAGATTGAATCAGGGACTGCAGTATTAACGTTAGCTTCGCTAGTAAAAGGAAAATAAAAACCTGTAAATCCTGTGTAACACATTGGAATTGAAAGTAAAATACTCTTAGGTGTTCCATAGTAACCTCTTAATTTAGGATATTTTAGTGAAGCTTTATCATATCCTAGATAAGCAGTTTTTAGCATATATCTTTTATTATAGGGGAGTTCCATTACTCCATTTTTATCTTCATTTAAATTTTCTCTTAAAGAATTTGAATTTTTTATAAGAATTTTACAAAGCTCAACAACTTCAGTTGAGGATGACTTCTGTATATTTAATTCGAATATTTTATCTAATGAAAGTCTTTGGTAATTAAATCCCCATAGAAGCTGAAACGAAAAATATATTACTCCTAATACAGCAAGTATATTTAAACCAAAGTTTTTTAATATTTCTAATCTTTTATTTTTGTATTTGCATAAGTGAAAAAACATTTTTGAGACATAATATAATATAAAAATCGAAAAGCATACAATTATAAGTTCTGCAAGAGAAAAGGGTAGAAAGCCTGTGACTGCACTCAATACAGTAGCAATAGTTTTATAAAAAAATGTGGAATAGTATGTTTCTATAAAATTTGGGAATATTCTAGATATTTTAGTAAGGAGAATAGCTAAGGGCATAAGCAAGATAAAAAACAATTGTTTGCTAGATGCGAATTTATTCAGAAAAATACCACCTTTCTCTCTGATTTCCTTATTTTTAACACAATTTCATCTCTATTTTATTATAATATATAAAAGCGCAAAAACCAACAATAAATACTATAAACTAACATATTTTTTATTTTAATCTATAAACGTCCTAAACTCTTGGTTGAGTTTAGGACGTTACCTCCTAGCACCTCGGAGGAACTAACATAAGCAAAAACAGTTAAATAATTATTAAAGTTATATAAAGGTGATATTAAAATCATTAAAGACAGTTATACAGGGGTACAGTATATAATTTATACAGAAGGAATGGGAAGTCCAACAATGTCAGTACTTTTAAATGAAGAAGGAAAACCATTATTAGATAAATAAGAAGAGATATACTCTTATACATTGAAGAGCTTCAATGAGTATGCCAGTACTTATTGATTATGCGAAAACTGTTGCTATAAGTTATCTACCTAAGCCTTAAATTAGTTAATAAAGGAGTATTAAAATGAAATGGAAAGAAATTAAGGACAAAATAACAGATAAAATTGACTTACATACATTAAAAAGAAGATTGAAAAAATATCAATCAGCTGCAAAATGTTATGCAAAAGAAAATAATTATATGGATTTCTTTCATCAACAAGGAATTCCTCATACAGTAAGAGCAATTAGAGTGTTAGAAGACAAAATAAATAAAAATAAAACAGATAAAAATAAAAAAGATTAAATTAGAATTATACTTCATTTAATTTGCTTAGTTTACTATATGAATATTGGTGTTTTAATAGCAGCGTGGTATAAACTGAAACAGAGAGATTTAAATTTTAAAAAAATTGGATGATATAATCTAAGTATGGTAAAATATGAGTGGTACATGTTTTTTTGAAATTATGGATTATATATAATAGAATATACCTAACAGAAAAGATTTGTTCTGATCTGAAAGGAAAGAAGATATTAAGCTAAACAGATTTCGTTTCGTTAACTGTTTTTTTAGTGATATTAAGCTTTCCATTTGGTGAGCTTTTTTTTATTTGTATATTAGTGCAACAAGGAAAGGGAGTATATGAGAAAATTAAAAGGATTAATTTTACCGTTAATGATTATATTGATATGGATTATTATAGACAAGCTGCATATTGTTAATAATTATATAGTCCCATCTCCTAAAACAATTTTAGCTACGACCTATGAGATGTTAGTATCTGGACAACTTTTAAAAAACCTGATGGTAAGTTTTTTTAGAGTTATTGTTGGGTTTACAATAACCTTTGCAGTTGCTTTTCCGCTTGCAGTATTCCTTGGAGGTAAACCAAAAGCTATGCCTTATATAAATCCATTTTTAGAATTTATGAGACATATTCCACCTATAGCGATGATTCCTATATTGATATTATGGTTAGGTATTGGTGAGTCATCAAAACTTGTAGTTATTTTTTTAGCAACCTTTTTTCCGGTTTTTTCAAATACCTTAAATGGTGTTACAAATTACGATAAAAAGCTTCTTGAGGTTGGGGAGATATTTCACTTTAGTAAAAAAGATTTATTTCTAAAGATAATATTTCCACAGGCAATACCCTCAATTATGACAGGTATTCAACTTGGGCTTGGATACAGCTGGAGGTCACTCATGGGAGCTGAACTTATAGCTGCATCATCAGGGATTGGATATATGATAATAGACGCAGAGCAACTTTCAAGGCCAGATATTGTCATTGTTGGAATACTGTCAATAGGAATTTTAGGGTATTTTATTGATTACTGTTTTATTAAAATATCGAGAAATTTAATCAACCAAAATGGGAAGGGAAAAAAATATGGCAGGTCTAATAATAAAAAATCTTTCCAAGACATTTAAAATTGAAAATGAAAAAGTACACGCTTTAAAAAATATTAATTTAACTGTTACAAGTGGAAGTTTTGTTACAATAGTTGGTAGAAGTGGATGTGGAAAGACAACTTTATTGAAATTACTTTGTGGTCTTTTGAGCATTACTGAAGGCACTGCTAAGCTAACTGATTTGAAAGAGAAAGAAAACAATAAAATAGCTATAGTGTTTCAAGAGCCAAGACTTATGCAATGGCTTACTGTGGAAGAAAATATGGCTTTTTCTCTTGCTAATTGCAAAGATAAAAAATATGTTAATGAAAAAGTAACTTACTATTTAAAATTGTTGGGTCTTTATAATTTTAGAAAAGCTTATCCAACGCAAATATCAGGAGGAATGGCACAAAGAACTTCGCTTGGAAGAACTTTATGTTATGAACCTCAAATAATACTTATGGATGAGCCGCTAGGAGCACTAGATGCATTTAATAGAAAAAAACTTCAAAATGAATTGATAAATATATTTTTAAAAAGTGGTAAAACAATCATATTTGTAACTCATGACATTGAAGAAGCTATTTATTTAGGCCAAAAGATTGTTGTAATGGACACAGGTAGAATAATAAAAGAAATACCTGTTGACATTGATTATTACAGAGATACTGGTAGCTTAGAATTTCTTTATTATAAAAAAGAAGTTCTAGCTACACTTAACACATTACTGAAGGGGGACAAAAATGAATTTTATTAAAAGAATAAGTATTATCCTAAGTACCATAATTATTTCAACGTCGCTAGCAGGTTGTGCACAAAAACAAGAGGCTACCGCTACTAAAGTTGAAAAACCTAAAGTTATTAACATTTCATATGTTAAATCGCCTTTAAATGTACCTTCTATAATTGAAAAGAAGAAACAATTGTTTGAAAGTGAATTTTCTAAAGATGATATTAAAATAAACTATCCGGAAATAACGGAAGGTTCAAAAATGACAGAAGCAGTTGCGGCAGGTTCTCTCCAATTTTGTAATGCAATTGGAGCAACATCAGTTATCCTTGCAGCAGCAAATGGAGTTAACATTAAAATAATTGGCGTTTATAGTAGGGCTCCAAAGGCATTTACAATAATGGTAAAGGATCCTACTATAAAAACTATAAAGGATCTTAAAGGAAAAAAGATAGTTGGTCCTAAAGGGACAATACTTCATCAATTACTTCTTGGAGCACTAGTAAAAGAAAATTTAAAAGCGGATGATGTGCAATTTAGTAATATGACAATACCAAATGGTGTCTCAGCTCTTTTATCTGGGAAAGTAGATGCAGCGCTTGTTGCTGGACCTTCAGTTGCAAGTGCGCAGGAGAATGGAGCACGGATATTAACAACTGGTGAAGGAATATTAGATGCGACTATCGTAATAGCCGCAGATGGGAAATTCTTAGAGAAATATCCGGATATAGCGAAAAGATATCTAGCGGTTCATGAGAAAAGCCTACAATTTATGATGGATAATAAAGATGAGACCTATAAAATAACTGCTGGTGAGACAAAACTTACATTAAATCAAGTTAAAAGCATGTACGGACTATACGACTTCAATCCTAAAATAACACAAAAGGATATAGCTGAACTTACAAAAACTCAAGATTTTTTAAAGGAAAATGGTATGTTAACTAAAACAATAGACATAAAAAGTTTAATAGTTAATTTAAAATAATAAGGGCTTAATAAAATAAAAGACCATATGGTCTTTTATTTTTTCTTGTCTTTTTCATTTTCCTTATCAATTAATTTAGGCAAAATAGTACCATTAAAAACAACTGCGAAAAGCATTACTAACATAATTACAACGGCAGAAATATCTTGGCCACTCATATCATTACCTCCTTTTACTGGTATTTATAAATGAATTTAATACACACAATAATCAAAAAACAAAGTAAAAAATTATCAAGTTTTTAATAGTATTCCTAAACCCATAAAAATTATTTCTATAAATAAAACTTCGGTCTTATGTAAATTAGTTAATCATTGAAAATATTGTTTCATTGATTAGGGTTTGTTTTTTAGAGGTTTAATATAATATTCATGATATAATATGGTATATATTATATAAGTTGATTAATGGAGGGCATGTTTTATGATTCGAGACTTAACAAAGGGTAGTCCAGCTAAAATTATTTTAGTTTTCACACTACCATTACTTATAGGTAATATTTTTCAGCAATTTTATAGCTTAGCGGATACTCTGATTGTAGGACGTACACTTGGAGTTAATGCTCTAGCAACAGTAGGATGCACAGCGAGCATTATGTTTCTTATACTTGGCTTTTCACAAGGATTAACTGCTGGATTTTCCATAATCACTGCTACGCACTTTGGAGCTGGAGATAAACAGGGGGTAAGACACAGTTATGTAGCAAGTATTGTGCTAAGTTTATTAATCACAATGGTTCTTACAATTATAAGCGTTATATTCGCACGACCAATTTTAGAGATAATGCATACACCACCAGAAATAATAGAAGGTGCTTATAACTTTATAATTATAATTTTCGGAGGCATTATAGTGTCAATGTTATTTAACTTGTTTTCTAATGTTATGAGAGCTTTGGGAGACAGTCGAACACCCCTAATATTTTTAGCTATTGCGAGTATTATAAACATAACTTTAGATTTTCTATTCATTTTAAAATTCAATATGGGAGTATCAGGTGCAGCCTGGGCAACCACAATATCTCAAGGAATTTCTGCTATATTATGCTTTAGCCATATCATGAGAAATGTGCCTATTTTAAAACTACACAGGAGTGATTGGCATTTAACAAAAAAAATCATATGGGATCATTTAAGAATGGGAGGTCCTATGGCATTTCAGGCTTCTATTATAGCAATCGGTGCAATTACTATTCAATTTGCACTGAATAATTTAGGTGAAGTATCTGTAGCTGCATACACTGCAGCACAAAAAATTGATATACTAGCGATTCAGCCTATGATGTCATTTGGTATTACAATGGCCACATTTGTAGCCCAAAACTATGGTGCAGGCAAAATAGAAAGAATCCGTATTGGTATAAAACAATGTAGCATCATATCAGTAGGTTTTAGTATTATTGTTGGTCTGTTTAATATTTTAGCTGGTCGTTTTATGATATTACTTTTTGTAGGTGATAACCATCCAAAAGTAGTATCGCTTGCACAAACCTATTTAAATATCAATGGATCAATGTATTTTGTGTTAGCACTACTTTTTATTTACAGATTTAGTCTTCAAGGATTAGGGCAGAGTCTTGCTCCTACCTTAGCGGGAGTTATGGAATTAATTATGCGAACCTTCGCTGCTATTATTTTATCAAAATACTTAGGTTTTATCGGGATATCCATGGCTAGTCCTCTTGCATGGATTGGTTCTTGTATACCGTTAGGAATTGCTTACTACATAACTCATAAAAAATTGTACGGATTGAATAAGCCAAAATGCATAACCGAAAAATAAAGGAGTATCTTAATGCAAACAATAAAACAATTACTTCAGAGAGATTCAGTAATGAAAATATTATTACTAGCTACTTTAGTATTATTTACTTATTTAATAAGATCTATTTTAAATTTAATTTTATTAACTTTTGTGATTGCTTATTTAGCAAATAGTCTACAAAGTTTGTTAACTAAGCAAATAAACAAAGTTGTAAAGGTAAACCCAGCTATTATTACTATAATTATATATTTGTTTATGACAATAACTGTAGTGCTACTAGCGGTTGAATATATACCACTTGCTATTTCTCAAAGTTTACATATTTTAAATAGAATGGAATACACTGATTTTGCGATAGATGTGAAAGGGAATATGAAGTATTTAGCACCAATATTTCAGCAAATTAACATAGCAAGTTATGCTAAAACGGGGATCCAAAGTATTATGATTTTTATAACAGATTTTGGAGCATGGAGTTTGAATTTTATTATGGCATTTGTATTAAGCTTGGTATTTGTATTAGAGAAAGATAGTGTATTAAAATTTCTATCTAAGTTTAAACGTAGTAAAGTATCTGCAGCATACAATTATTTAAGTTGTTTTGGTAATAACTTTTTAAATTCTTTTGGCAAAGTAATACGAGCACAAATAATGATAGCCATTGCAAATACAATATTATCAATTATAGGACTTACAATAATGGGTTTTCCTGCATTGTTTGCTCTTGCATTTATGATATTTATTTTAAGTCTTGTACCTATAGTCGGAGTGTTTTTTTCTTTAATTCCCTTATGTTTAATTGCTTTCAAAATAGGCGGATTAATTAAAGTAGTTTTTGTTGTTATTATGATTTTTGTAATTCATGCTGTTGAAAGTTATGTTTTAAATCCAAAGCTTATGTCTGATACGACCCATCTTCCAATATTTTTTACTTTTACAACATTAATAATATCAGAAAACTTTATGGGAACTTGGGGTCTTATACTGGGTATACCAATGGTTATATTTGTATTAGATTTAATTGGAGTGAATTTGGGAGAAAAATCTTAGAATATAGATTAAACAGGAAATCAATGTTATTAGATGGAGAAACACCTTCTAACTTTAGGATGATGCGCAACGAAGTTAATTGATGATTTTGTTGATTTATATAGTCATCTATTAGGAATATTTCTTTATTGAGCTTTAAAATATAAAAAAGTTGTATTTTATCTAAAAATATTATATAATTCTTGTACTGACTAGTCAGCATAACAACATTGGAGGTCATAAATGAATTTATTTAATATTTTAAAAACAGAATCAACGTCATTTTGGAAAAATAAAATTAAAATAGTTGCACTTTTAGCCGTTATACTTATTCCCCTATTATATAGCTTCAGTTATTTAAAAGCCTATTGGAATCCATATGGAAATTTGAAAGATTTCCATGTTGCAGTTGTAAATAATGATGCTGGTTCAACATTAAACAATCAAAAGGTTAATTATGGTAATGATACTATTAAGAAGCTTAGAGATAAAACAAATATAGGTTTTCAGTTTGTAAGTAGTAAAGTTGCTAATGCTGGAATTAACGATAACAAATACTTTGCTTTAATTGAAATACCAAAGGATTTTTCAGAAAAAATTGCCGATGCAAAAAATGGTAAAGTATTAACGCCTACAATAAAATATGTATCGAACAACAAGGAAAATTATATTGCTACTAAAATTTCAGCCAATATTAAAGATGAAATCCTAGTTCAAATTAAGCAAACTATTTCTTCGAAATATGGAGAGTCTGCATTTGATTCAATTTATCAATCAAGAGATGGTCTAAAAGATGCTGCAAGTGGTACAGATAAGATTATTAATGGAACAAATGATATTCTAAATGGTAATACTAAAATATCATCTAGTTTAAAGGATCTTAATAATCAAGTACCTAAGTTAGAAAGCGGGACAATTGCTCTTGCAAATGGATCATTTGCACTTAATAATGGTTTAGGTAAATTGAATTCACAGGTTCCTACAATAGCTAATGCAGTAGACCAGCTTTCCTTAGGTGCGAATACCTTAAATGAAAGTTTAGCTGCTGCAGATAATGGTGCAGCCACACTTTCGTCAGAATCAAAAGGCTTAACAGATGCTAGTACTGGTATAAATAATGCATACAACAATACGATACTTCCAGGTTATGGTCAGATGACTTCAAAATTAAAAAACGGTGCTGATACCTTAAATGGTGTTGCAACAAAAGTTAATGAAGGAGTTACTCAATTGGTTCAAAGTACAACAGATGGTCAAAAGGCAATCATTGCTGCACAAAATGATTTACAAGCATATTTGATTGCAAATAAATCAGCAGCTAATGATCCCAATATGCAAAAGTATTTAGCAGATATGAAAAAGATTTCTGCTAGTCCTTCTAGTGATGAAAATACTGCTTCGATTAACCAATTGAAAGCTGGAACAAATGGACTAGTTCAGGGTACTAAAGATTTATCCGATCAGTTGAATACTAGTAATTCGAGTTCTGCAGTATCAGCTTTTAATTCTGGACTAAATGAATTTAATGTAACAGCACTTAAGCCATATACAACTGGAGTAAATCAATACACTGCTGGAACAGATAAATTGGCTATAGGATTAAATGCATTATCACAAGGTTCTAATAAGATTTCTACTGGACTTGGAACTTTAAAAACTAAAATGCCAACGCTTACTAGTGCATCTAGTCAATTATACAATGGTTCGTCCATATTAAATAATGGGTTAGATGAGCTTAACAATAAATTGCCCGCTTTAGCCTCTGGCTCGAAGCAACTTGCAGACGGATCAAACAAACTTGGCAATGCTTTAACAACTTTAAATAATGGAGATAATGATTTAAAAACTGGTATAACAAATGGAATCAATAAAATTAATAATAATGTGAAATCATCAAGTAAAGATCTTGGAATTTTTATTGGTGATCCTGTAAAAATATCTGAAACTGATATTGATAAGATAAATAATTATGGTACAGGACTGGCCCCATACTTTTTACCAATTTCATTATGGTTAGGTGCTGTACTTATGATGCTTATACTAAAGGTTAAAAGAGATAATTATAAAGAATTGAACAGATTTGAGTTCGCTTTAGGCAAATATATTCATTACAGTCTAATAGGTATAGTGCAAGCAGTACTACTAGGTTTTGTAACTTTATCTATTGGAATTAGTCCAACACACCCAGTAATGTTTTTCGGTTTATTAATAGTTATGGCTCTTTCTTTTGATGCTATACTTTATGCACTAGTAAGTTTACTTGGACTCGTAGGAGAAGGTATAGCAATAGTGCTTCTAGTGTTACAATTATGTTCTGACGGTGGAACATTTCCATTGGAAACTTTGCCTAAATTCTTTCAGAGCATAAGCCATCTATTACCATTTACCTATTCTGTACAAGCAACAAGAGAGTTATTATTTGCTCAAAATATTAACAGAGGTTTACTAGTAAAAGATTTAGGAATACTTTTAGTGTTTGCTTTAGTATCACTAACTATAGCTTTAGTATTCGTAAACAAAGGTGAAAAAATAAATAAACACATAGATAAAGCTTTAGAAAGCTCAGTTGCATAAAATAATATTTAAAGTTATAAAAATTATTCTAACACAATGCTATCATACTTAACTAAGATAGCATTGTATTAGTTGATGAGGTGAAGTTATGAATAAAACTAAAAATTCTATTTTTTTATCAGCAGTGAAAGTTTTTTCAAGCAATGGTTATGATGGTGCAACTATGGATGAAATAGCGATAAGTGCGGGGGTAGCTAAAGGTACGTTGTATTATCATTTTAAGAGTAAAGAAGAGATATTTAATTACATAATATCTGAAGGTATGAAGTTAATACAGGATAAAATCAGTGAAGTATCCAATAATTCAGATACAGCACTAGGTAGATTAAAATCTGTATTTAAAGTTCAACTAATACTTGTACATAGGAATAAAGATTTTTTTAAAGTTATTGCAAGTCAGCTTTGGGGAAAGGAACTAAGACAATTTGAGCTAAGGAATAAAATTGAAAGTTATATAAATGACATTGAAGGTTTAATTGATGATGCCGTAAGGTCAAATAATCTAAAAAGAGGGAAATCCAGACTAATGGCATATTCTTTTATTGGAAACCTATGTTCATCTTCGATTTATGAGATTTCAAACAGTGATGAAGACATGGATGATGTAGTTGAAAGCATGCTGGATTATATGTTAAATGGGATAGGAATACAATAACAGTAAAATAATAAAAAAAGATTTTATCGACCTTAATTTGTAACGGTTATCGTCTGTTTTCATTTATAAATACTCCCACGATATGAGTTTGATTCGATGATAGTTTATACCATGAATAATAAAGATATTAGACAAAAAAAATGAATGGGTGGCATTGCCACCCATTTGGAATGTGAAGGATTTTGAGCTAAAATCAGATTGTGGTTTTATGTTCCCTAATACTGGTGTTTGAGGGGATTTTTAATTCCGTTTTAACTTGTTTGATTAATGGCCATTTGTCAAAGAAAGTGTTCAGATATAGATATGGCATCATAAATATAAATTGTCCAGCGATTACGCCCAATGTAGCATAACCGAGTCCCATATCGTTACCTCCATATGGAAGCATTTTATAAACCTTCATCCATATTAATCCCATGATAGTTCCAATCACTACTACAATTGCAAGTCTTATTAAAAATCTTGCTCCTGAACTTTTAATCTTATCTTCTCCAGGATAATCGAAAAATTGGTGGTGCCATAAAAGTGCTGTAGTGATAATAGATAAAACCAATGAAGCAATTACAAGATCTACAGGTTGTCCGTTAAGAAGATCTAAAGGTTTAAGAACTACTCTCAAAATACCTCTAATTGCTAATGCTCCTACCCAAGAAATAGAGATACCAATTAAACCTTTCCATGGTTGCCTTTCTGTAAATAATTTATAAGGATACTGCTCTCCACCTATTCCAGGGAATAAAAAGAGAAATATAAAAATTTGGCAGAAGGCTAATACAGATGGCCAAGATCCCATAGGGGTAATACTTGCAGCTTCTCCACCTAATTGAAATTTTAAGAAACTAGGAATAACCATTGCCATCCATACAAGTATTGCAATAACTGTTGTTGTCATCATAACACCAAATCCATCCCAAGGAGCATCTATTCTACCTGCAAAAGGCCATTTCCCGAATATTGATACAATTGGAATCTGACAAATAAGTACAGGCACTGCATAGAAGTTAGCTGCAGCCCATCCTTCTGTAGCAAGTAAAACTTGCGACCCAGTCTGAGGCATGAACATAGTAGCTAAGTTAAATGGCTTCCACCATATTCCTAAAAAACCTATCATAACAAGCATAGCTAGTGCACCAAGTGAGAATGCTATAGCAGCATATCTTAGCCCAGCAATAGGTTGCTTTTTACCCTTTGCATATTTACCATAGTTACCAAATAAAAGAGTAAGCCATACCCATGAATTGATAGACATCCAGAAGAAAGTTCCTTCTGTAACATCTTTAATATATTGGCTTGATGCTGTTGCATCTACTTGTGCTAATCCTACATTAGCCAAATTACTTATAATACCTTTTACAATAAGTCCCCAGATAGGCCATCCTATACAAGCAATTAAAAAAGTTATAACTACTGCAATTCCTCCGCTAACCAGTGGATTCTTGAATCGTCTTTCTATATTAAATTCCATATAATAATCTCCCTTCATCTATTCCATAAATTCTTCTATTACATCTCCTTTTTATTCTTTAAACCAGACTACCTTTCAAATTTTCTAGAGCAGTCTGGTTTATGGAATATGTATAACATCTATAGACATGATATACATTTATTATTAAACTTCATTTTATATATAAGCATATTATATTTCCATTTCCTTAACATCAGGAGCTATTATTAAATCAGCATCAGTGCACTTTATTACTTCATCAACAGTTAAACCTGGTGCCACTTCGATTAATACTAAGCCCTTATCTGTAACACTCATAACCGCTTTATCTGTAATTATAATGTCAACACATTTTGTAGCGGATAAAGGTAATGCACATTTCTTTAGCACCTTTGAATTACCTTTTTTATCATTATGACTTAAAGCGGCTATTACACATTTTGCTCCTACTAAAAGATCCATAGCACCTCCCATACCTGGTGCAAAGACTCCTGGTATCATCCAGTTAGCAATATTTCCTTCTTGGTCACACTCTAAAGCACCTAAGGCAGTTATGTCAACATGTCCTCCTCTTATTATTGCAAAGGAAAGATCCATATCAAATGTTGATGCACCTGGCAATAAAGTAATAGGGGATCCACCAGAGTTTCCTAAATCCGGATCAGATTCTCCTATTTTAGGAGTTGGTCCAAAATTCAAAGCTCCATTTTCTGCTTGAAGTGTTACTTTCACTCCAGCTGGCAAATAGTTTGCAGCCATATTAGGTATTCCGAATCCTAAATTAGCAACCATTCCATCTTTAAATTCTTTTGCGATTCTTCTTGCAATTATTTCTCTACCTTCCATCTTATTAACCCTCCCTATTTCATTTTTTTAGTTCTTATCCATAAATCTTCAAAATATTTTCCTCTAGCTTCTAAAGAATCACCTTTAACTATTATGTCTACTAATATACCCGGTGTTCCAACACTATCAGGTGCGATTTCACCTGCTTCAACAATTTCATCCACTTCAGCTATAACTAAATCAGCAGCAAGTGCCATAATTGTATTTGTTCCTTTAGTTGTACCTCTATATTGAATATTTCCAAGTTTGTCCGCTTTATAACCTTTGATTATGGCAACATCAGCTTTTATTGGTGGATAAACCAAATATTCTTTCCCGTCTATCACCATTTTTTCTCTACCTTCTTCAAGAACAGTTCCCACTCCTGTAGGTGTTACCACTGCACCAAGTCCAGCTCCACCAGCTCTTATGCATTCTACTACAGTTCCCATAGGTATAAATTCAACTTCTAATGTACCTGCATTGTATTGTTCTTGGATTTCAGGGCAAGTTCCAATATGTGCACCTACGAATTTTTTTATTTGTTTATTTGCTACAAGCTTACCAATATCGTGAGTTTCTCCTGGATGAGCTGATACAGCTTGAATAAGTGTAAGATCCTTAACACCAGTCTCTGCTAATGCATCTATGATCTTTAGCGGAGCACCTACACCTAAAAAACCTGCGGTCATAATTTTCATACCATCTTTAATATTTTCTACTGCTTCTTGTACTGTATTAATCTTTGCCATTTTTCTGTACACCTCCAAAAGTTTTTATAATATACTATTTAGTAATAAGCAAAATTTATATTCTTGAGATCTATCCTCCCTTCTTAAGAAATTTAATTCTGATAATACTATTATAAGCAATTTATATGCCAGCTTTATTATGTAGCGCGCAAGCATACTATCTAGAGAGTTTTGTATAAAATACTTGCAAACATATAAAGTTAGAAACTGTTCTAATTTTAGGAAAAATGTGTTGATTTTGGGAACGTATACAAACATATCTACAAATTAAAATAGCCCACACTTTAAAATAAAGTGTGGGCTATATGTTATATTTTTTCATTTTGTAGTACAAATTACTTCTTGATATACCCAGTTCTTTTGCTGCTTTTATTTTGTTCCCTTTGTGCTTGTCTATAGTTTCTACTATCTTTTCCCTTTCTATATTGTCAGTGTTTGCCCTTAGTTCTGTCATATCGTTTTCCATTTTATCCTGTTCTATATTAGTATCTATGTAATCTTGAATTAACTCCTTTGTTATAACTCCATCAGAAAAACTAATAGCCATTTCTAACACATTTACCAATTCCCTCACATTCCCTGGCCAATCATATTCTATTAATAGTTTCATAAAACTCTTCTCAACGTGAGGTTTGTCTAATTCTGATTCTCTTGATAATTTATCTATAAAATGTTCTACTAACATATGTATATCTTCTTTTCTATCTCTTAATGGTGGAACTTTAATAGGAATAACATGTAACCTATAAAAAAGGTCTTTTCTAAATTTGTTTTCACTTACCATTCTCGGCAAATCCGCATGAGTAGCTGAAATTATCCTCACATCTATTGGTATTGGATTAGATCCACCTATTCTTTCAATTTCCTTTTCTTGAAGTACTCTTAATATTTTAGCTTGCAAATTAAGAGGCATATCTCCTATTTCATCTAAAAATATAGTTCCATTATTGGCTTGAAAAAACTTACCAGAGCTTCCACCTTTAAGAGCACCAGTAAAAGAACCTTCTTCATACCCAAATAGTTCTGATTCTAAAAGATTATCTGGTATAGCCGCACAATTTATACGAACAAAGGGTTGATGTCGTCTTTTACTAAGACTTGTAATAGCATGAGCTACTAATTCTTTACCTGTTCCGGTTTCTCCCATAATTAATATTGTTGCTTTAGTCTTTGCTGCTGCTAAAATTTGTTTTTTTAGCAGCAGTGCTGGTTTACTCTCTCCTATAAAATCATTAATAGAGTATTTAGTAGAATATTTACTGTTACTTTTATTAGTTAAATAATTCTTCTCGTTGCTTAAAGTTAACTTGTCTATATTTTTTATTAAAGAATACAGATTTATATAGCCCACAGCCTTATCTTCACTATCTATAACCGGAATTATATTAGTTTGGATTTCTATCATTTTTACTTCAAAAGCATCTTCATCTTCTCCAATGGATTTAATTCCTTTTGCTATCTTTAAAATTGTTTCTTCACTTTCCATTTCATAGTTTGATAAATAGGGTAGTATATCCTGGAATTCTACTATTCCCTTATATCTATCATTCTTATCTGTAACTATAATAAAATTTATTCCGTTATCTCTAATTGTGTTTACAATTTGCCCAATAGTATCATCAAGAAAACAGGTATGAAAGCTCTTATTCATTATTTGGTTTATCTTCAAAGTAATCATCTCCTTGATTCATACTTCCTTTATCTTTTATCTTGTATTTTGAAAATATTAATATGGTTATCCAAATCTAGAGCGATTTGATCTAACATATTACCCGATGAGGATATATTATCCAATAACATATTCAACTTCTCAACTTCTATTTTTAAATTATCTACTCTATTCTCAAAAGAAGTGCCTTCTACTGAGAGAGTTTCATTTTCATCATTGCATTTGTTTAAATTTAATATCGCATCTTCCAAATCATTAAGTTCTAGCTTAATATTTTCTAAATTTTCGTACTTTTTATCCACTATTACTTCTTCAATTTCCATTCTCAAACCATTTATTATTTGCACAAAATCATCAAAGTACTCTCTTTCTTCATAGGTTTTGTAAGCATTATCCGTTTTTTCTGTAACATATATTCTAGATTTATCAATACTATCCAGCCCATTTTCAATTCCTTTTAAAGCATCCTTAGATTTACTAATGTCTGATTTTAACCTATTAGAAGCTTCCTTTAGATTAATAGCGTTATATAGTATCTTGCCTATCAAAATAGAAATATTACTTAACATAGTATTAAAGGTTCTATTTAGTGTTCCAAACTCATCATTATTAACATAAATCAATTTTTGCGAAAGATCTCCATCTTGGATTTCCTCCATAACTCCCATAAGCTTTTTAATAGGTCTAGAGAAAGATTTTGACAATAAATAAGATATAAAAAGTGATAAAATAGTTACAATAATTAATGCTACTAGAATTAAATTATATAGTTTTTTGCTAGTGCTGAAAATTTCTGATTTATTGCCTCCTGTGACTATGTACCAATCCCAGGGCTCGTAGTATGTGTAGGTTGCAATCTTATTTTTACCATTAAATGTATATTCTATGGTTCCTTCCTTGTTTTTTATAATTTCTTTTACCCATGGATAATTCTTCATAGCTTGTCCATTCAAATATGGATGAATTATAGCATTTGTATTAGAATCAAATACATATACATATCCAGACTCTCCAATAGATATTCTTTTTATTGCACTAATCATTTCATATTCTTGTTCTCTTCTTCCAAGTACAAATGCTCCTATAATTTCCCCAGAATTATTTAATATAGGTCTATAAATAGTAGCATGCCATATACCTTCAACACTAGCGCGTCCAATGTACTGCTGTCCCCTTATTAACTTATTATATACTAGCCCAGAATTTATCAAGGTACCCATTATCCTTGCTCCGTCCGGCTGTCTTACACTTGTACTTACCCTTACAAATTCATTTTTATCTAGCATAAAAATCGTAGTTTCTAAATTTTCTTTCTCAAGGGTTTGGTCTACTAAGCTATAATCATTAGTTAACTTTTGCTTTCCTAAGTACCAAGTCGGAATACGATGCCCCGCAATATATAACATATTATTATAGTCAAATCTACTTTTCCCTAACGTTTCTAACTTATAACTAAATGAAGATGCTGAACTTTCAAGCCAAAGGGAGGTTACCTTCTGTTGAGTATCTACCATGTTTTTAATTCCAGTATTTATACTCGTTATTTTCTCCTCAGTCTGTTTCGATATTTCTTTAGAAATAAAATAATAACTGACTCCCCCTATTACTAATAATGGTATTACAGATACAACAATAAACCATTTAAATAAACGTAGTCTTATAGTTTGACGCATAACTTTTCTCCTCCTTTTGACATTATATCTTTAGTAAATTCTTCTTAATATTTATTATTATAACTGATTTCGCATATATAAATCAAATTTTCCCATAATTGTTTATTTATTAATGAAATTGTATAGATTTGCTTCGTAAACGATATCACTTGCAATTTTTCTGTATGAAGTAAACCTTTTTATTAGAAAAGGATTTATTCGATTTGTTCAGTGGCTGAATAAACATTGAATATGGCGATAAAAAATACATATAATTTAAAACCAATTAGTTATTTTAGATGTCTAATTTATATAGTAGAGTTTAATGAACCTTACAATAATACTGAAATAGAGGTGATATGAATTCGATAAATCTAAAAGTTTTATTCGTAATCTTCATATTTCTATTAAAAGCAAGATTAAAAAAAAAAATAATAAATACGTTGTAAAACACATTTTAGAAGATATATTTTTTTATTTAAAAGTAGGAATATATGGTGTTCATTTGCCTTGTTTTCCTTATTTTTATTATCGTACGATATTGCATAATGTCAAAAAAATTATTTCTTTATATGTTATTACAATATATGGTATAGTTATAAAAACAAGATGTTTCATATTTGTAAATAATGTGGATGAAGGGGGGCTGGACTATAATGAGTAAATTTAAAAAGATTTCTTTAGTAATAATAATTTTAATTTCAGTTATTCTAATTAGTAGCACAATGTATTTAGCCATTGGCACAGGGATTGATACGTATGGAATTTTTGTTGATAATATCACTAAAGATAATAAAACTCTACAAATCACTGGGTCGACAAGTAATAGTGCTTTATCATATGCTGGATATAGTTATAAAATCAAAGGTGACTCATTGTATTTAAAGTTAAGATATAGTCTTGGAAGTTCATTTCATCAGGGTGGGAAATTCAATATCACTTTAAATAATGACCTTAGTAATATAAATAATATGTACCTACAGGGTAACAAAAGTGAAGACGAAAAATTATTTTGGATTAAATATTCACAAAACATAAAACAAAATAATCTACAAGTACAAATGTCTACTGAAAATGTAAATTATAAATCTACTATTAAATCTATCAAATTTAGAATAATAAATAATGGGGATACTCTTGTAACTCTTGGAGAATATTATGTTCTCCAAAAAGATAAGGATGGAAAGTGGTTCGATATCCCGTTTAAGAAAGACTCTTCATTTACTGCGGAAATGATTTTATTAAAACCAAAAGGAAAATATGAAAGTAGTATACTTTTAAGTCCATCTGATTTTACATTTAACACAGGAAAATACCGAATAAATAAAGTTATTTCCACTAAAGACAAGAAAAAAGACAATATCAGTTGCGATTTTAATATTGATTAAAAGATTTGTATTAATGATAATTCGGAATATAAATGTTATTAAAGTATTACACATTCTTCTTAATGTGCATCACAATAGTGTTTTAATTTATCACAGGCTAAAAAAATTACTTATGAAAGAGGAAATTGTAGTAAAAAAACGTAATCGATTAATAATAGCCCTAATAATCTAAATACAACATAAAACTTATAAATAGAAAAGGAGAAAATTATGGAAATTAAGTTTATAACAGAACTAAAAGAATATAAGCAACAAAGAATGGATGAAATGCAAAGTAAAAAAGATTTATTAGAAAAGCTTAAGCTAGACTATCAAAGAAAATTAGAAAAATCAAAAATTTTAGAAGAGAAATATAAGCTTCATTTTGACAATAATATATTTGAGGCCTTAGTGACTCAAAACGTTCAAGTAGGGGACCTGAAATGTGAAATTAATAAAGCTATGACACAAGTAGAGCTCATGGATATAGGACAATTACCGTTAAAAAATTCTGAGATAAAAAAACAAGTAGACAATTTTGTAAACTCTTTCAAAATAGAGAAATTAAAAGAAACTGTATTACATAATAAAGAAGAATACTTAAATTCTCTTAGTGAATATTATGAAGCTATGCATCAAATAAACTCCACCAAATTTGAAGTAGACGAGTTAGAACCTATAATTGTTCAAGGTAATAAAGAAACTATAAAAACTGCTTTTTATTATCCAGGCTCTTATATTGATATTGACGGTTGTGTTATAACAAAATATGAACTTAATTCCTTGAAAAGTGCTTGTATAAAAAAATGAAGATCTTAATATAGTAGTAACCAAAAAACAGATTCACTCCATTAATCCATTTATTGAATGGGGTCGCGTCAGCCACCTAATATAGCAAACATAAATTGTCCACTACGTTACCAATTTATGTAACGGAGTCCTCTCCATAGAAGAAACTGGGAACAGTTTCTTCTTACTAATTAAAGATCTATAAGTAACTCACTTAGTAATATGAAAAAATTTTAAGCTAATATTATTCAATAGGAATATCTGTTATATCTTTTTCTTCTATTATAATGGGTGGCGTTATTAAGTTTTCAAAGTAATCGCTATTTTCACTTTCATTAATTGCACCTTTTTTATTTATAGTTTGTGAATTGTTTTTAAAAGTTACTTTTTTAACAAAAAACATAAATTTTGAATTTGATTTATTTATTGAATTCTTAATCAAACTTAACTTATTTGGGGTTGCTTTATTTTCATTTTTAATATTCATTGGGTTGTTTTCAGATGTTTTATTAATATTTTCATTACGATATGGTTGTTGTAAGAGTTTTAAAAGGACAAGAAATTTTGACATAGTTAATTTATCACAGATTGGAATCATAGATTCTGAATCATTTTCACTAATTACTTGTTTGATATTTATTGAACTTTTTTTTCCTGTTTTATTAATATTTATAAAACAAGATGGTTGTTGTAACATGTTAAAAATAAGAAAAGATTTTATCGACCTCAATTTGTCACGGTTATCGTCTGTTTTCATTTATAAATGCTCCTTTATTATAAAAGTTTGGCATAAGAAATAAAATAGAGTAGACTAACATAATTATTAATTACTTTATTTTACGTACTTAGACCTCCTACATAATATGTTGAAAATAAAGGAGTGTTACATTATGTATAATTCATATATCTATATTAATATTGGTTACTTAGCATGAGTCTGATGAAATTTATATTATAGCAATAAATATAAAAAAAATTTTTACACATACTATATTGAAAAATAAATTTAATTATAGAGAAACAAAAAGTCCCTTAATTAGTTTATAAATTTTTTTAAAAAGGGGAAATTTAATGGTAAAATCAAAAAAAAATTTTATACTAATTATAATTTTGATTTGTGTTATTATTTCAACAAGCTGTAAAACTAATGAAATTACTGGTACTACTAAAAAAGCTGAAAATCAAAAAAAAATTCTAATAACTAGTATTCATAAATTTAGTAATATACCAGATTTAAAATTGCCAAAAGAAAGTATTAAAATCAACTTTGAGGCAAAGTCACTTAACTTAATATTACCAATTTATATTGAAAAAAATAGATTATACCTTCCATTTTCTGAATTTATTGACAAGCTTGATGGTAAAATAGTATCTAATAATGATGTAATAGATATCAGTATTAATA
>NZ_DATCQT010000059.1:0-23775 GCF_036569345.1 Clostridium sp.
TAAAAAACTGATTTTAACGTATAGAAAGAAGGAAAATTAATATGGATTTTGATAAACTGGTAGATTTAGAGTTAACTTTTCATTTCTATGGAGTATGTAATAATCAATTTAAACTTGATAGTAATGTATATGAAGCTATGGAAGATCCTGATGATGGTTATAGGTCTTATATGGAAAGTGTAGAAGTAGTCGATTCGGATGGAATATTTTTTGATACACCAATATCAACTGTAAAAATAGAAGGTGCTGATAGCATAGAAGGTTATAGATTAATAGATATTGAAGATGGTCATGTTTGGCTTGAATTTGGGACTGAAGATTGGGGAGGTTGGTACCCATATTTCGTATTTAACTATGAACCAAAAGCACCCAAAGAATAAACATTTGAAAAGAGAATTTGATCGTATAAGGAAGAAGGAAATAATAATGAATAAAGTAGAGTTTAAGAATGGTAGCATAATAGAAATCGTTGAGTCAAAAAATATTTCCAGAGGGCAAGGACATTTTGTAGAGGTAGATATTGACCAAGTTATTAAGTTGGATAACTTAGTAGAAGCGTTTAATGATTTAGGAATTGCAATTAAATATACAGATGGTACATTTAGAGAATTTGGATGCGTAATGCTAGATTTACAAAAGGTATGGGGAGAATTAGAAGACTTGGAAAAGTAACCTCCCTCATGCTACCGTATGCTTCCATTTGCTACGTTTTTCAGAGGTATAAACACGATAAAAGAGGAGTTTTATCGTATGTTGAATTGGTTATTCAGTTTAATTGATGGGAAAAGCAAAATGGAAGAAACTAAGCCAGTTTTTATGTATCATATCCCTTTCCCTGTAGATGGAATCCCTATAGTATCTAAAAATAAGTTTGGTCTCAAAGAAATCGACTACATGGAAATACATAATATAGTAGACGGAACAACTAGAAGAATTTGAAACTCATGTTTCATGCTAATACGAATTATAAATAATATAATAATGGAGGAATATAAATGGGAAAAGAATTATTAAGGAGTTTAGAATTAAACAGGATATATCAAATGGATTGTTTAGAAGGAATGAAGCTGATACCTGATAAAAGTGTTGATATGATCCTCTGTGATTTACCATATGGGACTACACAAAATAAATGGGACTCTATTATTCCACTGGATAAACTATGGGAGCAATATAATAGAATAATTAAAGACAAAGGAATGATATGCTTAACATCTGCGGAGCCATTCACTAGTATGTTAATTACGAGTAATATGAAAATGTTTAGATATGATTTAATTTGGGAGAAAAGTCATGCGGTGGGATTTCTAAATGCTAGACGAATGCCAATGAGAAAACATGAAAATATATTAACTTTTTATAAGCATTTGCCTGTTTATAACCCACAAATAGAAGATAAACCCAAAGAAAATATTAGACCAATATCAACTAAGAATAGACTTACTTCTAATTATGGAAAGTTTGATGAAGGCAATCATAGAACAATACCAAATGATAAAACGTATCCTGCAAGTGTTCTGAAAATACCAAATGAATCTAAAACTGCAACTTTTCATCCAACGCAGAAACCAGTTAAACTTTTTGAATGGCTAATTAAATCTTTTACTAACGAAGGTGATTTGGTCTTAGACAATTGCATGGGTAGTGGGACAACTGCTGTCGCATGTATATTAAATAAGCGTAAATGGATTGGTTTTGAAACTGACTCAAAATACATAGAACTTGCAAACAAACGACTTGAACAAATACAATTAGGTGATGATATGAAGGTTTACTAAAATACATAAATCGGCAATGTAATTTAACAAAAAAGTTCATGTTTCAAAGGGGGAAGGAGAATTTTTTTAATGATTCCTTGGGAAGAACAGATTCCAGAATGCACAGGGTGCGTGTATCACGAACCACCATATGATATTTGCAGATGTTGTCATTTTGCGTTTAGCGAAAACAAAACAAACTATTTCGAACAGAAGGAGGAAATAAAATATGATTAAAACGATTACCATTATGGATAATGAAGATGGAACGCAAAAGATATTTCTTAATAATTTTCAATGCAACGGGTCTGAAATTACCATAGATAGGGCTGAGTTTTTGTTTGTTGTTAATCAGGATCAGCATCATAATTTAGGTTGCAGTGCAGAGATAAATTTGCATATCAAATGCCTTACCAATAAGAATGACGAATTATACCGAATGTATGTGTCTGAGAAGGATATGTCCTTGTTATCCAATAAGGATCTATTAACTGAATTAAAAAACCGCAAAGTATTAAAAGAGGAAATAGTTTATAAAGTTACACCTTAAAACATAATTTTCATAGGGCATAAATAATTCTTGACTTGGCATTACTAATGAGATATAATGTTATCAAAGGAGGTAAACAATACATAATGCAAAAAGTTAAAGCAAAGATCAAAGGAACGTTCTGGGGAACTGCTATAGTTAAATTGGATAATTACGGCACAATCGTTGAAGTAGAAGAGGTTGAAGAATTGGAGGACTTTGATAATTGTGAAGTGAAAGAGATTATTTATGAGATTGGTTAGTTTAAAAGATTACTTTCAAGGGGAAGGAGAAAAAGAAGTTGATACTTTGGAGATTAGCTATATTCATTACACTTCCTGTATGGTTGATTGCGGTTCCAATAGCAAATTTAGTTGAGGGTCATGGACTCAACTACAGAGATTTTAAGACTTGGATATTATATGGGTACAAATAAAAAGTCAATTTTAAAGGGTGAGAAAGGAGAATATAAATGATTTTAAATTTGAGGAGCATTGATGGAGCAGGTAATTACTATGCAAATAATATGGAATTTGTAATTAGAAGAAAATTCTTATCGTCTAAATATATATTAGAGATCAATGGTTCTGGATTTGGGTTTGAAAACTATCCACATTGGGTATTTAATAAAAAAGAAAATGCGGAAAGGCTAAAACAATATATAGTTGATAACTTTAATAGTGATTATCCAACGATTGATATTAGGAATATTCAAAGAGAAATATTAAAAAATGAATAGCATCAAAAATTAGTTTTAACGTATAAATAATATATAGAAAGAGGTTAATGGTTATGGAACAGTTCAAATTGGATAAACATTGGGACGATTTTAAATTAGGCAAGTTGGTTATCAATTGCAAAACAGAACAACTAGTAGATGAATTCGCAAAATATTGTTATGATAAAGGAATGAAGTGGGGTTCTGGTGCATCACTGATTGAACTTACTTACTGGACAGAATTTGGATCAGAATTATGTTATTCATACCATAATGGAATGTCAAATTGCCAATTAGACTACTACAAAGAGGAAGGATATAAAATTGTAGAATTTAATGGATTTAATACAAAATTAAAACGAAACTCGCAGAAAATCACAACTAAAGAAATCATAGAAGTAATTTATCATGGCAAAGAAACAATCGTCCTCTTAAAATCAGGAGGGAAACACTACAAAGGCGTAGTTAAATTACATTATAATGATACATATAATAAAGAACAAGGATTTGTGCTTGCATATAATATTGCTAGAGAAAAACAAGAGAGAGGAGTTTATTAGTCTGACCTTTCGAAAGTTTCATTTCGAGTGGTTATAAGGAGGATTAAATGAAGATACATGTAATTGTTTGTTTTCTAGTTATTGATGCTTTTTGTTTAGGAGCACACATTATGAGAGGTAGCGAATTAGGAATCACTTCTGCTCTAGTTGCGTTAGTATGTTTTGGGTCTATGTACATAGGAGAAAGCAATAAAAAGAAGGAGATTAAAATATGAGTTTAGGTTTAATATGGATTTTGTCATATATTATATCAATAATGATTGTTGGAGTTATCATGGGGAGTTCTTTTATACTATTTGATTATGGGTCTCATATTAGCATGGTAAAGAGCCGTAAAAAATATGGGAGAGCGAGTTACAAAATTTTTATGGAAGAGTTTTACAGATGTGATTGGAAACAAGACACTTTTTTTAAAAAAAGTTTATTCGACCGTGAAACTGATTCACAATTACATGCTTATATTATTGAGTTTGATGGTATCGGAATGATTATGAAAAATCCTATTGAATATTGTAAAATGAGATTATTTGTGAGGAGTTATCTTAAAACGCTAAATCATGTTAAAGAATATATTTGGGAATAAATTTAAGATTTTAAGGGAATATGAATAATTAAAACAATAATGAAAGAAGGAAATAATAATGAGTGAATTTAATAAAGGCGATATGGTTCGAGTAATTGATGGAAGTTATTCTTTGGGAATTGAGAATGGAGATTTTAAACACGTATGGGGAATGAATCTAATTGGTAGAGATTTTAAAGTATTACATACAGATTTAAAATTGCCCTCCACAGATGATGATCAATTTAATACTATTATTCTTAGAGCGATGGACGATGATCAAATAGTATATACCCAAGAAAGATTTGTAAAATCACATATTGAAATTGTAAAGCCTATTATAATTAATCTTACTATAAGTTCTTCAGAATCTTTTAATGTAGAACAATTCGCAAAAACCATTAAAGACTCTCTTAAAAATATTGGTTGTTCATAAAATACACCTCTCTAATGCTTCCGAATTCTCGTGTATGCTCCATATCCCTAGCACCAAAACCCGTTAAAAAAGAAGTTTTAAAGGAAAGGAGTTAAGCAAATGACAGAAATTAAAAGCGAGTCAATATTCCTAGATGGTGGGAAATATGAAGTTATTTTTGATCAATCTGGTTACTCTACTGAATTTTATGCTCTACGATATGGTGAAAAATGGAGAAGTCTTACAGGAGATAATTTAGTTTTGTGTATGTTTCAAAGGATTCAGGACTTAGAAGATAAGTTATATACTAGTATTAAATAATATGATCTAGGAAATTGAAAGTTCACTTTCATAGGGTAAATAATAGAAAGGAGTTGATATGATGAACGCTAAGGACTTAAAGATTGGTGATATCGTTGATGCTTACATAGAAGGTGAAAAAACACAGAGGGTTATGATTATTGAAATTGGTGAAGATTTAGTTTATGGAATTAGCTCAGATAATGAGGAATATGCTATTGAGCCACGGAGCGAAGTTGAAGCAGTAATTGTGAATATTAATGATCTATAGTTTTACTACATATATATAATTTAATTTGACTTTAGTATTACCATATGTTATACTATATATACAGAGTTAAACAATAAATATTTAGAGAAAGGAAGATGCTTGTGAAGAATCGCGGTAACTGCTGGGTTCCAGTTAAACGAATGTGCAGTCCTCCTTCAATATTTTTATCCTACACTAAATAATAAATAAAATATTGAAAGAAGGAATTATATACATATGGCTAAGAAGGAAGATAAGAAACCACTAAAAAAAGGTCAATCATTATTTCAACTAATCGGAGAAGCTAAGATCACAGATTTCACATTTAAGATTGATGAAACATCTAAGAAGTCTGATTGGATTTATAATGTACTAAATCTTGGTGTTGACTGCGGAGCAGGGAATGTAGTTTATGCAGACTTAATGGGTGGATTTGGTTCTGAGAGAGATAACATCCTTTATGTACATGGGAAAAAAGAAAATGATAAGGGTAAACACGTTGATGATTATGATAATAGATATACAATTGCATGGGAAGATCGGTTTGATGAGGAAATCCTTGAAACTATTGGAGAACAATGCTTCTTGACTGTTGGACTTGAGAAAGATAGTAAAGGTAAGACATTTGCTAAAAAGTTCTTATCTGCATATGACGCAATTGAATATGTTAAAGAAAATCTTGTTAGTGGAACAGTTATTAATGTCAAGGGTGGTTTCAAATACACTACATATAATGATACTGTACAAGTAAAGAAAGAAATCAAAAGTATCTTTTTATCAAAGGTAGATGATACTACTAAGTATAAGGCAACATTCACACAAGCTATTCTCTTAGATAAAAATAGTATAGGCAAATTAGACAAGGAAAAAGCTGTTTATCCTATCTATGCAAGGGTAGTAGACTATACAAAAGAATACAATGGCAAGGAAGTAAAACAAAATATTACCTTTGCAAAAACTTTTGAATTAGAAGTAGATAAAGAGAAACCAGAGAATACCAAAAAATTCATTGATAAGGTATTAAAGGTTAAAAAGGATATTACAGAGGTTACTATTGATGGTGATATTGTCGAAGGTCAGTCTTTAGTTAATGTTACAGAAGCAGACATTCCTGAAGATATCATGGAACTCATCGAAATGGGAGCTTACACTATGGAAGAAGCAGTAAATAAACTTGCTGTTGGTGGAAGTAAAGAGAAGAAAATGGTAATTCGCAGACCTGCTATTAAAATGGTAGGTAAGGATGATGATAAGAAACCAGTAATTCTTAAAACTGAGAGCCAATATAAAGAGGAAGATTTAATCTTTGACTTTATGATTGAGGATGAACCAGAGGAAGACGATGATGACACTTTGGATTCTGAGGATAATGAAGAAACTAAAGATGAAGATGACTTATCATGGATGGATGCACTAGACGAATAGTATACTTGGATACTTTGGAGAGGGTGTTTGCCTTCTTCAAAGTAACATATAATTAATATTATTAATTGAAAGAAGGAATTTAGTTGTCAGAAAGAAAATTCGGTAAGAAAAATGTAATCAAGGTTGACCCTCTAGCTTATAATTTAGGACTCATCGGAGAAAGTGGTATTGGTAAAACTACTCTCGCAAAAGAAGTATGTGAAAAACTTGTTGGTGAAGATGGATACATGATCTTTAATATTGGCAAAGAGGATGGTATTGATGCCATTGCAGGAGCTATTTATGAAGATATCCCAGACTGGGATGCTTTTGATGAAGTTACTGATGATATTTTAGAGAATAAACTCACGGATTATAAGGATCTCAAGGTTATTATCTATGATACATTAGATGAATTATTTGAAATTGCTGAACCTGAAGTAATTAGATTACATAATCGAGAGAATCCAGAAAAACCAACTCAATCAATTAAAGCAACTTTTGGTGGATACATGGCTGGAGAAGATAAAGCTGCTGAGATTATCCTAACTAAAATGTGGGAACTTAAAAAAATTGGCGTTAGCATGTTTATTATTGGTCATACGAAGAAAAGAACAATGACAGACGTTGCTACTGGGCTTGAATATGACATGTTGACTACTAATATGTCACATAGATACTTTAGTGCATTAAAGACTAAACTCCACGTATTAGGTGTAGGTTCTATTGATAGAGAGATTACACAAACCAAAACAGGAAGAAAAGTAGGCAAGGGGAAAGATAAAAAGGATGAGATTAAGGGGTCTATTGAAACTGAAACACGGAAGATTACATTCCGAGATGACAATTTCAACATAGATTCAAAATCAAGATTCTCAGAAATTGTTGATTCTATTGCATTTAGTGCAGATGAGTTTATCAAGGCAGTAGAAGAAGCAATTAAAGTTGAGCATGATAAACAAAGTGGGAATAAATCTATCGAAGACACTAAAGTAGAACAAGCAGAAGCGAAAGAATTAATTGATGAAAAAAATGCCACCGATAAAAAAGCAGAATTTGAAGTAAAAGAAGTTGAACAACTTGTCGCTATGATTACTAGCTTTGTTAAGGCTAATAAAACAAGTCCACAATTATTAAAACCATTACTTCTCAAGAGTAAAGAGTTAGGCTATGTTAATCCTACAAAAGTTGATAATCTAGAAGATGCAAACATCTTATTCGATTTGATTGACGGTAAATAAATTATAGTTATTAGGGAGGGAGTAAATTCCTCCCTAAACTTTACAGAGGTGAAAATATGTCTGAACAACCTAGAAAAGATCAGGACTGGATTGATCTTTATGAGTATGTTAAAAAAGAGATTATGGGTTATACGGAAGACTTAAAACTACCTAAATATATGATATTAAGGTTAAAGGGCTTATCTAATGGTCAATTCTTAGCCAATAAAAAAGCAGAATCCTTAGCAAGTTATGACATGAAAACAATCCTTTTCACTTTCAAAGCATATAGACAAAATATTTTAGGTGGATTTAGAGCTAATAATACAAAATTTACTAATGAACAGCACAAATTCAATTACGCTTTAGTTATAGTCGAAAGTAATATCAATGACATGGTTATTAGATTAAAGAATGCAAAATCAGCTAAGACCAAAGCAGAAAATATAAATATGGATAATATCTTCCATAAAGGTGCTGAATATAAGACAAAAACCAAAGAAGCAAGTAATACATTGGATGATTTATGGTAAAGAGGTAGGTGACAACTATTACGGAAAGTAAGACAAAAAGTACAACCAAGAAATCTGCATTTGAAGAGGAAACAATAAAAACCACAAAATTAATCATGACTTACAAGTTAGCATGTGAAGCTAATATAGTCTCCATATGTTGGTCTATGCCAGAAATGTATTATACATATGATAAATTAAATATTAAATTGTTCAATAATAACTGTTGGAAGGTATATTTTCAGATAGGATATGACATTGTAATCAAGGAAAGAAAGCAAGTGCTTGATGATATCACTGTTGGTTTATATCTTGAAAAACATTTAAAACTTAAAGAGCAGTATGAAAAATATAAAGGTTATGAAACAATTGAGAACGCAAAGGCATATGTTAAGACAGATAATATGGATGGTTATATTAATGAACTGTATAAATGGAATGCTGTACTAGATTTACTTAAAAGAAAGTTTGCTATTGCTGATAGAATCAAGGACTTTGTGGATATGACTTCTGAGCAAATATATGATGAGTTTGAAGCAGTATTGAATCATGTATTTGTTAATGTAGAAGGCGATGACTTTACTTATGATATTGCAGATGGTTTGGATGAATTAATTGAAGAACTAGATCAAGGAACTGCAATAGGACTTCCATTAAATAATGCCCCAATATTGAATAAAGAAATAGGAGGTAATCTTGAGGGCAATATTACTTTGGTTGGAGGATTAAGTGGTGCAGGCAAGACTGCTATGAGTAGGACATTAATTATTCCAAGCATCCTTGAACACAAAGAAAAGATTGTCATCATGATAAACGAGGAAGGGAAAAAGAAGTGGCAGCGCGAAATGCTCGTATGGATCGCGAACAATGTTTTCAAGGAAGATTTACAAAAGTATGTGGTAAGAGATGGTAAATATAAAACAGAAACAAAGGAATTATTAAAAAAATGTTCTGAATGGTTAAAGCAATATAAGAATAGTATTATTTTGAAACCATTCACACAATATACCACTGCCAAAGCAATTAAGACAATCAAGAAATACTCTAGTATGGGTGTTAAATACTTCATCCTTGATACTTACAAAGCAGACGCTAACACATCAGATAGTCAAGCATTTTGGTTTAGTATGCAACAGAATATGGTTGAGATAAACGATGTTATCAAGGCAGAAGCAAAGAACGTACATATTTGGATTACATTTCAATTAAGTAAAGGGAGTTCTAAGCAAAGATATTATGATCAAGATAATATTGGTATGGCTAAAAACATTGTAGACGTTGCCTCAACATGTCTTATGATTAGAAAGATATTTGATGATGAACTAGAGGGTGGAAAACGAGAACTAGATGTCTATAGAAAAGAAAAAAGACAAGGCAATATAGAGTCTCAGATACCAGTTAAATTAAAAAAGGGTAAAAATTATCAGTTGATATTTATTGTTAAGAATCGCGAAGGTAGTACAAATGATTATCAGATAGTCGTGGAACATGACCTTTCTAGAAATACATATAAAGAAATTGGTTATACTGTTGTGCCAGTAGACTTCTAGAGAAAGGACATAAAGTAAATGAACGCAACGGAATTAATAGACTATATAATAAAAAACGATAAGAGTGCAGAAATATTAGAAAAACTTGAATGTCATCATATCAAAGAATACAAAACAGAATTCCGTTGTGGATTGCCTTCTCATTCAAGTAAAGATGCTGTTTCTTTAAAAAGAGAGACATTAAAGACAAAGATATATCAATCAGATAGTAATATTATTAAAGGTAATATATTTACTTTATGTCAAACTATCAAGGATATATCTTTCTCTGAAGCTAATAGGTATCTTCATAATTTATTTGGACTTGAATACAAGTTTGAATATAAGAAAAAGGATGATAAGGAATTTAAAGATCCACTAGAAATATTTAAGAAGGTTAAAAAAAGAAGATATCACTATGATATAGATAATTTAGATGTTATACACGAGGATTGTTTGAGTGAGTATATGCCATATCCACATATAGAATGGATAAGAGAAGGAATAATGCCTTGGACATGTAAAGAATTTAATATTGGATATAGTGTTAATAGAAAAAGAATAGTTGTGCCACATAGGTACTGGAGTGGGGGTAAGAATGATTATGTAGGGGTAATGGGTAGGACTGTAATTAAGGAATGGGATATGTTGGATATTCCAAAATACTTCCCACTAAAAAACTTCCCAAAGACTATGAATCTATATGGACTGCAAGAAAATTACCAAGCTATACAAGAAGTAGGGCATGTAGTAGTTTACGAGGCCGAGAAGAGCGTTTTAAAGCGTCATAGTAGGAATGATGGTACTGGAGTTGCAGTATGTTGTCATGACGTTTCTGATGAGCAAGTAAAGATCCTCATTGGTCTGAATGTAGATGTAGTTATCGCTTTTGATAAAGGCATTTCAATAGAGCATATAAGAAGTACATGTGATCGTTTTTATGGAGTTAGGACTGTATATTACATATATGATAAATATGACATACTTAAAGAAAAAGAGTCACCAGCAGACGCAACCAATAAAATTTTTAACTATCTGTTGAAATATAAAACACTTTACGATGAGAAAGAAAGAAGGATATATTTAGAATGGCAAGAAAAACAGGTGAACAATTAGAAGCAATTAAGAAGAAATTTAATGTTAGTAAATTGTGGAGTTGGAGCAGATACAATAATTATAAAAATAGTTCATATGAATACTATCTTAAATACATAGCAAAAATTAAAGAAGATCGGGATGATGGGATTTATGGGGTGAGTGGGAACGGTTGCCATACAATTCTTGAGAACTTTTATTCTAAAAAGATTAAGTATGAAGATATGTTACAAGAATATGAGAATGCTTTGTTTACATATAATGCAGGTGAATTAAAATATGATAGAACCAATGAAGAAAAAAATAGAAATATTGCAAAGAAATATGAAAATAGTATTAGACATTTCTTCCAACATCATGATATAATAAATAATAAATGTGAAATAGAAAAGTTTATTACCATAAGAATCAATAGTTTCGTTTTTCAAGGCTACGTAGATTTTATGCATAAAGAAGATGGTTGTTTTATTATCACAGACTGGAAGACATCTAGCATTTATACTGGTAAGAAGATAAATAAAGAGAAAGGACAATTAGTTCTATATGCTGAAGGGATTAAGCAACTAGGAGTTCCTTTAGAAAAGATTAAGATCAGATGGGATTTTCTGAAGTATGTAATTGTTGAAGTAGAACAGGCAAATGGCAAGATAACTCAAAGAAATATTGCACGAAATGAAATTGGTTCTAGTCTGGTATCAAACGCTAAGATGTGGTTAAAAAAAGAGAAGTGTTATTCTGACGAAGAAGTTGATTCATACTTAGAATTATTGTCTATGACAAATGACTTATCTTGTCTTCCAGAGAATGTACAAAGTAAATATAATATGAAAGACTGTTTCGTGTATATCCCATTCACACAAGAGGAAATAGACAATCTGAAATCAAACATTGTTGATACTATTGTTGAAATCAGTAAAAAAGAAGGGGAATATGATAGAACACAAGATGAAAACGTATGGTGGGAAGAAATTACTGACGTAGATTCATATTTCTTTGCAAACCTAAGTGGGTATAGTAGTTTTTTACATAAACCATATGCAGAGTATCTTAGTAAAAGAAAATCCTATGTCAATTCAGTAGATAGTAAAGAGGAAGATGATTTAAGCTGGATGGAAGGATTATTAGATTAGGAGGAATTCTTTATTTATGGACAATTTTACGGCTTATCACGTTCACGATGATACGAGTAACTGTAATGGTTATGCTGACTCATGCTCTAGTTATAAAGAATATATAAAGTTAGCTAAAAAACAAGGCATGAAGGCGATTGCATTCTCGAATCACGGAGGCATGTATGATTGGATGAAGAAGAAGCAGGATTGTGATAAAGCAGGGGTTAAATACATACATGGCATCGAATCATATTTATGTACTAAATTTGAATCGGACGAAAGAGGATACCATATTGGTTTGTATGCTAAAAACTATGATGGTGTTTTGGAGTTAAATTTATTAAATTCTAAATCTACTTCTAAAGGCAAACTGGATGATAAAACAGATAGACATATGTATTATAATCCTAGAATATCTCTTGAAGAATTAATGAAAACAAGCGAAAATATCATTGTCACGACTGCTTGTTTAGCTTCAATCTTATGGAGAAAAAAAGATGATGAGGATGATTATGTTTTAAGATTCCTTGAATGGATGTCTAAGAATAGTAGTAGATGCTTTTTAGAGATCCAATACCACACTCATATACAACAAATAGAATATAATAAATTATTATGGGGTTGGAGTAAACAATATAATATCCCTCTCATAGCAGGTACAGATACGCATTCATCTTCAAAATACAAGGCAGAATGCAGAAAAATACTACAAATATCAAAGGATAGTTTTTATGGAGACGAAGATGCATTTGATTTAACATGGAAGAGTTTCAATGAATTGGTTGAATGTTTTAAAACTCAAAACGCACTACCTGAAGATGTATGGATGGGTGCTATAGATAATACCAATAAGCTTGCCGATATGGTAGAGGAGTTTAAATTAGATAAGTCATTCAAATACCCTAACCTATACGGTGATAATGCGGTAGATATTTGGAAGAAAACTATAGCAAAAAAACTACAATATAAAGTTGCTAATAAGATAATTGATATTGAACGTATTGTAGAATATAAGCTCAAAATTAAAGAAGAATTTTCTGCAATGAAAAAACAAAATATGGAAAGTTTTATGATGTTTATGGCAGAATTAGTTGACCATTGTAATGAAAATGATATACCTTATGGGTTTTGCCGTGGATCAGTTGGTGGTAGCGAAATAGCGTTTATTACAGATATTACCGACGTAGACCCTTTAAGATGGAATACTGTTTTTTCAAGGTTTTGTAATGCAGAAAGGGTTTCTCTTGCAGATATTGATATAGATTTTGCACCAGAAGATCGTGTAAAAGTTTATGAATTTATTATCAATAGATTTACACCTGAAAAAACTGCGTATATATCATCGTTCTCCACCTTGAGAGATAGAGGCACAATTGATGTATTAGCTAAAGGTTTAAAGTACGAAGATTTAGATGCAGTGATGGGTATTAAGAATCAATTCGATAAATTATTTGACGAGTATTTTAAAATTATTCAAGAAGAGGTCAACTTAGAAGAATTAGAAGAGGCAGATGCAAAGTCAGTTGATTTTGATTATCATGAAGTTTACTGTAGCAGGATAAGAAATGTTAAGTCCCTGACAAGAGCTAATAACTTAAAGAAAGAATTCCAAAATCTGAAAGATGATAACAAAGATTTATTTTATTACTTCGATGGATTAAAAGGGACCATTATTGCTAAAGGCACTCACCCAGCAGGTATCATCGGATCGCCTATTACACTTGCTGATAACTTAGGTGTTTATTATAAGAACGGAGATGAGTCTCAGCCAGTATCAATATGTTCTATGAAAGCAGTAGATTCAGTGAACTTTGTTAAATTTGACATACTAGGATTAAAAGCCGTTGGGATCATGAAAGATATATACAAATATGTTAATTCAAATTATCTCAAAGCACATGAAATTGATTGGAATGATAATAAAGTTTGGGACAATATGGTTACTTCAAGTGTCGGGGTCTTCCAATTTGAAGGAGATTACGCTTACTCACTACTCAAAGACTTCAAACCTCGTTTTATTAATGACATGTCCTTGGTGAATGCTGCACTACGTCCATCTGGAAAATCATACAGAGATAGACTGATTAGAAAAGAACTTAATGTAAATCCTTCAGAGCAATTAGATACTTTGTTACAAGACAATTATGGTTATCTAGTTTATCAAGAAGACACTATTAAATTCCTAACTGATATTTGTGGGTTTAGTGGGTCTTTAGCAGACACTACGAGAAGAGCAATTGGAAAGAAAGATATCGTCTTACTTACAGAGCAACTACCAAAGATACTTGAAGGATATTGTAATAAGTCTAATAAACCAAGAGAAGAAGCAGAAGAAGAAGTAAAACAATTCCTCCAAATTATTGATGATAGTTCGGAGTATCAATTTGGATATAATCACAGCACTGGTTATAGTATGAATGGGTATGCAGAGACTAGATTGAGAACATATTATCCCTTAGAATTTGTTACAGCGTACTTAAATAGATCAGAAAATACCGAGGACACCAATAGAGGGATCGCACTTGCACAACAATTAAATATTAAGATTAACCCTATATCATTTGGAAAATCGGTTGCAGAATACACATATGACAAAAAAGAAAACAGTATCTATAAAGGTATTGCATCAATTAAATTTCTTAATGAACAAGTGCCAAAAGAATTATACGATTTAGCGCAGCAAAAAGAATATACTGATTTCATTGATTTATTGGGTGATATAAAAACTACGTGTGTCAATACTCGTCAACTTAAAATTTTGACAGGATTAAATTTCTTTAGGAGATTTGGTAAAAATAAAAAACTTCTTCAGATTATAGAATCATACGATAATTTTGCTTCACGTAAACAAATCAACTTCAAAGATATTACTAAACTCAATATTAACGAACGTATGTTGCAGAGATATAGTAATAAAACAACAGAAACTCTTTATAAAGAATTAGATATGATGGGGTATATCAGAGAAGCGATACAAACAATTGAAGATAAACCTTTGTCAATCAAAGAACAAGTAAAATTCGAGATGGAGTTCCTAGAATATACCGAATACATAAACGAGAATGCTGGGGATGGGTTTTATATTATAACCAAATTTGAGACATATAAAGACAAAACTAAGCCGTATTTAACTATGAGACAAGTAAAAACAGGGATAGATATGAGGACAAAGATTAAAGATGGTAAGATTTATGTAGAGAATCCATTCAAACTATATGATGTTCTAAAAGTTAATGCATTTAAGACACAGTATAAAACTAAGAACGTAGGTGGTAAATGGATGAAATCAAATGAACTTGAGGAGATTCTTATTAGTTATGAAGTGTATTAAGGAAGTAGGTATGTTAATTGAAAGATAAAATTATAGTAGAGTTTCAAGGAACTGTAGTTGCTAATCCATATAATACTGAGGATTTTAAAATATATGGGTTAGTAGTTGATAATATTAAATTTCCTAATATTCAAATAAACAACTACGGCAATGTAAGTCTTATTGGTAATCTTCCAGACCTTGAGGATGGAGTCGAATATAGCATAAAAGCAGAAGAGCAAAAAGGCAAGAATGGGATGTCTTATAAGTTTATCAATATAAAACGAGATAGGCCCAAAACAGAAGCATCAACTAGATTGTTCCTGCAAAGTATATTAGATAGTAATAGTCATGTTGATGAGGTCATGAGAGAGTATCCAGACATTATTGATAGAGTGATTAATAATCGTCTGGAGGATATTGACTTAAATAAACTATATAATATAGGAGAATTTAGGTTCAATGTTATTAAGCGAAAGATTATAGAAAACTTCTCATTAGCAGAGTTAGTTACAGAGTTTAAGGGATTTATTGAGTTCAAGGTCTTAAAAATCCTTTATGATAAATATGGTTCAATTGAAAAGATAGTAGAGAAACTACAAGATAATCCATACAAGTGTTTATGTGGTTTATCACGTATCGCGTTCAAAACAGCAGATAAGATACTCCTAGAGTTTAACAAAGAGTGTATGAATATGAAAGCTAAAGGAGAAAAACCACCTATTGATTTTACATTTGATTTGGCAACCTCAAGTCAAAGACAAAAATCAGCTATTATGTTCTTGTTGGGTGAGAATGAAAATGATGGTAATACAAAGATTGATATAAAAACTCTGAGAAAGCAATCTGAAGCTATTGCAAATAAGTGTATTGAACACTTTGTTGATATTATAAAGAATGATGAAGATGTACACTTTGACAAAGATAATCATACAGTTTCCTTAGAAGAGACATATGAGACAGAGAAATACATAGCTAATAAGATATTACAAGGTTTAAAAGTAGATAATAAGTGGAACTTAGATACGGAGAAATACAAAGTTAATTGTGATGTTACTCTCACAGATCAACAGTATCAAGTTCTACCTATGGTATGTAATTCAAATATATGCATCCTCAATGGGTTCGGTGGTTCAGGCAAAAGTCAAACAACTAAATCAATTATTGACATGCTGAGAGCTAATAATAAAACATTTATCTTATTAGCACCTACTGGCAGAGCGTCTAAGGTGCTCTCAGAATTCACCAAAGAACCTGCATCTACAATTCATCGTGGACTAGGTTATATGCCCCCTGTGTGGTCTTACAATGAAGATTATCCATTGCCTTATGATATAGTAATTGCAGATGAGTTTTCTATGGTCGATGTGTTCTTAAACAAGAGATTATTAGAAGCTATAAACTTCAATAATACAAAGTTATTGATGATTGGAGACTCTGCTCAAATACCTTCTGTTGGGGCTGGAAATGTTTTCTTTGATTTAATTAACTCTAATACAATTCCAATTGTTTCACTCACACAAATATTTAGATATGGAGAAGGAGGAGTTTTAACAGTAGCAACTAAGACTAGAAATAGTGACAAATTTTTAAGTGAATCGAAAAGTCCACAAATATTTGGAGAAGACAAAGGTTATGTATTTATACCAACACAACAAGAAAAACTGATTAATAATATAACTAGTTTATATAAAAAACTATTAAGTTCAGGAAATTCCAAGGAAGATATCATGATATTATCGTCTTATAATATAGGTGAGTATGGGACTATAAATATCAATAAGCATCTTCAACCTATCTCCAATCCTAATGTTTTAAGAAATGGAATAAATGTTCAACTTGGAGATACAAAGTTTTATGAAAATGATCTAGTAATTCAAACAATGAATAATTATAAAGCAATTAAGCAAAATGATGGATGGGATGAAGAGGAAAAAACATTCATTGCAAATGGCGAAATAGGTAAAATAGTTAAGATTGATCATGGCAAAGTAATTATACAATTTGATGAGTTAGTTGTTTATACTAAGGCAGATTTAATAAATGTTAAATTAGCCTACAGCATTAGCACGCATAAAAGCCAGGGAGGTCAAGCAAAGATAGTAATTCTTATCACTCCTAAAGCCCACACATTTATGCTAAATAGTAATCTTATCTATGTAGGACAAACAAGAGCAAAACAAAAGGTATTTCACTTTGGGGAAATAGAAACAGTCAATAGAGCAATTAAAAAGAAGGCTGATTTCAACAGGAAAACATACCTTAAAGAATTAGTTACTAATAATATATAATTTAGTTGACTTATAATACCCCGTATGGTACAATAATATACAGGAAGTCATTCAAATAAAAAACAAATTTTAAGCTATATTAAAAGGAGGTGGTAAATACATGAGAATTATTATAGCAGGGTCAAGAGATTTTAGTGATTTTAATTTATTACAAAGTGAGGCACTACGTATTATTAAAGAATTAAAACTAGATGGATTTAAAACAACTAAAAATGTTGTTGAAATTGTTTCTGGAGGTGCTAGAGGAGCTGATCTTCTAGGAGAAAAATTTGCTAATACATATGGATTGAAGATCAAGAGATTTATTCCAGATTGGGATGGATTAGGTAAACGTGCAGGATATGTTAGAAATGCTGAAATGGCTACATATGCTAAACAAGACTCTCAATTAGGTGTACTTATTGCTTGTTGGGACGGGAAAAGTAGAGGGACTAAAAGTATGATTGATTTAGCAGAGAAGCATGGATTAAGAGTGTTTATAATAAGATATTAGGAGGTGAAATGATGATTCAATTCTTTAGGAATACAAAGAGAGGTATTGCAAATATAATCAAATGGTTTCCTGTGATATGGAGGGATAGAGACTGGGATCACTACTATATTTACTTAATATGGTACAAAAAATTTGATAATATGGAGAAATTCTTTAATAGTGATAAAGCATGGACTGCTAAATCAGAAGGCATTGCTGAACAAATTCATGAGGTTAAACTATTATGTGAAAAACTAATGAAAGATGATTATTTAGAAGAAGCATTGAAACCATATGAAGAAAAATATGGAGACGTAGAGTTATTTAAAATTATTGATAATGAATTAGAATATAATGTCGATGAAGAAACCGTTTCAGCACATTGGAAATGTGGTAAATTAGCTGATAAGAATAGGGAAGAAGATAAGAATAGGATGTTCGATTTGTTAAAGTTAAATATTGAAAATTTCTGGGATTAGGAGGTGATATATAAATTGTCTGATATTACTCAATGTCAATCTTTAAAATGTGCCAAGAGAAATCAATGCTACAGGATATTAGCTACACCTAGCGATCCACAAACATATGCTTTATTTGAACAAGTATGTACAGAGTTAAATGATTATAAATATTTTTGGCAAGCAAGAAAAGAGTTTATTAAGGAAGAAGTTATTAAGGATAATAAATAATAATATTGGAGGATACATAAATTTGAAAATAGAGCAATGGCTTACAGAACAACTAGGGAAAGATATTTGGGATAATAAATACCGATTTAAAACAGAATCATTTGATGAATGGGTAGATAGAGTATCGGCAGGTAATGAAGAAACTAAACGATTAATCTATGAAAAGAAGTTCCTATTTGGTGGAAGAACATTATCAAATAGAAATACAGGTAAAAATGCAAGTTATAGCAATTGTTATTCAAGTGGTTATGCTCCAGATTCTCTACTAGGAATTATGGAACTCAATACCAATCTTGCTATGACTTATAAATCTCAAGGTGGTCAAGGATTATCATTATCTAAGATCAGACCAAAGGGAACGGATATTAATGGACAATTTGAATCAGATGGAATTTTACCTTTTATGAGAATTTTTAATATTACTACAGAAAGTGTTAGTCAAGGTGGTAGCAGAAAAGGTGCTCTATTAATGTCTCTTGCTTGTGACCATAAAGAAATTAATGAGTTTATTAATATTAAGACTAAAGATAACTCAATTAATAAAGCAAACCTTTCAGTTGAATTTGATGATGAGTTTATGTTAGCTGTTAAGAAATTCTATAAAACAGGTGAAAAAACAGTCCTTGATATTACTAAAGTATATGAAGGTAAAACTATTACATATAAGATAACTCCAATTGATGTATATAAAAACTTTGCAAATAGTTCATATAACTGGGCAGAACCAGGTGCAATCATGACTCAAAGGTTTAGAAATTATAATCTAATGGAGTTTATTGTCGAATATGAGATTGTAACAGGCAACCCTTGCTTCACAGGAGATATGGAATTGCTAACAAAGGAAGGTTATAAAACACTCTCAGAATTAGAAGATAAAGAAGTACAAATTATTAATCCTGATGGCAACACATCAGAAGGAAAAGTTTGGTGTAGTGGAGAGAAAGATATTATTCAACTTACTTTAAGTAACAAGAAGAGGATAAGATGCACTCCAGACCATGTATTCATGTTAAATAATAATAATGAGTCACAGGCTAAAGATACTCTAAAACAAAGATTAACCTCTTATTACGGAGAAACTAATTTATCAGAAGATATTTTTGTACAATTAGGGTTCATCCAAGGAGATGGATGTGTTGGCAGAATTAACTCAGAACATCATCTAGGATTAGAAGTCAATATTGGAGATAAGGATGATGAGATTTTAGACTTGTTTGAAGTATCTAAGGTTGAAGGGAAACGTGCTTATTACATAAATGGCTATAATGATCTATTGGTACAGTATGGGTTTGATGGTAGCGTATTACCAGAACGAGTATTCCCTATTACCTATACATCTTGGATGAAGTTTCAAAGAGCAAATTTCTTAAAAGGATGTTATTCGGCAAATGGTTGTGTGATTAAAACTCACAGAGTATCATACAAAACTACTTCAAAAGTATTCTCATTGCAGTTAAAGAAAGCATTAGAAGAATTTGGGATCACGGCATATATTACTACTAATAAACCAACAATGGTTAAGTTTTCAAATGGAGACTACCTATGCAAAGAAAGTTATGATGTTAACATTAGTAGATTAACTGATATAATTACATTTTATCAATCCATAGGGTTTATGCAACAATACAAAATCCATGATTTAGTTGATTTAATTAAAATTAAGAGTCCAAAAGTGACATCTATTAAAAAACTTCCAAAAGAAAAAGTATATGATTTCTCTGAGCCATTAACCCATTGGGGAGTAGTAGAAGGAGTAGTCGTACATAATTGTGGGGAACAACCTCTTCCAAAGGATGGTGCATGTAATTTAGGTTCAATGAATTTTTCTGCCTATGTTGTGAACCCATATACTAAAGAATCATACTTTGATGATGATGCATTTTCAGAAGACGTTGGAGTAGCTATTAAATCATTAGATAATGTCTTAGACGAAGGGAAACTTCTTCATGCCTTAGAAAGTCAAAGACAAATGGCAAATGATTATAGGAATGTTGGATTAGGAATTATGGGTCTTGGTGATATGTTTATTAAATTAGGTATGAAGTATGGTAGTGAAGAATCTAAAAAAATACTTGAGACTATCATGATTGAAATGTTTAGAAGTGCTGTCTGGAAGAGTGCAGAATTAGCAGTAGAGAAAGGCAGTTTTCCTAAATATTCAGATAAAGTATTTGATTCAACTATTATTAAAAATCATTTTAGTGAAAAAGAAATTGGTACACTTAAAAAAATGGGATTAAGAAACTGTTCGCTTCTAAGTATTGCACCTTCTGGATCTATTGGAACAATGTTAGATATTACAACTGGAATTGAACCTTGTTTTTCACTTTCATACCAAAGAAAGACAGAATCATTACATAAAGATAAAGAAGTATCTTACACAGTATTCATGAGTAGTGCAAAAGAGTATATGGAATTATACAATACAGAAGTGTTACCTGATTACTTCGTTACATCAAATGACATTCCTTGGAAAGATAGAATTGATATTCAATCTATTGCACAAAATCATGTAGACACAGCAATTTCTTCTACTGTAAACCTTCCAGAGAGTGCGACGCTTGAAGAAGTCGAACAGTTGTATTTATATGCTTGGGAGAAAAAATTGAAGGGCGTGACTATTTTTAGAGACAATTGTGCAAGACTTGGTATTTTAACAAAACCAACAGTAGAAAAGAAAGCTATTGAAACAGTATTAGATCGTGGGTTTGTGACTAAAGCTCCATCAGAAGCAGAAGGTAAGACATATAAATTTGTTAGTGGCTGCGGTAATGCATATGTTGGAGTGACATGGGATGATAAAGGCAAGATTAATCAAACATTTACTAATAAAGGAAGTAGTGGTACATGTAGAAGTAATCAAGAAGCTGTTTCAAGATTGGTATCATTAGCATTGCGTGGTGGTATCCCCATTGAGAAGATTATTGATCAATTAGAAAGTGTAGATATTTGTCCATCATACATAAGCGCTAGAGCTAAAGGGAAACCAGTTAGTAAAGGAGTTAGTTGCCCACATGCTATTGCTAATATTCTTAAACAAGCAATTAAAGATGTTGGTGTTAAATTTGAGAATGTTGATATGATTTTGCAAACTAAGAAAGTAGTAAAAGAAGAAGTTGTTGATAATTCAAGATTATGCCCAGAATGCAAAGAATCTCTAGTCAGTGAAGGTGGTTGCATTCAATGCAAAAATTGTGGTTATAGTAAATGCGAATAATAAATAAAATAAAGTGAGGTAATTTATAAATGAGACTTAGAGGTTTCGAATTGGTATCAGTAGACAAAAGATTAGATGTTGCCCCTGCAATAATGCCAAAAAGAGGAACAAAAACAAGTGCAGGTTATGATTTCGCAACGCCTGTAAAGTTTAAAATAGCTTCACATGGTAAAGTGACAATCTGGACAGATATTAAAGCATATATGCAAGAGGGAGAAGTGTTAACTCTTCACATTAGGAGTTCGATAGGAACTAAAAAAGGATTAAGACTTGCAAATATTACTGGGATTGTGGATTCTGATTATTATAATAATCCAGACAATGATGGAAATATTGGACTAACTTTTTACAATGATAGTAATGATGCTGTAACCATTGAAGCAGGAGAACGAGTAGCACAAGGAATATTCTTGCCATTTCTTATTGCTGATAATGGAAATACTGACAATGAAAGAATTGGTGGATTTGGATCAACAGGGAAGGCTTAATTGCCTTTCCACTCGAAACGAAAATTTCAAAGGATGAAAGTAGGAACATACTATGAGGAAATACAAATTAGAACCAATATTTGAATTTTTTAGTCATTGGGATACTAAACAATTTGCGTTAGGACTTCATTTATCAAGTGAGGATCTTGGCCCATATAGAGAATATTATTTACTTATAAGTTTAGGGTTTTGGCAAATATCTTTAGGATTTAGTAAATAATCAAAAACATACATCTCTAATGCTTCCATTTACTCGCTCATGCTACGTTTTTCAAGCACTAAAACCCAATGAAAACTTTATTTTATAGGAAGGAGGATTGAATATTATAAAAAAGAGAGCAATGAAAAAATGGATACCTAAAGACACAGTTTATTGTTATAAGTTGGTAGATGTAATTACATCTTATGATGAAAACAAGCCTCCGCAATTAGTAATAAAACCCTGCAAATGGCATAAGTACATAGGCAAGAATACACTTTCTGGAGAGTATGGTGGAAGAGAGTGGACAGAAACCGTTTCAGTTTATCGTTGTGAATACTTAAATTATACTGATACAGAGCAGAGTAGTTTATTATGGGATATGTGTAAAGAATGTGGAGAGCATTATGGGAGAGGGAGGTAATTGATGATTTATGTTTAAACTCATATGCATGACTTGCAATAATGAGATAGAAATAGAAGAAGATAGATACCGTATTAAACCAACTGATAATTTCAGCATTTTCATTAATGATGACTATGGAGACGCTATTTATATTGAGTGTAATAATTGTTGTCAAGAAACTATAATTAAATAATGTTATTTTAAGGATGTGATTCTAATGAAATTGACACTAGAAGAACTAGGAAAGTATTTAGATAAAATCTCAAATATCACAAATGCATCAGCAAATGCTATTGGTAATTCAATGAAAAATTTACTTGCTAATTTAAAATAATGATTTTAATTGAAAGGAGAGTTTATATTGGAAAGAGGATTAATTAGAAAAGATTTAGCAAATTGTATGTTGGAAAAAGAAGAGATTGGTCTACTAACGGAGGATAATTACATAAAGATTGATGATGTTTTGACGATAATTGATAGAATCGAAGTTAAAGTTAATGTGTTGAGAGAAGAGTTAATGCTGTATAGAAATCTATCAGAAATAAACACAATATATGAGATGGCATTTGATCTTGGGAATGAATTATATTAACCACTCGAAAAACCTATTTTAAGCTAAGAAAGAAGGAAAAGATAATGTATAAAAATAAAATATTTATAAAAGAAGTCTCAAGTATTAGTATCACTACTGGAGATACAGGATTTACAGTTGAGCTATTCCAAGGTTTTGATGAAACCGA
>NZ_DATCQT010000060.1:0-44846 GCF_036569345.1 Clostridium sp.
GTTGTGGTATACCACAACCATCCGATTGCCGACGATTTTTAGAAAATTTACAAAAAAAATAGTATAATTCTGTGATTACATATGTAATTATAATTTAATTTTTTATTTATTAAAGTTTAGTAAATATACTAAACTTTAATAAACACTTTAATAGTGCTGCATATACCCTAACATTATGTAGCAAGGCACATAATCTCAGTTATGTGAGGTAATTTGGAACTGTGCATTGAAGTGATAAAAACCTTGCAATACCAATAATATTTCTCAAATTACCTCGCATAATTATTCTCTTCTCTGGCTAAAATTATAATAGCTTATTCAAAGAATAAGACTAACTAGAGCACAGGAGGGAATAAGATATGATTCAGTTTGAAACTGATGCTACTGATTTGATACAGAAAGTTCTCCACTTGATGGAACAGCAGCAGTACAGTAAAAATGCAATGCGAAAACACAGGAGCATAATCAAACAGTTGGTCGTGTTTTCCGCGCAGAATTATGGTGGTAAATATTCTGTAGAAATCGGGGCTGCTTTTATTGGCGAAGTTTCCAGAACACAACCGCCACTCTCGCTGGAATATTTTAGATCGTTTAAATCGGAAATACGAAGGCTTGACCATATTTTGTTGGGAATGCCGGAACGCTATGCGTTTGGCGATATAGAGCAGTTTGAACATTCTTGTTTTGACAGTTTTACAAATGCCTACAATGAGTATATTCAATGCGTTTTAAAAAGTGCATTGGATATTCGCATTCGTACAAGGGCGCTTGCCCGTTTTTTTAAATGGCTAGAGATGCACGGTATTGCATCTCTTCAAACTCTTCAGCCGAAGGACATTCAAAATGCATACATTGATGCTTCGGACAAGGATTTGTTCCGGAAGACGGTCCGAGGATTCTTCAGATATGCATATTCTCACAAGCTTCTTAAAAGAGATTTCAGTGTAACAGTTCCTTCTTTTAGAAGGCATATCCCCGTACCATCAGTATATTCCAAGGAAGAAGTTGAATGGCTTCTTTCCTCCGTAGATCGTAATACCAAGTTAGGTAAACGTAATTATTCAATATTGATACTAACCGCTAGGCTGGGAATTCGAAGCTCTGATATTGCCAATCTTCGCTTTGAAAATCTAAATTTTACAGCAACCGTTATTGAAATTACACAGGTGAAGACCGGTGAACCTCTCACGCTTCCACTTACAGACGAGATAAGGGATGCGATTTTGGATTATACCCATAACGGAAGACCAGATCATAACAGTGACTATGTATTTCTTTCGTCTGATGCACCAATAAGGTCATTAGGTGACAGAGCAATATATCTCATAGTGTCAAGAGCTTTTTCGACCGCGGGAGTCCAGATAAACGGCAGGAAACATGGACCTCACGCTCTCAGAGCAAGCCTTGCTACCGCACTCTTGGATGAAGGGTACAGCTATCCTGTCATAACCAAAGTTCTCGGTCATAATGACCCGAACACCGCTCAGCATTATGTAAAAGTTGACATAATCCATCTTAGAGAATGTGCGATGCAGGTACCTCCCCCGTCAGGAATGTGTTACAAGTATCTCTGTGGAGAGGAGGAGATCATATGAGAAAAAAACACTTTAACTTCCATAGCGTATTCGCGTCTGAGATACAATCTTTTCTTGAATTACGCACCGCTCAAGGACATGTAATACGCCATGAAGCATATATATTGGAAACACTGGACATTTTTCTCGTTGAACATGGACTATGGGAAAGAAGCCTTCCAGCTGAAACTATAGATTCATGGCTATACTCATTGCCAAATAAATTGAACGCTAATACTTTGGTAACTTATGTGTCATACTATGCCCAGTTTGCTAAATACATGCGTATATCGGATATCCCGGCATTTATTCCGGAAAGTCCAAAAGGCAACAACGAGTATGTGCCATACATTTTTTCTGAGGATGAAATGAAAAGGCTATTTGCGGCTTGTGATAACCTATCGGTCAAAAAACATAATACAAAAGCACAGGTCATATTCCCCGTACTCTTCAGGATGCTTTATGGCTGCGGATTGCGGCTCGATGAAGCTCTCACCCTGCGGCTAAAGGATGTGGATTTAATAAATGGGATACTTCATATCCTTAATGCAAAAGGGTCAAAGGACCGTATTGTTCCAATGCATAATTCGCTGACTGATATTTGCCGCAACTACTACAAACTGCTCCATAGCACTTCAGAAGATACAGCATATTTTTTTGAAAGCCATAACCATAAGCGTTTTTCGCAAACTTGGGCGGGGCGATGGTTCGGAATTGCGTTGAAAAGTGCCGGAATACCATTGCCAGATGGAACCAAAGTAAGCAGAGGTATTTGTCCCCACTGCCTGCGCCATACTTTTGCTGTAGATTCATTCAGAAAAATGGAACGGAAAGAATGTAACTTGTATGAATCGGTACCGTTCCTCTCGACTTACATGGGACACTCTGATCTCTATGGTACGGAAAAATATCTTCGCATGACATCTGAGATGCACGCTGATGTTGTTGAAAGGATGGCAGTCTATACCTCCCATGTTTTTCCGGAGACATCAGAATGAAAACAACATTATTTATACAGCAGCTGGGAGATTATTTCGAAATGTATCTCCCAAAGACAGGCGGCTATAGCCAAAACACCATAATTTCGTACAAAGATGGGTTTCGTATCTTGTTTAAATTCATGGATGAAATAAAAGGGATACGCCATTATCTTATCGACTATAAGCATTTTACTATAGAGCTCATGGAAGAGTTTGTTCTTTGGCTCGAAGAGGAGTGTAATTATAGCACATCATCGAGAAATCAGCGTCATGCTACAATATCTGCTTTCTTCAAATATGCATCAAGGCGTGAAATGGCTGCACTTTCTGCTTTCAATCGCATCAGCGCTGTGCCGTCCAAGAAAACACCAAGTGTTGCCTTTCCATACTTTACAGTTGAAGAAATTGGCATTCTCTTTAATATACCGGATATATCGAATCGCTTAGGAAGAAGAGATCAGTCTTTGTTATGCCTACTCTATGATAGTGCTGCCAGGGCTCAGGAGCTTTGTGACGTTATTGTCGGCGATGTTAGGTTTGGTCGTCCAACCCGAATAAAACTGTATGGCAAGGGGAGAAAATCACGGGAAATTCCATTAACAGACGAATGCTCAAAGTTGATAAATCAATACATGAAGTCTCAAAAACTTGATAATGAAGAATCTCACATTCATCCGCTATTCAGCAGCCAAACCCATGAAAAAATGACTACAGCATGTATCCGCAATATTGTTGAAAAATATGTGGGGTTGGCAAGGATAAAATGCCCGGAAATGTTTAGGGAAACCAATTACTCGCCGCACAGTTTCAGGCATAGCAAAAGTGTTCATATGGTTGAAGCCGGCATCCAGCTTATATATATCCGAGACTTCCTCGGCCATGCTACGATTAAGTCTACTGAGCATTATGCAAAGGTTAGCCAGATGGCAATAACAAAGGCTCTTACAGAACGTAAAATTCCAAACGTAATTCCTGTAAATAAATCAAACGAGACAGTGAAAAAATCATTTCCGGAGTTTCTGGAATAGACTTGCCATTACAAATCAAAAAAAATTATGTGAGGTAATATCAGAATTTTACTTTGTATTGCAAGGGTTTTATTGCCTCAATACTTGATCTTGAATTACCTCACATAACTCAGATATTCTATTATATTCATTTTAATAATTAATTATTTAGTCAATAAACTAAACTATTATATTGTACTAATCAAAAAATCTTCTATAGTTTCATTTTCTGTTAATTCGTTATAAATTTCTTTGTTAATATTGAACCGTATATAACCCCTACCCTCATTTTCTGTAATATTGTTCAACCCATATCGTATAAACATTTTGTTTGCTGAACCGTCTATTTCTAATTGATATCTTGTATATGATTGCATGTTTATAAAATTATATAACTGAGTATCTGCAATAGTTACATGCTTATATTCTCTAAGTGCACTTCCTAAGTCTATTTCTCTTTTTTCTTTTAAATATTTTTTTAAAGTATTGCCACTTTCAATTTTTAAATTTTCAACAATAATATTTGATGCTTCTTCTTCTGTTATAAATTTTAAATCTCTATTAACATCTATTTCTTTTAGTTTTATTATATTTTTTATTTCTTTTTTCAACCTTTCCTTTGTTCTATATCTCAGCAAAATTCTTCTGAATTCGGACTGTCCAAGGTCTATTACAGCATTAATTCTAATTTCTGTATATTTAAAATGCACCAATAGGAATTCTAATATAGATGCTCTAGAGATGAAAATATGTTTTCTCCAATAAAGAGCATCCTTTTGCAAATCTTGTACACGTTCTTCTCCTCTATTAATTTCTTCTTTAATCACATACCTAGCAAAATTAGATAGTTTGATATAATCTAGATATTGCATAAAATTATTTGTTATATACTTTGGCTCTATACATAACATACTTGCAAATTGCTCTAACGTATATATATATTGTTTATCTAACATGATAGTTATTGTATTCGTTGTGTATTGCTTTATAACATCAAAAAAACTATCTAGAATTATTAGGGTCTTAGGTACACCCTTCATATATGCATTAAAAATACGATTTTGTAAGCTTTCTTCAGTCAGTCTTTCATCATTTAATCTTTTTTCTTCATATTCTAAAGCATATTCAGAATTACTCGTCAATTTATAATACAAATTTCTTGCAGCAATGAAGTCTGTTTCTGTCACAGAATAAGTAATATCATTATTTACCAGTACATTTCGTGTGCCAAATTTCTCTAAAAATTGTTGTATTATATTTTCAAATTCATATATTTGTCCATTTAAGCAGCTCATTAATATCTTCCTTTCAATATACATATTACAGGTTACTTTATCTCTAAATAAATTTTTAAATTAACCTCTAATGTATATATAGTAAGTATATTGAGTGTTATATGGATTTATTATATATTTCTGTAAAGAATTATATACATGTTAACGAGCTTGCCATTGATTGGTTTTATTATAAGGGGCTTTTGTATTTGTAAAGGTATGAAACACTCTTAGAAGTCATAAAAGACACATAGCTTACGTACTAGACATAAGACCTCTATAAATGTATTTATTTAATAATTGATATGAGCAATAAACTATAAAAAAGTTATTTAATTAACTAGTAAAAGAGAGGATTTCTCCACTCTTTTACTATCTATCATAGTTTCCATCATATTCTTGATTCTCCTCTAGAACAGATACTCTATTTTCTAAATCCTTAAGATAACCTTCTATAAGGTCAATGAAATTAAAAATTTCGCTAATTGACTTAGTATTTTCATTTGTTGTTTTATGCATTTAAAAGACTCCTTTCTTTGATATATAGGGTATAACCTTACCTTTAATTATATTTAGATTTAAGTTTGAGGGGAATATCGCATTACAGAAGATTGTATTGTAAAACACTTATAGCATTGATATTGGACTCCAAATAATATCGCATGATGAACTTAAAATATATAGCTTCTCCTTGAGACTAAAAAAGTCATCCTTTGGCTTTGAAAAATATTCCCTATTAACAATAAACATATAGGTCTTACCATACATTGTTATATTGAATGGCTTTTTAGTATGACTATTTAGTAGCAAGTAATGGCTATGTAATGGATGATTGTTTTTATTTTGCATAGTGGGTTAATGCCTCCTTAATTTTCAAATACTGTTTTCTTGTAGGATGCTTAAGACGTTTTTCAAATAATCCTATATAAGCAGGGCTTATTTTTAGAATTTTTGCGCACTTTTTTTGAGTTAAATTATTTTTGTTTCTAAACTGCACTAAGGCGCTTCCATAATCAGTAAATATAAAGCGGTAATATTCATCATATAATTGTGTGGTGGAGACTTGTATAAATTCACAAAATTCAAGAAATCTCTCGAATTTTAAGCATTCATCATCAAAGTCTTGTAATTTAAGTGAAGTACTAAAGGCTTTTACCATGTCTTTAGCAAATACTGTATCCAGTCCCAACTCAAGTAATTTGCCACTAAACTGAGATAGCATATAGCTTTGGAACACTTCACTATATAAATTAATTTGCACTATGATACGGTTATTAGTTACGTGAAGAGAACAGATGTGTACTTGCGTGAAATGGAAAAGTATTTGCCAAAAATGTATAAGCGGTTAATGACTATCTATCAAGCATTAGAAACAGATGAAGAAAGTGATGTAATAAAAGAACAGTATAATGAGATAGACGGCATTTCAGTGGATTTTGGGATAATGCAGAAAACAAGAAAGGCTTTTGTTATAAAATGTGAATTTGTATGGGATGACATTGGAACCTTTGCAGCACTCTCAAGATTCCTAAGTAATCTGCGTGGAAACAATGTTTTGGGTAATGCATTTATGGAAGAGAGTGAAAATTGCTCAGTATTTGGTAAAGATAGACTGATAATTGGGTTTGGTATAAAGGATCTTATAATTGTTGATGCAGGTGATGTTATATTAGTAATGGACAAAAATAAAGATCAGGAGATTAAACATTTAGTTAATGAACTCAAAGAGAATACCAAAACAGAAAAATATATATAAATCAATTTTAATAAGCTCTGCAAAGGGCCAAATAGAATACTCTAAAAATCAGGTTATAAATGAAAGAGCATACCGTATTTATTTATGGTATGCTTCTTTCATTGTCAGTCCAACATTGTTACAATCTAATGGTAGGTTAGTAATAAAAAACGAAATCTATGGTAATGTTATGTTTTATAAAAACATGAACATTGCTGAAATAAATAGTATTATGTACACCATTTTACTGAATATAGTATCTTTGATTTTATGATGTGCATAGTTTCCAAGGAAACCACCTACTATAAGAAATGGTAGGGAATATAATAGAAGTTTAGTAACATCAGGGGTTATATCACCTTTAAAAAAACTCTGTATTATGATTATAGAGTTTAGGGATACCCAAACCATACATAGAGTTGATCTAAAATTACTCTTGTTTTTCAATTTTTCTGCAGCGTATATAATAACTAAAGGGCCACCAGAAGTAAAGGCTCCGTGTATACAGCCACCTATAAAAAGAATGAAATTCAATAATGAATTATTTATAGGTTTAGTTACCTTGTTTTTTCTATAACAAATGATAAGACCTCTGATAGATATTACAATCATAAAAACAGCAAGAATGTCCTTTAATACGTTTTCAGGAAATTTATTAAAAATCCATATGCCTACAGGCAAGCCTATACCTACAAAAATCATAATTCTTATATACTGTTTCCAAATGATGTCTTTATAAGATACGATAACAACATAAAGGCAGAGAAATAGTGCACAGATGGTGAGAACTGGTTTAGCAGTTTTAATTCCAGTCAGCATTATGCAAAAGGGTAGAGCTAAAACAGTACAACCAAATCCAGTTATACCTTCTAAAAAATGAGCGAGAAGAACAACTAAGCCAAATAAAATAATAGTTATAATAGTCATATTAGACCCTCCAATACAAGATAATAATTAATTAAATGTGTTAACTAATTATTATTGTACAATATATTTTCTGACTTTTCCATAGTTTTATTAAAAAAATGTATTTATTGTTGAATATTATATTAATTTATTATAAAATCAGTATGAATGAAAAAACAAAATAATTGAGTTATCACTCTTAAGTGTATGCTTTTATTTTGAAAATTTTATATATAAATATGGGGTGTTTAAAATGCATATTAGAAAAGGTATAAATATGGGAGGCATAAAACAAAAAAATAGAATTTCCATATTGAATCTTATTAGAGGTTATGGAGCTATGCCAAGAAAGGATATAGCAAAACAAGTGGAGCTTACACCTGCTTCAGTAACTATCATTGTAAATAAAATGATTGATGAAGGTGTAATAAAGGAAATGGGAGAGCTTGAGGAAAGTGATAAAAGAGCAGGAAGAAGAAAAATATTAATAGATATTAATTATGATATAAAATATGTAATAGGTATAAGTATAGAGTCTGAAATATGCAGTATTGGAGTTGCTAATATAAAGGGGACAGTTATTAATAGTACATCTATACGTATAAATAAGGAATTAGAACCAGAGGAAACTCTGTTAGGCATAGCCAATCAGTGCATTTCATTGCTTTGGAAAGAAAATATAGCTAAAGAAAATGTTCTAGGAATTGGAGTTGGAATAATAGGTCCTGTTGATGCAAAAGAGGGTTTGAGTAAACATGCATATGGTCTATGGAAGGAAGAAGTGAATGTAAAGATAATATTAGAAAAACAACTAAATATTAATGTAGTTGTAGATAACAATGTAAGGACTCTTGCAATTGCAGAAATGGACCATGAAAAACTTCAAAATATAAGTGATATGCTATTTATTAAATATGGACCTGGTATAGGATCTGCTATAGTTATAGATAGGGAGATCTACAGTGGCACTCATAATATAGCTGCAGAAATTGGGCATACAATAGTAGAGAGTAATGGAGAAACTTGTAAATGTGGTAAAGTTGGATGTCTTGAAACAGTAGCTTCAGCAGAGTCTATTAATAAAAAATTAGTAAAGAAATTCTCTAAAGAAAAGACTCCTATATTATATAAATTATGTAAAGAAGACATAGTAAATTTATCTACAAATAATGTAATAAAAAGTTCTGAACAGGGAGAGGAAGAGGTTATTGAAATTGTAACTAAAGCTGCAACCTATATGGCTCTTGGGATATCAAATGCCATAACTATCATTGATCCACAAAAATTGGTGCTATATGGTGAGATGTTTAAGAATAAAATTTTTATGGATACATTTAAGGAAGAACTGAATAAAAATCTCACAGGCTGTGATTTGAAAAATATTATAAGTTTTAGTGCTTTAAACAATAGTCCTATTTATATAGGGGGGATTGCATTAGCTATAAGGGAATTCTTTTTCAGAACAGGTGCCATGAATTAAGGAACATATATTTTGATAATGAAAGATTAAAATTATTAATTAATTAAATAATTTAATCAAAAGAAAGTGTGAGAAAAACTAAGGATTACTAAGATTAACGATTAAAATTACGCGAAATTAGAGGATAATGTTGATTGACAATACAAAAGAAACCGTTTACTATTGAATTATAAATTAAAAAAGGTTATGAAAATGACCAAAAAAAATTTAAAATAATTGATTAATGAATTTAATCAATTATTAAACTGAAGCATATACTTATAAAGTAGGTACCAAAACATTCTAAAGATTTGGAATGAGCTCACAAGATATGTACAGTTTTAAGTATTATAAAAAAGGGAGATGGAAGTATGAATGTAGGATTTGTAGGTCTTGGAATTATGGGGGAATCTATGTGTGAAAACATAGTAAAGAAAAGTGGAGAAAGGGTTTGGGTATTTGACTTAAATTCAAAGGCAGTAGAAAAATTAGTTAAATTAGGAGCGAAATCAGTTTCATCAAATGAAGAACTTGCTGAAAAATGTGATGTGATTATATCGATGGTACCTAAGAGTGAACATGTAAGGTCAGTTTATAGTGAATTTTTGAAAGTGTTAACTCCAGGAAAACTTCTTATTGATATGAGCACTATTGATCCTTTTACATCACGCGAACTTTCAAAACAAGTCAAAGAAAAAAAATGTTTAATGATAGATGCCCCTGTAGTAAAGAGTAAACCAGCTGCGATAGCAGGTGAGCTTGGAATTTACGTAGGTGGAGACAAGCAAGCTTTTGAAAGAGCAAAAGGAATACTTTCATGTATGGGTAAAAACATTATATACATGGGTGAAAATGGAACAGGACTTGTTATGAAAATATGTCATAATATGTTGGTTTCTCAAATACAAAATGGTGTAAATGAAACAGTAACATTAGCAGGAAAATCTGGTTTAAATTTTGATGACGTAATTACAGCAATATCTTATGGTGGTGGACAAAATTTTTACTTAGACGGTAAGAAAGATGCTATTAAAAATCATGATTTTACAACTGCTTTTTCAGTAGAGAATATGAATAAAGACATAAACATAGCTGTAAGTCTTGCTGAAGAATTAAAGATAGATTTACCAGGAGCTAAAAACATACAAAAGGTTTATGCTAAAGCTATGGAATCTGGATATGGAAAAGAAGATTTTTCAGCTACAATTAAAGTAGTGGAAAAAAAATAATAGATTGCAAGTTAATATTTTTCTTTAGATAATTTAAAAATTATTTTGGGGAGTGTTGGGATGGACGGTAAGCCTTATAATGCAACAAAAATAGAAATTACAAAATGGAAGAATCATAAAGCTATAGCATTTTCAGCAGGGGGATATGAAGCTCTTTTAATTCCTGAAGTTGGAGCTAATGTAATTATGTTAAAGGATAATAATAGAGGGTTAAATATACTAAGAACCCCTGGCGAAGAAGTAACTTTTGAGGAGTTTAAAGAAAGACCTCAAATATATGGCATTCCAATATTATTTCCACCAAATAGAATTGAAGATGGTAGATTTAAGGTAAGCAATAAACAATATGAATTTCCAATAAATGAACCTGAAAAAAATAATCATATTCATGGGTTTTTAAGGAATGTTAATTGGGATATCAATGAATTACAAATTATGGATGGAAATAGTGTGTTTGTTAAAGTCAAATTTAGAAATGATGAGGGTTCTTCATTTTACAAGTACTTTCCCCATAAATTTTCTGCATACCTTACTTATGAACTTTCATGTAAAGGACTACATCAGAATTTAGAAATTATTAATGAGGGCAATGAGGATTTACCTGTGGGTGTAGGTTTTCATACTGCCATGAATATACCTTTTCATTTAGAAAGTAAGTCTAAGGATTATTTTTTAAAGGCATCTATAGGTGAAAAATGGGAACTTAACAAAAGAAGTTTGCCTACAGGTAAACGTATACCTTTAAGCAAGGAAGAAGAAAAATTTAGAAAAGGAGGATTAAACCCGCTCAAAGAAGAAATGGATGGTCATTATACAGTTGAATCTTTAAATGTAGAGGGTAAGGATTTCAAAGGATTCATTATAGAAGATAGAAACAGGAAAACTAGGGTCATATATAAAATGGGTGAAAAATACAAACATATGATGATCTGGAATTCAAAGGGTGATAAAAATTTTGTGTGTACAGAACCTCAAAGTTGGGTAATAAATGCACCTAATGTAAGGTTGGATGATAATATAACAGGTTTTAATTTATTGAAGTTTGGACAAAAGTGGAGTGAAATTTGCAAGATTTATTCGGAAGATTTAGACAAATAGTAAATTTTTAAGTGTTTTAAATATAAAAATTAAGGGGGAAACACATGGAAGGATCAGTTCAGAAAAACACAAAAATAACTCAAAAGCTAACTCTTAAAGAAAAATTTTCTTATGGTACAGGTGATATAGGGTTCGGATTTATGTTTGATTTAGGTCAGATTTATTTGCTTAAGTTTTATACCGATGTTTTAGGTTTACCTGTGTCTGTGGCTGGATTAGTTTTCTTGATTACAAAAGTATGGGATGCATTTGCAGATATAAGTATTGGTACATGGATTGATAATCGTAAAAAAATTGGACCTAAGGGAAAATTTAGACCTTTTATCCTCTATGCTACAATTCCACTGGCTATTATTACTATAGTTAGTTTTATAACTCCTAACTTTACAATAACTGGTAAAATAATTTGGGCTTATGTTACTTATATGGCATTTGGATCGATATACAGTGTAGGTAATATAGCATATGGATCTATGGTGCCAGCTATGACCACAGATGCTAATGAAAGAGCACAATTAGCTTCTTTTAGACAAGCAGGTTCTAATATGGCCTTATTTATTACAACCATAGCATTTATGCCAATTGTTATGTTGTTTTCTAATAAATCCACAGGGTATATGATGGCTGTTTCAACATTTGCTATTCTTGGTGTTTTGCTTCAAGTCTTTTGTTTTTCTAACATTAAAGAGAGAAATGTGGTTCAAAAGCCTAAGATAGTTAAGGGATCGATAGGTAAAAGTTACAAAGGATTATTTAAGAATACTCCGTTACTTATATTATGTTTAGTTAATTTATTTACTTTCTCAGCTTTCAATGTAAAACTCGCAGTACAGGTTTATTACTGTCAGTATGTACTTAAAAATATTTCCATTGTTCCATATATGGGTTTCTTTAGTATAGGATGTGTTTTCATTGGTTGTGCGATGGTTCCAACTATAGTTAAGAAGCTTGGTAAAAGATATACTTACATGCTTGGTTGTGCAATTTGGGCATTTGGAGATATTTTAGCATTTATGTTTGCTAAGGATGCAGTTGTATTTATTGCTTTTGCTTGTTTTGCTTTCTTTGGCAGCTCATTTGTTAACAGTTTGAATTGGGCACTAGTGTCTGACGCTGTTGAATATGGAGAATGGAAAACAGGCACTAGATCAGAAGGAGTTGTTTATTCTTTCTTTACATTCTTTCGTAAGTTATCCCAAGCAATTGCTGGATTTATCCCAGCTATGGTTTTAGCTGCTGTTGGTTATGTTCCAAACGCTGTACAAAGTTTAAAAGCCATCTCAGCAATAAGGGGACTTATGTTCATATATCCTAGTGTTCTAGCAATAGCTACTATTATTGTAATGGGATGTTTCTATAAACTTACTGATGATAAATATAGAGAAATAATAGTTGATCTTAATAAACGCAGAAATACTGCCGCTTTATAAAATATAAAATATAAAATATAAAATAAAAATATATAAAAGGAGTTGTTTAATCAATGAATACTAAAATTAATATTAAGGTGGCGTTTTTCCCAGTTGCTCGTACTACATTCTTTATGCCAAGTGCTGAGGATGATTTCACAAAATCTTGTAACATGCTTGAAGGACTTTTTAATAATTTAAGTAAACCTATGGAGCTACTTACATCACCTGAAATGTTAGGTGAATTTGCAGATACTATAACAAAACCTGATCTTATCATTTATCAAAGCACTACATTTGTAGGTGGAGATTTTGTTACAGAACTCACTCGTCGTTTTAATTGTCCTATAGTTGTGTGGGCTGTTCGCGAACCTACTATTGATGGAGGAAGGTTAAAATTAAATTCTTTGACAGGTGCATTTTCCGCTGGTAATAGTGTATATCTTCAGGGAGGACACCATGAATTTGTTTTTGGAAATCCTGATGAGCAAGTTGTAATTGAAAAACTACGTAAAATTGCAAGTGCTATGGAAATGGTTAAAAAGTTAAATAATCTTATAATTGGAGTTGTAGGATCTCAACCAGCAGGGTTTGGATTTGGTGCAGTTGATGAAGCAAAACTTGCTGGAACTCTTGGAACTAGAATTGCTCAAATTGAGGCATCTGGGATAATGAGTAAGGCTACTGCATTAAGTACTGAAGAAATTGTACCAGCCCTTAAAGAATTGAAAAGTCGTACGAAAGGCTGGGAGGTTATGCCGGCAGAAAATTTAGAGAAATATGCACGCTTAAGTACAGCTTATAAATTCTTTGTAAAAGAATCTGGAGCTGGTGCAATAGCTTCTCGTTGTTGGCCAGATTTCTTCGTTGGATTTGGTGCACCTGTTTGTGCAGTGCTTTCCATGCTAAATGATAATGGAATTGCATCCTCTTGTGAAACAGATATTGGAGGGGCTATAAGTATGTTTATAGGTGCTGGGCTTACTGGCGAGGCTACTTATTTTGGAGATCCTGTAGCAATTGACGAAAAATGTGACAGTATTGTTTATTGGCATTGTGGAGCAGGGGCAAGCTGCCTTGCTAGTAAGAAAGAAGGCGCAAAATTAGGGGTACATCCAAATCGTCAAATTGGACCAACTATGGAATTTGGATTAAAAGGTGGCCCGGTTACAGTTTTACGTTTAGGAAAAGATAAAGATGGCTTCCGCATGTTCCTTTATAAAGGAGAAGCATTAGACGAACCACAAAAATTCTTTGGTACTTCTGTAACTGTTAGACCGGAAGGTGGAAACGCTGCAAGTAAAGTAGCTGAATTCGTAAAGGATGGTTGGGAACCACATTTTGTTGTTGCCTATGGTGATGTGATAGAAGAAGTTAAAACTATGTGTGGTTTCCTCGGAATTAAAGTTTGGGAATATTAAGAGTAATTTAAATTAAATTGTATATAAGGGAGAGGAATATAATGAATTTAAAAGAACTTATAAAAATTAATGATCATATAGAAATAAAGGATATTCATAATGATACTTTTGTGAAGTACGGCAAAATATTAGATGATTATAATTTTGATGAATTGATAAAATATATGGAAAAGGAAACAGTTATATCAGCGAGTGGAAATACTTATATAGCTTCAGTTAGTGAAATGGAAAAAACTAAAGTAAGAGAAAGGTTAGAAAATGAATTCTATGGTGAAATGCCAATAGAAATAGGATATTGTAATGGTCCAAATTCAACATTAAATGGACTGGAATATCATTTAGGTAGTGAAATAAACGTAGCTGTTACAGATATGGTATTGCTTCTCGGAGCACTTCAAGATGTTAAACAAAATAAATATGATGTTAGTAAAGTCGAAGCTTTCTTTGTAAAAAAAGGAACTGCTATACAAATATATGAAACAACACTCCATTTTGGACCTTGCAGAGTAGAAGAAGAAGGATTTAAATGTATAGTAATATTACCTAAAGGAACTAATGAGCCTTTAAAAGCAGATAAATCAAAATATAAGGATGTACTTTTATTTGCTAGAAACAAATGGCTTTTAGCACATCCAGAGAGAAAACCTCTAATGGAAAAAGGAGCTTACGCTGGAATAGTTGGTGAAAATATTGAAATAAAGATTAAATAGTGTATTTGATAGAGAGTGGTACAAATTATAGATAGAAGCTTTGGAAATATAAGAAGTGAGGAGGTAATTATGAAATTTATTCAGAGAGAAAATGGGTTCAGCATTATGGTTAATGGTAAGGAAATAATTGAACATAACATAAAAAAACCATGTTTATATGTGGGAAAAGGACAAGCTACTTATGATATGTTTCGCGGAAACTTTAAAGTTAAAGATTATATTTGCGAAAAAATAGCTTTAAATGATTTTGAGATATCGGTAGAAAATAGTGGAGTAAGAGTTACTTTTTCAAAGGGCGGACTTAATGCTATAAAGGTATTATTTATAGAAGAAGACGGAAGAACTGCTATCAAGTTTTTAGAAAATCCAGATAATTTTAATAGATGTTGGCTTAGGTTAAAAGCAGAAAAATTTGAGCACATATATGGATGTGGAGAACAATTTTCAGATTTTGATTTAAGGGGAAAAAACTATCCATTATGGACTTCAGAACAAGGCGTTGGAAGAAATAAAAATACTCACACGACTTTTCTTGCGGATAGCATAGATCAAGCTGGTGGAGATTATTATACTACTTTCTTCCCAGAGCCAACATTTATTTCAACTAGAAAATATTATTGTCACGTAAATAATAGTGCTTACATGGATTTTGATTTTAGCCATGAAACTTTTCATGAATTGCAAATATGGGATATGCCAGAAGAGATAATATTCGAGACTGGAGAAACATATTTAGATTTAGTAGGAAAATTAACAGCACTACTTGGAAGACAACCAGAACTCCCAGAATGGGTATACAAAGGAGTATGGCTTGGTATTCAAGGTGGAACTGAAGTAGCACTTAAAAAATTAGAAAATGTTCTTGAAAAAGGAGTAAAAGTAAGTGGTATATGGGCTCAGGACTGGGAAGGAATAAGAATTACTTCCTTTGGAAAGAGACTTATGTGGAACTGGGTATGGGATAAAAAATTATATCCAGGGCTTCAAGAAGAAATTAAAAAACTAAGAGAAAGAGGAATAAGATTCCTTGGATATATAAATCCTTATGTTGCAATTGAGGGGAGTCTATTTAAAGAAGCTAGCGAAGAAGGGTATTTAGCTAAAAATAAAGAAGGAAAAGATTATTTAGTGGAATTTGGTGAATTTTATGCTGGTGTAGTAGATTTCACAATACCTAAAGCTTGTGTTTGGTATAAAGAAGTAATTAAAAAGGAAATGATTGACTTTGGACTTTCAGGTTGGATGGCTGATTTTGGAGAATATCTACCAACTGATGTTGTTTTAGATAACGGAGTAAGTGCTGAAATAATGCATAATGCATGGCCAGCAATGTGGGCTAAAATAAATAGAGAAGCAATTGAAGAAGCTGGCAAACTGGGCGATGTTACATTTTTCATGAGAGCAGGTGGTACTGGTAGTCAGAAATATAGCACAATGATGTGGGCAGGGGATCAAAATGTTGATTGGAGTTTGGATGATGGATTAGCATCTGTAATTCCGGCAGCATTATCACTTGGAATGACAGGATGTGGACTTCATCATAGTGATATTGGGGGATATACTACACTATTTGAAATGAAGAGAACAAAAGAACTATTTATGAGATGGGCTGAGATGGCGGCATTTACACCAGTTATGAGAACTCATGAGGGAAATAGACCTTCTGATAATTGGCAATTTGATACAGATGATGAAACAATATATCATTTTGCAAAAATGAGTATGATATATACTATGTTATCAACATATACAAAAGCAATAGTAAAAGAAAATTCAAATAAAGGAATACCTGTCCAGAGGCCTTTATTTATGCATTATGAAAATGATGAAAAAACCTATAGTATTAAATATGAATATTTATATGGAAGAGATATATTGGTTGCACCTGTTTATGAACCAGGAAAAACAAAATGGAATGTGTACTTACCAGAAGATAAATGGGTACATTTATGGACAGGAAAAGAGTATAACGGTGGAGATATAGAAGTTGCAGTGCCACTTGGACAGCCAGCTGTATTTTATAGAAAAGAATCAGAGTACGTAGAACTATTTAAAAAGATAAGAAAAATAAAACATATGGGATTTTAGAATGTAAAATTAATAAGAAAGGAGGGAAAGCATGAAAAAAATTGCAATAGGTCAAGCAGGAGGTCCAACCGCTGTAATTAACACTAGTTTAGTAGGCTTTGTAGAAAGTTCAATAAAGAATAATCTGCTTTATGGTGTGTTAAATGGCTATGAGGGCTTAGTAAAAGAGAACTTAATAGAACTTAAAGATAAAACGCTAGACTTAGTAAAAAAACATAAATATATTCCAGGAGCATGTTTAGGTTCAGGGCGTTATCAATTAACAGATGAAAAAATAGAAATTGCTGTTAATAACTTAAAAAAGAATGATATTAATGCTCTTGTGTTTATTGGAGGAAATGGGACTATGGCGGCACTCCAAAAAATTAAAAACGTTGCTGATCGAATTGGTTATGAGCTTCAAGTTATCGGGATACCTAAAACTGTTGATAACGATTTAGGAAAAACAGATCATGCACCTGGATTTGCAAGTGCAGCTAAATTTATTGCTTTCTCTACTAGGGATATAAGTAAAGATTTAGAGGCTATGAAAAATTTTGAACAGGTAAGAATAATTGAAACTATGGGACGTAATGCAGGATGGTTAGCTGCATCCAGTGGACTACTAAAAGAATCTGAAGAGGAAGGTCCTCATATAATTTATTTACCTGAAAGAAAATTTCATACTGATGAATTTTTGGTTGATATTAAAAATTTAGTAAAAGAATATGGAACTGCCACAATTGTTGTTAGTGAAGGAATTAAGTTAGATAATGAAAATAACATTCAAAAGGCAGTAGTAAATGGGCGAGTAGTTTTAGGGGGAGTTTCAAAAAGATTAGAGGATATAGTCAAAGAAAATCTAGGATTCTCTGCCAGAGGAGAAAATTTGGGAATGAATCAAAGAAGTTTCTCTTTAGCAACTTCATCACAAGACAGAATAGAAGCTTATGACGTTGGGGAAAAGGCATCAGAATTAATAGATAACAATGAAACAAACCTTATGGTTACTATTCAAAATAGCGATATAAAAGGATATGATTATCACCTAGAGAGTTGCCTTCTTGAAAAAGTAACTAGTTTAGGGGAAAAGGCACTTCCATACGAATTTATTAATAATCCTGAAAAATATTATGAATGGCTAAGGCCTTTGATTGGCGGTGATCTTTCACCGTATCCTTCAGCACCTGGAGGAAAAATAAATTACGCAAAACAATATTGTAGATTCAAGTAAGAATGAAAATTTATATATTTTAAAAATAAAATTTAAAAGACAGAAAGGAATGTGTTAATATGCCATACGTATCAGGTAAAAAATTAATTATGAATGCATGGAAAAATAAATATGCTATTGGAGCTTTTAGTGTTCATAATGCTGAAAGTATTCAAGCAATACTAGGGGCAGCAGAAGAGGAAAAATCGCCTGTAATGCTTATGATAGGACAAAAATATATTCAATATATGGGAATTGAAGAATTGAAAGGAATGATAGATATCTTTATGAAGGATATTACTGTTCCTGTTTGTATTCATTTAGATCATAGTCGTAAATATGAACAAGTAGTAAAAGCAATTCAATTAAATTTTCAATCGGTTATGTTTGATGGATCTGGTCTTCCTTTTGAGGAAAACATAGCTATAACTAAAAAATTAGTGGAAGTTGCAAATGCTTTGGATATTGGTGCGGAAGGTGAAATTGGTAAAATTGGTGGAACAGAAGATGATATTTCTGTTGAGGATGAAGATGCAATGATTACAACTTGCGATGAAGCTGTTAAATTTGCACAGAGTACTGGTGTTGATTATTTAGCTGTTTCAATTGGTACAGCACATGGCGTTTACAAAAAAACACCTAAGCTTGCTTTTCAAAGATTAAGTGATATATCAAAAGCTGTTAACAGACCTATAGTTTTACATGGTGGATCAGGAGTGCCAGATGAACAAGTGAAAAAAGCAATTACTTTAGGGGTAGCAAAAGTAAATGTGGATACTGAACTAAGACAAGCATTCACAAAAGGAATGTTAGAAGTTTTAACAAAAAATCCAGAAGAATACCAATTAGCAGCATCACTCGGTAATGGAAGAAAAGTAATGAAGGAAAAAGTTATAGAGAAAATAAGAATATTTGGAAGTAATAACAAAGCAGATTTATTTTTAACAAAATAAAAAATAGTGGTATTATAACAAATTCACAACTACAAATCTGTTCATAAGAGACATAACTTTAGGGTGTGTCTCTTTTCTAAAAAAAGGGGAGGTATTAAGCATGGTTACATTGGAAAACGAATTTTTAGTTATAAACGCAAAAAATGAAGGTGCTGAATTAACAAGCATTTTTCTGAAGAAAGATAAAATAGAATATTTATGGCAAGGAGACCCTAATTATTGGAGATTTCATGCACCAATATGTTTTCCTATAATTGGTAGTCTTATTGAGAATACTTGTTTTGTAGATGATAAACCTTATAACATGACAGTTCATGGTTTTGCAAGGGATATGAATTTTGATATTTACAAGCAGGAAAAGGATAGCGTTTCTTTTATATTAAAATCTACTGATGAAACTTTAAAGAAATACCCTTATAAATTCTCACTAATTATAAGTTATAAACTTGTAGGTAATAAACTTACTGTTTCCTATGAAGTGAGAAATGAAGATAATAAGGATATATATTTTTCAATAGGAGCTCATACTGCTTTTAATTGCCCTGTGAAACCTGATTTAAACTTTGAGGATTATTATTTATCATTTAAAGATGGAGAAAAAATAGAACCATTTTTATTGGATGGTGGATTTTTACAAGATAATAAGAAGGTATTATACGAGAAAACAAATAGAATTGAAGTATCAAAAGAGTTGTTTGAAAATGATGTTATTATTTTAGAAAATTTAGAAAACAAACAAATAACTATAGCATCGGGCAAGAATGACCATAAAGTAACTGTGTCATTTGAAGATTTCCCATACGTTGCAATATGGTCTAAACCTATAAGGGCTCCTTTTATTTGCATTGAGCCTTGGTTTGGTCTACCAGATTCAGCAGGTTCATCTGTTGAATTAAAAGATAAAAAAGCAATTCAAAAAATAAAAAATAATGATGACTTTAAATGTAGTCATGAAATTACAATATGGTAAAAAAATCACAGTAAGTTGTTGCTTGCTGTGGTTTTTTTAAATCTTCAATGCAATGCATATAAATATACCTAAGATAGCCATTAAAATTTGACCCAAGTGTTATATGGATTGATAAATTATCTACAGGTTATTGATATTAGGGCATTTTTGAAAAAAATGGTGGATGGACACTACAATATTGCAAAACAGCTTTACAAAACTATTAATAAGCTATATAATTAGCATTAAATTGAAATATTAGCATAGGAATTATTCATAAGCTATAAAACTAGATGTAGTAGATAAAGGTGCAAATAAGGAGGAAAAAAGGGAGGATTAAAATGAAAAAAATGCAAATATCAAACTATAATGAAAAGTGTAATCGTAAGATGGAGATAAACAAGTTGAAGACAAATGAAGGGGAACAGCCTGAGTTGTTCAAAGATATATTTCCATATTCAGAAATTCCAAAGATTGTTTTTGGGGATGAACAGATTCCAATGTTTTTACCAGAAGATATTTGGATTACGGATACTACATTTAGAGATGGTCAACAAGCTATGGATACTTATACTGAAGAGCAGATAGTTAAAATATTCGATTATTTACACAAACTTGATAATAATTCTGGAATAATTAGACAAACAGAATTTTTTTTGTATACTGAAAAAGACAGAAATGCTGTTAAAAAGTGTATGCAAAGAGGATATAGATTTCCAGAGGTAACTTCCTGGATAAGAGCAAATAAGGAAGACTTCAAGCTTGTCAAAGATATGGGACTAAAGGAAACGGGAATGCTTATGTCATGTTCTGATTATCATATATTCAAGAAATTGAATAAAACAAGACAACAAGCCATGGATTTATATATATCATTGGTGGAAGAAGCTTTAGAAAATGGCATAACTCCAAGATGTCACCTTGAAGATATAACTAGAGCTGATTTCTTTGGATTTGTAGTGCCACTTGCACAAAAACTTATGGAACTTTCTAAAAAATTTGGCATTAAGATAAAAATTAGGGCATGTGATACATTGGGGCTTGGATTACCATACTCAAGAACAGAGCTACCAAGAAGTGTACAACACATCATACATGGATTAAGAGTTTATGCAGGAGTTCCGCCAGATTGCCTTGAGTGGCATGGGCATAATGACTTTTATAACGTGGTTCCAAATGCTACTACGGCATGGCTACATGGGTGCTCAGCTATAAATACGTCACTTTTTGGTATTGGAGAGAGAACAGGTAACTGCCCACTCGAAGCTATGATTATAGAATATGGACAAATAAAAGGAAACGTAAAAAATATGAATCTCAAGCTTATAAGCGAAATTGGTGAATACTTCGAAGGCGAATTTAAATATAGCATTCCACCTAGAACACCATTTGTAGGAAGCGAATTCAATGTTACGAGAGCCGGTATACATGCAGATGGAATATTAAAAGATGAAGAAATATATAATATTTTTGATACGGAAAAAATATTAGGTAGACCAATTGTTGTATCAGTTAATGAACATTCAGGACATGCGGGTATAGCAGCTTGGGTTAATACTTACTTTAGATTAAAGAAAACTGACAAAATCGATAAAAAAGATGAAAGAATTCAGATTATAAAAGAATGGGTTGATGAGCAATATGAAACTGGAAGAAATACTGTAATGAAAAGTGAAGAGCTTGAATTAATTGCAAAGAAAGTTATTCCGGAGTTAAGCCTAAAATCACAAAAGACTGAAGCTTGTTAATATAAGTTAGACATTATAAGTTCTATAAAACTTTGCAAAGTGTGGATTAATAAATTTTATAAGAAATAAGAAAAAGGTAGGTGCTTAAAAATATGGGATATAATATTACACTTATACCTGGTGATGGAATTGGACCAGAAGTAACAACCGCTACGGTTAAAGTAATAGAAAAAAGTGGAGTTGAAATTAATTGGGAAATAGTACGTATGGGTGCAGAAGTTATAGAGGAATTTAATACTCCTATGCCTCCCTACGTTTTAGAAAGCATCAAAAAGAATAAAGTTGCACTAAAAGGACCAGTTACTACACCGGTCGGTACAGGATTTAAAAGTGTAAATGTAACATTAAGACAGGAATTAAATCTTTATGCTAATATTAGACCTATAAAAACACATGAAGGGGTTCCATCAAGGTTTAAAGATGTAGATTTAATAATTGTAAGAGAAAATAGTGAAGATTTATATGCAGGAATAGAGCATATGGTAACAGAGGATATTGCTGAGAGCATAAAGATAATAAGCAAGAAAGCTAGTGATAGAATAGTAGAATATGCTTTTAAATTGGCAAAATATCAGAATAGAAAAGAAGTAATAGCTGTTCATAAAGCAAATATTATGAAGCTATCAGATGGATTGTTCTTAAGATGTGCAAGAAATATAGCTTCCATGCACAAAGATATAGCTTTTAAAGATGTTATAGTAGATGCTATGAGCATGATGCTTGTAATGAATCCAGAAAAATATGATGTGCTTGTAATGCCGAACCTATACGGAGATATATTATCAGATATGGCAGCAGGGTTAATTGGTGGACTAGGACTAGTTCCAGGTGCAAATATTGGAGAAGAAGGTGCGGTTTTCGAGCCAGCTCATGGATCTGCTCCAGATATAGCGGGTAAAAACTTAGCAAATCCTACTGCATGTATTTTATCAGGTGTTATGATGTTAAGATTTATAGGAGAAGCAGAAGCGGCAGATAAAATAGAGAAAGCTGTGGAAGCTGTTTTAAAAGAAGGCAAATATTTAACTTGTGATTTAGGTGGAAATACTGGGACAAAAGAATTTGCTGAAGTTGTTATTGAAAAAATGGGAAAACAAAACAATTAATAGTGTTATCAAAAGACAACTCAAAAGCGGATTGCTTATGAGTTGTCTTTTCTAACAAAGTGAAAGGATAAAGATTTTAAAATGAGAATAAATAAACTTCTTAGCAATTATGGTATTTGTTCGAGAACTGACGCTAATAAATATATTTTGGAAAATAGAATTATGGTAAATGGTAAACTTTCAACGCCTGGTCAGTGGGTGGGAAAAGAGGATAATATTCTTATTGATAACAAGCCTATCTCAATGAAAGATAAAATATATATTGCGCTAAATAAGCCGGTTGGTATTACATGTACTGCAGAAAAAACAGTGGAGAGCAATATAATTAATTTCATGAACTATCCAGAGTACATATTTCCAGTTGGTAGATTAGATAAGTCTTCTCAAGGATTAATACTTATGACTAATGATGGTGATCTGGCAAATAGTATTTTAGAATCTAAAAATGAACATGAGAAAGAATATATAGTAACTGTGAATAAGCCCTTAGATGATGTTTTTATTAAAGGAATGTCAAAAGGTGTGCAAATTTCTGGGGTTAATACAAGGCCTTGCAAAGTTAGTAGAATATCTAGCGATACTTTTAGTATTATTCTAACTCAAGGATTAAATAAACAAATTCGCAGAATGAGTAAAACTTTTGGTTATACAGTTGTAAGACTCGAGAGAATTCGAATTATTAATATAAAAATAGACGGAATAGATATTGGCATGTGGCGTCACCTCTCGCAGGAAGAGGTAATAGAATTAAGAAATGTGTAAATAAATAATAAGGGGGGCTGTACATAGTATATAAATACTTTGTACAGCCCCTTTTAACAGTCTTATTTTTACTTATTTTTATTTGTAGCATTAAAATTAATTAAGCAACCTGCTAAAAGAATTTGTTTTTCATCCTTAGTCAAGTTCTTAAGCTGAAGTTTAATTTTTCTGTTGCCTTTAGAACTAATAACCTGAGCTTCCATATTTTCTTGTCCACTCTTTATGATATCACTTATTCCCTCTACAAAAACATGATCTCCTACTTCAAAATTTATGTCTTCTGATTCAGGAATAGTGAATGGGATCATACCCCAATTAATTAAATTGCTTCTATATCTTTTAGTAGCATAATCAACGGCAATGTTTGCAAAACCACCTAATACCTTTTGGCAAGAAGCAGCTTGTTCCCTTGCTGAACCGTCACCGGGTTTCATAGCAAATACAACACTTCCCACACTAGTGTTTTCAAGTACTTTGTTTATAACATCGCCCATAATATTTGTGTCATCAATAGCCTTAGCTAATACCTGTCTTATTTCATCAACATCAGCCGTGATATCTCCTTTTACAAATGCTTGCCTCTTTTGTTCGGTCAATTGTACAGCTTTTGCATTCCCAACATACAGTGGATCTCTCCGACTTAGAGTAAATTCTGCTAGTTTTAATGGGTTTGAACGATAAGATGATGTTTCTCCAGAAGGAATAATTTCATCAGTTGTTGTAACAGCATCATTTATTACTGTAACCACTTTTAATAGAATATTATCCGTAAGTGCAGCCATTTTTGGCCAATCTACAATATTAGGACCATATTTCAATTCAGCATCAACATCTGCGTTATTAAAGCCCTGGTAGTTTCTATTTTTGTATACTATATCATTAAAGTGATACAAAGGTTTAATATCTTCAAATTCAATTTCAGTAGCAGATGTTAAAAATCCTCCATTTGCAGCAGTAGCTGCAATTGATAAGGCATCCATTAATGCTACAGAGGAAATTTGTCCTGTCCCAGGGTTTGAACCTTCTCTATTTATAAAGTTTCTTGTAGTATGTCTTATGCTAAAAGAATTGTTTGCAGGTGTGTCACCTGCACCGAAACATGGACCACAAAAGGATGGTTTAATTATTGCTCCTGCCTCTGCAAGTTTCGCAAATGCTCCATTTTTTAATAGCTCAAGATATACAGGTTGACTTGCAGGGTATATGCTCATATTAAAATAATCATTACCTGTTGAAGTATTGCTTAGTATTTCTGCTGCTTTGCATATATTTTCAAAGGTTCCACCGGAGCATCCAGCTATTATAGCCTGATCAACTTTTATTTTTCCATCAACAATTTTATCAGTAAGATTGAGTTTGATTTTATCATTGTCTATAGTTTTAATTGATTCAGCTTCGATTTTCTTGAAAATCTCCATAGGGTTTCTTTTTAGCTCTGCTATGGTGTATACATTACTTGGGTGGAAAGGAAGTGCGATCATAGGCTCAACTGTACTTAAATCTACTTTAACCAAACCATCATAGTAAGATAGAATACCAGGTTCTAACTTTTTATAACATTCTGGACGTTTATGAATTTCATAGTATTCTTTAACCTTTTCATCTGTACACCATATTGAAGTTAAACAGGTTGTTTCTGTAGTCATAACATCAATACCATTTCTAAAATCAATAGATAAATTTGTTATTCCAGGTCCAACAAACTCCATAACTTTATTTTTAACAAAACCACTCTTAAATACAGCTTTAATTATAGATAAAGCTACATCTTGTGGACCTACACCTCTACGGGTTTCTCCTTCTAGATATATTGCAATAACCTCAGGACGAGCTACATCATATGTGTTTCCTATTAGCTGCTTTGCAAGTTCACCGCCACCTTCACCAATTGCCATAGTTCCAAGGGCACCATACCTAGTATGGCTATCGGATCCTAAGATCATTATTCCACAAGCAGTCATCATTTCTCTCATATATTGATGTATTACGGCCACATTTGGAGGTACAAATATACCACCATATCTTTTTGCAGCAGATAATCCAAATACATGATCATCTTCATTTATTGTTCCACCAACAGCACAAAGGCTATTATGACAATTAGTTAAAACATAGGGAATGGGAAATTTCTCTAAACCACTTGCTTTAGCAGTTTGGACAATACCAACATATGTGATATCATGGGAAGCCAATGAATCAAATTTTATTTTTAAATTTTCTGAATCATTTGATGTATTATGTTGCATTAATATATTATATGCAATTGTATTTTTGAAGGCCTCTTCTTTTTCAAGAGACTTATGCAAGTTATTAGTATCTTCTCCATCTTCTTTTAATTTTTGACCTAAATCTTCTATTGAAAATTCATTTTCATAACCTAATACACTTTTACCTCGGTATATATAGGTACCTTTATCAATAACTTCTACCATGGTTAATTCCTCCCATTATTCTTAATAAGTGTTTTGATTTTTCAAACAATTGATTTGTAACTATTTTATCTTTCATTTATATTATATTTATATTATAACAGGTGTATCACAAAATAAAAATATATAAACAAATAATTTCTATAAATAAAAAGGAACCGCCTCAAAATAGAAATTTCTATAACGAGGCGATCCCTTTATTTTTTTATTGAAGTTATTTATTTATGTGCGTTTAAATGTTAAACAGTCAGTTTCTGAGTAGAGATTAACATCTCTACCATTGACATCAATACTTTTAGCGCTACAAAGTTGATTAGAGTTATAGGTGCAAGTACCTACATTACAAGAAACTACATCGCATTCATTCTTTTTACCATTTACGATATTTGAAAGATCACTATAGGCAACACTATCTAAAAACGAAGCACAACAGGTATCAGAATCTTTTTTAGCACTTTTACCACCAACATTTATTATGTTAGCAAAACATGAGTTATTATCATTATGGGAGCAATTTGAAACACTACAGTTAATTTTTGACATGGTATCTCCTCCTTAATATGTACATTAAGAAGTTTAACCAAAATGGAATAAAATTATTTATAATATGATTTTTAAATATTATTTTAAGTTTATCACAAAAATAGGAGCTATTTCCCCAATAAATGTGGTATAATAAAAATAATGTAGTAAAAACAAACATGTGTGGTTTAGAGGAAAATTGAGTTGTTAATAAAAAATTAGGGAAATATTAAAGTTATACATAATTTTAAATCCCTTGTAGGGCATATGAAAAAGATAGTCTAGCATGCTGACTGGTTATTTTTTTGAAGATGCCTAAATAGAAGAAAGAGGTGTCCTATCATAAAAAACGAAAAAGAAAACAAAACAGAGACTACTAAAGTTGAAATTAAATCTAACAAATACCAGACGCTTGAAGAAGTTACTTATTTAAAAATAGTTAAAAAAGATGGCACAACCATAGATTGTAAAATAGATACTGAGGATTTACAAAGGGTACTAGAAAAAGGTCGTTGGTTTGCAGAGTGGAATAAAGATTTTAATAATTTCTTAGCACAAAATCTAGGTAGTTATTATATCGAAGAAAAGAAATATAGAAGGAAACAAAGTTTGCAGTCATTTATATTAGATGTTCATCCAAAAGCGCCTGTTAGGCATATCAATGGAGATACTCTTGATAATAGAAAATGCAATTTAGAAGTATATAATCAAAATACAATTAATGATTATGAAGAAATAGATGGCGATACTGTTGCCATAATATTAAGAGACAGATATGGTAAAGAAAAATCAAGGACTATAATTGATAAAGAAGATGTAAATAGAGTAGTTAACAATGGTTATACATGGGTTCTATTTAAGAAAGATACAGAACCTTATGCAGTAGCTAATACTCCTGAAGGAAAAATATATTTGAATAGACTTATAATGAGTACAACTGAAGATATGGTTACTCATCCTATAAATCTTAATACATTAGATAATAGGAAAGTTAATTTAGAAAATAAAAATCCTAATGTAGAAAATGTTTCATTAAGTGAAGAAACAGAAAACTAATAAGATTATAAAATCAGTATAGAAAATAAACTATACTGATTTTATTTTTTTGATAAAGGATAAGAATCATTCTTAATTTGAAATTGGTTTGTTTTTCCCATAATATAAGCCAGTTTAATTATGGATTTTTCCTCCTTTGTAATTTCTCTCTTAAACATTTTTTCAAATTGGTTTATTAAATTATCAAAATCAATTTTATAGTTTTGAGTATTTAACTTCCTTAACTTTGAGAGTTTGTGAGGATCATATATACTAGTTTTAATTTCTATATTATAAATTTTTTTAAAAACTTCTGCGGTATAGTAAGCATCATTAAGAGCATTATGAAATTGATGTTCAATTGGGATATCTAATAAATTTGCTGCATTAGCTAGCCCTATATTAATTCCTCTTTCACAATTGAGCCGCTTAGAAGCGTAGGACTGAATGTTGATGAACTCGGTGGGGACGTTGGAGGCATCTAATCCATAATATTCTATATTCCGAAATAATTCTTTTATATCAGAGGCTCCCCATACACAAAGTATGCCTTTATCGATATTTAAAAAATCTGAAAGTTTATAATACATTTCTTTAAAAGATATACCTTTATCAAGTTCTTCTATTGTTATTCCAGTAAGCCTTTTTACAAAGGGATTAAGCGTAGTATATATTTCTGGTTTAACTAATACATCTAGAGTCCCGATCGTCTCGAAATTGTCATTCAGTTTTATAACACCTATCTGAATTATTTCAAAAGGGCATTTAGGATTTATTATAGTTTCAGTATCTTTTGCAAAATTAAATCCCTGATTAAATTCTAAGTCAAATACTATATAATTCATTTAATTACCTCTAAATTTATTTATTTTATATTGTGTAGTATATCATTTATGATAACAAAAAACACATTAACCGTTACATCTTAAATAACAAAAAATTAACATTATGTATAAAGTAGTTTATAATGAGTAGAGTGATGATATAAAATATTAAGAAATTAACAGGAATGATATTATTGGTAACATAAAAATTGCATATAAAAGAAATAAAAAACTGAGTAAAACTCAGTAAATTATTTAGCATATGAGAGGAAGTTTTATATATGGGAAAAATATTAGTTTTAGCTGAAAAACCTTCAGTCGGTCGTGAACTTGCAAAAGTTTTAAATTGTAATCAAGGCGGAAATGGGTATTTAATGGGGGCAAAATATATTGTAACTTGGGCACTAGGGCATTTAGTAACACTAGCTGGTCCAGAGGATTATGATGAAAAATATAAAAGCTGGAAAATGGAAGATCTTCCTATGCTACCGAAGGATCTAAAACTGGTGGTTATTAAGGAAACTGCAAAACAATATAAGATTGTACGTGAACTGCTTAAAAAAGCAGATGTAGATGAGCTAGTTATAGCTACGGATGCTGGGCGAGAGGGAGAATTGGTTGCCCGTTGGATTATCCAAAAGGCAGGCTTTAAGAAGCCAATAAAGAGGTTATGGATTTCATCTCAAACTGAAAAAGCGATAAAGGATGGATTTGCAAGCCTTAAACCAGGAAGAGATTATGAAAATCTATTTTGGGCAGCTCAATCAAGAGCAGAAGCAGATTGGCTTATAGGGCTCAACGTTACTAGAGCATTAACTTGTAAATATAATGCTCAGCTATCAGCAGGAAGGGTTCAAACGCCTACCTTAGCACTTATTGTTGATAGAGAAAATGAGATAAAAAAATTCATCCCAAAGGATTACTGGACAGTAAATGGTAAGGTAAATAATTTTACTGTTCATTGGTCAAGTAAAAACGGTGAAGCACGTACATTTGACAAGAAAAAGGCAGAAGATATCGCTGCTAAAGTAAACAATCAAATGGGCAATGTTGTAGAGCTAAATAAAGCATCTAAAAAAGAGCTTCCTCCACTTGCGTATGATTTAACAGAGCTTCAAAGGGATGCAAATAGAAAATTCGGATTTTCTGCAAAGCAAACTCTCAATTTAATGCAGAGATTATATGAAAATCATAAACTATTATCATACCCAAGAACAGACTCAAGGCATATTACTACAGATATAGTGGCAACGCTCATGGATAGATTAAAAAGCATTGCGATTGGGCCTTATGAGAAAGCTGCTAGAAACATAATAAAAGGTAGAATTCATACTACAAGTAGACTTGTGGATAATAGCAAGGTATCAGATCATCATGCTATAATTCCTACGGAGCAACATGTAGATTTATCAAGCCTAAACAAAGAAGAGAGAAGTATTTATGACCTAGTTGTTAAAAGATTCTTAGAAGTTCTAAGTCCTGCTTTTGAATATGAGCAAACTACTGTAGTTATAGATGTTAAGGGTGAGAGGTTCTCTGCAAAAGGGAAAATAGTTAAGTCAAAGGGCTGGAAAGAAATAAGTAGCTCTGAGGGCAGCGATGAAAAAGATCAATCTCTTCCACCAATTAATAAAGGTGAAGCGGTTAAACTTACTTTAATTAAATCAGTAAATGAGAAAACTAAGCCACCAGCAAGATATAATGAGGCAACGCTGCTTACAGCTATGGAACACCCAGGAAAAGATATACAAGATGAGAGTTTAAGGGAAGCTTTAGATAATACTTCAGGCCTTGGAACTCCAGCAACTAGGGCAGATATAATTGAAAAATTATTCAATATTTTTTACATGGAGAGAAGAGGTAAAGATATATTCCCAACCTCAAAAGGAATACAGCTAATAGGTTTAGTTCCTGTTGAATTAAAATCACCTGAACTTACCGCTAAGTGGGAAAAACAACTTCAACTTATAAGTAAAGGAAAAGCTAATTCCATGAATTTCGTAAAAGAAATGAGGGAATATGCAGTGAAGCTTGTGAGGAATGTTGCAGCATCGTCCGAAATATATAATCATGACAACGCTACAAGAGTTAAATGTCCTGAGTGTAGTAAATATCTTCTTGAGGTTAATGGCAAAAGGGGAAAGATGCTCGTATGCCCTGACAGAGAATGTGGTTATCGTAAAGGTGTATCACAAATATCTAATGCACGTTGTCCTACTTGCCATAAGAAAATGGAGATTAGAGGAGATGGAGACAATAAGATTTTTGTTTGTGGTTGTGGATATAGAGAAAAACTTTCAGCCTTTAACAAACGTCGCGATTCAGAAAAAAGTGCGTTAAATAAAAAAGATGTTAGTAGATTCTTGAATCAACAGAATAAGGAAGATGAAGGAACTGGTAATTCTGCTATGGCGGAGGCTTTTGCAAAACTTAATTTAAAGAAATAAAAAGTAACACGTACTAATATTAATTTCACGACATCTGTTTATGATAAAGATAATATAATATTAAAAAAAACCAACCATCTGAAGGAGCAGATGGTTGGTTTTTTGATTCAAGATAAATAATAAAGGTACATCCTTTATTTTATTATCTATCTAAAAATTGAAACGAAAACAAGTGTTAAGGTAGTTATTAATTTTATCAAAACATGTAGTGAAGGACCTGCTGTATCTTTGAAAGGATCACCAACGGTATCTCCAACAACTGCACCTTTGTGAGGTTCAGATTTTTTCCCACCAAAGTTACCAAGTTCAATATACTTCTTAGCGTTATCCCATGCTCCACCACCATTGTTTAAGAATAGTGCCATGATAACACCTACAATTGTAGTTACTAGTAGGAAGCCGGCTGCAGCTTCTTTTCCAAGAATGACTCCAACGAATACTGGTACAGTAATAGGAATAAGACCTGGAAGCAACATTTCTTTAAGAGCGCCTTTTGTAACTATATCAACACATCTTGCATAATCTGGTTTTTGTTTGTAAGTCATTATGCCAGGGAATTCTTTAAACTGCGCCCTAACTTCTAAGATTACGATTTGAGCTGCGTTGCCAACTGCTCTTATTGCAGTAGATGAGAAAAGGAAAACTATCATTGCACCGATAAACGCACCAATGAAAACTTCTGGTTTTCCAATATCTACCGGGAAAACGTTATCAAGAGGAATCCCTGATATTGTTTTTACCTGGCCTATATATGCAAAAAATAAGAGGAAGGTTGCAAGAGCTGCAGAACCAACTGCATAGCCTTTAGTTAAAGCTTTAGTAGTATTTCCACATGCATCTAATTTGTCCGTTATTAATCTGATTTCCTCGGGAGCTCCGGACATTTCAACAATACCACCAGCATTGTCGGTAATTGGTCCAAAAGTATCCATAGCAAGTATATAAGCACAAGTTGAAAGCATTCCTATAGTTGCAACAGCTATTCCATAAATTCCACCGTTTGCAACACCTGGAAGTGCTAATTTGCCAAGGTTATAGGAAACAAATATTGCAAGCGATACTGAAAGTACAGGTAGCGCTGTTGATTCCATACCAACTGAAATACCTGAGATTATGTTAGTTGCGGCTCCAGTTTGTGAAGCTTTTGCAATTGATTTAACAGGTCTGTAATTATATGAAGTATAGTAATCTGTGATTACAACAAATAAATAACTAAGTGCTATGCCTGCAACTGCACAAAGGTAGAGATACAAGTAATGTATGCTTTCTCCACTTGCTAGTGTGCCCGAGAACATAGATTTAATTATGAAAAACAAGAATATAAGATTAAGTACACTTGTTATAAAATAACCCTTATAAAGAGCAGACATAGGATTATCAGTAGCATCATCTGCTTTTACAAACATTAAACCTACGATTGAAGAAATGATTCCAATTGCACCTGTAACTAAAGGAAATATAATACCCTTCCAACCAAATACAGGATAAAGTGCAACCCCAAGTATCATTGCACCAATATTTTCTGCTGCAGTAGATTCGAAAAGATCTGCTCCTCTACCTGCGCAGTCACCAACGTTATCTCCAACAAGATCAGCGATAACAGCAGGGTTTCTGGCATCATCTTCTGGAATACCGACCTCAACTTTACCAACAAGATCTGCTCCAACATCTGCAGCTTTTGTGTATATTCCACCACCAAGCTGAGCAAACAATGCAACAAAAGAAGCTCCAAAACCAAAGCCAATTAAAAGTGAAGGTGCTTCTTTAATTAAAGCATCACTGTTAGACATTCCTCCAAATAAAAGAAATAATACAGAAACACCAAGTAGTGAAAGTGAAGTAACTGATAAACCAGTTACGGCTCCTCCTCGTAGAGCAACAGTAAGGGCTTTATTTAACCCCTTTTTTGCTCCTGCTGCAGCTCTTATATTGGAATTAACGGCCATATACATTCCAATGTAGCCTGAAATCGCGGAGCAAACTGCACCAGTTATAAATGCAACACCAATATGCCATGAAACCGACAGTGCAACCCCTGTTCCTTTTGATAAATTACCAAAGTAATTTGCAACTACAATGATAACTACAGTAACTAGAGCTAACATAAAAATTGTTTTGTATTGTCTTTTCATAAATGCAAAGGCACCTTCTTTTATTGCATCAGAAATGGCTTGCATTTCCTTTGTACCTTTGTCTTGTGAAAAGATATACTTTGTAAGATATGCTATAAAAAGTATGGCAATTATTATAGCAGCAAAGATGATTCCAAAATAAATATTCAATACTATATACCTCCTTTAAGTAAATTAACTATGCTTATTCGCATATATAGTAACTATTCGCCCAAAAAATTGAAAATCCTTCTAAAAAGTTCAGATTTACTTTATCAAAATATATAGTATTATTTACTGTATTTCGTTGGTTACTTAATATAGTTATGCCATTTTTGATAAAAGGGGGTTATTTACTGTGTATTGGATATTAATAATTGTATGGGTTGAATCGTTTAGACTTTATGAATAGTCCCTAAATGAACCATATTTCGCATAAAATTTTTATACTTACCATATTTATTTTATATTTATTTCAAAAATATAAAATAAATTAATCGTGCTTAAAGACAAAAATGACATAAAACATTAAATTAACTATTTTAATTCTGTTTTTCGCTAGTATCTTTTATGCATTTTCAAATTAAAACAATAATATCAAAAAAATGTAATTTTGGGCATTTTTACGAAAGAACACCTAAAGAACACGTGGACACCTTGAATTAATTATTTGTACTATATATAATAATGTTAAGTTAGCTAACGAGTTTAAATATTTATGAAATTTTAATAATAACGTTTACAAATTATTTCGGGGGGTGTGGATAATATGTCTTTAGCTTTATTGGGTTATGGATTAGTAATTGTTTTTATGGTACTTATTATGACAAAACGTCTTAGTGCATTTACTTCACTTATAGTAGTTCCAATAGTATTTGGTCTTATAGGTGGGTTTGGTCCTAATTTAGGTAAGTTTGCGCTTACAGGTATTAAAAGTGTAGCTCCAACGGCTACAATGCTCTTGTTTGCAATTCTTTTCTTTGGGATTATGATAAATGTCGGTTTATTTGATCCTCTTGTTAATGCAACTATAAAATTAGTAAAAGGTGATCCAGTTAAGGTACTTGTTGGAACAGCAATTTTAGCTGCTTTAGTATCAATAGACGGAGACGGATCAACAACTACTATGATTTGTGTTTCTGCATTACTACCAATATACAAGAAACTTAAAATAAAACCACTGTACTTAGCCACAATAATAATAATGCAAAATTCTATAATGAACCTTCTACCTTGGGGTGGTCCAACTGCTCGTATAATGGCAGCCCTAAAACTTGATGGTAATGAAATTCTACGTCCATTAGTTCCAGGAATGATTATTGCTATAATCTGGGTTATATTTGTAGCTTACCACCTTGGAATGAAAGAACGTAAGAGATTAGGAATTATAAAAATTGATGAAAAGGCTGCATCAGAAATGGCAGCTACATTATCTCCAGAAATGGAAGAGCTTAAGAGACCAAAACTTATATGGGTTAATTTTATAGTTACTATTTTAGTTATGGTTACATTAGTTAGTGGAAGTGTTCCACCTGCTGTAATATTTGAAGTAGCTACAGCATTAGCACTTATGATTAACTTCCGTTCAATGAAACTACAAAGAAAGCTTGTAGATATTAATGCTGGGAATGCTATACAAGTTGTTATTATGGTACTTGCAGCCGGAATATTTATGGGAATTTTAACTGAATCAAAGATGGCTGAAGCCATTGCTTTAAACTTAGCTTCAGTGATACCACAATCATTGGGTTCTCATTGGGCTTTAGTTACAGCTTTCCTTAGTGTGCCAGGTGCATTCTTATTATCTAATGATGCATTTTACTTTGGTGTTGTACCAGTTCTTGCAAAAACAGGTGCAGCTTATGGATTTACTAATTTACAGATTGGTATTGCTTCAACTATGGGTCAAGCATTCCATTTATTAAGTCCACTTGTTGCGTTTATATATCTATTATTGCAATTAACAGATGTTGATATGGGAGAATGGCAAAAACATGCTGCCAAATACTCAATTGGAACTTTTATAGTGTTTGTATTAGCGGCAGCTCTTACAGGAGCTATGCCTTTATAAAAAATAGTTTACATTACTATAAAAAAAGTTCCTTAGGGAACTTTTTTTATAACATAAATTTTAGTGATAAGAATTAAAAATCATATTTCAAGTTTTTGTAGAATGTACTGAAAATTCGCTTTCTTTTGAACTTTAGTTTAAACTGTAAGTAATGATATATTAAACGGAATTAAGAAAGGAAGACTTAAATGATAAATTATATGGACGAGCTTATTAAAAACACAAATTTTGCTAACAATTTACCTATAAGAGAAGTTGTATATGAAAGTCTTAGGCGGACTATTATTAGTGGAATAATACCTGTGGGAGAGAGAATTATAGAAAAAGAGTATGCAGAAAGATTAAATATAAGCAGGACTCCTGTTAGAGAGGCATTAAGAAGACTTGAAAGAGAAAAATTAGTTGAGCATTTGCCTAAAATAGGTGTTGTAGTGAAAAGAATAACAACAGAAGATGTAATAGAAATTTATAAGATAAGAATTAATTTAGAGGTTTTAGCAGCAATTAATGCAATGGAAATTATAACTCCAGAAGAAATTGATGAAATTGAAGGGCTACTTGACTTAATTGAGGTAAAAAATAAAGAAGGCAAGGTAGAAGAGGTTATAGAATTATTTGGAGAATTTAATTGGAAATTGTATCTAGCTAGTGGAATGAAAAGATTAGCAGTAATGATTACCAAGTTAAATGAGTATACTCAACGTTTTAGAAATATTTCTATTTCTCATAATTCGAGAAGGGAAAAAGCGTTAATGGAGCATAGACAAATTTTAAAGGCAATAGTAGATAAAAATGAGGATGAAATTAAAATGGTTATAAAAAAACATTTAGAAGATTCTATTAAAATTGTTCTTCTAGCAATGAAAGATTCGAGTGAAGAATTTGAGAAATAAAGAGAAATTAGCAGATTATATAGCATCTCTAGCACAAAGAGCCATACTTTATGAGGTAAGTACTACTCCTAAACCTGGCTTAGTGGATAGAGATAACTCTGGGTCTCATAAGGATATGGACTTTTTTACCTTTATGGCAAGTAGTTCAGTATTGTATAGAGGCTTTTTTGCGTGCGCCCTAGAAGGATTATGTTTTGATGAGGCCGATAATACTAAGCTTTTAGAAAAGATAAGGCGCCATGGTATGGAGTGCGAGATGGCAATGTTTGATGCTACTGGTGGAGTAAATACTCATAAAGGTATTATTTTTTCATTAGGAATACTTTCTGCTGTGGTAGGTAATATTTTTAAAAAAAAAGGATTCCAAAATTTCCCCGTGGAAATAATTTGTGAAGAAGTTAAGAAGGTAGCAAAAGATTTAACTTTAAGAGATTTTAAGAATATTTCTAGCAAAAAAATATTAACGCATGGAGAAAGATTATATAAAGAATTTGGATACACGGGAATACGAGGAGAAATAGAGAGTGGTTTTATAACAGTGCAAAAGGACACAGTACATATAATTAGGGAGTGGACTATTAAAAAGCAATTCTCCATGAATGATTTATTTTTAGAAATCATTTTAAATCTTATGGCAGAGAGTGAAGATACAAATGTAATCATAAGAGGGGGAATAGATAGTCTAATAAGTGTTAAGTCTATTTCAAAAGAATTTTTAATGTCAGGTGGAATGAACCAATTTAATGCAAGACGAAAATTGGAGCACATTAATGAAGATTTTATAAAGAAAAATTTAAGCCCAGGAGGATCAGCAGATCTTTTGGCAGTTAGTATTTTTCTCGGTATGATAGAAGGAATTATAAAATAAATGGATGGGAAAAGAACAATGGAAATACATGAAAGAACACTAAAAAAACTTGGGTGTAGTCATTGAATGTTCTATACTTAAGAAGAACTCATACCAAGCTCCTAACACAAGGAAATTATAATAAACATTACTTTTACTTTGAAAGGATACTAAATTATATGGATTATGATTTTAAGGAAAAAAGAATCTTTCTTGATGATATATTGGAAAGAAAAAAATTAGAACTTTTTTTAAGCAGTGAAGGAATTAAATTAGACAAAAATTTAGAATATACTGTTGGAATTTATAAAGCTAATGAATTAATAGCGACAGGTTCATTTTTTAAAAATACCTTAAGATGTCTAGCAGTAAAATTAGAGTATCAATGTATGGGTGTTCTAAATACGGTTGTATCACATTTGGAAAATGAGCAATATGTAAGAGGATTTACTCATATTTTCCTTTACACTAAATGTAATTACATTAGGTTTTTCAATAATTTAGGATTTTATGAAGTTGCCAGAGTAGATGATTTACTTGTGTTTATGGAAAATAAATTAAATGCCGTTAGGAACTATTCCTTGGAACTCGCTAAGAAAAGTATAAAGGCAGACAGAGTTGCTTCAATAGTTATAAATGCAAACCCTTTTACATTGGGTCATCAACATTTAATTGAAGAAACATCTAATGAAAACGATGTGGTACATGTATTTGTTGTATCAGAGGAAGCGTCAGTAATACCATTTTCAGTAAGATATGAATTGGTTAGAAGGGGAACCATACATTTTAAAAATATTGTTCTTCATAAAACTGGAGATTATATTATTTCAAATGCAACATTTCCATCATATTTTATTAAAGATGAAGAAAATGTAGTTGTAGTTCATGCGAAATTGGATTTGGAAGTATATAAAAAATATATTGTTCCTGCACTAGGGATTAATAGTAGATATGTGGGAGAGGAACCTTATTGTAACGTAACAAAAAAGTATAATGAGGTAATGAAAGAATCTCTTGAGAATCAAGGAATTAAATGCAAAACAATTCCTAGATTAAACATCAATGGAATAGCTATAAGTGCATCTGCGGTAAGACAATATATCAGGGAAGACAGAATAGAAGAGATAAAAGGACTTGTTCCAAATACAACATATGATTATTTTAGATCCAAGGAAGCAGAAAAGATAATTGAAATAATTAAAAATAGTAAAAGTAGACATTAAGCGGAGGCGAATATAATGAAAATTATTAAAAGTTCCATGGTTGGAACCCTAGAATCAAGCGATATACAGATTCAAGTAGAGCCAAAAGATGAAGTAGGAATAGAGATTCAATTAAAAAGTAGTGTGGAAAAGCAATTTGGAAAACAAATAAAAAAAGTAATTACAGAGACATTAGAATCACTAGGAATAGACAGGGCTTTTGTCATAGCTACAGATAAAGGAGCATTAGATTGCACAATTAAAGCAAGAGTGCAATGCGCCGCATATAGGGCTATGGGCGACACTGAAAAAATTAATTGGGAGGTAATAGATTAATGGAACGTTTAAGAAGAACTATGATGTTTGTCCCAGGAAGCAATCCTAGCATGGTTAGCGATGCGTATATATATGGTGCTGATTCATTAATGTTTGACCTAGAAGATGCAGTTGCAATAAATGAAAAGGATTCAGCTAGATTATTAGTATACAATGCAATAAAAACTATAGATTATGGTAACACAGAAGTAGTAGTAAGAATAAATGAGTTACATGGTCCGTATGGAAGAGATGACGTTGAAGCTATGGTAAGAGCTGGAGTAGATGTAATTAGATTACCAAAAACAGAAAGAAAAGAAGATATTTATGAAGTTGAAGCAGCTATTGAGGAAGTAGAAAGAAAAATTGGAAGAGAAATAGGAAGTACAAAAATGATGGCGGCAGTTGAAAGCCCAATTGGAGTAATAAATGCTTATGAAATTGCAACATCAAGCAAACGACTAATAGGTATAGCACTAGGTGCTGAGGATTATGTAACTAATATGAAGACGAAAAGATATGCTAATGGATTGGAACTATTGGGTGCAAGAACTCAAATTGTTATTGCAGCAAGAGCAGCGGGTATTTATGCTTTAGACACAGTTTATTCAGATATCGACAATGAAGAAGGGTTTAAAAATGAAGTAGAATTAATAAAACAACTTGGATTTGATGGCAAATCTGTTATTAATCCAAGACAAATTAAACCTGTATGTGATATTTTTGCACCAACAGCTGAAGAAATTAAAAAATCAGCAAATATTAGAAGAGCTGCTCAAGATGCACAAAAACGTGGTCTGGGAGTTATCTCTTTAAATGGAAAGATGATAGATAAACCTATTGTAGATAGAGCAAATAGAGTATTGCAAATAGCAACAGCTGTAGGATTGTATAAGGAGGAAATGCAAAATGAAAAATAGTATTGGAAGAGAAATTCCAGATGAAATTATAAATGGAGAAAAAATCTATGAAAGTCCCTTCTCATTGAATGGAGAAGTAATAAAAACTGCACATAGCATTAGAACAGTTAAGCCTGGAGATGAAAAATTATTAGATAGTATAGAAGAAGCTATTGTTAAATGTGGATTAAAGGATGGAATGACTATTTCATTTCATCATCACTTTAGAGAAGGTGACTATATTCTAAATATGGTAGTAGATATTATTGCGAGACTTGGAATAAAGAATCTAACATTAGCGTCTAGTTCCCTTAGCAGTGTGCATAAGGAGTTAGTTAAACATATTAAAAGTGGAGTAATATCAAGGATTACCACTAGCGGACTAAGAGGAGAATTAGCAGAAGAAATTTCAAAAGGATTAATGGAGAAACCAGTAATTATTAGATCTCATGGCGGACGAGCTAGAGCCATTGAAGCAGGGGACATAAAAATAGATGTAGCATTTTTGGGCGCATCATCATCTGATACTTATGGAAATGCTAGTGGCTCAAGAGGGATTGCTAATTGTGGATCTTTAGGTTATGCGAAAATTGATGCTAAATTTGCTGATAAAGTTGTTGTTATTACAGACTTCTTAGCACCTTTCCCAAATGTTCCTGCTAGTATCTCACAGACTGATGTTGACTATGTTGTAAAAATAGACAAAATAGGTGACCCAGCTGGAATAGTTTCATGCGCTACCAGGTATACCAAAAATCCAAAGGAACTATTGATTGCAGAATATGCAAGCAGAGTAATAGTAGAATCAGGATATTTTAAAGACGGATTCTCTTTTCAAACAGGTTCAGGTGGATCAACACTCGCTGTAAGCAGATTCTTAAAAGATGAAATGATAAATAAAGGAGTTAAAGCTAACTTTGCATTAGGTGGAATAACTAGGCCGATAGTTGAGATGCATGAAGAAGGTTTAATAAAACATATTTTTGATGTACAAGGTTTTGATTTGACTGCAGTTAAGTCAATAGATGAAAATCCCAATCATCATGAGATTGATTCATCTTTCTATGCAAACCCCCATAATAAAGGGTGTATAGCAAATAAACTAGATGTAGTAGTTTTATCAGCATTGGAAATAGATACTGATTTTAATGTAAATGTAATGACTGGATCAGATGGAGTTTTAAGAGGGGCATCAGGCGGACACTCTGATACAGCGGCCTGTGCAAAACTTACTGTTATTGTGTCTCCACTAATTCGTAGTAGAATACCATGCGTTGTTGACTGTGTTAATACAGTTATTACCCCTGGTGAGAGTATTGATGTTTTAGTTACTGAGATAGGTATTGCAATAAATCCAAGAAGGGTTGATTTAATAGAAAAATTGAAAAATATAAATATTCCAATCTATACAATACAAGAATTAAAGAAAAAAGTTGAATGTATTGTAGGTATTCCAGAAAAGATTAAATATGAAGATAAAGTTGTAGCAATTATTGAATATAGAGATGGAAGTATTATTGATGTAGTAAGAAAAGTAAAATGATGAGGTGTTTTAAGATGGGCTTATATTTTATAGGATTCGAGCAAACGTTACAGCAAATTTTAGATTCAAGGGAAGAAAGAGTGCGATATCAAAAGCATTTATTAAGTAAATATTGTAATACAATTGTATCTTATAAATTAAACATACCTGGTCCTATAAAGTATAACTCTCTTATTAAAGAAGTATTTGATGAAGGATTGAAATTATTTAAATCGAGACTTAAGGAAGATCTTATAGAAGTTAAGTTTGAATATGTTGTATATAAAAATAGTGGACCAGAATTGTTTGCTGTTATAAATAGTTCAGCCTTTGTAATTAAAGAAATAACTACTAGAATAGAGGAAACACATGCCCTAGGCAGGTTATATGATTATGATGTGTTAGATTCTAAAGGAAGACATATAGATAGACAAGAATTAAATATTGAATCACGAAAATGTTTGATTTGTGATGAAAATGCATTTGAATGTGGAAGATCAAGAAAGCATACAGTGAAGGAATTAACAGATAAAATACATAACATGGCATTTAATTATTTTAATAGCAATATGGAAAATAAATAATGAAAAAATCCTTACGATTTAAGGATGTATTTAGGGAGTGATAGCATAGTGAATCCAATTAAAATAACTGAAACGGCACTAAGGGATGGACATCAATCTCTAATTGCTACCAGGTTAAAAACTGCAGAAATATTACCTATTTTAGAAAAGATGGATAAGGTAGGATATTATTCATTGGAAGTGTGGGGAGGAGCGACATTTGATTCATGTTTGCGCTTTCTTAATGAAGACCCTTGGGAAAGATTAAGAGAAATTCGTAAGGTTGTAAAAAATACTAAACTTCAAATGTTACTCAGAGGTCAAAATCTATTAGGCTATAAGCATTATGCTGATGATGTAGTAGAAGCATTTATCAAAAAAGCTGTAGAAAATGGTATAGATATAATAAGGGTGTTTGATGCATTAAATGACACAAGAAATTTGGAAACTTCAATTAGAGTTACTAAAGAAGCCGGAGCTCACTGTCAATGTGCTATAAGTTATACAACTAGCGTAGTACATACTTTAGATTACTATGTTGAGTTATCAAAAAAACTAGAGCAACTGGGTGCAGATTCCATTTGTATCAAGGATATGGCTGGCATATTAACACCATATGCAGCTTATGAATTAGTAAAAAAATTAAAAGAAGTTGTGAAAATACCACTAGGATTGCATACTCATTGTACTAGTGGAATAGCGGATATGACATATTTGAAGGCTGTTGAAGCAGGGATTGATATTATTGACACAGCAATTTCCCCATTCTCGGGAGGTACATCACAGCCAGCTACAGAGTCAATGGCTCTTACTTTAAAAGATAGCCCAAGTGATCCTAAATTAGATATTAAATTGTTAGGGGAAATTGCAGATTACTTTAAACCTATAAAAGAAAAATATAGGAAAAATGGCATATTAAATCCAAAGGTTATGGATGTAGAACCTAAAACTATAACATATCAGGTTCCAGGAGGAATGTTATCAAATCTTTTATCACAACTTAAGGCACAAGGGGTTGAATCTAAATACGAAGAAGTGCTTAGAGAGATACCTAGGGTGAGAGAGGATTTAGGATTTCCACCATTAGTTACACCTCTTAGTCAAATGGTAGGAACTCAATCGGTATTTAATGTATTATCAGGCGAAAGATATAAAATGATTCCAAAAGAAATAAAAGAATACGTTAGAGGGCTTTATGGGAGATCACCTGCGCCAATAAAAGATGAAATAAAAAAGAAAATTATTGGAGACGCTCAGGTTATAACTCAGAGACCAGCAGACCTAATAGAACCGGAAATGGAAAAATATAAAAAAGAAATTGGAAATTTAGCAATTACCCCTGAAGATGTTTTGTCATATGTTTTATTCCCACAGGTTGCAAAGAAATTTTTTGAAGATAGATTAAGTGGTGATTTAGATGATAACACTTGTGACAGTGAGGAAAAAATACATTATATTACTGTAACCATGTAAAGTATATAAAGGTGGTGAAAACAATGGGATTATTTGACTCATTTAAAAAAATATTTAATAAAAACGAAGATGTGGCCTCAAGCGAGTCTATTGAAAAAATAACAAGCAATAACATTGTGTATGAAATTGATGAAGAAGATAGAATAGTGGTAGCCCTTGCAGCGGCAGCCATGGCAAGCGAAAATAGATCTAATTCAGAGTTCCATATTTCAAAAATTACAAGAATAAAGTGAAATAAAATAGGCAAGAAAGGTGGCAATAAATATGAAGAAATATGTGATAAAGCTAAATAATAAAGTTTATGAAGTAGAAATAGAAGAAGTAACAGGAACAAATTGCGATGCAGTATCAAATGGAGAAGCAGCCGCTACAATTACGCAAAGTAGTAAGATAGCTCCAGCTGTTGCTTCAGGTGGATTAACTATTAAGGCTCCTATGGCTGGAAGCATTTTAAGCATAGCTGTAAAAGTGGGAGATCAAATAAAGAAAGACCAAACTCTAATGATACTTGAAGCAATGAAAATGGAAAATGAAATATCCTCACCAGTAGATGGAAAAGTTCTATCAATAGGGGTTTCAAAAGGCGATATGGTTAATGCAGGAATTGTGATGATTCAAATAGGATAATATTTAAAAAAACATATTATGGAGGTCAAAATAATGGAGTTTTTACTTGTAGGTTTTATGTCAATTACCATTAAACAGGTTGTAATGTGGGCTATTGGCGGATTATTAATTTATCTAGCAATTGCTAAGGGATTCGAACCAACATTGCTATTGCCTATGGGGTTTGGAGCAATACTTGTAAATATACCAATGTCTGGTGCTATTGATCAAGTATTGAATGGTACACATATAGAAGGAATATTAGATTTCCTATTTAGGGGTGGAATTTCAACAGAGATGTTCCCATTATTACTATTTATAGGTATAGGAGCAATGATTGATTTTGGACCATTACTATCTAATCCTTCTATGCTATTATTTGGTGCAGCAGCACAGTTCGGAATATTTTTTACTATTTGCATCGCTACACTTCTAGGATTTGATTTAAAGGATGCAGCATCTATTGGAATAATTGGTGCAGCAGATGGTCCTACGTCAATATTTGTAGCTAATTATTTTCATAGTTCACTTATAGCGCCAATTACTGTGGCGGCATATTCATATATGTCTCTAGTACCAGTAATTCAACCTCCTTGTATAAAACTTGTTACTACTAAAAAGGAAAGAATGATTAGAATGCCGTACACACCAGAAAGCATTTCTAAAACAACCAAAATTTTATTTCCAATAGTAGTTACTGTAATTGCAGGTCTAATAGCACCAACGTCTGTAGCATTGGTTGGATTTTTAATGTTTGGTAATTTAGTTAGAGAATGTGGAGTTTTAGAAAGATTGTCTAAAACTGCTCAAAATGAACTAGTAAATATTATTACATTATTACTTGGAATTACTATTGCAGCTTCTATGAAAGCAGATACATTTGTAAACCTTAGAACAGCAATGGTAGTGGGACTCGGTCTTGTTGCATTTATATTCGATACAATTGGAGGAGTTTTATTTGCTAAACTCTTAAACTTATTCTTAAAGAAGAAGATTAATCCAATGGTTGGGGCAGCTGGAATATCTGCATTCCCAATGTCAGCTAGAGTAATTCAAAAGATGGCTAGTGCGGAAGATAAACAAAACTTTATATTAATGCATGCTGTAGGAGCTAATGTAGCAGGTCAAATAGCTTCAGTTATAGCTGGTGGATTAATATTAAACTTAATTAAATTTTAGAAATAATAGGGTAGGTGGAAATGATGAATAGTATAGTACAAGGAAATTTCAAAGAATCTATATCCGTATTATTTTCAGGAATGGGTGGGATTTTTGCGGTTCTAATACTAATATTTATAGTGATAAAAGTATTAATAAAACTCTTCCCAGAGAAATAGTTGTTAAAAAAGGGGCTGTCTCAAAATGATTAAAAAATCATTTGAAGAGACAGCCTCTTTTCCTTATTGATTTTAATAGAAACACTAAAAAATCACTCTTTTAATTACTATTTTGTAATGCATTTTTATTTTTTTACACTACAAAAAGAA
>NZ_DATCQT010000061.1:0-15517 GCF_036569345.1 Clostridium sp.
TTCTTCCAAAGCGTTTTTATCATCTGGATTTATTATAGATGGAACTCCTTCTCTTATAAGTGTTCCTGTTTTTGGATCTATTTTAACTTCATTTGTATCTGGAACTTGTTTTAAACATACAACTATATTCATTCCTTAATCTCCTCCTACTTTAATAGATTTCCAGCAATAACCATTTTCTGAACCTGTGAAGTGCCTTCATATATTTCAGTTATCTTAGCATCTCTCATCATTCTTTCTACTGGATATTCTTTTGTATATCCATATCCACCGAAAATTTGAACTGCTTTAGTAGTAACTTCCATTGCTACTTCTGATGCAAATAATTTTGCTCTAGCAGCTTCTACTGTGTATGGGATTCCTGCATCTTTATTAGCTGCTGCTTTATATACTAAAAGTTTTGCAGCTTCAATTTTAACATCTAGTTCAGCTACCATCCATTGCAAACCTTGAAATGCTGCAAGTGGCTTACCAAATTGTTTTCTTTCTTTCATGTATTTAACAGCTTCTTCTAAAGCTCCTTCTGCAATTCCTAGTGCTTGAGCAGCTATTCCAATTCTACCTGCATCAAGAGTTTTCATTGCAATACCGAAACCTTTTCCTTCTTTTCCAAGCATGTTTTCTTTTGGAACTATACAGTTTTCAAATATAAGTTCAGTAGTTGAAGATGCTCTTATTCCTAATTTATCTTCATGTTTACCAATTGAGAATCCTGGGAACGATTTCTCAACTATGAAAGCAGTAATTCCTCTTGTTCCTTTGCTCTTATCTGTCATTGCAAAAACTATAAATGTTTCAGCTACTCCACCGTTTGTGATGAATATTTTTGAACCATTCAATATATAATTGTCTCCATCTAAAATTGCTGTAGTTTGTTGCTCAGACGCATCAGTTCCTGCATTAGGTTCAGTTAAACCAAAAGCACCTATTTTTTCTCCCTTTGCAAGCGGAACTAAATATTTCATTTTTTGTTCTTCTGTTCCAAACATATCTAGTGGTCCAGCACATAATGAAGTGTGGCCTGATAATATAACTCCTGTAGTTCCACATGCTTTTGATAATTCTTCAACAGCAATAATGTATGATAAATTGTCTCCACCTGCTCCACCATATTTACTTGCGATTGGCATACCAAGCATATGATATTTAGCCATTTTCTCTACAGTTTCCATAGGAAATCTTTCAGTTCGATCTATTTCCGCAGCTATTGGTGCAACTTCGTTTAATGTAAATTCCCTTACCATTTGTTTTACAAATTCTTGTTCTTTTGTCAATGTAAAATTCATGAAACTTCCTCCTCGCTATTCTCTGAATAGATAATATTTATCTATTTAATACTTTTTAGAGAATACTTATTTTTTAATGATTATTTTGTTTTAAAAGCGAACATTGTTTCTGTATTTTATGTTTTTCCTTTGAATTTATCATAAATATTGAATTTCAACTTGTCATTTTATAAAACGATATCATAAAAAGCAAATTGAAGATTTATATTTATACTATAGATGTAGCAAGTATTATGCCATCTTTAACTTTTATAATTTATTTTATAATATAACTTAATAAAACAGCTAACTCAGTTGAAATGCCATCTGTATGATGTCAAAATATTTGTATATTCGACTTTTTGGAATTTGAAATTCAAGTTTTTTATATTTTTGTGCTATATTATGTACAGTTTAATTAGATTAACACAAATAATGTTTTTGATTGTGAACACTTTAACAGACTAAATAATACAAATGTATGATATTACGCACAAGTAACTAAAATTACAGAAGAATACCTCCTATCATTTTTTTTATAGGAGATATTTTATAATAAATATTAGAATTATTTGAAAATATTATTGAATATTACTTGAGGTAATAATAAGAGTATTTAGTGAATTAATATTATTTTGATATTCAGTTATTATAGTATTTAAGATTTCAGAAGTAACAGGATCATCAGTATCTGAAAAGAATTCATTAACATTTTTTATTCCCTGGTGCTCACTCAAGAGTGCTTCTTTAAGATAACTAGTATTGTCAGTAGCACTAATGTGCTTTATATTTGATATAGTCGCGGATACTATACCTTGAATTCCTATACTACCCGATGGATTGCCACCAAGTTTTTGTATTTTAGTAGAAATTCTCGACGCAAGTTCCCTATGGGTTTGTTGTATCTTTCGGAGTTCATTATTATTAGCATCAGTAGCATGCCCAATTAAGTCATCAAAATTATTTATAGCCATATATTCACCTTCAAGAATATAATTTAAATTGTTAATGTTTTCTTTATTCATATTGTCAACTCCTCTAATTCTATATTGCCCCTATATATAGTTTTTATCAAAATAAATCAAACTTAATAATTTTTGAAGTAAGTATATTGTTATATTATTAAGGAAATATATAAGTAATTATTAAAAAAATTAACAAAAGTAAAATAAAAAACTGCTTATTATATATCTTGATAAAAGAAACTATGAACTTTATAATTAGGTATAAGCATAATCATATGAGAATAAATAATAAGTCAAACTATATTAGTATAATGACTTATTATTGATTTGGATGAGCCCTCAAGGAAGGTGACTAATGGATACAATTAATAATTATTATTATAATGAAATAATAAGTAGTATTGATGAAGGTATTATTGTAATAGATAATGAAGGTAAAATAAATGTCATTAATAATGCTGCGCAAAACATGTTAGATGTTAATGCAAAAAATAGCATAGGAAAACATATTTTAGATGTATTTCCTTTTAGTGAATTATTAAGTGTAATTAGAAATGGAAAAAATGGGAATAGTAAAGAAGAAGGAAAATTTCTAGTAACATATCAAGTGATAACTCAAAATGATGAAGTAATAGGGGCACTTGAAATTATCCGTAAAAAAACTGAAAATGACATCTTAATGGATTCACAAGATACAAGCAAAGCTTATCAAAATATATTAAATACAATTTTTAATACTGTAGATGAATGTATAGCTGTAGTAGATGAAAATGGAATAATAATTATGATGAGTGATGAATATAAAAAAATTACTGCATGTGATAATCCCGAGGGAAAACATGTAACTGATGTTATCGAAAACACAAAATTACATATAGTAGCTAGGACTGGTGAAAGAGAGCTTGGAGAAATTCAAGAGGTTAATGGGCATAAGATGATTTCTATGAGAGTACCTATAATGAAAGAGGGCAAAATCGTCGGTGCCATCGGTAAGATTATGTTTAAGGATTTGAGTGATTTTAAAATACTAAGTAATAAGATAAGCAATTTAGAAAAAGAGCTTGAATACCGTAAAAATGAATTAGGGGATGATCAAAAACCAGTATATACTTTTAATAACATTATAGGTGGAAGTGATAAAAGCCTAGAGGTAATGAAGCTAGCGAGAAGGGTAGCGAAGATTGATTCAAACGTATTAATTACTGGTGAAAGTGGAACTGGTAAAGAACTTTTCGCTCACGCAATTCACAATGCTAGTAGAAGATCTTTAAAACCATTTATAAAAATCAATTGTGGGGCTATTCCAGCAATGCTTTTTGAATCGGAAATGTTTGGTTATGAAGAAGGCGCTTTTACTGGAGCCAAAAGATCAGGTAAGAAAGGTAAGTTTGAATATGCTAATGGTGGAACTATATTATTAGATGAAATTGGTGATATGCCTATGAATATGCAAGTCAAACTCCTAAGGGTTATTCAAGAGAAGGAGTTAGTAAGGGTTGGCGGAAACGATGTTATAAAAGCTGATGTAAGAGTTATTGCTTCTACTAATAAGTCATTAGAACAGCTAATTAAAGATGGAAAGTTTAGAGAAGATCTCTATTATAGATTGGATGTTATGAATTTAAAATTACCATCATTAAGAGAAAGAATTGAAGACATTGATGAATTGTCTAATGAACTTCGGAAAAAAATATGTAAAAAATGTAACATTTATTCTGAGAGTATTTCTAGGGAGGCAATTGAGTATTTGAAATCCTACAGCTGGCCAGGGAATATAAGGGAACTAGAAAATGTAATAGAAAGAGCTGTAAATCTGCTTGATTCTGACATTTCTATAATGCCAAAGCATTTACCAGAAAAGATAATAAATAGTAAGAAAAAAAAATATTCATTAGAAAAAAAATATCTAAAAGATGTTGTTGAGACTATGGAAAAAGACCTTATTATGGAATGTATAAAAAAAACAAGAGGGAATAAAAAAGAAGCAGCAAAGGTATTGGGACTTAGCAGAGCTGGATTATATAAAAAATTAAACAGATATAATTTAACGAAATCAGCTAATCTACGATAGTAGACATGTAAACTATAGTTACAAGTACTGCTTTTATGTGAAAAACGACCACATCATTTTAACTAAGTATTATAAGCTGATTTATACATATAGGTATATCAATGCGTTGGAAACACTTTAAGTGAATTTTTTAACAGGATAGTTACAATATTAACAAACTTTAAGAAGACAAATAAAAAGAAATATTAATGTAAACTAAGTTTACACTAACTTTTAAATTTAAGATTATAATAATAAAGGAGGTTGGTACAGCACGGTTTACAAGGAATTGTAAACTTGGCATGGAAAATGCTACTATCTTATGTATATAGGAAAAAAATAAAACCAAATGATAAATTCCTATTTTATGGTAACAATAGTTGGAAAAATAAATAAACGGAGGTTACAATATGAGAGAAGTAGTAATTGTAGGAGTAGCAAGAACAGCAATAGGGTCTTACGGTGGAGGATTATCAAAAGTATCAGCTGTAGAAATGGGAACTGTTGCAGCTAAGGAAGCTATAAAAAGAGCAGGAATTAAACCAGAATTAATAGAAGAAGTTGTTATCGGTAACGTGATACAGGCAGGACTTGGACAGAATATTGCAAGGCAAATATCAATACATGCAGGTGTTCCAGATACGGCTTCAGCACTTACAATAAATAAGGTTTGTGGTTCAGGACTAAGAGCTGTAAGCATGGCAGCACAGTTTATAATGTGTGGAGATGCAGAAGTAGTTTTAGCAGGTGGAACTGAAAGCATGAGCAACGCTCCATATGCACTTCCAAACAATAGATGGGGTGCAAGAATGGGAGACGGAAAAGTAGTTGATACTATGATTAAAGATTCTCTTTGGGACGCATTTAATGACTATCATATGGGAGTTACAGCAGAAAATATTGCAGATCAGTGGAACATAACAAGAGAAGATCAAGATCAATTTGCTTTAAAAAGTCAATTAAAAGCTGAAAAAGCTATAAAAGCAGGAAAATTTAAAGATGAGATTGTTCCAGTTATAATTCCTCAAAGAAAAGGTGATCCAATAACATTTGATACAGATGAATTCCCAAAATTTGGTTCAACTATAGAAAAATTAAGAAAATTAAAACCTGCATTTAAAAAAGACGGTACTGTAACAGCAGCTAATGCATCAGGAATAAATGACGGTGCAGTTATGTTCGTAGTAATGTCAAGAGAAAAAGCAGATCAATTAGGACTTAAACCACTAGTTACAATAAAATCTTATGCATCAGGTGGAGTAGATCCAAAAATAATGGGGTATGGTCCAGTTCCAGCAAGTAAAAAAGCATTAGAAAAAGCAGGACTTACTGTAGCAGATTTAGATTTAGTAGAGGCTAATGAAGCTTTTGCTTCTCAATCATTAGCTGTAGCTAAAGATTTAGGACTTAATCCAGAAATAGTAAATGTTAACGGTGGAGCTATAGCACTTGGTCATCCAGTAGGGGCTTCAGGCGGAAGAATACTTTGTACATTAATATATGAAATGATAAAAAGAGACTCTAAAACAGGCCTTGCTACATTATGTATAGGTGGCGGACAAGGAACTGCAATTATTGTTCAAAGATAATATCAAAAGAAGGATCAGTAAAAATACTGGTCCTTTTTTTATTTGCATTAAAATTATGTAATTAATTTTTAAATTTTTTAATATAATTAATTAGAAACTAAATTTATTTATAGATTAAAAGCAAACAAGTCTAAGATGAATTTAATATAAATGTTCTTTAATATTAAAGAATAAGTGCGAGCATTATGGTATAATTATCGAGATAGGAGTGATATAGATGGTTAAAATAAAAAATGCAGTACCAAACATTTTTACCTTAAGCAATATGTCTTGTGGAATTATGTCTATACTTATGAGTTTTGAAGGGAATTATAAATTAGCTGCAATATTTATTCTTTTAGCAGGAATATTTGATAGATACGATGGCAAAATAGCTAGGTTTTTAAACGTTGATAATGATTTAGGTAAAGAACTAGATTCGTTATGTGATTTAGTATCATTTGGCGTTGCACCTTCAATACTAATATTTAATATATATAATTTTGTGCAACTAGGGTCTATTGGGTATATAATGGTTTTAGTTTTTCCCATAGCAGGAGCATGTAGATTAGCAAAATATAATATAACAGATTTTGATGGGGTTTTTTCAGGAATTCCTATCACTATTACTGGAACATTTTTAGCAATTTATGCTTTATTTATGTTTAATAGAGCTTCAAATTTAGGACCTACTATGATTTTAATGATTTTATTATCTTATTTAATGGTAAGTAAATTTAAATTTAAAAAACAATAAGATCTTAATGTAAACATTTTTTTATTTTAAAAGGCAATTATAATGTAAATACACCTTTGGGTGTAAACTCACCCTTGGGTGTAACCTCACTTTATGGTGAGGTTTTTTTATCTCTAAATTTATAATAGTATTCAGGTGTATCTTTAGTTATAACTTTGAATTCATAGCCTAAGTCATGGTAATATTTTATAATTCCAGGCAGAGCTTTTACAGTATTTTTATTATTAAAATTACAGTGCATTAGGATTATGGCTTCAGCTTTATTTCCTTTAATTATTTGCGAGTTTTTAATAAGTTGTGAGACGCTTAAATCCGGGTTTATACCATCACAAATATTAACATTCCAATCATAGATTTTAAAATCGTTTTTATGAAGAACTTCTAAATTACTAGCATTAAGGCGTTTAGAGCTACCGCCGGGAAATCTAATGATTTTTGAAGTAGATCCAGTGACTTCTTTAATTTTATTTGAGGTTTTTATCATTTCAGAGGTGAACTCGTCGCAACTTCTATATATTTTCTTGAAATTATGACTATATGTGTGAAGACCTATTCCATGACCTTCATCATATATTCTTTTTAGAATTAATTCCTTTCCTTCAATTTCTTTTCCTACTACAAAAAAAGTAGCTTTTACATTTTCTTTTTTTAATACATCTAATAAGGCATTTGTAACAACGTGTGTTGGGCCATCATCAAAAGTTAGATAAGCTAATTTTGGAGTGTTGATATCGCCTACATCAAGTTTAGTATACATAGGAATAAATGTTTGAATCTTTTTTTGAAATTTATTTATATTTAGTATGATAGCTAATAGGAGGCAAGTAATTGAGGTAACAAGAAGAATATTTCGTTTTGTAATAGTCATATTATCACCTACCTTTAATTTTTTCTTTGTTATTCTTCATTAGTGTACCCAAAGAAAAATGTATTAAAGCAGAATATTTTTAATGAAAAAATCTTTATTTGGTCATTATGGAAATTTATATGTAGTTAGGGAATTAGATTTTATTTGTTCATATTATAAGAGATATATAACTTATAAATCATTGACAATCAACACTGAAATTTTGTATAATTGTATTATAAAATAAAGTTGGAATTTTCTAAATGTATAATGAGATAAATTAACATCCACAACTAAGGCTAAGTAAAAGCCTTAGTTGTGGATGTTTCTGCAGTAAATAATTATTTTTTAAAATTACAAAATAAGTATAAAGGTAACCTAGTTTGAAGGGATGATAATAATGATAACTATTAGTATATGTGTGGGTAGTGCCTGCCATTTAAAGGGATCTCATAAAGTAATAGAGGGGCTGCAAAAATTAGTATCTAAAAATAAAGTTCATGATAAAGTCGAAATTAAAGGAGCATTTTGTATTGGGAGATGCACAGAGGGGGTTTCAGTAACTGTGGACGATGAAAAATTTTTTTCATTAAATGAGAATAATGTAGATTCATTTTTTTATGAAAATATAATGAGTGGTATAACAAATGAGTAATATAAATTTTTCTAAAGCGGATTGCAAGAATTGTTATAAATGCCTTCGTTCATGTCCTGTGAAGGCGATAAGATTTGAAAATCAACAAGCAACAATAAATGAAGAAAGATGTATTGAATGTGGACACTGCCTTACTGTATGTCCACAAAATGCTAGACAAATTAAAAGTGATTTAGAAATTGTTAAAAGAGCCTTAAATTGCGGCAAAAAAGTTATAGCAAGTTTAGCACCCTCCTTTGCTGGTTTTTTTGATGTGAAGCAAGGCATTGTTGTGTCAGCTTTAAAGAAATTAGGATTTAGTATAGTAGAAGAAACAGCAGTTGGGGCAGAAATAGTAGCTAAGTTATATAATGATTACATTAAAGGAAACAAGCAAGATGTTTATATAACCACAGCATGTCCATCAGCTAACTATTTGGTGGAAAAATATTATAAAGAACTAATTGAATACCTGATTCCTGCGGTGTCTCCAATGATGGCTCACGGTAAAGTATTAAAAAATAAATTTGGAGATGACAGCTTTGTTGTTTTTATAGGTCCATGTCTTGCAAAAAAATCTGAGTTTGATAATTATTCAAAAGAAAATATAATTGACGCTGAATTAACTTTTGATGAATTAGATTCTTGGATTACTGAATCAGGTATAGAAACAGATAAGATAGAAGAAGAAAAATTTGATATTAGTCCATATATTAAAGGTCAAGGATTTCCTATTGAGGGTGGTATTATTGTAGCAATGGGAGAAAAATTGATAGAAAGCAAGCTTACAGTTATTACTGTAACTGGTATGAAAGAGTGTATAGAAGTTTTTAATAGTATTAAACATGGTGATTTAAAAGATGTATTAATTGAAGTTAGTGCATGTAAGGGAAGTTGTATAGGTGGACCAGTAATGGTCAAAAATGGTGAAAATTATTATACAAAATTACGAAAAGTTAGAAACTATATAAAGAGTCATGAAAGTTATGATGGAGCGATATCTACAAAAATTCCGTCAGGTATAAAATTTTATAGGGCTTTTAGAGAAAAAACTATAATACGGCCTATAGCAAGTGAAGAAGAAATTACGGTTATTATGAAGACAATGGGTAAATATGAACTTAAGGATGAACTTAATTGTGGTGTGTGTGGATATAACTCTTGCAGAGATAAGGCTCAAGCCGTATTTGAAGGTATGGCTGAAACTAATATGTGCCTCCATTATATGCGAACGAAGGCAGAAAGTCTTGCTAATGAAATTGTAGAAAATACAGTTAGTAATCTAATTCTATTAGATGGTAATATGAATGTGCGAGAGATAAATCCAGCTGCCAAGTCTATATTTAAAATACAATCTCAAAATATTATAGGAAAGTCTATATCTCTACTGATTGATGATGATAATTTTAGAAAGGTAAGAGAAACTGGAGAAAGTATAATAGGTAAAAAAGTTGCTTATCCAAAGTATAGTGTAGTGTTTATTGAGAATATAGTATATCTTCCAAAACAAGACATGGTGCTTGTAAGTATGATTAATATTATGGCTGAAGAGAAAAATAAAAAAGAATTAATGAAGGTTAAAGAAAATACTTTAAATGCTGCTCAAGAGGTTATAGAAAAGCAAATGAGAGTTGCACAAGAAATAGCAAGTCTTTTAGGTGAAACAACTGCAGAAACAAAAATTATTTTAACTAAATTAAAGAAAATAGTAGCAGGCGAAGATGATGAATAAAATGGATTTGTTTATTGATGTAGCTTATGATAGCTTGTTAAAAAAAGATGAGGAACTTTGTGGTGACAGGGTAGAAATAATAAGACTTGAAGACTGCACCATAATTGTAATGGCAGATGGGCTTGGTAGTGGGGTAAAAGCTAATATATTAGCGTCCTTAACTGCTAAAATCGCAAGTACTATGCTTAAAGAAGGAGCAGACATATATGAAACTGTAGATACTATAGTAAATACGTTGCCTGTTTGTAAGGTTAGGAATATTGCTTATTGTACTTTTACTCTTATGAAAATTTATAATGATGGAAGGGTATATATTGCAGAATATGATAATCCACCTTTCTTTTTAATTAGGAATGATATAGGTCTTGAAATCGATAAAAAAGAAAGTATTATTAATGAAAAAAAAGTAGTTGAAAGTGAATTCACGTTGCAAGAGGGAGATGTACTCACAGTAGTGAGTGATGGATGTATCCATGCAGGCATTGGGAATATACTGAATTTAGGTTGGAACTGGGATAATGTACAAAATTACTTAATTAGGAATACACAATGTAGGAAAAGTGCGAAAAATATTACAAAAGACTTAATTCAAGTATGTTGGGATTTATATGGAGGGAGACCTGGAGATGATACTACTGCTGTAGTTGTAAAAGCACGAAGGCCAGAGGTTATTGATCTATTTACTGGCCCACCTAAGGATGAGAGAAATGATAGCTTTGCTATTAGAGAATTCATGAAGGGCCCAGGAAAGAAGATAATTTGTGGGGGAACCACGTCAAATATTGCAAGTAGAGAACTAGGACGAGTACTTAAGGTAAACTTAGACTTTTATGATAAAGATGTTCCACCTACCGCATCTATGGATGGAATAGATTTAATAACTGAAGGGGTTTTAACTCTAAGCAAGGCAATAGAAAAGTTAAATAATTATGAAGCGAGCTTTGCGTCGCAGGAGCATTCTCGAGATTTAGAAGGTCTAGACGGAGCTAGCAGGCTTGTTAAAATGCTAATAGAGGATTGTACTCACTTTAATTTATGGGTGGGAAAGGCTATAAATCCGGCACACCAAAATCTTAATTTTCAAATAAATTTGGATGTTAAGCTAAATCTTGTGGCTCAATTAGTGGAATACATGAGAAAATTTGGAAAATGTGTTAAGATAAATTATTTATAAAAAAAACAGCAGATATCTGCTGTTTTTTTATTTACGCTTATTAACGTTTTACGTAGAATGTATGGAGAAGTTCATGAGATTTTTCGCCGTATGGTTCTCCAAGGAATTCTTCATATATTTTTTTGATATATGGATTATCATGTGATTTTCTTATAGTTTTGTTTTTATCTTCGCTATATAAAACAGACATTCTCTTTGATAATATGTCCTCAGAATCATTTGAATATGGTTGTCCACCACCATTAATACATCCACCAGGGCAAGCCATGATTTCAATTAAGTGATAATCAGCTTCTCCGGCGCGAATGGCTTCTAATAATTTACGAGCATTTCCAAGTCCACTAGCTATAGCAACTTTGACATTTATGTCGTTAATTTTAACGGTTGCTTCTTTTATGCCTTCCATACCTCGTACGGTTTCAAAATCTACATTTTCAAGTGTTTCATGTGTTAACCACTCATAAGCAGTACGTAGTGCAGCTTCCATAACTCCGCCAGATGTACCAAATATAACTCCAGCACCAGTAGATTCTCCCAATGGATTATCGAAATCTTCTTCAGGTAATGAATTAAAATCAATTCCAGCTTCTCTTATCATTTTAGCTAGCTCTCTTGTACTTATAACTATATCAACATCTGGTACTCCATCTGTAGACATCTCAGGTCTAGCAGCTTCATATTTCTTTGCAAGACAAGGCATTACAGATACAACAATCATGTCTTTTGCTTTGATATTCATTTTTTCTGCAAGGTATGTTTTAGCAACAGCACCCCACATTTGTTGTGGTGATTTACAAGTAGATGGAATATCCATTAAATCACTAAATTGATGTTCAAAGAAATTAACCCAAGCAGGGCAACAGCTTGTAAGCATAGGAAGTTTCCCGCCATGTTGTAATCTATGGACAAATTCACTAGCCTCTTCCATTATTGTTAAGTCAGCTGCAAAATCAGTATCAAATACTTTATTGAAGCCTAAAGCTCTTAGTGCAGCAACCATTTTTCCGGTAACAGCTGTTCCATGTTCAAGTCCAAATTCTTCACCCAGGGCTGCTCTAACTGCAGGAGCAGTTTGAACAACAACAACTTTGTCAGTTTGGTCAAGAGCATTCCAAACTTTAGAAGTATTATTAACTGCAGTTAATGCACCTGTCGGACACACAGCAACACACTGTCCACAGAAAGTACAAGCTGTTTCTCCCATTGGTAGTGCAAAAGCAGGAGATACAATAGTCTCGAAGCCTCTGCCTACTCCGGATAAAACTCCAACAGTTTGAACTTCATTACACATAGTTTCACAACGTCTGCATAATATACATTTATCTAAATTCCTAACAATAGAATTAGTTGAATTGTCAATGGGATAAGTGGACATTTCACCTTTATAATGAACTTCACGAATACCTAGTTCCGCAGCTAATTTTTGTAATTCACACTTAGTGTTTTTTTCGCATAATAAGCAGTCTTGTGGATGGTCGGATAAAATTAATTCAAGCACAGTTCTACGCGCTTTAATAGCTCTAATTGAATTTGTTTTAATAACCATTCCTTCTGTAGCAGGAGTTGAACAGGCAGGGGCTAAATTTCGGCGCCCGAAAACTTCAACCATACATACACGACAAGAACCAGGATGATTTGTAGTTTTTCCATCATGCATATTTAAATGACATAATGTAGGTATATTTATATTTAACATTCTTGCAGCTTGTAGAATAGTTGTGCCTTGGTTTACGTGGATTTTTTTATCATTTATAGTAAGAGTTATTAAACTCACGGCGTGCACCTCTTTCTCATATTTTATATTTTAAAAATTATTAACATATTATTTTTTAATAATTGCATTAACTGGACATGAAGTTTGGCATGCACCACACTTAATACATTTATCTTGGTCAATAACATGTAATGTTTTAACTTTCCCACTAATACATTGAACAGGACATTGTCTTGCACATTTTGTACACCCGATACATTTATCTGTGATATTGTATCTTAATAAGTGCTTACATACTCCAGCAGGACAAGTTTTTTCATTTACGTGAGCTTCGTATTCGCTCTTAAAGTACTTCATCGTACTTAATACTGGATTTGAAGAAGTTTGTCCTAGTCCACAAAGCGCAGTATCTTTAATTGTTTCTGCAAGGGATTTGAGCTTTACTAAATCTTCTTTAGTTCCATTTCCGTTTGTAATCTTTTCTAGCATTTCAAGAAGTCGTTTATTTCCTATTCTACATGGAGAACACTTACCACAAGATTCTTCTACAATGAATTCTAAGTAGAATTTTGCTATATCAACCATACAGTTATCTTCATCCATTACAATCATACCGCCGGAACCCATCATAGATCCTATAGAACCAAGTGATTCATAATCAATTGGAGTATCTAAAAATTCTGCTGTAATACATCCACCAGATGGACCGCCTGTTTGAACGGATTTAAATTCACGGCCGTTTTTAATTCCACCACCGATATCATATATGATTTCCCGAAGGGTAGTACCCATTGGAACTTCTACTAGTCCAACATTATTAATCTTACCTGCAAGAGCGAAAACTTTTGTCCCTTTAGATGTTGCTGTTCCTATAGAACTATACCAAGCAGCACCGTTGTTAATGATGGCTGGGATATTTGCAAGAGTTTCAACATTGTTAACACAAGTTGGTTTATTCCATAATCCACTTTGAGCTGGGAACGGTGGTTTATTAGTTGGTTCTCCACGTTCACCTTCAACAGACTGAATTAATGCAGTTTCTTCTCCGCATACGAAAGCACCAGCTCCATATTTTATTTCTATATCAAAGCTAAAATTAGTTCCTAAAATATTTTTTCCAAGAAGACCCCATTTTTGAGCTTGTCCTATTGCTGTCCTTAATCTACTTACTGCAAGAGGGTACTCTGCTCTAATATAAATACAACCAATTGAAGCACCAATACTATAGCCTGCTATTGCCATAGCTTCTAGGACACTGTGAGGGTCACCTTCGAGAATAGAACGGTCCATGAAAGCACCAGGGTCTCCTTCATCAGCATTACAAATTATATATTTTTGATCAGCATCATACATTTTAGCAAAAGCCCATTTCTTCCCTGTTGGGAAGCCACCGCCACCTCTACCTCTTAAACCTGAATCAATCATTAATTTTATCGTATCATCTTGAGACATTTGTGTAATTACTTTTCCGAGTGCCATGTAACCATCTTCAGCTATATATTCTTTTATGTCTTCAGGATTAATAAGTCCACAATTTCTAAGAGCTATTCTTACTTGCTTCTTATAGAAAGGTATATCTTCTTGTTTCTTTATTTTTACATTTACACTTGGTTCTTCAAATAAAAGTCTATCGATAACGATGCCTTTTAATAAGTGCTCCTTAACTATCTCTTCGGCATCAGTTGGTTTTACATTAACGTAAAATACGTTATCAGGAGAAACCTTAACTATTGGACCTTTTTCACAGAAACCGAAACAACCAGTTATATTGGCAGTTACTTCATCGGCTAGCCCAGATGCTATTATCTCTTTTTGTAAATTTGCTAATATTTCATCACTTTGAGCTGACTTACAGCCTGTACCACCACAAACCGATATATACCTTTTGCACCTAGTACCTTGTGAGGATTGTTCAAGTTCTTCGTTTATTTTTCTTAGTTCGAGTAATGTATTATATTTATTTTGAATATTTTTAAGTTCATCAAAAGAATTAATTTTATTCAATGTAGTTTCCCTCCTATTCTGCAAACTTACTTGCAGTGTACTAGATTGCTGCGTACTCACCGCTAGTGTACTCAGCTAATATTTTATCTACTTGATCTACTGAAACATGACCATAAACTTTATCGTTTACAGTTACTACCGGAGCAAGACCGCAGGCACCTACACATCTTAATGATCCCAATGTGAATTTACCATCAGCAGTAGTTTCACCAGTTTTGAGTTTTAACTGTTTTTGAAATTCTTCAAGTACATCGCCAGAACCTCTAACAAAACAAGCAGTTCCCATGCAAACATTTATTACATTTTTCCCTCTTGGTTTAATAGTGAAGTAAGAGTAGAAAGTTACAACACCATAAACTTTAGAAACTGGTATATTTAATTTTTCTGCCACAAAACCTTGTACCTCTTGAGGCAAGTAGCCAAATAAACCTTGTGCTTTATGAAGCACTTCGATTAGAGCACCTTTTTTAATCGGAAGGTCATTAATAAATTTTTCTAAAATTTTGAAATTTTCTTGGTCTAAACAATTAGAACACACGAATATATTCCTCCTTTAAGATGTAAGATTACAAATATACGGATTATAATTAAGTAGTAGTTGATAATATTATGAGAATTTAACCTTTAACAAATATTACTTTTCAAGAATTCATAAAAGTAATACAAACTATGAAAAACATGCATAAAAGCTAAACGGTTACACTACATATAATACAAAGCAAATATTATAATTATATATAGTATAAATCTCTATCTTATTACATTAAATATATTATAATGGTATTCAGACAAAAAATCTACTAACAT
>NZ_DATCQT010000062.1:0-9868 GCF_036569345.1 Clostridium sp.
TGTTAGCATCTCCTTGTTCTCCTTTTCAGTTTCGTCACTAAAAAGGATAATATATTTTAAGGGTGCTGGCAATGGAATTTTTCCATTTTATGCTTGGGTTTTTAAAGGCCGGTCTGCATTGATTTTAGTATACCAGAAACATAATTTCTATTTCATCTATTTCAATGTTTTCTTTAGGTAATATTTCGCTAATTATAATGAGTTTAGGCTCTGAAAATTTTCTATCTAAATTAGTTATTTCCATAAGTTTTTTTACAGTTTCATCATTATTATAAATGTCTTCATATTTAGATATTAAAGCTTTTTTATGTGTTGAATAAGATAATTTTGTAGTGTCTATTACTTCAATACAAGCACTATAAATACTATTATTCAGGCTAACTATGGTAAAAGCATCTGACCTATAATCTCCATTAAACCAACTTTCTTCTCTTTTAAAATGAATCATTCCTGCACCTTGTCTAATGAGTTCTGCATATATATTCATACTAATTATCATTGATTTTGTTGGAGTAGCATATTTTGTTTCTATATAAAATATCTTTTCAGCATATATATTTCCTACTGGCTTAAAACCTTTTATTTGCTTTAAAAGTATACATTGATTTAACCTTTTACGTGCTAAATCATATCCATATTTCCTGTCATTCCACCAAATCGAGTATGCTTGAGCTATAGTTATAAATCCATATTTCTCTATATGATATATCATTAATTTATCTCTACTTGTTAGCATTCAACTACCTCCGATTCTTCGTTTCTAACTGCTCTATTTCATTTTGAGTAAACTTAGTATCATTTTTACCATATCTTTCTGCTTTCCTTTTAGCGTTTTTACTCTCTTTAGTTTCTTTTCTCTTTTGTTCTTTTTTAGTACCAACTTCAGGATTAAACCAACTAAGATAATTAAAATCTTGATATTGTGCATTTGTAACTCTAAAAGGTTTTATATAATCAAGAATAGTTGATGGATAGAGTGTAGTAGTTTTTCCCAGTATTTTTTTACTTGTTTTTACAATAAATTCTCTAGGTAATAGTTCAGTAGCTTCATTCGAGTCTATAGCCACCTCTGAGGACTTTCTATTATTAACCTTAAATGTAATGATAGTGTTGGAGTTTGCCTTTAAAAAGGAAGGTATTTTATCTATCGTGGCTCTTTGGAGTCCTATAACTACATAAATTCCAACATATCTACCTATAGCAATTAATCTCTCCATACTTTCTTGAATTTCAGTTTTTATAGCTTTTTTATCTTTATCAGCCGATTCACTCGAGGGCATTAGGGAGGAGAATTCATCTATGACAAGATATATATAACTAAATTTATTTTGATTATATTTCTTACAAACTTTATTAAATGCAAATATATTTTCACAGATTCCGTCTTCAATGAATGGTCTCAGAATTTTATCCCTTGCATCTACAATTGCCTTTAAATAATTAACAATGGCGAGAGCTTTGTAAATATCATCTCCATAGGCTTTTGAATGCTTACACTTCCTATAAATAATCTGATCACTTTTATCCACCTGAATAAAATACAGGCTTAAATCTTCAGGAGAGTTAGAAACGATTAAATTTGTAATTATTGAATCAATGAGTTTTGTTTTTCCCATTCCTGTTGCACCTTGAATAAGACAATGAGGATAGTCCAACATATTTACAAACAATGGAGTTCCATCAATTCCAGTACCTACATATATCTGATATGGTGCTAATTTCTTTCCTTTAGCATCAATATAAGGTTCAAAATCTATTGAGGGAATATCACTCATAATAAACTCTGCTTTTAAGTGTTGTGCCTTTGGTATAGAAGTTGTAATAAATTTGCACCCTAAATTATTTTCTATTGTTTTTATCATTTCTTCACTTTCTAATTTTGAAAAGCTAAGTCCATTTACAATATTAATATTACATTTGAATCCATACGTAGTTTTTTTAATTTCTGTTAGTGAAAAAGTTTCGTCCATATCATTGTCTAGGTGGCAAAATGCCATTAATTGAATCCAATTATATATAAATTTATTGATTTCCTTAGTTTCTTGAGATTTTTTATTCTTAGCTTCTTGTAACAATTTAGCTGAAGATGTTTGTTTCATTTTCACCTTAATTTTATTTCTAAACTTATTTAATTTTGTTGATTTGATTTTATTTATAAATTTAGTTTTTGCATTCATACCATCACCACCTATTTAAATAGACTATGACCTTCTTTAAACTGTTCATTGAAATTATTTTGATGTTTTTTGAATTTAGTCTTGAACTGGGTAGTTAAAAAAACTGTTTGTAAATTAAATTGATGTTTCTTTTTATAATTAATTACAATTGGTACACTAAGAGCAACCCCTGCCAACATTATTTTTGTTATATTATCTATTATAAAATCGGTTATTAAATCCATTAATTTCTACCTTCACAATCTAATTTTTTGATGTAAACCTCCAATGCATCCTTTACAAAATCACTCATTTCTTCTAATGCATTTACATAACTATATATTTTAATATCTCTAGTTGTTTTCTTGAAACTTACTTGAATTATTCGAGAATCCTTTTTCATCGTTTATCCTCCATCTCTTTCATTTCTTAATATATACTATGTATTATTTCCGTAAATGTTTCCTAACTTTTAGTAAATTAAATGTTAAAGAAAAAAAATAAAGACTACTTCTCAGTAGTCTTCTTCATCTCTTCATATATAAGGTTTTTAACATATCTGCTTTTACCTGTCATTTTGCTTTGTTCTAAAATAAAATTATAAACATCAATTTCAAGTTTATTATCTTTAGCAAAGGTCAATTCAACTCTTTCATAATTATCTTTTTTAATTTTAACCATATACTCACCTCGTCATTAGTCATTATCTAAGTTAAAATAATTGAAAACTATCCCCGCGAATGAGTTTTCAATTATTTACTTATCTATATTTCCTTTTTTAATTAGTTTTGTGCTATACATTACTCCTCCATTCCAAGAAATTAAAGTAGTATTGCAAAAATAACATGTTTCAGAATCCTTATCTCTCATAGGTATTCTATGACGATGTAATTCATATTCTGCACCACATTTTGAACAAGTAATGTTTTCTTCCCTCATCTCAATGCCATCTCCTTCTTCTATGTTTTATACATAAGTATTCAGAACAAATACATTATTAAATATCCAATTCTCCCTGCTACAGCCTTCCAAGCTTGTATCCTTTGTTACGGTTTAACAGAAATAACAGATATAAATGATCCATTAGGCAATTTAGTGATTATTTCCATTTTATTTCCAATTGTAACATTCATTCTAGTCCCATTGTCTATGTTATTATCATAATTTCTATATGCTAAAGAATTAACTATTAATGAAGTAACACTTGCTTGATCTTTATGTGATTCAATAAAATCTTCTTTTATACTAGCTTTGTCCGGAGTTTCTCCTCTATCAACAATCTGCAATACTCCATTACTTCTAAGTAATTCATCCGCTATTTCGTATACTCTATTTTGCACTGTAAGTCTATAATCACCTGGTGTTTTAATCCTTCTATCGGATATAATATCATTAAATATTCGATAACCATGTGTGCCTATCAACCAACATACGATTGCATCGTAGGGTCTATTATCCTTTAACCATTGTAATAAATTTCTATCTTCAATTATATCCCCTTGAATAAGCAAGACTGATTTTTCATTAATATCAGAATCAATTCTAGAATAATTGATTTTATATTTTTTGGGATTCAAAATTAACAAAGACTCTCTTTTTATTAGCGAAACACTATAACCCGCTAGTTCTAATTTATTTTTAGTTAATTTTAAACATTCAATATTTTCGTCTATAGATACTATATTATGCCCTGCGTTGCATAATGTTAGGGTGCTACTACCATCTCCACACCCAATTTCTATAACCATCTTATAACTTTTAATTATGCTCTCCATCCATTCATAATCTTTATCTTCTGTAAACTTTTTTGCATCTACACACCAGTCTTTTGCATATTTTTTACGCTCCTGCTCTATACGTTTGATAGCATTATTCATTTTATGATTCCTCTTTATATGATTTTAGATTTTTCTCCACTCTATTAATCATGTTCTTCGATACTTGACACTTGTAATGGATTAATCAAAATTCTATTAGTCATATCTTCTCCAGTTAATAACACACTTCTAACTTTAAATGTACCATCTTCGTTTGTTACAATTTTTATAACATCCTCTAAACATAAATTATTACAAAAATACTCATTTCCACTAGCCATAATTATCTTAACCTTTTTCATCTGATTTTCCCCCCATAATTTACTTTTTCTTTATATTATAACATAAATTCACTATAATTTATGTTATATATCTATCACCATTACTATTATTTTAAATATAAAAAAAGATACAAATAAATTAAGTATCTTTAATCTTTGTATCTTTTTTTATATTTAAAATGATATTCTGTATTACTACTTTATGGCTTCATCTTATCTTCATCCTTACCTTAGAATTCTTTCTATTTAAAACATCTAATGGATTAAATCTACATATATCCTCAGTCATATCTACTGGTAATAGATTAATATATTTCTCGGTTGTTTTTATATTGGAGTGTCCTAGCACAACTTTTAATCTATAAATATCACCATGATTCCTAATAAATAAAGTGGCGAAAGTATTTCTAAAAGTATTTACTCCACGCATCTTTACATTTCTATTCTTGAAATAATTAGATATATTTTGATGTAAAGTATCATAGCACATTTTGACTTTATCTAATTTAGCAAATAAGTAATCATCAGGATTAAAATTCATAACTTCCTCATATTCCTTTAATACTAATTTCAATGTAGGACTTAATGGAATTAGTATTTGTTTTCTAGTCTTCATATGCGTAAATAATATTAAGTCTTCTGAATACCTAATATCTTGTAATTTTACATTTAGTAGTGTTTCTGACCTGCAACCTGTACCTAACAGAAAATTAACAATTACCCAACCTTTGTAATCGCCTATCAAGCAATCATCTAAATTAGGTTTCTTTAGCAATAAAGCCAATTCATCTTCTTTATAAACTATTTTCTTCTCTGAATCCACTGTCGGAATCTTTACATCGAATTTAACTAGATAATGGTTATCAAAACAAAATGTCAGAAATGCCCTCACTTTAATTACAAATGACTTATATGTATTTCCTTTATACCCATTTTTCCTGTAAAAAATAACTTGATTTTCTATTTTCTTTTTCGTTAGAGTTTCTATTGATTCATCTATAATAACAATCTTTGGTAATACGAATCTATAAAATCTTATTTTACTCTCAATAGTTTTATCTGCTTGTCCAATTGATATACAGTAATTTAAATATTCTTCATGACACTCATTTATTGTCTTTTTGTTTCCATTCCTCATGTTTTTTAATTTGATTTTTGCCATAATATTATTCCATACCTCCAACGTTAAATTTACAGATTGCGTGTATGGAGTTACTGAATAATTTTATCACCATTTTTGATGTTATTTATTACTTATTACTCTTTTAATCCTATTTTATATTTAAAATATGTTTTAGAATTCCTTATGTTTTACCTTATTCCACTTTTGTTATTAGTGAGTTATTATACAATACATTAGTATCAAATTTCCTTATAATATCTCCCTCAAACTTAATCTCTAAATCTTTATCTGTAATGGACATTACTATTCCACTTCCAAAACTTTTATGAAGCACCGCATCCCCTTCTTTAAAAGGTAATTCTGCTCCAGTTACGCCTATAATATTACATTCCTTAATAAATCGTGAGGTTTCTTTCGCCTTTCCTTTTACGTTTTTAGAAATACATATCCAAACATTATCAATGGCTCTTGTAATTCCTACATAAAACAGTCTTCTTTCTTCTTCTAAGTTATTTTCTATGCTATTTACATGCGGTATGTTATCTTCATTACAATTAATCAAAAATACATTTTTAAACTCCATACCTTTGACGCCATGAATTGTACTGAATATTACCGCATCTTCATCAATGTTTTTCTTATGTTTGCTGATCTCTTCTTTAACCTGTTCTATATGTGCTAGAAAAGCTATTATAGAGCTATACCCCTCCGCTGATTGTCTAAACTCGTCAATAACATCCTCCATCTCACCTAAATCAATCTTAAATTTAGTACAATATTCTTTAATGTAATCATGATATCCTATACTCAGAACTAGATTATCTATAGCGCTTTCTAAAGAAATTTTATTTAAAAAATGTATATCTTTTTTCAACTTATCTAACATCTTCATTTGAAACACAGGTATATCTTCTATTTCCTTTAACATTTCAAAACAATCTTCGCGTGCATTATTTCTTTTTAACTTATCTAAATTTAATTTGCTTATATATCTAAATGGCTTATTAATTATCCTAGTGAAGCTATTTCTATCACCTTTATCAATACTTAATTTTAAATATGCAATTATGTCTTTACAAATGAAATGTTGAAAGAAGTCATATTCCTTGTCCATTAGCTTAAAAGGTATTCTTTTTTTAATAAACACATCTATTAGACTTCTGCATTCTACATTTGTTCTGTATAATATTGCATTTTCTCCATATTCATATTCATTATTATCCATATATTTTTGAATTATGCTACTAATTTCTCCAGCTTGCGCATTTTCATTCACATTATTAAGTACAACAATGCTGCCATCTTGATCCTTAAATGCTGTTATATTTTTTTCATTTCTCATGTTATTATTTTTTATAACATTCATGGATATTTCCACTATGTTCTTTGGGCATCTATAGTTAGTAGACAGGGGTAACTTCCCTCCCCCTACAAAATGCTCTGAAAAATCAACCATACACTGAGGATTGGACCCTCTAAAACCATAAATACATTGATCCTCATCACCTACTGCAAAGATAGAATTTTCTTCATTTAAAAGTTTTAGTATTTCAACTTGCATAGAATCACAATCTTGAAACTCATCAATTAAAATATGCTTAAACAATTTTCTATATCCCTGAAGTATTGTGTAATTTTTTATAAATAAATCTTTACATCCAATTTGAAGATCATCGAAATCCAATAAGTTCTTTTCCTTCCTATATTGCTCATAAATATTATAGGCTGCTATAAATATTCCTTTATCAATACTTGGAGTGAAATTTTCTATTAAATCACCACTTGTTTTAAATACAGAAATGTTATTTATGACTTCCTTTACCTTTTCATCTCCTACCTCGTCCAGATATGACATAAGTACATTTTTTATGAGTTTATATACATCTAGTGTATCTATTATATTTATATCCCCATAATAATTTTTAAGAATTTTATAAAACAAACCATGGAAAGTTCCAAAAAATGGTACCCTTTCTTTTCCATTAATAGCAACATATCTATTCTTCATATTAATAGCTGCAGCTCTTGTAAAGGTAATTACTATAATATTTTTAGGTTTAATATTTTGTTCATTTATTAAATGAACAATCCTATTAACAATAACTACCGTTTTACCACTACCTGGGCCTGCTGTAACTAGTAAATTTCTACTACTAGAAAAGACAGCCTCCCTCTGCTCTTTGCTTAGGTTTGCATGTGTTTTTTTGATGCCTACTTTATCATTCATATTATACTTTTCTCCACTTCATCAATCTACTTTTTATATACTATACATTCTTTCTATACCCAAATTACTATTGTAATAATCCTATAATTACATTAAAATGTAATTGTGCTATAACTCTATTATATACTTTTATTAAATTTCAAAGGGGAAAAAATTATGGATTACTCAAAAGATTTTAATGTGAGGAATGAACGAAACCTAACAATGCTCGTAGACTTCTATGAACTAACAATGGCAAACGGTTACTTAGATAATAACGTTGAGGATAAAATTGCCTACTTTGATATGTTTTTTAGGCGAATACCTGATGGTGGCGGATATTGCGTTATGGCTGGGGTACAACAATTAATTGAATATCTTTCTAAATTGAATTTTACTGATGATGATATATCTTATTTAAAAAGTAAAAATACATTTTCCCAAAAATTTATTGATTACCTAAGCAATTTTAAATTTTCATGTGATGTATGGGCTATTCCTGAAGGTTATCCTGTTTTTCCAGGGGAACCCTTAGTTACAGTTAGGGGGCCTATCGTTCAAGCTCAATTTGTTGAAACAATGGTTCTACTAACAATAAATCATCAAACCTTAATAGCTACTAAAGCAAGTAGAATATGTAGAGCAGCAAAAGGTAGACCTGTTATGGAATTTGGATCTCGTCGTGCTCAAGGTTATGATGGAGCTATATATGGAGCTCGTGCTGCTGTTATTGGTGGTTGCGTTGGAACTGCTTGTACTATAGCTGAGGAAATGTTTAATATTCCAGCGCTTGGAACTATGGCACATAGCTGGGTACAACTATTTGATACTGAATATGAAGCCTTTAAAGCTTGGACAAAAACCTACCCTGATAACTGCGTACTTCTTATAGATACCTATAGTGTGTTAAACTCAGGTGTGCTAAATGCTATAAAAGTGTTTGATGAAGTACTTAAACCTATGGGAAAAAGACCTGTGGGAATTAGAATTGATAGTGGAGATATTACTTATCTAACCAAAAAAGTTAGATTAATCCTTGATGAAGCTGGCTACTCAGATGTGAAAATTACAATTTCTAACTCTCTTGATGAATATATAATAACCGGGGTTTTAGAAAACGGAGCACAAATTGATAACTTTGGTGTTGGCGAAAGACTTATTACTGCCAGATCAGAACCTGTATTTGGCGGTGTTTATAAACTCGTTGCTGCTGAGAATGACGGTGTAATAATACCAAAAATTAAAATTAGCGAGAATGCAGAAAAAATAATTAATCCTGCTTTTAAAAAATTATACAGGATATTTGATAACAGAACAAACAAGGCAATTGCTGATTTGATTACCTTGCATGATGAGCAAATTGATGTAACTAGACCACTTGAAATATTTAATCCAATTTATACTTGGAAAAAAAGAAATCTTAAACATTACTATATTAAAGAACTTTTGGTTAAACTATTTGATAATGGTCAACTAGTTTATGAGTCTCCGTCTGTTATGCAGATAAAAGCATTTTCTAATCACGAAGTCTCTAAACTATGGCCCGAGGTTTTAAGATTTGACAATCCTCATGCATATTATGTGGACCTTTCTTGGAATTTATGGAACCTAAAGCAAAGTTTACTAAATCAATATTCTGAGACACTTGGGTAAAAATATTTACCCTTGGGTAAAAATATTTACACTTGTGTAATAATATTTCTATAATTACTATACCAAAGAGAAATGCTAGGAGGACTTTATGGAACTGCCTTTAAAAATTAAACTTTCAAAAGTTGCACTTGACGTGCTTCTAGAAATGATTAAACTTGATAAAACATATGATAGCGCAAGATTTGTGTTCACCGACGGTTGTTGTAAAACTGCAAAAGTTGATATTTATTTAGACAATTTTAAGACAGGAGATATTAGAAACAACATTGGTGATTTGCAAATATTATATGATGAATCTCTCCTAGAAAACATTAATGAACTCACAATAGCATATAGTGATTCTAGATTTTGGATTAAAACAGTACTTACTAAAAGTGATAAGAAAGATTGTTCAAGCGGTGGTACCAAGTCCTGTAATGGTTGCTCTGGACATTGTGATTCTCATCAATCATAATTTATTCACATGTTAATATGAGATATATGAAATCAGCTAATCGAGTAGGTAAAAGTCGGGAATAAATTTCCCGACTTCTTTCCTCTCACAGAACCGTACGTGAGTCTGTCTAACAATAACAAAAAACTATATAAAACAGTAGAATAATGGTATTTATTTTAAAAAATTATCCCCAATA
>NZ_DATCQT010000063.1:0-6550 GCF_036569345.1 Clostridium sp.
ATATATATGTTATAATCATAATAGGTGATTGTATGCATATAAAATATTTACAGCTTAAAAATTTCAGGAATTATAATGAATTAGTTATAGAATTTAATAAGGGTACTAATGTATTTGTAGGAGATAATGCACAAGGGAAAACAAATATCTTAGAAGCAATTTATTATTGCAGCCTTGCTAAGTCTCACAGAACTAATAAAGATAAGGAATTAATAAATTGGAATGGCAGTGATGCATATATAAAACTTTATGTATGTAAAACAAGACTCGATAAAAAAATAGAAATAAAGATTTTTAAAGAAGGTAAAAAAGGCGTTAATATAAATTCTATAAAAATTCTGAAAATGTCTGAATTAGTAGGAAACTTTAATGTGATTATGTTTTCTCCTGAAGACTTAAATATAGTTAAAGAATCACCTTCATATAGACGGAAATTCTTAGATATTGAGCTTTGTAAGCTAAGCAGGCGATATTATTATAATTTAACCCAATATAAAAAAGTTTTAAATGAGAGAAACTTGGCTATAAGAAAGTGGAACACAGATAGTGATATTATAGACGTATATGATAAACAACTTAGTGAATTTGGGGCAATTGTAATAAGAGACAGAATAAATTATATAGAAAAATTAAACAGATTAGGGAAAGTAATACATAGCAATATAACTTCTAAAAGCGAAATAATTGAAATTAAGTATTTAACACCTATTAAGCAGTTAGATAACATAGAAGAAAATTTTTATTTGCTTTTATGTAAAAATAGAAAAAGAGATATAGAAACAAGAACTACATCAATAGGACCACATAGAGACGATTTTTCTATAGATATTAATGACATAGATGCTAGAATATTTGGTTCACAAGGGCAGCAGAGAACTTGTGTCTTAACGATCAAATTTGGAGCACTAGAAATAATAAAGGAACTAACAGGAGAATACCCGGTATTATTACTTGATGACGTATTGTCTGAATTAGATACAAAAAGGCAAGAATATATATTAAATTCAATAAAAGAAGTTCAAACGTTAATTACATGTACAGGAGTTAACAACATAAGAAAATATTTAAATGCTGAAAGTAGAATATTCGAAGTTATGTCAGGAGAATTAAAAGAAATTACATAATTCCGAATAAAATATTATGGATTATTAAGGAGGATATAATATGTTTTTACATTTGGGAGAAAATGTAGTAGTTCCTATAAAAGACATTATAGGTATATTTGACATGGAAACTACTATGTATAGCTCAGACACTATCCAGTTTTTAAGAATGGCTGAAGAAGATGGTTTTGTAGAGCGAATAACAAACAATATCGCTAAATCTTTTGTAATTGCTGAAGTAGACAAAAAAAGTAAAATATATCTATCACCAATATCATCTTCAACTTTATGCAAGAGAACAGAAACTGTATATTATGAGCTTTAGAGTAAGTTAGGAGGATATACATGGAAATAAATAATGTTTACGACGAGAGTCAAATACAAGTACTTGAAGGATTAGAAGCAGTAAGAAAAAGGCCTGGTATGTATATAGGCAGCACTAGTATTCGCGGACTTCATCATTTAGTTTATGAGATTGTAGATAATAGCATAGATGAAGCATTGGCAGGTTTTTGTAAAAATATTAATGTAATTATACATAAAGATAACTCTATAACAGTTATTGATGATGGTCGTGGTATGCCAGTAGGAATACATCATAAAATGAAAATACCAACAGTAGAAGTTATAATGACAGTGCTTCATGCAGGTGGAAAATTTGGTGGTGGAGCATACAAAGTATCAGGTGGGCTTCATGGTGTTGGTTCATCTGTAGTTAATGCACTATCTGTAGTTTGTGAAGTAGAAGTTAAAGTAGATGGCGATATATGGAAACAAACTTTTGCAAGGGGAAAAACTACAAGCACACTTGTAAAAATAGGAACAACCGAGGAGCATGGAACAAAAGTATTCTTTACACCAGACCCAGAGATTTTTGAAGAAATCAATTTTGATTACGAAACTTTGTCTCAAAGACTTCGCGAATTGGCCTTTTTAAATAAAGGTTTAAGAATAACTCTTTCAGATGAGCGAGTAGATAAAAATCAAGAATTTTTGTATGAGGGAGGAATAAAATCCTTCGTAGATTATTTAAACAGAAATAAAGGAACAATTCACGAGACAATATACATGGAAGGGCGTAAAGATGATTACGTTGTTGAAATAGCTCTGCAATACAATGATACATACACAGAAAATATATTTTCATTTGCAAATAATATAGATACTGTAGAGGGTGGAACTCACCTAGTTGGGTTTAAGTCAGCATTAACAAGAGTAGTTAATGACTATGCTAAAAAATTTAATTACTTAAAAGAAAATGATAAAAATCTATCAGGTGAAGATGTTCGAGAAGGTCTAACAGCTGTAATATCTATTAAGCTTACTGATCCTCAATTTGAAGGTCAAACAAAAACTAAGCTTGGAAATAGTGAAGTAAGAGGCATAGTTGATAGCATAGTTGGTGAGGCAATTAGCAATGTTTTAGAAGAAGATCCTCAGCTTGGTAAAAATATAATAGATAAAGGATTAAATGCTGCTAGAGCACGAGAAGCAGCAAAAAAAGCAAGAGAGTTTACAAGAAGAAAGTCAATACTAGAATCAACTACTCTTCCAGGTAAATTGTCAGATTGTGCATCGAAAGATCCTATGGAATGTGAAATATATCTGGTCGAAGGCGACTCAGCTGGTGGTTCTGCAAAACAAGGCAGAGATAGAAAATTCCAAGCTATACTTCCTCTTAAAGGAAAAATAATGAATGTTGAAAAACAAAGAATCGATAAAATGCTAGCGTCCCTTGAAATTAGGGCAATGATAACTGCTTTTGGTGCTGGTATAGGAAAAGATTTTGATGTAACAAAAATAAGATACGATCGTATTATTATAATGACAGATGCGGATGTAGATGGAGCACATATTAGAACTTTACTGCTAACATTTTTCTATAGATACATGAAGGAATTAGTAGAACAAGGGCATGTGTATGTAGCTCAACCTCCACTATTTAAAGTATCTAAAGGTAAAAAAGAGCATTACGTATATACCGAAAAAGAGCTTGAAATGACACTTGTGGAATTTGGTGGAAAAGATAGTAGCACTGATATACAAAGATACAAAGGTCTTGGGGAAATGAATCCAGAACAGCTTTGGGATACAACAATGAACCCTGAGGAAAGAACTTTGCTTCAGGTACATGTTGAGGATGCAATGGCAGCAGATGAAATATTCACTATTCTCATGGGTGATAAAGTAGAGCCACGTCGTGAGTTTATACAGGAAAATGCTAAAGGTGTGCTTAACTTAGATATATAGTTATACATTAAAATATTTTGTTTAAAGAGGTGTAACATGATTAATAATCAGGGAAAAATTAAACCTATTGATATAAGATATGAAATGAAAAAATCTTATATAGATTACGCTATGAGTGTTATTGTAAGTCGTGCTCTTCCAGATGTACGTGATGGACTTAAACCTGTTCATAGAAGAATATTATTTTCTATGCATGAACTGGGCTTAACACCAGAAAAGGGATTTAGAAAGTGTGCAAGAATTGTCGGAGACGTTTTAGGTAAGTATCACCCACATGGTGATACTGCTGTATATGGAGCATTAGTTAGAATGGCTCAAGACTTTTCCCAAAGATGTACTTTGGTTGATGGTCATGGTAATTTTGGTTCTGTAGACGGTGATTCAGCAGCAGCAATGAGGTATACAGAAGCTAAAATGAGTAAAATTACAACTCAAATGCTTAGAGATATTAATAAAGATACAGTAAATTTCATTCCTAACTTTGATGGAGAAGAAAAAGAACCATCAGTTTTGCCATCAAGATTTCCTAATCTTTTAGTTAATGGGTCTACTGGCATTGCAGTAGGTATGGCAACAAACATACCTCCTCATAACTTAATAGAAGTTATAGATGGCGTGCTTATGATGATTGATGACTCAGAAGTTACTATAAGTGATTTAATGACAAAAATAAAAGGTCCAGACTTTCCTACAGGAGGAATAATCCTCGGAAGAGCTGGAATAAAAAGTGCTTATGAAACAGGAAGAGGAAGAATACTCGTAAGAGCTAAAACAGATATTGAAGAGAATAAAGGTAGAAATGCAATAATAGTAACAGAATTACCTTATCAAGTTAATAAAGCAAAACTTATAGAAGGTATTGCAGATTTAGTAAAAGATAAAAAGATAGATGGAATATCAGATCTTCGAGATGAATCAGATAGAGAAGGTATGAGAATTGTTATAGAACTAAAAAGGGATGCAAATCCAAATATAGTATTAAATAGATTATTTAAACATACTAGGATGCAAGATACTTTTGGAGTTATAATGATAGCTCTTGTAAATAATGAACCTCAGACTTTAAATTTAAAACAAGTTCTATTTTATTATTTAGAACATCAAAAAGATGTGGTAAGAAGAAGAACTCAATTCGATCTTGATAAAGCACTAGCAAGAGCTCACATACTAGAAGGTCTTAAGATTGCACTCGACCATATCGATGAAGTAATTCGTTTGATAAGAGCATCAAAAACCATTAGTGAAGCTAGAGAAAGTTTAATGAATGCTTTTGATTTATCAGAAAAACAAGCTGTAGCTATTGTTGAAATGAGGCTTGGAAGACTTACAGGTCTTGAACGAGGTAAAATTGAAGATGAGTATAATGAATTAATTAAACTTGTTAATTACTTAAAAGAAATATTAGCAGATGAAACAGTATTATTAAATATAATTAAAGAAGAGCTTATAGAAATTAGAAATAAATATGGTGATACTAGAAGATCTGCAATAGAGAAAAATCCATATAGCATAGATGAGGAAGATTTAATACAAGAGCAAGATATTGTAATAACCCTAACTCATGCAGGTTATATAAAGAGGTTACCAGCAGATACTTATAGTGCGCAAAGAAGAGGTGGAAGAGGAATACAGGGTGTAACTACAAAAGAAGACGATTTTGTAGAACATATCTTTATAACTACTACTCATAATAATATTTTGTTCTTCACAAATAAGGGAAAATCATTTAAATTGAAAGCATATGAGATTCCAGAAGGTGGAAGAACAGCTAAAGGAACAAACTTAATAAACATTATACCTTTAGCTAATGATGAAAAGATTCAAGCAGTTATATCTCTTAAAGAGTTTGCTGAGGATAATTATCTTGTAATGGGAACAAAACATGGTTTAATTAAGAAAACATCACTTGATAAATATTCATCTATAAGAAAAAATGGTTTAAATGCAATAAATTTAAGAGAAGATGATGAACTAATTGGAGCTGCAATAACTAATGGAGATAGCGAAATGCTGTTTGTTACGAGAAATGGTTATTCTATTAGATTTAGTGAAAAAGATGTAAGACCTATGGGAAGAACTGCAACTGGAGTTAAGTCATTAACTTTAAGAGAAGAAGATATTGTAGTGTCTATGAACATTGTTACACCTGAAGAAGAACTTTTAGTTATAAGTGAAAATGGTTTTGGAAAGAGAACGTTAGTTTCTGAATATTCACTTCAACATAGAGGTGGTAAGGGAGTAATAACCTATAAGGTATCAGATAAAACAGGAAAACTTGTTGGTGCTAGAATAGTAAAAGATGGAGACGAAATGATACTTATAAACAGTAATGGTATTGTTATAAGATTAAGCGTAGCTGGAATATCAACTACAAGTAGGAATACTATGGGAGTAACTTTGATGAAGAATGGTGAAGGAGATAATATAGTTGCTATAGCTAAAATAAATTGTAGTGATGTAATTGTTACAGACGAAGATTCTAATCAAGAAGAAGTGAAACCTTTGCAGAATGAAGTAGATTCTGTTCAAGAAGATACTAAAGAAACTTCTGTTAATGAGGAATATAATTCAGAAACAGATGATGAGCCTAATGATAAATAATTTAATGAAATAAATTATAAAATAGAAGATTATAATATAAAAGTACTTATTTGAAATAACTTCAAATAAGTACTTTTTTTAATTTACAACAGAATATAACTAACCTAGTGTATCTTAAGCAGTAAATTAGAGGAAAATAAAGATAAGTAAAGAAATATTATCATAATCTATGGAGAGATAGAGTTATAGTTAATACAGTATCTAATAGATTTGATACAATACATCTTGTCGTTATGAATGAGTAACAACAGAGGTTTAATTTAAAAGTTAATTGTTTTTTAAAATTTAAATAATAATTTAAATAAATAGAAAATTATATTGACAATGTTAAAGTTAAACAGTAAAATAGTAGAGGTCGTCACATGATGACAAATGGAATTGGTCTTTGAAAATTAAACAGAGAATAGGTAAAGAACGAAATAATATTTTGTTTAACCAGTTAATTACTTTAGTATAAAGTAAATTTTAGTTGTAAAACTAAAAAGTATTGTAATGAGCTTGCGAATCCAACCTAACGGTTGCTTAACCAACTTAACAGTTGGCGCAGATTAATCATTTCAAATGAAAAGTGTAAACTTTTAAATTGAGAGTTTGAT
>NZ_DATCQT010000064.1:0-2332 GCF_036569345.1 Clostridium sp.
TTGCACTGCCGCTCGGTAAAGAGTTCACCATTTTTTGAAATTGTACTGAGGTATCTGATGTGCCTGTAACATCCAAGTTATATTTCCCAGCATCTATTATAGTAGGATTGTTAGTAGTCGTAGATACTGTAGAATTTGATGTTAGATCAACAGCCTTTGTAGTAATTACAAGGGGACTAACATTTGATAAAGAAATTAATATAACTATCGCAGTTATCCCTTTTTTAATGTTATTTTTTAAAATATCAAATCACTCCTTTTAGTTTGGGTGCGAGGTAATATATGTGCGTTATACTCTACAAGGCGTAAGAGCATACCCATAGAACTCCATATTTATATCCTCTTATTGTGTTACTATCTAAGCTCAATTTCGAAACTATATACCCTGAAAATCGTTGCATTACTTGTCGAAAAAAAGCAATAATGTATTATAGCATATTTAAATTTTGAAAGCTAATGGCTGTCTATACAAAAATAAAGTTGACTAAATTAAAAAGTAAATTAGTAATCAATCAAGGTAAATCAATGCTTAGAAGAATTTTTAGATTTAATTGAATCTATTAAAAAAGACTTAATATAAAGAAAATTTATAAAGAAGAAAATTGATAAAGGGATATAAACCAGTACCTGAGGACGATATTGTAAAGATTAAAGAAAATTTTTTGTAAATAAAAAAAATGACCAATTTATAAATATTCTACTCTTATATATTTTTAGATTTGAAGGCTAATAATATCATTTATAAAAACATTACATAAATCAGGCAATTAATCCATTCAATGATATTACATCGACAACATTTTTATTGGCTTATAGCTTATAGAATTCAACGCGTAACATTGGCTTACAGCATATATTCAAAAAAGTAAAAGCGTGGTAAAATGAAAAAGTGGTACATAAAAGTCCACGCAATGATAATATAGTACAATATAATTGGGGTGAGGTTATTGGAATTAGAGGGTAATCAACAAAGAGTAACAGATGAGATTATGAAATATAAAGAATTATTAGATGAGGGAATTATAACAGATAAAGAGTTTTCTATTAAGGTAAAATAATAAAATAAATATGCAATAATATGGAGCTTAAAGGCTTCTTTTTTTATTTTTGGACATGTTATACAATATTGAGTATAAATGTATATTGGATTAACTTGTCATTATTATAAATAATAATATTCTATTTTTTTCTTCTCTTAATTAATTTTTTCTCTAACTCTTTACCGTCTTGAAATCCAATAAATACATAAACTGTTATAACAAGTATGCTACCCATAAAGCTTAAATCATTCTTTGACTTTTTTCTCATTACATATTCTCTCTTAAAGTTAAATCTCCATTGTAACCTTCTGTAAGCTTTACGCCTACACTTCCATTAATTCACATTTAAGAAGATTCCGTCTTTACTTAATTATAGTTCCAAATCTTATAATATTAAACTTACAAATCATGTTATTAAATCAATCCTATTTTATACCTCTTTTGTGAAGGCAATACCGAGAAAACTTTAGTTAGTGTAATAGAATTCGGAAATACCTCAAGTGCGTCTATTCCTCTAGCTATTTGGCTAGCATTAAAAGAAAGCAAAGTAGCTTCAGATGATAAGATACAACTTTACGGATTTGGTGGGGGACTTACTCATGGTGGAATTATTATTGAATGGTAAGAAGAAAATATATTAAGTTATGCTTAAGCCACTTGTTTCGTTAATTGTGCGATAAAAACCATTTAATATAATATGGATGGAAAAAGACAAATGTCGTGAACTGAACAGGTTCGGATTCAGATGTTGAGCCGATAAAAGCTATCATCCTAAGTATATACTTAAGTGATGATAGCTACGAAAGTTGCTCAATGTCTGAAACGAGCTATTGAACGATGCCGCGTTAGCTCTACTATGGAGATTCAATCTTTCTCCTCTTTCTGAAATTAGTTTTAACTAACTGTAATTTCCACAATTGTACCCATAATCCTCATTATTTTAGATTGTCTGCAAAAAATAGACGTAATTTCCCCCCTCCCCCCAAATAAAGAATTTATGCTATTTTATTTATTTCTCCTGGCGGAGAATAGTTTTGGCGATTCAACTTCTCTTTTGTAACCATTTCACCCTTGCCACAGCAAGAACAAATATTTATATCTATTCCTGTCAGCTTAAAAAGAAGTTCTGCTGCATTTAACTTAACTTTTGGATTTTGGTTTTTACTTTCTACTGCACCTGTAAGTTCTTTGCATCTTTGAAGTTTAGTTGATCTATTCCTATTGCTTAAAATTCCATAGTGTCTAATTTTAACAAACTTTCTTGGTAAAACATGCATCAAAAATCTTCTCAT
>NZ_DATCQT010000065.1:0-15219 GCF_036569345.1 Clostridium sp.
ACCACTTATAAATTCATGAGTGTTAAATTCTTGAACTTCATATCCACAACCTGCTGTCCATTTTATACCGAAGATGTTATTACCTTTAACATGCTGCAACCAGCCTGTTTCTAGTATGGCTTGAGCTATGGTTAGGGATGGTAGTATGTTGTATTTTTCATAGGATAGTAGAGCTCCTGGGATGAGACTTTTTATTATTTGGGTCTTGTCCATTTATGATTCCTCCTTTAGGGTTTTAATTTATATATATGCTACTTTGTGATAAATTCTCTTTAATGCTACAAATTAAAAACAATTAATCGATTTTAATTCAAAATAGAGGGAATATGGAACTTATATAGAATATAATTACACATTATCAAATATTATGAATTTGTATAGATTATTATATATAATTTAATCATTCAACTTAGGGGGACATTATGAGAAATAAGGAAGTGAAAGGAAACGTAAATGATTTATGCAAAGTTAATGAAGAGAGTGATATTTTTAAATTTTATAAACGAGAACTTAGAACTTCAAAACCTACCATTATTGAGTTAATAGGAACTACAGGGGCCGGAAAAACTACCTTTTGTCAGCAATTTGTGGATGAAGAAGGTAAAAGAGTGTTAAGCAAAACTATTTCGACCTCAGGAAGTGATGCTATTATTCAGACAGATATAGTTATTATTGAAGATACAAAGAATAAGCTTTTTTTAAAAGCGAGAGCAAAAAGTTACATAATTAGAGATTTAATTTTAGTAGCTCTAAGTATAGATACAGAATTCAAATTTGATGTTAAAAAAAGCATTAATGATATTGCTAATAAGGCAGGATTTAAGTATAGTAAAGATAATGAAATAAGTTATAATATTAATTTGGTTCAAGGCGTTTATAACTTATTTAGAACTAATAAGTTACTCCAAAAATTTCAGAAAATAGCCAAAGACTTACAACTAGACTTTAAGCGAAAAAATAACATTGAAGATTATATAAAAGACAACACAATAAATAAAGATCTCACTAAACTTCTTGAAGATGTAATATATTCAAAATTAAAAATAAAAAATTTTTATGGAGTTCGTCATGAAATTGCTTTAAATCATAAGAACATTTTAGAGAAAACGATAATACCTACGAATATTTTTAATAAATATAAGGAAGGGTTAGAAGAGTTTACTGAAATAGTATCATTTAGATTACTTTTTGAACAAGCAATATTGGTACTTAGATGCGGTGAAAAAGCTAAGCTAAATTTACCTGGAAAATTTAAAAAAGGAGTTGTGTTTAGAGAGGTGCTGGGTCATAAAAAAGTAGAACAAGGAGTAGCGAATAACCTTGAGGTTAATTGTAAGATATTACTTGTTCCAGCATCTACGGGTGGACAATTAGTTGATGATAGATTCGTGGAAGAATTAAATAATATTACTATGACGGAATCACAAGAAAGAATAGTTGTAATAACAAAAATTGATAAGGCAAGCTCTTATGAAGAATATACACAAAATAATTATGCTGGGTTTATCGAGAGTTTGAAGGGACAAATTGTTAATACTCATAACAGCTTAATTACTACACTAGAAGAAATACAGAAGAATAATAAAAAAACTGAATATAAAATTGACAAAAATAAAAATGTAAAAAGACTATTTAAATCATTTGATAATACATATTTATCAAAAATCACTAAAGATAAACATGGGAACTATGATTCTGAACTTCATAAAATAATATGTAAAAATAAAAGTAACGGAGAAATATCTGAAAATGATATAGAAGATATAATTATTTTAGATAATTGGCATAGTTTAATTTCAAGTACATTAGAAAAAGAAAATAAAGATTATTATTCTAAGGGTAATATAAATTTTAACATATTAGTCCCATTGAATATACTATAGAAAAAAGCTATGACAAGTTAATATTGGCATAGCTTTTCTTCTTTTGTTATTTTTCCACTGACTAAATCTATTAGCATTACGTAGAGATTCGCTCTTAAGGATTTCGGCGGATTATTAAATAAAAGGTCAAATTCATTTTTACTTCCAACGGCTACAGTTATTTTTGTATCTGGTGTAAGTTCAATAGAGGCTATTTGACCATAAACATTATAGAGTGTTCTAGAAGTAACAAAAGCTTTTATTTGAATGTACCATTTAGAATATTCCAAGTTAGTTATTTCAAGCATTAGGTCAGCAGGAGCGTCAATTGTTTTGTTTAAGCTCCACTCAAAATCTCGGGTATATAGGTCAGATAGAATAACTTGAAAGAATTTTTTATCGTTTTCTAGCGTTTGAGTTCGTTTTTGCCTCGTAGAGATTTCCTCAGTTTTTTCATCTATGTGTCCTGCTGCTAGCATTAATTCACCATATGTAACTTCATTATATGCACCACTTGCAAATTTATTAATTGTTTCGGGAGACGGAGGTGCTTTTACTAGACTACGAAGTAATCTTGAGATATGAGCTGCACTTACACCAATTGTATTTGCATATTGATTAATTGAACGATCACCTTTAGCTTTTTCTAATAATATAGCAAATGTAACTAAATCAAAATTCTCATATTCAGCCATATAATCACCTCTTTCCATACATATTATAACATTTTTTATTGTTTATAGTCAATGATATATAGATAATAATATAATTGTGTTAAAAAAGTGTTGTATGTATATAACATATATGGTATATTGTTTACAGATAATGCAAATAACTACAAACAATGTAATTTTTAAGGAGGAATATATAAATGGGTTTAAATATAGCTGCATTGAAGCTTTTAATGGATGTACAGTTCAGTAGAAGTTATACAAAACTTTCTAGAGCTATAGGGGTGGACGTAGCACATGTGTATAGAGTTTTGGTTAAGAAAAACACTCCAGGGATTAAGTTTTTTAATGGGATAATAAAATGGTGTACAGATAATCAAGTAGATTATAGAGAGTATATTTTTTTACCAATGCCATTAACTACAAACAAAGGATTAACTAAAGTATAGTAAATGAAATGGAATAAATTTAAATTTTAAATCAGGGTATGGAATCGAGGGTGTTTGTAAAATTAATTGTAATTAATATCTTAGGGGGAATAAATAATGGCTAAATACAGACAAATATATACGGAATTTTGGAGTGATAGTTTTGTGTTTGAACTAACTTCACAGGAAAAGTTTTTTTATTTATATCTTCTAACGAATACAAAATCAACACAGAGTGGAATTTACGAAATCTCTCCTAAATTCATTGCAATAGAAACAGGATATGACATAGTGGTTGTAGATCAGTTACTTAAAAAATTTTGTGATTATAAAAAGATATTATTCTGTGAAACTACAAATGAAATTATGTTGTTAAATTGGATAAAATACAATGTACCTAACAATAATAATGCAGTGATTGGTATCCAAAAGCAATTACTCCGAATTAAGAATAAAGTATTTCTTAAAATATTATTTGAAAAATGCAAGGACGCTAAATTAGATGTAGAGAAGATTTTTAAAGATATTTTTGTTGATGAACATATAGAAAGTCCTTATTTTCCCAATAACCAAAGGCCTAAGAATATTGTATCAATTATGAAGCCCCTAGATAGCTACTTAGTAGGGGCTACCAAGCCCCTACTAAGTAATAGAATAAGGAGTAAAGAAGAAGGAGTAAAAAATAAAGAACAAGGAATAAAAAGTAAAGAGCAAAGAGTAATAACTAAAGAAGAAGCAGTAATAACTAAAGAAAAGGTAATTTTCAAAGAAGAAGTAATGACTCAGGATAAAGTAATAACTAAAGTGGAAAACACTTCTGCTGCTAGTGAAGGCTTAATAACTATAATTAAGATATTCGAGGAAAATGTACATGCTATCACACCTTTGGTATATAAAAAAATATTAGAATTTACAAAACAGGTAAGTGATAAAGTCATAATTATGGCTATAACCGAGGCGGTTAATTACAATGCAAAAACAATTAAATATATCTCAAAAGTCTTAAATAGCTGGATAAGCAAGGGTATAAAAACAGCTGAGCAGGTAATTGCCTATCAAAGGCAATGGACAAGCAACAGCAGCAGTAACAATAATAATAGTGCAACAAATTACGTGAAAAGTAGCAACTTTTGTGACTACGAGCAGAGATCATATGATTTTGATATTTTAGAAAAACAATTACTTGGAATAGCTTAAAAAGCAATGATATTTAATATATTCTAAATAAAAAATTAGAAGGCGGTGCTTTATCTATGGAAAAACTAGTTGAAAAGGCTAAAAACAAAGAAATTGGAGCTACAGATGAAATAATTGAAAAGTTTAAATACCTTATATTCAAAGAGTCTTCAAGGTATCACATTCCAGGATATGAGACTCAGGACCTAATTCAGCATTCTTATCTTTCGGTGATAAAAGCTATAGCACTGTATAAACTAGGCAGCAACAGCTTTAATGGATATTGTATTAATGCAATAAAGATGAATCTCAGAGCCCTTTTAAAAGGAGAAATAAAACATTTTCGAGAAGTCCCAAACAGTAACATGATAGATTTTGATGCAGAGGAGCATTATGAATTTACCTTAGAGGATGAAGTAATAGCCTACGATGAGGTTGAAAAGTTATATGTTGCTCTTAATACACTTGAGCCTTTTGAACGTTATATACTAGAGAGATTTTATATTATGGGACACTCCCTTACAGAAATAGCTTGCACTACTGATAAAACTTACCATCAATATGCAAAAATTAAGAAAAAAGCCCTTGATAAATTAAAGGCTATTATGTAGATAGCAAACATAAATTGACCACTCCGTTACTAATTTATGTAACGGGGTCTGACCCCATAGAAGAAACTGGAAACAGTTTCTTCTTACTAATTTTTTTTGCAATTATTAAAATATTGAGTTTCTAGTAGTGATTTAAAGTTGTTAATAATATGATTTATTATTCTAAACACCAGCTTTGCAGATAATCCTGCAATGATAAGATTTTGATAACAAACTGTATGTTTTTATATGGTACTAGCTATAATTACATTAAAGTACATAACCTAACTCGAAATCAGGTAGTAAGTTTTAAAGAATTATAAATGTAGGATCATAAGTATACCTTTCCGTCCTATAAATAATTTTGTGTAAATAGAATAGAAAGTACTCTTTCTTGGCAATAATTGAGATATGTTAAATGTCTAATATTTCGAAGGGAATTTTAAGAAGTCATATCAGTGAACAAAATTTACAAACAAAATGAGATTCTAGTCGCAATGGGAGGCATGTTTAAAGACGTTCTTCAGGAGCTATTAGAAGAAGACTTACATTTCTAATCATAAAATACCCTCCAAACAAGTTAGTTAAACACTTACTTTATACCAGTAATACAAAAATAGGCTATAATTCTGTATTGAAATATAGCCGATTTTTATATTTTTAGATTTCTGTAAGTACATTCCAGCGATCTCATTTTCTATAGTCTTTTCAAAAATATTCAGTATTTTCCATCATATATTAATATTCATCTCTATATCTGCGGATTTTCGGGGTGTAGCATCGTTGCAATGACATTATCTAGCACTTCGTCATTCCAAATTTTTTTCCAGTCTTCTCTTAATACTAACTTGTTACCTAAATTTATAGCAACTTTACATGCATCTGAAACGGGCGTATCCCCTAAGAATCCGAGAAAATTTGCTGACAAATTATAAATATGTCCTGAAAGAAAAGAAATAGCTGCTTCTTTTTGAATTCCTCTTTTTTCAGCTTCTTTAACCGTTTCTGCCATAGCATAGAGACATGTGGCACCAAGTAGTTCCACTAATGTAGGTTCTAAGAATGCAACATCTCTGATTCCCATTACATAACTGTGTTCGACAGGACCATACATAATCTCAGAAACTCTTCTACAGAGTTTAAATTTTTCGTCATCGCCTTGAATCTTAGCCATAACAATATCTTGTTTTCCACCCAATCCCCCAAAGTAGTCATGTCGGGATTCATATGTGTCCTGATCAATAAAATATGATGGATGACAAGGATGTGCAATTGCGAATGTACAATCATCTCTTAAAGCTAATTCTTTTGCAACAGCAGCTGCTGGATCTAAGATTACTAAACCTGTACCTGATCGCATTGCGTCTACCACCGATTTACTAGCAATATTTATAACAGAGTCTGGAACCGCAAGTACTATAACATCTGATTTTAAAACTGCTTCTTCCATAGGAGTGATTTTAAATCCTCTTTTCAGGATGTTTTGAATTCCTGTTTCTCCACTCTCAACAAAATACAACTCAATTTCATCCGTTGCTTTTGCAAGATTATTACTTGTTCTTGTTCCCATCTTTCCACCAGCACCAATTACACTTACAACAATTTTACTCATAACAATACCTCCATATAATTTATTTTAAATTTTCTTTTATTGTATCAGCTATTTTTTCAGGTCCAAATCCATAAAAATCCAATAATTTGTCAGCAGGCCCTGATTCTCCAAAGGTTGTTAGACCAATTCGTTTTACACTTACAGGTTTATTTTCACAAGCAAGTTTACATATGAAACTTCCTAGACCTCCATTTACATTATGATCCTCTACTGTAACAATCTTGTTTGAATTATTCATAAGTGAAATTAACTTATCATTATTTGATCCGTATAAAATATTTACATCGCCTACTGTAACTTTTATTCCTTCTTTTAATAGAATCTCGGCAGCTTGGAGAACTCTATCTAATATAAATCCACTTGCCAATACTAATGTATCGTTACCATATTCTTTTAAGACTGTAACACCATCCATATTAAAGGGGGTGCCTTTTTCGTATATGTCTGCCTCTCTCCCACTTCCAGCTCTAATATATACAGGACCATTAATTTCGGCGGATTTTTTTACTGCATCATATGTCTGAGTAGCATCTGCTGGTGTAAATATTGTGAAATTTGGTATGCTTGATAAAGTTCCTATATCTTCATAAAACTGATGAGTTACACCCTCCCTCTCTCCACCACATAATCCTGAGTTTATTCCAACGAATTTAACATTTAAATTAGGATATGCTACAAAAGTTCTCATCTGTTCACAAGCACGCATCGTCATAAATCCTGAATAAGTTCCTACAAAAGGAATTTGGCCACAACTGGCTAATCCTGCTGCAACGGCAACTGCATTTTGTTCTGCAATACCAACTTCTACATAAGAATCAGGATAATCATCTGCGAACTTAGTAGCTCTCATTGCCTTCAAAGAATCTGGTGAAACAAACATAATTCTCTTATCGTTTTTAACTAAATCATATAATGAAGCTGCAAATGCCTCTCTTGTACCTTTATAATCTGCCATTAGTTAATACCTCCTAATTCTTCGACTGCAATCTTATATTGCTCTTCTGTAGGAACACCTTTATGCCATGAATTATCATTTTCCATAAAAGACAATCCTTTTCCTTTTATGCAATTACATATAATTGCACTTGGTTTGCCTTTGGTTGTTTTTGCAACTTTTATAGCTTCTTTTATTTGATCAACGTTGTGGCCATCTATTTCTTGAACGTGCCAGTTGAATGCCTCGAACTTTTCTTTTATATTATTACTTCCAATGGTATCTTCAACTAAGCCACCACTTTGCCAACCATTTTTATCCACAAATACGATTAAATTATCGAGTTTTTTTGCAGCCCCGGTATTAAGGCCTTCCCAAACTATACCCTCTTGGATTTCCCCATCTCCAACTATAACAAAAACATTGTAGTCTTTCTTATTATATTTACCAGCTATTGCCATGCCACATCCAATAGAAATACCATTTCCTAAAGATCCAGTAGTCATATCAACTCCAGCTGTTTTATTCATAACAGGATGACCTTGAAATACACTTCCTAATGATCTAAGCTTAAAATTTTTAATTTTTTCTCCAAAATAACCTCGTTCTGAAAGTGCAGCATAATAAATTGGACAAGAATGTCCTTTTGAAAGAATAAATCTATCTCGGTCTTCCCATTTAGGGTTTTGTGGGTCAATGTTCATTTCATCAAAATATAAGGTTGTAACGATATCTGCGATAGATAATGCAGGCCCTGGATGACCATCTTTACCTTCATAGACCATTCTTACCGCTTCAAGTCTCAACTTGTTTGCTAAATTTTTTATTTGTTCAGAATTCATTTAATATCACTCCTTAAGTGTTTATTTGTTAAGCGTTATTTAATATTCTTTTTAATTTTTTAAATTTTTAAATTATTGGTAACCATGTAATTATAGAGGAGCGTTGGATTTCATCATTCATTTAACTCACTTCTTTCAGTTTCAATACATCAAACGTCATATGTATGATGTATTGTAATTACAATATCATACATATATAACTATGTCAATAACGTTTACATTGTTATATAAATAATTCAAATAATTTATAACTTCAAGAATTAATTAAATATATAACATTTTATATTATTTCAAACTTAACCTAAAAATGATAAAAAATTATATGAATAAGTAATAAGTTTATATTACATACAAAGAACTAAACCGCTAAAAACGGTATATGGTGATAGTTTTTAGCGGCTCAACATCAGTATCCGAACCTATTCAAATAACGAACTTTATCTATATATGCTGTGAATATAAGTTTAATTCTATAAAATGTTTGGAAATGTTTTTACTTCTTTTGCCACTCTAAATTTATACGCAGAATCATATCTAATGTACGATTTTATATAAAAGATTACATTTCTAAACACAATAAAATAACTAGCTGAGATCAGCTAGTTATTCGTTGTTCAATATAACACATTATACTTTACTATATAAAGTTCGTGTTCTCCGAGGGGCAAACAAACTTCAACCTATAGCCGGAGATACAACAAATATTAATGTCGTTTTTTTAAGTAGACATTAAATCTATCCATACACTAACTGAATTTTCAATAGCCTTAATTGCTTTATCCAAATTCTTTTCTTTTAGGCAATCTAGTATTTCTTTATGGATATGAAGTGCATTTAGACCATACTTTTGGTTTTCATGAGTTTTCTCTATGGACGGTTCAAAAAATTTAACTATAAATTCATAGGTCTTCTCAATAAGTTTATTTTTTGTAGCATTTCCCAAAGCGGCATGGAAATTTAAATCACTTTTTGTTAAAGAAGTAGGATCTATTTCAGCATTCTTAACCTTCTGTTCCATCTCAAGATAAGCATGTTCAATTTTTTTTAGAGCATCTTCATCAGCATTCTTAATTATTAATTTTATTACCTCAATCTCCATTATTTGACGAAATTCCGCGAGTTCTTCCAAATCAGGTTCAGCCAAAATAAAGCTGAATAAAAGCGGGTCAAATAAAGCAGTACCAAGTGAAGTTGCAATATAAGTGCCATCTCCTTGTTTTACTTCAACAATTCCAAAGGCTGATAATATTTTCATAGCCTCTCGAATTGAACCACGACTTACAGCTAAACTTTTTGCCAAATCCATTTCATTAGGTAATCGGTCTCCAGGCAGTAGCTGTTTTGTAAGAAGCAATCTTTTAATATTATTAATTACTACATCAACAGCAGACTCTTTATTTTGTGGAATAAATCGATTCATATATAATTCCTCCATAAATTTCAAATACTTCAAGCAAGATTTTCAAAAGATACGTTATGAATGTGTCATATGGGATAATCATAACATTGTACGAACATTACAGCTTTCATTGATTATTCTTATAACATACTATAAATAGTACTATATGCAACAAAATAAATCAATAATTAATATAAGCCTAGAATATAATGGTGCATAGAGGAAGGGCACTTGATATAATCCCCTTAAATAAATAATAAAAATCTGTCTAATTTAAGGGGAGCACTTTTATGTAATTTGGTATATTTAATTTCTTTCTGTTGAACTTTTGGAAAAACCTTTAAAATACTTTTATAATAATTTTAACATCATAATGCAATTAAAATTTAATTGCATTATGATGTTATTAGGTTTTTTTCTTGTAATTATAGCCTAAACAAAAAGTACAAGTTGTATTAAATACATCTTGTACTTTTCTATACATATTTATAGTTGCCGATTTTCATGTTCAAAAGAGCTAATTTACTGCAATTATAAATGTCATATAACAATATGAACGTTATTGACATTGTTATACATGTATGATATTGTAAATTAATACATCATACGTATGATGTTTAGACATTATAATTGAGAGGAGTGAGTTAAATGAATGATGAAACCCGACGCTTATAAGAATAGGATATTGTTCTCATGAAATTCTATGTACACTTAACTAATTCTTATCTTCCCATTTTAAAAAAGTTATGTAAACGATTAATGTTAAATAAGTAAATGTAAGAGGAGGAAATAATGGCAAATGTATCTATTGATGAAGAAAAGGTAATAAAAAAGTTAATGGTGAAAATAATCCCATTTATTATGTTGTTATTTGCAACTGCAATTGTTGATCGCGTAAACGTTGGATTTGCAGCATTGGAAATGAATAAAGCATTAGGAGTTAGTTCCAGTATGTATGGATTTATTTCAGGTATTTTCTTTATATCGTACTTTATTTGTGAGGTTCCTAGTAACGTTATAATGCATAAAGTTGGTGCTCGTCGTTGGATAGCACGTATTCTTATATCTTGGGGAATAATAACTATAATCATAGGATTTGCTCAAAACCCAACACAGTTAGGTGCACTTAGATTTCTTCTTGGTGCCGCTGAGGCTGGTTTCTACCCTTCTATTATATTATATCTGACTTATTGGTTCCCTTCACGGTATATGGCTAAAGCAGTTGCAACATTTATGGTAGCTCAAGCCATTGCAAATATTGTTGTAGGTCCTCTTTCTGCTTGGATATTGGATAATATTAGTTGGGCTGGTATGGCTGGATGGCGTTGGTTGTTCATATTTGAAGGAATTCCTGCTGTTATATTTGGGATAATAACTATATTTGTAATGGTTGATAGACCATCTCAAGCTAAGTTTTTGACCTCAGAAGAAAAGGAATGGCTTCTAGGTGAATTAAAAACTGAACTTCAATCAAAAACCGGTGAAGCAAAAATTTCTAAGTGGGCAGTATTAAAGCAGCCTCGAGTATGGCATCTTGCCCTTGCATTCTTCTGCTATGTAAGTGCAAACTATGGCCTTAGTTTATGGTTACCTCAGATTATCAAGGGACTATCTACTGTTCTTACCAACACACAAATTGGATTAGTTTCTATGCTGCCTTATATATGTGGTGCAATTGCTATGTTTGCTAATGGTAGACACTCAGATAAAGTTATGGAACGTCGCTTGCATATAGGTTTACCAATTATAGTTACTTTCTTTGGACTAATTGCTTTAACAAGAACACACAATTTATGGCTTTCATTGTTCTTCGTCTGCTGTAGTACCTCAGGTATGTATGCATTCGTAGGAACCTTTTGGACTATCCCTACTGCCTTCCTTGGTGAAGCATCGGCTGCGGTTGGAATAGCGGTTATTAACGCTTTTGCAAATTTAGGGGGTTTTGGTGGACCGTATCTTGTAGGATGGTTAAAGGAACGTACTGGATCTACAAACGCAGGCATGTATGTTCTTGCTGCTTTTGCATTGTTAGCGTCTATTTTGATATTGCTTATACCAAAAGATACAGAAAAAGTTGCAACTAAACACGTGACATCCGCTGATAAAAATAATATTAAGGCATAATAAAAATTAAAAATGTAAACGGAGGATTAAAAAAATGAAAATAGTTGTTTTAGATGGGTATACACTAAATCCTGGAGATATATCGTGGGAAGGCTTAAAAAAAATCGGAGATTTGACTGTTTATGATCGTACAGAATACGACAAGAATGGAGAAATGTTGATAATAGAAAGGGTTGGAGATGCAGAAGTAGTTTTTACTAATAAAACACCTTTGTCAAGAGAATCCATGGATAAAATGCCTAATTTAAAGTTTATCGGAGTGTTAGCAACAGGATATAATGTAGTAGATGTAGAAGCGGCAAAGGAAAACGGAATTGTAGTAACTAACATTCCGACATATGGTACAAATTCTGTGGGGCAGATGGCAATAGCGCTTTTACTTGAAATGTGTCATCATGTAGGAGCTCATAGTGAGTCAGTAAAAGCAGGGGAATGGGAAAATAATGTTGATTGGTGCTACTGGAATTATCCATTAATTGAGCTTTCAGGAAAAACAATGGGAGTAATTGGATACGGAAGAATTGGACAATCAACAGGTAGAATAGCTCAAGCCTTAGGAATGAATGTAGTAGCTTTTGATTCATATCAAAACAAGGCCTTGGAGTGTGAGACAATGAAGTATGTAGACCTCGATACTTTATTTACTAATTCTGATGTGATAACTTTACACTGCCCACTATTTGAAAGTACAAATGGTATAATAAATAAGGATACAATTGCAAAAATGAAGGACGGAGTTATGATTATAAATAACTCAAGAGGACCATTGATTATAGAAGAAGACTTGGCAGAGGCATTAAATAGTGGAAAAGTAGGTGGCGCAGCAGTTGACGTTGTATCAAGTGAACCAATAAATGCAGATAATCCGCTATTACAGGCCAAAAACTGTATTATTACGCCACACATTTCATGGGCACCAGTAGAGTCAAGACAGCGTCTTATGGATATTGCAGTAGACAATCTTGTTAAATTCCTCTCAGCAGAACCTGTGAATGTTGTAAACAAATAAGGAGTGGTGAGACTATGAAATTTGTAATTGCACCCGATTCATTTAAGGGCAGCCTAAGTGCTCAAGAGGTAGCCGATAGCTTAGAACAAGGAATAAAAAAGGTCTTTGGTGAAGCCACTGTAGTAAAAGTACCAATGGCGGATGGTGGCGAGGGTACAGTTCAGTCGTTGGTGGACGGAACATCTGGAGAAATAATCAAAGTAAAAGTAAAAGACCCTCTCATGAGAGAAATCGATTCGTTTTACGGTATTCTTGGTGATGGGAAAACAGCAGTAATAGAGATGGCAGCTGCTTCTGGATTGCCACTATTATCAAAGGAAGAAAGAAATCCAATTATAGCAACTACCTACGGCACTGGTGAACTTATAAAACATGCTCTAAGCCGTGGCTGTAGGAATATAATTATAGGGATAGGTGGAAGTGCTACCAATGATGGAGGAGCTGGTATGGTTCAAGCATTGGGTGTCAGGCTAACGGATGAAAATGGTAAAGAACTAAGTTTTGGAGGTGGAGAGCTTCATAAACTTCATAAGATAGATATATCAGGGATTGATTTCAGAATAAGAGAGTGTACCATAACTGTTGCTTGTGATGTGGATAATCCCCTCTGTGGGCCTAAAGGTGCGGCCTATGTTTTTGGATCACAAAAGGGTGCGGATAAAAAAACTATAGAGATTTTGGATAAAAATCTAATCAATTATGCAAAGGTTATAAAAAATGATTTGAACATAGACATATTAGATGTTCCTGGCGCAGGTGCTGCAGGAGGTCTGGGTGGAGCACTGATTGCATTCCTTAATGCAAAGCTAAAAAGAGGAATAGATATTGTAATTGATGCAACAGGTCTCGAGGATAAGATAAAGGATGCTGATCTAGTAATTACGGGAGAAGGAATGATAGATTTCCAAACTGCATTTGGAAAAACACCCTTTGGTGTTGCAAAAGTAGCTAAAAAGTATGGCATTCCAGTAATAGCAATAGCAGGTGGAATAGGAAGAGAGGCTGAAACACTTTATGAAAAAGGGTTTGACAGCATTTTTTCAATAGTAGAAGGGCCTATATCTCTTGAAGAGGCAATGGCTAACGGAAAACCATTACTGAAAAAAGCTTCAGAGCGAATAATGCGGTTGCTAAAGATAAGTATCCTTAAATAGGATATCTATCCTTATGTTAAGGAGCTACGCTAAGATAGAAGTAGAGTCATGATGGCATCTCATGAATTATGGTGCATACTTTTGTTCTGATATATAGTTAGTTCTTTTAGACACAAAAATGTTCCCCTTTCTAGTAACAGATTTTTATTAGTTGGTGATTTAGAGAAGAAGTAGGGTTAGTTGAGAGGCTGTAGAAATAATAGAACCATATAAAATAGTGAAAGGGATTTCCAGATTAAACAGGAAATCCCTTTAAACATATATAGATTAAAATAATTAAGCAGAATAAAGACTTAATAATAATTATCCTTAATTATAGTGCAATTATCAAATGATAAAACAAAGTAGGTGTAACATATAAAATATCCTGTGGAGCCTTGTGCAATTAAACCTACAAATTATTTATACTTAATTTCAGATAATTTTCTAGTACCTCCTTCGATAGATTTGGATAAGTTTCGCTAATCCCGTATTCAATTACTTTTAAATATTTCTGCACAGGCAAATTTCTAGTGAACATCTTTGAATGCGTAAAGGTCTTTATGGTTACCCCATTAAATGTTCCTAAATTTATTATAAGGTCATACCATATTGAGCTTTCTTGTTCATTTATATCATTAAATTGTTCTTCAGTTATAAGATACATTCTGCCAAGAGTATTTGTGTTATCATTTCTTTTAGGTTCGAGAAAAGCAACTCCTCCACCTTCCCAGCTTCCTGAACTGTTTCCAAAGTATAATTTATAAGGAATGTTAATAGGTTTATCCTCTAAAGGAGCACTTTTGTCATTGCATGGTGTATATTTTTTATTATTAAATCGACTAAATCCACCTTGAATATAAAGCATAAACCGTTCTCTTAAAATATTTGAGCCATAACAGGCATACCACACATATTTTTTATTCACATCCATTTTATACGCCTCTTTTCCAAGGTTGTAAGGCATAGCTGATTTTTTGCACACCAGTTATAGTGTGATTCCATATATATACAAAACCTTGTATAGTTTCATTATTTAATTGTAGGTCTACCATTTTCCTGATATATAAGCTACCTTCACCTTCAAGGTTATCAAGCTTTCTTAAAGTTTTTTCATCCACACAGTATACTTCACCTTTTACCTTTTCAGATTGTTCTGTAACTATTCCAGGGAAAGAACTGACGCAGTACATTGCGTAGCCTACTAATTCTGCTTCTCCAAGAAATTTTGATTTGGAAAGATAGTAGCTGTGATTTATGCGGCCTCTCATCAATGTGCCATATACAAAAACTTTTATCATTATAATTCACCCCATGTTGAAATGCTTCTGGTCCATTCACTGTAATTGCGCGAGAAAATGGATTTTGTAACTTCTATATCCATGTCGTAGTTCAATACCTTTTGAATTTGCATCTCCAAACTTGAATTATGGAATAAT
>NZ_DATCQT010000066.1:0-7861 GCF_036569345.1 Clostridium sp.
CTTATTATATTATATAATATAATAAGTAATTCAAAATTGGTATTTAATCTTAAATAAAGGAGAAGATTTTATAATGGAAACCATTTTAATTGTTGATGATGAAGAAAGAATAAGAAATCTTGTGTCAATTTATTTAAGAAAAGAGAAATATAATATTCTGCAAGCTGAAAATGGCAGTGAGGCTATAAATATATTCAATAAAAATAAAGTTGATTTGATCATTTTAGATGTGATGATGCCCATTATGGATGGTTGGGATGTATGCAAGGAGATAAGAAAAACTTCCAATATACCTATTGTAATGCTTACAGCTAAATCCGAAGAGGATGATGAATTATTGGGTTTTGAGTTAGGAACGGACCATTATATTACTAAACCTTTTGTCCCAAAGCTACTAGTTGCTAAAGTAAAAGCAATTATAAGGCGCACCCATAACACAGACGATGTTCAAGAGGACAATAGCTTTGATGGTCTTATAGTTGATAATTTAAGCCATGTGGTTACCGTAGACAATAGCGAAATTAATCTATCTCCGAAAGAATTTGAGCTTCTTAATTATTTTATACTAAATAAAAGAATTGTATTAAGTAGAGAGAAAATATTAGATGCTTTATGGGGTATTGACTACTTTGGAGATCTAAGGACTGTGGATACTGTAATAAAGAGATTAAGAGAAAAGCTAGGGGAAAAATCGTACCTTATAGCTACAATAAGAGGAACTGGATATAAATTCGAGGTGAAAAATGAAAATTAAAAAGAGCATTACAAGAAAACTTTTCGCAATAACCTCAATAGTTTTTATAGTTTTTATAACTACTAATTTAATAGTTCAATCCGCATTTTTTGAACAGTTTTATATAAAATGGAAAAAGGATAATCTTGAACATAATCTTGTTAAATTCACAAGTGAATATAGTTTGCTCCAAAAAAGTGAAGATGAGAGCAGTTTAATAAGTTCTTTCGAAGATGCGAATAGCTATAAAATAATTATCCGTGATAAATTAGGAAATTTAAAATATCTTACAAAGAATGTTGATGAAAGAAAAGATTCTATGAAAGTCAGAATCATGAACCAAATAATGTCAGATCAAATAGATAATACTGGTGGTTTAACTAAATTTAAAGGTGAAACCAAGCCCTTGATTTTTATTACTGAGGAAAACCCTCAAATGGAGGTAAGTATAGCCGGTACAATATATGATGAAAAGAAAGATGAGATCGTATTTGCTTTTTCTTCACTTCAACCAGTTAATGAAGCAGTTCAAGTTATAAAGGCATTTTACTTCTATTTCTATATTGGTGCACTTATTACAATTTTATTTCTTTCTTTTATTTACTCGAATATGATTGCAAAACCGTTGATAAAAATAACTAAAACGGCAGCCAAAATGGCAAAGCTTAACTTCACAGAAAAATGCGTGGTTAAAAGTAATGATGAAATAGGAGCTTTAGCTTCTTCACTTAATCTTCTATCTGAAAATTTAAATGAATCATTGACATCACTAAAGGACGCTAATGCAAAATTAGAAAAGGATATTGAAAAAGAAAAAAAATTGACTGAGATGAGGAAAGACTTTGTGGCCGCGGTTTCTCATGAGCTTAAAACACCTATAACTCTTATAGAAGGGTATACACTTGCTTTAAATGATGATGTTCTAGAAGGCGCTGAAAAACAATATTTTATTGATGTTATCATGGATGAATCAAGAAAAATGAACAATTTAGTATCAGATATGTTAGATCTATCTCAATTAGAATCAGGGAACTTTAAATTGGTTAAGGAAGAATTCTTCATTGATGAACTTATAAAACCAGTTACTAAGAAATTTTCAAGTCTACTTAATGAAAAGAACATTAAACTTAATTTAAATTTAATTAGAAGTATAAAAGTGACTGCAGATTGGAATAGAATAGAACAGGTGCTAACAAACTATATGACTAATGCAATAAGGCATGCACAGGACGGTGGATTAATTACAGTTTCAATGATAAATAGTGAAGATACCATTAAAGTCGAAGTAGAAAACAGTGGAAGCAGTATTGAAGATACTGAAACAAATAAGATATGGGATAATTTCTATAAAATTGATAAATCAAGAACTAGAAAACTTGGTGGCACTGGATTAGGTCTTTCAATTGTAAAAAACATAATGCTTCTTCATGATGGTAGTTGTGGTGTATCAAATACAGAAATTGGAGTTAAATTTTATTTTATTTTAACAAAAAAATTAGGTTGTAGTAATACAATAAACAAAATATAGAAAGTGCAAAACAAAACAACAATTTAAATGGATATGTAAAATGCTAAAGTAATCATTTTACATATCCATTTTGTTAGCTTACAATTTTTATATTTCCCTTTATTATATCTCTATAATACCCGTCAATACATATAAGCTCATCATGATTTCCTATTTCTACAATTTCTCCATGCTCTAGAACAACAATTTTATCTGCATTTCTTATGGTTGATAATCTATGAGCAATAATAAGCGTAGTTCGATCTTGAGACATTCCCTCAATGACCTTTTGTATTTGTTTTTCTGTATGAGTATCTATATTTGATGTAGCCTCATCTAATATAAAAATTGAAGGAGAATGGGCAAGAGCTCTAGAAAATGATAGAAGCTGTTTCTGACCTGCTGAAAAAGTTGCTCCACGTTCCATAACCTTTGCGTATACCCCACCAGGTAAATCATTTACAAAATCTAAGGCACAGGTAGTTTTCAGTGACTGCGTTAATATTTTTTCGCTTATATTGTCATTTAATAGTACATTTGATGCTACAGTTCCTGAAAATAAAAACACATCCTGAAGCACAACTGATATGCCTTTCCTTAAGTCCTTCTTTTTTATATCATCAATATTTATTCCATCTATTAGTATCTCACCCTTTTGGATTTTATAAAATCCACTTATAAGACTAATTATTGTAGTTTTTCCTGCCCCGGTTTCTCCTATAAATGCAAAGGTCTCTCCCTGTCGAACGTTAAAACTTACATTCTTTAATATCCAAGATGAATTATTATAGGAAAACCATACATTTTTAAACTCTATATCTCCTTGTAAATGTTCAATGCCTACACCTTCATTTAAATCTTCTAACGAATTTTCCTCATCTAGAAGTTCAAAAATTCGTTCTGCCGAAACCAAAGCGGATTGGATCGTAGTATAGTTATCCGCAAGATCAGAAATCGGATTATAAAATTGTTTTATATATGTTGTAAAAGCAAAAAGTACGCCTATTTCTATAGTATGGTTTGAAATTTTACTCATTGAATACCATAGTATAATTGCTACTGCAATGCTTTGGAAAACGTCCGCTGCCGGTCTTAATATGCTGTTCATTCTAACTTGAAATAACGTACTTTTTAAATATTGATCATTGAGTTCTAGAAACTCATCATTTTTCACTCTCTCCCCTGTGAATATTTGTACAATCTTCATTCCTGATATGTTTTCAGCCATAAATCCATTAATTTTACCTATTAGACTTTTCATTTTCGAAAAATTAGATTTTATTTTATTTTTCAACATAAAAATAATGAAGAACATTATTGGAACAACTGAAAATGAAATAAGAGCTAACTTTACATCAAGTGCAAGCATTACATACATTATACCGATAAGTAAAAAGGCATCCTGAAAGAGACTTATAATTACATCAGTATACATTTCACTCAAAGCTTCCACATCATTTGTAGCCCTTGTTATTAGTCTCCCAGAGGACGTTTTGTCAAGATAAGATAGCGGAAGAAATTGTATTGTTCTAAATATATTTTTCCTCAAATTTCTCATGATTTCTTGTCCAGCTTTATTTATTAAATTTACTTGGGTGAAAGAGGATAATCCACCAATAGATGCAACAACAAAATACACTATTCCCAAAAATGTTATTGAGTATATTCCATTTTGTGATACTTTTTTTATTAAAAAATCATCGATAACTAGTTTTAAAATATATGGTTTCAATATTTCAGCAGAATTTACAATCATTACACATAAAGCAGCTAAAACTATCTTTTTCATATGTGGTTTTGTTAACTTTAGAAGTCTCATAAAACTATTAATTTTATGAAGTTTCACATTGAGCCTTGTATGTTTCATAGTATATCCCCCCTTTATATATAAGTTCACTATGGGTTCCCATCTCGATTATCTTCCCAGCATCTAAGACTATAATAAAATTTGCATGTTTTATAGTGGATATTCTATGAGCAATAATTATTGTTGTTTTTCCATCTCTCAACTTTTGTAAATTTTTAAGAATAGTAGATTCAGTTATATTATCCACTGCTGAAAGTGAATCATCTAATATGAGAATTGGTGGGTTTCCAATAATAGCCCGAGCTATGGAAATACGTTGTTTTTCACCACCTGATAGATTAACGCCACGTTCTCCAAGAATAGTATCAAAACCATTAGGTAATTTAATAATACTTTCATATATGGAGCTTAATTTTGAAGCTTTTACAACATCTTTATCTGTAAATTTGGACTTGAAAAATTTTATGTTCTCCTTAATGGACGCAGAAAACAAGAAGTTATCTTGAGGTACATAACCAATGCTGCCTCTAAGTGTCTCTAAAGAATAATCATTTATATCCACTGAATCTATAAAAATTTTATCTCGTGATGACATATAAAGCTTTAATAACAAGTTTGAAATAGTGGTTTTACCTGAAGCAGTTTTACCTAAAATTCCAACTGTATAACCCTTAGGTATTTTAAATGCAATGTTGTCTAATGCTTTTTTATCAGAATTAGTGTACGAAAAGCTTAAATTATTAAACTCTATTTCACCTTCAATAGTTTTCTTTATCATTTTTTCTCCACTTTTTATATTGGGTATAACATTAAATATTTCATCCAATCTTTTCATTGAAGCGATACCTCTTTGAAATATTGTTATAATTCTTCCAATGGAAATTATAGGTCTCATTATCAATGTCAAATAACCATTAAATGCTATAAATTGGCCAAGTGTTATCCCACCATTTAACACCATATTACCACCAATAATAAGATTTATTACGAAGCTTATACTAAAGCTAATTTCAATTACAGGTGATAAAGAGGATGATACTTTTACCATATTAACATTAGAATCCATCATTGCATTATTTAATATTTCGAACTTCTGAACCTCAGCCTCTTCCTGGGCATAGGATTTTATTACCCTGATTCCATAAATGTTTTCTTGAACTCTTCCAGAGATAGAAGAAAAGTTTTCTTGAACTTTTTTAAATCTCTTTTGAACAATCTTTCCTGTTTTTATAAGGTAAAATATAATAAAGGGAATTGGAGTGAGTATTAATAAAGTTTGCTTTAAATTTATAATCCTTGACATTGAATATATGGATATACTGCAGATGCAAATCATATTTACTATCATTGCTGTAGCAGGTCCCAAAGTCATTCTTACAGCTGAAATATCATTTATGGCATAAGCTATTAAATTTCCAGTTTTCTTTTGATTGTAAAATTCAGAAGATAATTTCTGAAGATGATTAAATAATTTTTCACGAAGGTGACATTCAAGATTTCTGGCATTTACTACAATTAGATTTCTCCATGCATATGTACATATGAAGGCACCTATAGCAATTAAAAGAATATACATTATTTTGATTTTAATGAGATTATAAGTAAAATTATTAGTGCTTAATATATCAATAGCGTCTCCTAAAACTCTAGGAAAAAGCGCCTGAATATAAGATGTTATCATCATAAAGATAATACCAATAATATATGATATTTTATGTTTTTTTATAAAATCTAAAATTATTGTTTTCCCCATTTAACTCTCTCCTTTATGAATTTAATTCAATAAAACTTTTAACAGATTGCCTTTCGATTAAATCACTGTTTATGGTTATGCTTTCACAGGGTTTATCAGGGTTATTAATCCGTTTTAAAAGAAGTTCCACTGCTATTTCACAGGAATATTCAATGTTTAAATCCAAAGATGTAAGGGCTGGTAGAGTTAGAGATGCCATTTCAGTATTACCACTACTAATAACAGATATTTCTTCTGGTACTTTAATTCCCTTTTTATAGAGAAGATTAATTAATTTCACAGCTATAAAGTCACCTTGACATATTATTGCTGAAGGTTTATGTTTGACCTTAAGTAAATTCATAACAGAAGTTTCAAAATCCTCTTCTGAATTTTCTTCAAAATAGGTAAATAATTCTCTCCTAATGGGTATTTCATAGTCTTCAAGAGCAGACGTTATTCCAAGCACCTTTTCTTTATTCCTAAACAAAATACTACGCCTTCCTAAAAAGCCAATATCCACATGACCTTTTTTTATTAAATACTCACATTGTTTATATCCACCATTATTGAAATTAAACCAAACACTGTCAACATCACAGGAAGGGGAATATCCCGTATAAAAAATATGGCTTTTAATTTTTTTCTTTAAAAACCCTATATAATCATCATTAAATTTTCCTATAAAAATTAGGCCATCAAAATTATTCTCTTTTAATAATTTAAATGGAGAGTGCATCTTGTCTTGGTTAGTCTTATCAACAAATTCTGTATGGTAAGATATATCCATATTTTGAAGGGCACTTTCAATTCCCTGTATCATATAAGCAAAATTGCTATTATCATGAATAAGAGGTCTTTGATGAATTACTAAAATTTTATATGTATTCTTGTTTGTAGACTTTCTATACCCCATTTCTTTTGACTTAAGTAAGATTTTTTCTCTTAATTCCTCACCAACTCCAGTTTTACCAGATAATGCTCTGCTCACTGATATCGCTGAGATATCTAGTTCTAATGCAATACTCGCAATTGTAGTTTTATTTTTCAAATAAGCCACCTCCAAGTTTTTATCTAATATTATTATAAGTAATATCTTTCATAAACACAACGCTTTAAAAATATAAAAACAACGTTACAAAAGTTATTTTGTAACGTTGTTTAGAACTTTATAAGCTTATTTTTAAAAAATGTAAACGCTCAGCTGGCCAAGAATTTTTATAATCTATATTCAAAGCCTCAAATGAATGATGAGAAACTAAAGGCTGTGAATATATAAAAGATGTAACAATCGTAGCGTGAAATATATTCCCATTATTACCTTCGAAAAATATCAAATCACCTAATTCAAGCAACCTACTATCATATACTTCAAGGCCTTTAACTCCTAAAGCTTTGGATTCTTGATTAACTTTTAAAGTCCAGTAAAGGGAATGTGCTACGGTCCAACTAACAGACCATGTGTCATCCTTTGTACTAACGGTATTAGCCTTGTTATACCACCAAGGATGTGAGCTATTATAAATCATAGGGGCTCCACCTGCTAGCAGGCACTGAGATATAAAGTTTGTGCAATCCCCACTAGTTTCATTATTAATAAGAGGAAAGTACCTAAAGCTGGGGTTTGGATGTAAGGCATAGGTAATTGCATAATTAACAGCATTTATTCTTGAATATTGATTTATTCTAAAAAGATCCATATTACTCTCCATAAAATTACTATAATTAAATACTATGATAACGATAGTGTGAAAATTCATAGTATTTAATTATATTCTATTCCACCAATGGTGATATTTAATTTTTTAACAATTTTAAGTTGGTGCTCAATTTATATGTTATTATATTGAATATTTGAGATATATAATAATTTTGTGTATAATGGAATTAAAAGAATAAATTATAATTAATCCCAAATTATGTTAATGAGTTATATATATATAGTATAGTCAGAAAACAATAATTAACAATTGCCACGTTTTAGGAAAGAAAGTGATTATTTCTATAAAAAGTTACATTCAAATTAATTATAGGCATGACAAAAAGGCTTTTTTACACTCTATTTTAAAAAAGCCGTAGGCT
>NZ_DATCQT010000067.1:0-67648 GCF_036569345.1 Clostridium sp.
GCAATAATTTAATTTGGAATCTATCTTCTCCTACAATAAATGGCATCGTATCAACCCCTTACAGTATATATTCGACACCAATGAGCTAATTCCTTTTTGATTTAAAACTTACTGTATTAATTGTTAGACAGACTCACGTGCGGACCCCGCATACGGCTCCTGGCAAAACTTAAAATTATTTATTCATAATAATTTGACAAGATACCGACCTGTATATCAGACAAATGAACAAGCTTTATTTCTTTGAACCATGTGTTAGGTAGAGCCATGTGTATCAATGTGAAATTTGAATTTCTCCATTTTACCATTGATATTTTCTTAAATTCACCTTTATACCCTCTTCGCCTAAGTGCTTTATGCAAAGATTTATAACCCTTCCACTCTTTCATTTTCTTCATTCTTAGCCTTCTTTTAATCCAACTAAACAGTTCCTCAAAAAGTCCCTTACAGTTTGCAATTCTAAAATAATTTGCCCATCCTCTAATCACTGGGTTTAAATTTCTAACTATTTGTTCTATATTCATCCCATGGTTTCTAGGCGTTAGCCTTCTGATTTTATTTTTGAATCCTTCAATTCTTTTAGGATGTATTGAAACCCACTTTCCTCTTATTATAAATCCAAGAAAAGCCACCCCTTTATTAACGTCAGCTATATGGGTCTTAGTTACATTTACCTTAAGTTTCAAGTATTTTTCTAATATATGAATTGCCATAGCTAGATATTTTCCTGCTAATAACCTTGATTTTGCAAAAATCAGTATATCATCTGCATATCTAACTATACGGATACCTTTTTCCATCATTGCTTTATCGAAATAATCTAAATATATATTCATTAGCAACGGTGAAATAACGGCGCCCTGCGGACAACCTATATCAGATTCATCAAAAATTCCATTTTCCATAGTTCCAGCATTCAAGAACTTACCTATTAATTTTAAAATTTTACTGTCGCTCACTTTTTCATTTACTGATTTAATTATTATTTCATGGTCAAGTGTGTCAAAGCATTTGGATAAATCCATATCTACTACATGCTCTAATCCATATTTGTTCATGAATCTTTCAGCTTTTGCTACAGCTTTTTGACAAGACCTATTCGGTCTATAACCATAGCTTGAAGGATGAAATGTAGGTTCAAATATTGGTTCTAAAATATTCTTTAGTGCTTGTTGGACAACCCTATCTCTAACCGTAGGAATACCTAACGGCCTTTTAGTGCCATCATCTTTATCAATATACACCCTACGTACTGAAAGTGGCCCATACGTTTCGGTTTTAAGTTCATGATTCAGCTTGACTAGATTAGCTTCCATATTAGCTTCAAAAATTTCAATAGTCTCCCCATCTATACCAGGGGCTCCCTTATTGCTTTTGACCGCTTTGAAAGCCTTTGTTAAGTTATCAATTCTATACACTTTATCAATCAAGCTATACCACTTTTTCATCATAAACTCCTCTCGCTTTGCTATCTAAATTATTCCCTTATAAACCACAGTTTCTTCATTAGATTTGCTGACCTCTTTAGCCTTTCGGCAATATATCTAGCTTAGCCTAATTACTCTGTTTAGTACGGACTATGTTTCCAGTAGATTCGTCATCACCAGTTACAAGTACCTCTTAGTATTTCAACTTCGATTATCTTTCCTAATAAGTTTATAGATTCACAATTTTGAGTCGCAAACTTTGTTTTGCCTTCCTCCCTTTGCAAGCATAGATACTTTTGGTAATCTATACCTCATTATGACTGCTATTATAATAGCTTCTGCACAATGTCCTCTTAGTTTTACCCTCCATACTGTTACCAGTTTTCATTGGCTAAAAGTTTATCACTACTATGGATTCATCTGCCACCTGCACTACATCGTATCTCCCTTGTGTTCCCACTTGTTTGAACTTACCTATTAAAATAGGATAATACAGGCTTCTCCAGATAGGTTTGCCTGCCTAAATGCGAACGCATCCGTCTTAACTTATAAAGTTATCCAACTTTGGGGCTTTCCCATATTTTGCAGGGTTACCCACTCTATAAGCCATCTTCGGTTTACTTTCGTTATGTTCCACATTTCCCCTGCTGCTTCCTTCAGACCCTACCGTTACCAGTAGCGCCCTTGCTCTCAGGTTGTCTTCCCGTTGGTTAGGTGACATAGGCTTCTTTCAGCCTATCGGCTCAGCGAACATGCTGGACGTACAAAAAGAGATAATCTTTTTAGATTATCTCTTTTCCTATGTGTAAATTGTTTTCTAACTCAATCCTATCTGGTGTCCATTGACTTAGAATTAATCCATATACAATCCAATTTACTGGATTGGTAAAATAGCCTCCGTAAATCTGATATAAAAAGCTAAATAACAGAAGGTTTGCCAGTAACATATTCCTTTTGAAGAGGACATTGATTAATAAAATCAAAAGTAATAAAACGGTGTATATTATTCCAAATATTCCGCTCTCTGCAATGAAATACGGATATGAGGCTGCTACTACTGCTGTCATTCCAGTTGCCTGAAAAACTTTTCTTGTATTATCTGTATTTAGGTTTCCAAGACCAACCCCAATACCGTTTGTAGCAGTTATTGCTGTAGCTGTGAATTTCTGAGTAACAGTTACTCTGTAACTATTAGAAGAATCTTTTCCATTTAACGTATCAACAGTTCTCATATAAATTGACGATTTAGTAACGATAAACAATATTGTTACTATCGTGAAAACTATTATTAATCCATATCCAACTAAAATATTTTTATACTTTAGTTTTGTGAGTATAATTACAAATGCTACGAATGTTACAGTTCCAGCAAGCATTATTGAAGATCCATAAGCCCCAGATAATGCCAATAGAATTAAACAATCTATCATATATATTATGTACTTAACCCTTTCTTTCCTAACCTTTTCCTTAATAATTAAATACATTAATATAATAATTATAAAAGATAAGTGAAAACCTAGTTCGCTAGGTTCTATATAAAATAAATTTAGTCTTACAAGGCTATATTTATTTATAGTATCATGGAGCCTCCATAAATATTCATTTGACTTAAATAAAAAAGCAATAGGTGTAAGAATTAGATATATCCTACAAATATAATCAACAAACTTTTTAACTTTAAAATAATTCATTTTACCCGATACTAAAATCATTAAAGAAACACAAATAGTAATTTTGGAAATATTAACGAGAAGCTTTTGCATTTCCAAATCTTTTATAATCATTCCTTGAAGTATCCCATAACATACAATAGGTAACGCGCATATTATTAAGAGTGAAATGTCTCTTTTTCTTTTAAATAAAACGAAAATGGTCCCAATTATACCTAACGCATAAAATAAGTCTAAATTGCCAGTTAAAGTTTTACTGACAAAAGGTAAATTGGCAAACATCTGGTGAAAGCAATACAATAATGCCATTAATATTTCCATTAAATTATTTCTCCATTTCTTTAAAATTTCACTATAAACAAATATTATCTTATCCTTTAATTAGATTCGTGTACAATTTCATTATATCCTCAGTATGTTTTCCCATTTGATAAATACTTGGTAACTCAATTATATTTTGATTAATATAAGATAATTTTTCTCTGTCTTTTATTATAGCTTGTAAGTCATCATATAATTCATCTTTACTTGCGTTGATTATGATTCCCGTCACTCCAGGATTTATCATATCCTTAAAACCTACAAGATCTGTTAAAATTACAGGTACTCCATAAGAAAATGCCTCTAGGGCTATATACCCAAATGTCTCATACCAAATACTTGGCACTATTAATACATCTGTATTCTTAAATATATCCTCTAGTTCGCTATAATCATAAGTACCCTCTACATTTACTTTTCCCATAAACTTATCCGTATTTACATTTACATGTCTTCCATAAACATTCAATTTCCATCCATCAATATTATGATTCAATAAATTTCCAAGTACATCTAGCAGAAAAAATAAGCCTTTATATTTTTCTATAGATCCAATATAAGTTATCTTTAGTGGTTCATTACTATTGCTATGTTTTTTCACTCTATTATCCTTTATGTTTGAATGAGTGATATTTAATACTTTGCTATTTACATTGTCTATATATTTCTCATATGCAAATTTAGATACCGTGCTATTATAATGAATGTAATCTATATTATTCAATATATCTATATAATATTTTCTTATATTAACATACCCACCCGAAGAAGGTTTAACATTGTTATTTTTTTCTTGTATCTGTTCAACTTCAGATAGATTACGATTTTTCTTTATAATTAACATCTGCTTATAGGTTCTTAATTTTTTCAAAATTGAACTATTTTTTAATTTCCTATAAGTCTTTGACTGCATTAAAATTACGAGCCATTTACTGTAACCATTTGTATTGCATTCAATACAGTTGTTCCCATTGTCATAATTCTTACATATTGAGCCTTCCAAATCTATAAGATTGACTTTAGGGCATATTCCAAAATAGTCATGAGTTGTAAATATGGTTTTTATATTTAACTTTTTTGCAGCTGTTATAAGTTCTTTATTGAATCCCATAAAAGTGTGAATATGTATAATCTCTACATCTAGGTCTTTTAAAAATTTGATATAAATATTTACATCTACATCTTTCAAATAGCCCTTTGGATTTGGTATTCCACTTAATAATGGAATAGATATAGGATTTAATACTTCATATACCGAAATCCCTTTAAAGGGTTTATTCTTAATAAGGCGCAATTTTGTATTCAGTGAAAAACTTCCTGGATATAAAAGTGAAACTTCGTCACCGTTTTTAACTTGGTTTAACATAAGATCTACAGAATATTTAGTTAACCCTCCTGTCCTAAACGGAGGTAACCCGAGAGAATAATGCAATATTTTAATAAACCTGCACCTCCTTAACTATAAAAACAGTTCTTCATAATCATTAACAATCTTGTCCCAAGAATAAAAATCAGCAATAATATTTGTAGATATATTAGCTATCGCACCGATCTCATTTTCTTTTAATTTTTCAGTCTTATTTATTAAAGCCAATAAATCACCATCTTGCTTACTAAAATACAAAGCTCCCTTTTTACCAACTTCCTCATTAAAGTTAACCCCTAAAAGCAAATTAATATCGGTACTTGATAAGGCTTCAAGCAGTGAGGGATTTGTTCCTCCTACTGAATGTCCATGGATATACGCAAATGCATCTTCTCTTATTTTTTTTAGAAGTTCACTATCATATACAGTTCCTACAAATTTTATTCTTTTATCACTAGTAAAATTTGTTGCCTTAAGTAAACTATTATAAAATTTGTTTTTCTCCACATTTGTAATTATAACCAAATCTTTATCAACATCAGATTTCATAAATTCTCTTATCATAGTCTCGTAATTATTTTCAGGTACAAACCTACCAACTATTAGATAATATTCTTTTTTTCTTACAGAAAATTTATTGAAAAAGTTTGTTACTACGACCTCATTGTCCATTAGCTTAGATCTATCAATTTCAGCTCCATAAGCTACAAAAGTAGTCTTTGGATTATATGAAGCATATTCTGTTTTTATATAATCCTCTATACCCCTTGAATCACATACAAGTAAATCTGAATGTTTAACCATCAATTTCTCAGATAATTTCCAATAAGCTCTTATTGGCATACTCCATTTGCTTCTTTTCCATTCATGTCCATCAGGATTTACATAAAGTTTTATTCCCAGTTCTTTTAATTTTTTCGTGAAAAAACACATAAATGGACCGATACGACAAGCAAGAATAAGAATAATAGAATTTGATAATTTATGTTCTTCAATATACTTTATAGATTTGCTCAACGCTTGAATGTCATAGAGCACAGCTTTAGCACTGCCTATATCTTTAACTTTTACATTAAAGCATCTTGCCTTATTATAATAAAATTGATCATCCTTCACATTAAGGCAAGATACATGATACATGATATCTTTACTTTTTTTAAAGAGAGTCAACTTATCTACAAAAGTTTCAAACCCACCATAATTCGCTGGTATTCCTTTAGATCCTATAATGAATATATTTGCCACTTGTTAACACCCCTATTTTTCTTACGTCAATTAATTGTTATTTTGTTCTATTCAAAAATATACCTATAATATTAGCATTAGCTTTTCTCAAAATTTCTTTAGCTTTTAAAGCTGATTTTCTTTCTGTTTGTCCGTACTTAACCACAAGCACGCACCCATCAACATACTTTGATAAAGCCACAGCATCTGCGCCCTCTGTAAGTGGTGACGTATCCATAATTACATAATCAAAATCTTTTTTTAAGGATTGAATTAATTCATCAAATTTTGATGAGACAAAAAGTTCCGCATAGTTTAATGACAATGGACCTGAAGTTAGAATAGTTAAATTTTCTTGCTTTGTAGTATTAACTGCTGACTCCAAATTGATATCTCCAGATAGAAAATTCACTAGACCTTTCTCATTAGGTAGTTTAAATATATTATGAATATTCGAATTTTTTTGATCACAATCAATAAGTATAGTTTTTTTACCACTCTTTGCAAGCACCAACGAAAGATATGCAGCTGTAGTAGACTTACCGACCTTTTTTTCTTCACTGGCTATCATGATAACTTTGCTTTCTTTCTCGGCGCATTGGAACTGTATATTTGCTTTTAATTCGTAAAATGCTTTTACATTAATTGAATCTAAATTTAGATACTCTGAATTTTTTATTTTTCCCATTTTAATTACCTCTCCAATCATTGTTAATTATCTATTCTTTAAATGTCCATTTTTCTTCTATTAGGCAAATTCCCGAGAACTGGGAGTCCCAAATATTTCTCTACATCATCTTTAGTCCTAATTTTCTCATCAAAGAAACCTATAAAGGTTACAATAAATATTGAAAGAAAAAGTCCAAGTAAAAATGCTAATACAACATTCATAACTTTAAATTTACTATTTAAGAGATCAGTCTGAACCTCCATAATTTTAACGGTCTCTGTGGGATATATGCTCTTTACTTCTCTTGAAAATGCTGTGCAAACTGCATTAGCTATATCCAAGGATTGTTTTTGAGTGTCTCCACTAGTTGTAATTGTCAAAATCGGAGCATCAGCTGCTACAAGAATATTGTAGCTATTTTGAATTTTCAGGACAGGAACAGTGCCTTTTAATAAAATACTAGCATTCTTTGCAGTAGAGCTAGAGTTTGCAATCTGTTCGTATGTAGTAATAAACCCTTTCGCATTAATTATATCTGCTTGCCTGCCTATTATAAGACTTATTTTTGTTTGATAAGCTGGTTTTGAACCTTTCATTGAATAGTAACTAATAAAAGTTGCTGATAATGTTAATAACACAGTTATCAGTAATATAATCCATTTTCCTCTTTTAATAACATTTATAAACTCTTTATAGCCTACGGCATTTTCATTGTTCATTTTAATACCTCCATGGTAATTTTTATCATTATAATATTGTTTCACTAATTTCAAATTCTATAATCTTTTATATTGCTTTGTATTAATTTGATTCTTACTAAGAATATTATTAATACAATATTTTTTGATTTCATTAACTTAATAATTAACTTATTAAATTTTCCATTCACATTAGAATTATTTAAATTTTTTATAACATCTTCATCAGTTATTAAGTCCGTTATTTTATGGAATTTACTTTTAAAATCTAATTTATTTTTCGGATAAACTATCCCATAGAAATATTCAATTATACGATAAATAAAATGAGTCGATTGATATTCTATAGCTTCCTTGTTATATTTATCCCACTGTTTTAGCTTATTTATAACCATGTTATTTTCTTCTAAAACGATATTTAAATAGTTTTCTGAATACTTTAACCATACTGGATTAAAATTCTCAATTCTGTATTTGTATAAAACTCTGCTAACAACTATACATTTGTCTATATGTTCATAATAATTAGCATTATATATTGTATCTTCACCACGTTTATAATTCTCAAATTTCAAATTATATTTCTTTATGATTTCTGATTTGTAAATCTTATTCCATAGAGTATCCCCAATTTCTTCTTCTCTCAAATTGATATAATTTTCTAAAATTTCATTTTTAGACATAAAAAAATGTTCTTTTGGTAACACCTTAGCTGTTCTTATAGTTTTTCCGTTTTTGTTTACAGTAACATTAATTTGACCCGATATAACTAAATCTACATCATTATTATTGATCTTTTCATACATTTCTTTTAGTAAGTTGGGTTCATACCAATCATCACAATCAAAAAATATAATGTATTTGCCTGTAGATTCATCTATCGCTCTATTTCTAGCTGCCCAAGTTCCTTCATTCTTTTTACTAATTAATTTTATTCTTTTATCTTTTTCAGCATATTCACTACACATTTTTTTACTATTATCAGTAGATCCATCATCTATTATTATTAATTCAAAGTTTTCAAATGTTTGGTTTAAAATCATTTCTATACATTCGTTTATGTATTTTTCTCCATTATAAATGGGAACTATAATACTTATCTGAGATAAAATCTCTGACTGAGGCATAATAACACTCCTTAATAACCACATTTGCTGGTTCATCACTTTCGGTGCTGTTCATCACCTTATGGTGCTGTTCATCACCTTATGGTGTTGTTATTTTTTTAACTATCTAAGCTTATATAATATAGGGAATATAATGCCGTAAATTCTTGTCTTTATAAGTAACGCATTGACTTTATCTTTAAGTGTCAGTTTACTATTACCTATTATCTCAGAAATTTTTAAAGCATCTATCTCCTTGGAAACCACCTTTTTAAACTCAGAATAATTACTTTTTTCTCTAGTTTCACAATATTGTATCCAATATTTATTATGGATTGCCCATAGTGTTTTTATCATATACACTCTATAATAATCAATTAATTTTTCATAAAGGAGTGAATCCTTCATTATATGGTTTCTCATGATATAACACCCATCAAGCATATCTTTCATTGCTTTAATTGAGAATATTTTTGTAAGTGATTTTTCTCTTTGCCTATAATAATATAGTGGTTCATTCATTGAATAAATCTTCTGAGAGTTTGCCAGTAATAAAAATCCAACCGGAGTGTCTTCACATACTATAAAATCAGGAAATGTAATGCTGTTTGTTATAAAAAGTTCCCTTTTATGCATCTTATTCCATACATAACCCTTAATATCATTTAATAAAAACATTTTAAGAGCTTCAACTTTATCTATATAACCCTCTTTATCAATTCCTTCTATTTTCTGATTCTTAGATTCTTGTTTATCAGACATATCGTTATACAATATATAATTACAAATAACTACATCTGCACTTTGTCTTTTAGCTTTGTTATACATTTTTTCAAACATATTTAATTCAATAAAGTCATCTGAATCAACAAATGCAATGTATTCTCCACTGGCTACTTTGAGCCCAGCATTTCGTGTTTCACTAATACCTCTATTTTTCTGATTTATAATAATTATCTCAGGATATATTCTCTTATATTCTGTAAGTATTTCATTACACCTATCTGTAGACCCATCATTTACTACGATAATTTCTTTATTTTGGATAGTTTGCTTAATGACACTATCTAGGCAAACAGATAAGTATTCCTGTACATTATAAACAGGTATTATAATACTGACATCCACTCTACTCAACGAGACACCACCTTCTTTAATTTATAAACTGTGATATCTTTTAATAAGATTCGTAGATGTTTTGATAAAGTATAATTTTTAAGGATTAAATAAATTCTATAAAACTCATTCTTTTTCTTATAGAGTTTTGATTTACTAAGTCCTTCTAATGCTAAACTATACTTTTTCTCATCATTTGCATCAATTTTAATATTCTTTAAATGTTCTACTGATTCTTTTTCATTTCCATATTTCACTCTATCTTTATACATCTTAACAACGTGTTTAGAGTATAAAAGCTGTTGAAGTGAATTACTTTGAGAAATTCCACTTTTTCTTATTCTATATCTAACTAAAAATTCATTTGTATTCGCAAGCTTAAATCCATTAGTTATAAGTCTTAATAAGAAGTCATAATCTTCTGCGCATGTAATTTCCCGGTAGCCTTCGTTCTTTTCTGCACATTTTTTTTTGAAAAACCATGTTGGATGATTAACAAAATCTACATTTACTAAACAATTTTTTATTAATTTCATATCCTCAGGTACTATTGAATCTCTATATAATTCTGCGCCTTCTTCATCTATATTAATACATCTAGCACCCAAAAAATCAACATCAGGATGGGCATTAAGATAATTCATTTGTTTTTCAAACCTATCAGGCATAGATATATCGTCTGCATCCATCCTTGCGATAATTTCACCTTTTGCATACGTTAATGCTTTATTTAAGCTTTTAACTAATCCCATGTTTTTTTCATTTTTAAAATATCTTATTCTAACGTCTTTTTTGCAATAAAATTTAATTATGTTATCCAATTTCTCATTATCCGGATTATCTAAAATAATAATAAATTCTAGACTTTTGTAACTTTGCTTAAGTATTGATTCTATTGCTTCCATTAACCATTTTTCTTTTTCGTTATATACACTCATAATTACAGACACCAATAGTTGTTTATCGCTATTCATGGAAAACACCTCGCTAAATATTCTATTGTTTCTTATAAGCCCTACAAGGCCTCATAATTTTGTTTCATCTATTCTAAACTTGCTTCCTAAACCTTCGCATCTTCAATGCTGAGATAAAGATTTTCTTCTCGTACTCATTAAATCCCAATACCCAAAATACAATAAAGTATATCATTGTAAATAGACCACCAAACATCAATATTGAAACATATGAGGTCAAACTAAATATACGTAAAGCAAAGAACCCAATTATAAATGAAATTGAAGTTGGAATTAATAATTTCAACATTTGAATCCAAAAGTACTTAATATCTAGCTTTATAACATATTTATAGTATATATTATTTGCAACAGCATTTATAATCATGCCTATTGCTGTACCAATTGCACATCCCATCCCTTGATATTTCTTTACTAGTAATATTGATATAAGCACATTGATGATTGCAATAGACAAATATATATACGCCTTCACTCTATGCATATTCATTGCCTCGAGCATTGTAGCAAATAATGATTGAATGATTGAAAATATTTGAGGAAACATAAGTACTATTGCAATGAGATAACAATATGAATATCCATCGCCAACCCACCGCACAATAAACTGTTTACCTACTAAGATAAAACCAACAAAAATATAGCTACATATGTAATATTGAATTCTGCCTACTTTTGTTAGTAATATCATTAGATCTTTTTTGTTTGCCTCGACTGTGACCATTTTTGTTAATTTAGGCAAAAACATACTTGATAAAACATTAGACAAAGATATAAAGTATGTATTAAATTGTGATGAAACTGCATATATAGCAATAGGTGCTGCACCAACGAACATTGCTATTATAAGTTGATCTGTATTCCAATATATTTGATAAGCTATTGCACCTAAAAACACGAAAAATGAATAATTAAATATTTGTTTGAATAGTGCTTTATCAAACCCGGCAAATTTTATTTTTAAATTTAGTACCTTGAAGCAATATATAACATTAACTAACCCGAGCATTATGTTAAAGATTGTTGAACCCACTACCATTCCAAATGCTCTATAACCAAATAGTAATATAGTTATCATAATAGCAGGATTCATAATTGTTCTTAATAGATTAATTATTTTTATATAAACAAATTTTTCATATGCTGTTATGATTGAATTAAATATGCTTAAAGGAAACGATAGTGAAATGTTAACAATAGCAACCATAAACATTTGCTTTGTTTTAATAACTTCATCCACACTTAAACTCTTACTCATCATTTTTCCCAAATTGAGATAAACTATTGTTCCTATTACTATGGATATCAAAGCTAAAACCAAATACAAGCTTAAAAACATTCCATTTACTTTTTTCCGTCCATCCTCATTTTTTTCTACCATATATTTAGAATTATATCTAATAACTGCATTTCCAAATCCCAAATCTAGAAGATAAATATATGCAACTATTGAATTTACTAAAGAAAATAATCCATATTCAGCTTTTCCGAGTTTTGATAACATAAATGGCGTATACATCAATGAAATTACATTTCCTACTATTATGGTAATGTATGTTATAACTACAGCTTTTCTCATACCATTCTTCAAATCTTTTTCACCTCTATTTCATTACTTCTATTATTTTTTCATAATTCTTCATAGCGAATGAATTATCATATACTTTAATTTCAATATTTTTAAGTTCTTCTATTAATCCAGGAATTTCATTTATATCATTTACAAATTTAATATAATTTAGATCTTTAAGCCAAGCATATGTATCTTTAACTTTATGATTATAATTTGCGATAACAATACAAGGTGTTGATGTAATTGCACAAAATACCATTCCATGTAACCTGTCAGTAATAACTACTTCAGCCTTTTTAAATTGATCCCATTTTTTGTTTAATTGTTTTTCTCTTTGATTTACATTAATCATATATTCCAAAACTTGATTTTCGTTATTAATAAATTCAGCCACTGTATCTGTAATAATTATCTCGTCAAAATTGCTTTCTACCATATTTCTAATTTCATCTTTTTGCTTTAAAGATAAAACACCTTCTCTATCTTTTCTAAGGCTTAATAGTGCACCTTTTCGCTCAAATATTGGATAAGTCTTATTTAAATACATAACAATATCTGGAGTTAAAATTACATTATTATTTGGAAAGGCCTTTTTCATTATATTGTATGATGTACCTTCTCTTGCAATTAGAGTTAAGTTTTTATGTTTATTGTAAATCATTTTAGTTTTATCAAACTCTATTTTTCCATTTTCAGTGTCTTTAAAATAGATTGATTGTGGGAATAAAATAATCTTATTGTCTTTAAATTCAGAAATAATTTTTCTTCTGCCTTCTTCTTCCCAGTAATATTCGTCCCCAAGGTTTCCACCACCATGTAGAGCGAAAACATCATCTTTTTTAACATTCACTCTTAAACTTTTCAAATGGTTCATTAGATCTACTGTAGTGATTTCTATAATTGTATGGTCCTTAAAATTATCTTCTAATATCTTATTTTCCGCATATACAATAGCTTGATCTCCCAAATTGCCGTGGTGCGGCGTTCCTATAAGAAAAATGTTGTTTTTACCTCCATCTCTTTCATATAAATGATTTGTTTCTTTGTATCCTTTTTCATATTCTTTATGGTATTTCATTTTATTTATAACTCTTCCAGGAATAATTGGTTTTACTAAATATTCAATTTTTGTCTTGCTAGACTTATGTTTAGGATAAATAGAAGAATATAAATTAGGATTTTTACTTATAAACATCAAAGATAGCTTTTGTTTCAAACCCATTTCCTTACTATTTTTTAAATTAAGATTGTTCTCTTTTAATTTCTTTAAAATTTCATCTATTTGAACTGTATATTCATTTTTTTTGTAATCTAATAACAATATATCATTTAAACAGAACTGTATTCTATTAAATAATTGCTTGTCACACATTTCAGACAACTGTGGCTCTAATTTTTTTATGTGTTCTAAACACTCGATGTTTGCTTTATAATAATCATATCTTTTGCTCGCATCATTTGTTCCACAAATACTGTCTTCTCTCATTAAATAATAATATTTAGGACTTTTTATATCCACAATCTTAGTTGATTTTGAAAATAATTTATAGGTAGTAAATATATCTTCGAAATACTTTCCTTCTGGATATCTAATATTCTCAAATAGTTCTTTTTTATAAAGTTTGTCCCATGCAAAATTCTTCATGCCACTATACTCATCAAGAACTAATTCTGCCAATGCTTCGCGTCTTGTAAATATTTGAGCTTTTTCACTATCTGAAATTGTTGTTATTCTATTTTCTTTAACAATATACCTACCGCAAACTGAAATATCAGCATTATATTCAATTAGAGCGTTATACAGTGAGTCATACATATCACTTTCAATCCAATCGTCCGAATCAATAAATCCTATATATTCACCCCTGGCAATATCAAGTCCTGCATTTCTTGCTGAACTTAATCCTCCATTTTTTTTATGTATTGTTTTTATTCTATTATCCTTTAATGAATATTCCTCACAAATACTTCCGCAATTATCAGGGGATCCATCATCAACAAGGATAACTTCAAGATTTTTATATGTTTGATTTAATATACTATCAACACAATTTCTAATATAATTCTCTACTTTATATATTGGTACTATAATTGAAATTAAGGGGTTGTGCATTAAATCATCTCCTTTGGAGCTGCCACTCCTATCTCTTTAACTTAATGATTAAAATATCACCTTCACAGCTGATAAACAGTCTGCATTTTTATCTTTTTCTGAAAGCAGCACATCCTCTATATTTTCAAGAGGCCATTCTATTCCTATATCGGGATCATTCCAAGCAATTCCGCCTTCAAACTCAGGGTGATATAAATTAGTACATTTATATACGAACTCTGCTTTATCTGAGGTTACAAGAAATCCATGAGCAAAACCCTCCGGTACATAGAACTGTCTTTTATTCTCTTCATTTAGTATTACGCCAAACCATTCACCATAAGTTTCAGAGTTTTTTCTAAAATCCACAGCTACATCAAATACTTCACCACTAAGAACTCTAACAAGTTTTCCTTGAGAATACTCCTTTTGAAAGTGTAGTCCCCTAAGTACTCCTTTTTTCGATTTAGATTGATTATCTTGAACAAACACCATATCGAGGCCAGCTTCTTTAAACTCTTCATAGTTATAAGTTTCCATAAAATATCCTCTGTCGTCTCCAAAAACCGTAGGCTCTATTATATATAAATCTTTTATTTTCGTATTTATAAATTTAAATTTTTTCATTATATTTTTGTTCTCCTTCATACATCTTTTTATAGTATTTTTGATATTCTCCTGTGGTAACATTCTCCATCCACTTTCTATTATCCAGATACCATTGAATAGTATTTTTTATTCCTACTTCAAAAGTTGTTTCAGGATACCAACCGAGTTCATCTTTTATCTTACTCGGATCTATTCCATATCTTCTATCGTGACCTTTTCTATCTTCAACATGTTTAATTAACTCTTCTGTTATTTCTTTATCTACATTTTCATTTAAATAAGAAATAATACTATTAACTATTAGAATATTTGTTTTCTCATTATGACCACCAACATTATAAACTTCTCCCGGACGTCCACCACCTAATACCATGTCGATAGCTTTGCAATGATCTTCTACATATAACCAGTCTCTTATATTCATTCCATCTCCATATACAGGTAAATCCGCGTGTTTCAAGCAATTGTTTATTAGAAGAGGTATAAGTTTTTCTGGAAACTGATATGGTCCGTAATTATTTGAACATCTAGTTATATTCATTGGCATTTTGTATGTATCAAAGTATGCTTTTACCATCAAGTCACTAGCGGCTTTTGATGAAGCATACGGACTATGTGAATCTATAGGAGTTGTTTCTATAAAATAACCGGTATCACCCAGTGATCCATATACCTCATCAGTAGACACTTGAAGGAATTTTACATCTTTCTTAAAGCCATTTTCGATCTCCCATGCATTTTTAGCATTGTTTAAAAGATTTACTGTTCCAAGCACATTTGTTTGAACAAATATCTCGGGGTCTTTTATGCTTCTATCCACATGTGACTCAGCAGCAAAGTTTATAACATAATTAATATCATATTCTTTGAATAACTTTTCTACTAATTCTTTATCACATATGTCTCCTTGAATAAAGATGTGATTTGGATTATTTTCAATCTCTCTAAGGTTTTCCAAATTTCCTGCATAAGTTAGCTTATCTAAATTCACTATTCTAACATTCGAATATTTCTTTAAAATGTATAAAACAAAATTTGATCCTATAAATCCCGCTCCGCCTGTTACTAAATAAGTTTTCATTTTATTCCTCCAAACTTTATATCTTTTGATTTAATATCTTCATATTTTTACCTCTGATTTTTATAACTTAAAATGTTATAACTACAGACTAGCGGCCACTTCTTTTAATGCCTCTTTATTAGCTTTTTTATATTCCATAGCAATATCCATTAAATAAGTTCCATAACCAGTCTTTAAAAGTGGTAAAGCTAATATTTTAAGTTGCTTCATAGTTATCCAACCACTTCTATATGAAATTTCTTCAAGGCAGGCAATATACGTACCTTGAGTACTCTGCACTGCTTCTACAAAATTTGAAGCCTTTAGCATAGAAGCATGAGTTCCTGTATCAAGCCAAGCAAGTCCACGTCCAAGTAGATTTACCTTAAGTTTTCCATCATCCATGTAAATTCTATTTAAATCGGTAATTTCAAGTTCTCCTCGTTTTGAAGGTTTCAATTTTTTAACTTTGTCTACAACAGTGTTATCATAAAAATATAATCCTGGAATAGCATACTCCGATTTTGGATTCTCAGGTTTTTCTTCCAGTGAAATTACATTTCCATCTTCATCAAACTCAACAACTCCAAATGAATTTGGATCTTTAACATGATAACCAAAGATGACAGCACCATCCTCAAGATTCGCAGCTTTGCTAAGACTCTGTGAAAAACTTTGTCCCCAAAACAAATTATCTCCAAGTATCATGGCAACATTATCATCGCCAATAAAATTTTCTCCAATTATAAAGGCCTCAGCTAATCCATTTGGCGATTCTTGAACAGCATATTCTATTTTAAGTCCCAATTCACTGCCATCTTTAAATAGTTCCTCAAAGCCTGGCAAATCTCTTGGTGTTGAAATTATTAATATTTCTCTTATACCCGCTAACATTAAGACGGACATAGGATAATAGATCATTGGCTTGTCATATATTGGTACCATCTGTTTTGATGTTGCTTTTGTAACTGGATAAAGCCTCGTGCCTGACCCTCCTGCTAATATAATACCTTTCATAACCATATTCCTCCATTTCATAAAAAAAATAACGATTAACTTGAAATATGGGCATAAATATTTATGCTCATATTTTTTCAAAGCTCCCAAGCTTCATCTCTTATTAATTTTTGATTTTTAATTTCAAATTGAAATTCTTTCCAACTTGAATCTGTTTTACTAATATAATTCATATTACTTAGTAACTTCCCTACCTTGCTCCCTCATCTCCAAACAGTACCCCTACTGTCTGAAAAATAAGACTTATATCTATCCATGTATTTCTTTCTTCTATGTACGCAACATCCATTTTCATCCATTCTTTAAAACTAATATCACTTCTACCTCTAACCTGCCAATAACAAGTTAATCCTGGTTTTGCAATTAATCTTTGTTTTTGAAAAGATGTAAACTGTACTACTTCTTTTGGCAGACTTGGTCTTGGACCTACCAAGGACATGTCCCCTTTTAATATGTTAAAAAGTTGTGGGAGTTCATCTATGCTTGTCTTACGTATGAACTTACCAATTTTAGTTATTCTAGGATCATCTTTCATTTTAAACATAGGTCCTGACATCTCGTTTTCATCTTTAAGTTTACCTAAAAGACCTTCCGCATTTGAACACATAGACCTGAATTTGTACATTATAAATTTGCTACCATCTCGACCTACCCTATCCTGAGCAAATAAAACTGGTCCCTTTGAATCGAGCTTTATCCAAATAGCTACAATAATCATCACAGGACTTATTAATATTAGTCCGCTTAGTGCTCCAATAATATCAATTATTCTTTTGATGATAAAATATCCTAAACTTTTCTTATATTCACAAGCACCCTCTACCGGTATAACGCTTGAATTTGTTCTTGTTTCTTGCATCTATATTTCCTCCTTTTTTATAAGGTATTCTAATTTTTATACCCTATCCTTCACTGCCCACCCATAAATTTAACGACTTATTTCTTTAATTCTAATAAATTTTCTCAGTAATCCTTCCGATGAATTAATTATAAAATTAATAAATATAGAAGAACAAAGACTTAAAACAGCTAGCCAGATTAAAATCAATATAGATAATCAAGGCAAGAATACAAATCTTTGAAAGTAATAAAAGCAGAAGAAAGTATGAGTTAACCATATATTTGTGGAATATTATATCATTATAAAAAAAATTCTTTTTTAGAAATAATAATTGGGGTCTTTTGATTACTATTATTTCCACAACAATAGATATAATATAGAAACCTAACGATGTGGCAAATGAAGAAATAATACCACCTTTTAATAATTTCTTTATAAGTGGAAACAGCAATAATAATTCTATGTACAATCTTACAAACCACCACTCATAATTATAAGAAGAACTTAAAGTTAAAAAATTCGCTATAAATTCAACTATATTAAGGTGATAACCTGTATTACCTCTAAACCATATTAGACCAATTGGGACGAATATAATAAAAACCGCCCAATAGTTTATTAAAAACTTCATCATTTTCTTAATTGAATCTCTAATTGTAAATTTGTCTTTTCTCTGCGAGCTTATACATAATCCGTATCCACTTAAGAATAGATACATTGCTACACATATCTTTGCAAAACCACCTAAGAAAAATTCAATACTTGTATTTTGATAAAGACTAAAGTTCCAAAAAGGCACGATAGAAATATAAGATACCTCTTGTATTCTATCTGGAAAAGCAAATAAATGATGAATCATCATTAGGGTAATTGCAACACCTTTTGCTATTTGAGTATGTAATTTTGTAAACTCATAGCTCTCACTCTGCACAAGCTACTTCTTCATAAAGGCTGCTAAAGTTTTCATTGTTTTTTAAAGTTTGAAGATACTTCATAAATGGAATTTTTAACTCATCTCTTTTTAAGGCAAACTCTACTGTAGCTTCTAGAAAGCCTAATTTATCTCCAACATCATATCTACGTCCTTCAAATATGTACGCATACATATCTTGCTGTGCTATTAATGTCTTTAATGCATCAGTTAATTGAATCTCTCCGCCTTTACCAGGTTTAGTATTATCCAATATATCAAATATCTCAGGAGTTATTATATATCTACCAAGTATAGCGATGTTTGAAGGTGCTACATCAACTCCAGGTTTTTCAACAAGATTATTTACTTTGTATACTTTATCACTAATTTGAATTCCATCAACTATTCCATATTTATCGACATTTTCCTTAGGTACTTCTTGAACACCTAAAATTGACGTTCCTTTTTCCTCAAAACAATCCATAAGTTGCTTTAAACATGGGATTTTTGCATCAACTATATCATCACCTAGCATAACAGCAAAAGGTTCATTTCCTACAAAAGCTCTTGCACAATTAATAGCATGTCCAAGTCCTTTCGGTTCTTTTTGTCTTATAAAATGTATATTTACCATGTTTGATATATCTCTAACCTGTTTTAAAAGGTTATCTTTATGTTTATTTTCTAGTTCTAACTCAAGTTCTACTGATTTATCAAAGTGATCTTCAATAGATTTTTTGTTTCTTCCCGTAATAATTAATATTTCTTCTATACCAGATGCAATAGCTTCTTCTATAATATATTGCATAGTAGGCTTATCAACTATAGGTAGCATTTCTTTAGGTAGTGCCTTTGTAGCTGGTAAAAACCTTGTTCCAAGTCCTGCTGCTGGTATAATAGCTTTTTTAATTCTCATTTATACATCTCCTCAAATTTGGGTCAAGAACGATCCCGTCCTTCAATATATTGAATTCTTTATTAATTTACACACTTAGAAAAATTTTAATAAAATGTAGTTTTATCTCAATATTTTTTTAAAAATATTTTTCCTTCTAAAATGTAAGATTTGATCAGTTGATCATTTTACATTTATCAACATATTATGATTTCCTGATATTTTATATGTATTAAAACGTATGTTTTCATTTTAATTTTTCTATGTAATTGGTTGTAATTAGTAATTGTATTAAGTAGAATTTCTTTTTTCCTCTGCTAAAGTATAACATAATAGTGCAAATTTTATGTTAAGATTCCATTAAGCTTGCATTAATGTAGCATTGATTTTGACATAAAAGTATCTTTTTTTCTCTTTTTTACATGCTTTTTAAATGGATCTTACATATTTTTCTTTTTAAACTTTAATTGAAACCACTTTTGCATAATAGCTGCAATTAAAACCATTGTCAGCACAGATGTATACTGGTATAACACATTCCATATTATTATCCTATATCAAAAATGAATTTTACATACATTAATTTAACTTGCTTTTAAAACCCTTTACATCTCCACGCAAAAAAAAATCAAAAGTTTTTACATAAATCTTTTGATTTTTTATAAATACATTAAATTAATTTCCTTTATTTTCATGGCAATTACTGATTAAATATGGAAATTTTGCTTATTTTCCCTTAATAGTGTCTATAAATAATACTTAAATTTCATTTATAAATTCCGCATTTATGAATATAAACATTTTGTAAACTTGCAAATATAGTAAAGTAGTTAATATTTTTTATGATGATTCAGCATTTAGGATACTTAACACTTAATACCTCTTGCACTTTGGCTTTTGTTTACCTTCTCGCTGGAATGCTAATAGTGCATTAACCTCTCCACCAAGAAGTATTATAACTGAGGTTATATAAAGCCACAGCATAAGTACTATTACTGCTCCTATCCCGCCATATATACTAGCATAATTGCTAAAATTATTCACATAATATGCGAACCCTAAAGAGGATATTAACCAACCTAAAGTACTAAAAATTGCTCCAGGCAATACCTCTTTCCATGTTAATCTTCTACAAGGAGTAAAATAATATAATGCTGCAAATACAAACGCCATACCACTTAGAGATACTAAGTACCTTATGATATCCCAATTTAATATAAAATTACTTGATAGATTTAAGCGTGTCGCAATGGTTCTCCCTATCATTTGTCCAAATACTACTAAAGCTACTGCCACTATTATTACAATGGCAAGTCCTACCATAAACAATATAGATATAGTTAGAGTTTTCCAATATGGTCTTGTTTCTTCTTCGTCGTAAGCTTTATTTAATCCCCTTATTATGGCTCTAAATCCATTGGACCCCGACCAAATTATACCTATTATACTTAATGATAATATATTCCCATTTGCTGAGCGTGACATACTTGTTACTGTAGTGTATATTAAATCAAAAGCACTCTTGGGTACTATTTGGTATAGATATATAAGTACATCCCCACTTTTTAAATCACTATACCCTAATATGATAAGTATTAGCATTAAAAAAGGAAAAAACGATAACAATAAATCATAAGCAAGCTGAGCTGCCAAAGCACTAATATCATCATCTATAACTCTACAAAAAAGTTCTTTTAATTGTTTAAACATAAATGTTACCTCTTTTCTAAGTTGAGAATTTATCCACTACTATAAGTAATCTACTATTCTAGGTAATCTAGAAGATTCGGCATGTAGATTGTTCTTATTGTAGAGCATTCGTTAATAGACTCATTATATACTATCTATCACTGCTTATACATACTCTCACCTTCACTGATTATAAATTATCTAGTTATATTAACTTCTACTGCTAAATTATATAACGATTGGCTATGAATTTTACTATACTTATATTGAAGGCTTAATATATGTTGTAGAGAATTTTAATACCTACTCTGATATAATATGTATTATAGAGAGATATTATTAGTGAGGAGGTCAAAAATATGAAATTAGCACTAGCTCAATTAGATATTACCTTTGAAGATAAAGTTATAAATAAAGAAACTGTCATGTATTACATAAAATACGCAGTCTCTGAAAAAGTGAATATGATTTTTTTCCCTGAAATGACTTTAACCGGGTTTTCTATGAATACTTCCTATGTAGGTGAAAATAATAATGAAACCTTAGATTTTTTCAAGGAAATGAGTTTTAAATATAATATTTTTATAGGTTTTGGTTATGTGGAAGGAACGTCACATTGTAAAAATAAATATTCTGTAGTGGCGCCTAGTGGTGTGGAACTTGTAAATTACAACAAAATTCACTCGTTCTCATTTGGAGAGGAAAATAATTTTTATGAAAGTGGAAATGAAATCAAAGTATTTAGCGCTTTTGGTTTCACCATATCTCCTTTTATCTGCTACGATCTACGCTTCCCAGAAATATTTCAGTTAACTTCTAAAACTGCAAACCTTATTACTGTTGCAGCTAATTGGCCTATAGAACGTCGTGATCACTGGGTAACTCTACTAAAATCAAGAGCTATAGAAAATCAATGTTACATAGCAGGGATAAACCGAGTTGGAGAAGGCAATGGTTTAAACTACAGTGGCGACTCCATGATTGTAGATCCATTAGGGAATATAATAAGCACCTTATATATGGAGGAAGGTTTGGTTATAGCTTATATCAACACTGATGACGTAACTGAGGTTAGAAAAACATTTAGACTTAAAGAAGATAGAAAAGAAACGTTATATTATAATATGTATTGTCCTAGTAATAATTAGACATAACCGTAAGAAATTTCGCCATAACACCTTGCGCAAAAAGCGACAAAACTATTGAAATGTCATATTAATTTGTTTAATCTATTTTCAGATAATTAAAAATTTATCCACAATTTAAAGAAAGTTATCCACTAAAAGAGGATAACTTTTTATATTTAGTCACTTAATAAACCATAAAATACCAATAAATACATTGTTTATGTAAATTTATTAGATTTAACAGAATAGTTATACACAGGCATGAAATAACTTTAAAGTATTCATAACATTATTAACTTAGAAAAAGTTAACAATTTATTACCTCAATCCCGCCTTTATTATACCCTGAAAAACCTAAAATTTCAAGGTAAAATTATCAATTTATAGTAGTTTATAAATGTATGTGAAAAATATAAATATTTCCACTAACATTATCACTGGTATTCCTATTACAAATTTATTATGTTGAGTTTTATGCCTAAATAAACGCATACCTATAAATATACCCAAAGCTCCAAAAGCAAAAGCTATAGTGAAAAGGGTTCTCTCTGGAGTTCTCCATCCACCCTTTCGTGATTTCTTCTTATCTGAATACATAGCAAAAATACCGTATAAGTTAATAGCCAAAATATAATACAAAAATATTTCCATTTTCTGCCTCCATCTAAATTCTATTAGTTTAATTATATAATAAATACAAGGTCAAAATCAATGGTGTTCTTTTAATAGAATCAAAAATAATACTAAGGATTCTGCTAGTATGAATCACATAGAGTTCACATAAACATTTGATATTTTTTCTATAATTGCATGTTAATATAAAAACATAGAAGACCTTAAAAAAATATTAATCTTCAATATAATATAGTTGTTTATTAATATAAGTTAAAAACAACACAATGTTTATTATGGATAGTATTAACACTATATTTGCAGCAAGGAGGATTTAGTTATGAAAATAAAAAAAATTAATCATTTAAAAATTGTAATAGACACCCTTATGGTAGTTATTTTTGTATTATTATACAATTACCTGGTGTTGGGGATGCTATTTCACGAAGTAGTAGGATTAGCTATTGGTGCAGTAATTTTACTTCATTGCGGATTAAATTGGAAATGGATAAAAGGTGTAACTTTAAAAATATTTAAAAGCAAATTACCGCTAAAAACTAGAATTGGTTATTTTCTAAACATACTTTTGTTAATTAACGTTATAATTATAATTATTAGTGGAGTACTTATTTCTAAAAAGCTATTTCCTGGTTTCACACTAAGTGTTGGTAAGTCTCTACAGATTTTACACATATCTTTATCCTATTTTTGTCTTTTGTTAATAGGAATCCATGTAGGTCTTCACTGGAATTGGGTAATGATTACTTTCAGAAAAATATTTAAAATAACTGATAAAAAGAAAATATATTATTATATCTCTAAAATTTTGATGATTTTAGTATTAACCTTTGGCATTTATAGTGCTTATTCAGTAAACTTTGTATCCAAAATTTCAATAACTCCAGTATTTAGTAGTTTTACCTCACCTAGTAGTGGTGAAAACGAGATGAAAAAGGGAAGTTTTAAATCAATTGAAGGAGCCGATGGTTCAACACAAGAAAAGAGAAAACCAATGGAAGGATCCAGTGGCTCACCTCAAGAAAATGGGAAATCAAAGGGTATTGGATTAAATAATCCAAGTGTTTTAGGAGTAATAACTTCAAACCTTGGAGTTATATCTTTATTTTCTATAATAACATTTTATATAGAAAAACTATTCTCTAAAAGGAAGAAAGAAGTAGGGTAGGTGCGTATACTAAAGATAAGCAGACGGTTGTGTTTTAAACCTTCTGCTTTTTCTATACTCATACCAATTCCTTAAGCCGGTAGTCTACAAATTTTATCTAATTATTATTACTTTTATGTTTTTTTATTTAGCCACGTATTTAGCGTTCGCCTGCCAAAGCACGCCTGCCAACCATTGAAACTCTATTTTTCCCTTTAGCATCCCCATCTGTTACACACGCAGGGTAACTAAACATAACAGTATCGCAATTCTCCATAGTGATTTGCAATTAGAAGCGTATTCGCAAATGATTAGAATTTCTTAATGCAATTTCCAGTCTCAAGCTCTAATTGCAAGGCACGCCGGAGAATTGCGATACTCTCTGCTTACGTATATTCTAGTTTTACCTTGCTGCCTCCCTGTCCCTGCTCTGCCGGAGATACTATCAATTTTATTGGAACTCTACTACGAAGTTCCTCCACGTGACTTATTATCCCCACAGACAATGTACTTGAATGAAGTTTTTCAAGTGAATTCATTACTGTGTCTAATAAATCTGTATCTAATGTTCCAAACCCCTCATCTAGGAAGAAGAATTCTAGTGGAGCACTACCCTTTAATTGAATCTGCGAGGAAAGTGCAAGTGCAAGACATAATGACGTTAAAAAAGTTTCTCCACCGGACAATGTATTGGTTTCACGCCTTGTTCCTCCATTGAAGTCATCCCTCATTACAAAGGCTCCATCAGCGTCAAGCTCCAATGCATACCGTCCTCTTGTTATGTCTTTTAGCCGCTCAGACGCTTCCATTGATATATATTTAAGTTGCTTCATAGCTACATATTCTACAAATTTATTTCCTTGAATTAAAGTGTCAAGTTCTCTTAGAAGACCAAGCTTATGCTCTACTTCACCCCTTTTTATTAAAAGGGCCTTAACTTCTCCAATTTTTCTTTCCATTTCCTCAAGTGCTCTAAATTGAGCGCCTATTTCTTTGGTTTTTTCCTCTAAAAATGTTCCAACTATTTCTCTTTTTTCTTTTAATTCTTCAAATAGGGTCACATCTATGTCTTTTCCCTGGAGCATTTTTTCTAGTCTTTGCAAATTATCTAGGATGCTACTTAGCGCTTGTTCGTATTGTTTTATTTCTTTTTCAAGTAATATCAATGTTTGTCTTGGAATTAAATAAAGGCAAGCTATTGTGCTAGTTTCAAATAGATTTTCTTTAAGAGATACATTTAATCTTTCTTGTCCGCCTGTAAGCATCTTTAAAAGCATCTCATTTTTGTTTTCTTCACTGGTCTTACGAGTAAGTACATTTTGCTTTTCTGAATTTTCTCTTTCTAAAATGTCTTTTAAACTGGCTTCTTTTAAAGTGATATCTTTTATTTTATTTCTTACCTTTTCTATTTCAGTTTTTGGAGTAATCGCCTCTAAAAAATCAGTTGCAATTGAAGGTGTGAATCCACAGAGTTCAACTATTTGTTTAGTCAAACGATCTATTTCCGACTTTTTCTCCTTACCACTGGTTTCTATTTCTGTTTTTAAACTTCCAAGATCCCTTAAAGACTTATCCACCTCGACTTTTTCCTCTTCCAAAATTACGAGTTCTACTCGAAGTTTTTTCATGGTGGCGGTTAGTTTTATTACCTCATTATCTATTGCTTTAACTCGTTGTATTTTTTCTTTTATCGACAATGTATTTATATTACCATTTTGGTTTTGCTTATTAATGCCCTCTTTCTGAGGGGAGTCCTCTTTCTGAAGCAAGTCCTCTTGCTGAAGCAAGTTCTCTTGCCTACATAAGGCCTCTTGCATTCTCAAATTCTCTCCACTGATTAACTGTTGATTTAAAAGTTTGTATTTTTCTTGTAACATCTTTAACTGACTTAATGTAGCCGTTAGCTCGGAATTTATTTGACCTAACGCTTCATTTTCCTTCCTTAACCCTTCTCCAAGTTTAACTTCCTCCATGTCTATTTTGCTTTTTCCATCACGAATTTTAAGGAACATGGAGTCTAACTCTGTTTTTTCTTTATTGTAAATATTGAGTTTTTTCTTAAACTCAATTAATGATTTTTCGGATGTGTTCTTTTCCTTCAACATCTCTTCAATATTTACATCCTTAAGCTTAGCAGATACTAAAAGTAATTGATTATTTATATATTCCTCATCTCTTAAAAACTCTGCAAACTTTATTTGATCCTTTTGAAGTTCTTTAGATGAATTTTCTAAGTTTAATTCAGCATTTTGCTTTAGGCTTTTCTTCTCTTCTAAAACAGTATCTTCTATTGTCTCTGCTATTTTTGGATGATGCTCCGACCCACATACTGGACATAGGTTTCCTTCTTGCAAATTAGAAGCTAAAATTGCAGCTAGGCCCTCCCGCTCTATTGACCTTATTTCACCTTCTAAAATTTTAACCTGAGCTTTTACACTTTCTATAGTCACTAGGTTGTTTTTTATATTTAAGCTAATTTTCGTTTTTTCACTGCTGATATTCTTATATTTTTCCTTAAGTTCATCCTTTATTTTATGGTTTTCTACAGCTTTTTCTAAGCAATCACGAAGTATGCTATATGCTTCTTGTTTCTCTAACAACAAATTATTATCTCCCGGGAAATTATTCGCTATTTCCACACTTTTTCTCTCTAAAATTGCTAATTTATTTCCTTCATTTTCTTTAAGTATAATGGCCTCTTTATGTTTTAGTTCTGTACCAAGAGAAGCTTTCTTTAAGGCCTCACCTTTATTTTTAAGCTCTTCTACATTTTTTGCAACGGCCAAAACTTCTAGTTCACTATTATAAGTGTTATAAAGATTTTCTCTATATTCTGGCAAAATTTCTATTTCACTTAGCTTTTTTTCAATTATTAACAACTGATTTTCTTTATTTGTCTTATTAGCATTAATATTAGCGTAATTTATATTTTCTTTCTTTATAGAAGTCGAAAGTTCCATATGCTTTTTTAAAAGAATATCTTTTTCATTAGCTAAATAACTTATTTTCTCTTCAATATATGTAGCTTGCTTAAGGCTTACTTCTTTCTCAATTAAAATCGGCAGTTCATTGTTTTTAAAGCTCCAAGCTTTATCATATAAGATTTTTGTGATATTTGACTTTTTAGATATAAATAAAAAATCACTGTTTAACTTAACAAGTTCAACTTGGTTTAGGTCTAAGCTTTTTTTCGTTCCATCTACATTATCAATAAAAGGTTTTACATTTAGTGCTAGAGTTCCTTTGGTGAATTTTTCTTTTTTGTTTTTGATTTCTTCAGCTTGCTTATTTAACAAATTCTGTTTTTCTATATACTTGTTTTTTTCTTGTTGCAGTTCCCACATAGCTTTTTGCTTTTCATATTCTTTATCTAAGGATTTTTTCTGAGTTTTAAGTTCTTTTTCCTCTTCCTTTAAACCATCTAGTTTTTCTTTTATTCCTTTATGGAATTCTTGTCCGACATTCTCGTAACCCTTCATTTCTCCCTCAAGTTCATTTAGGGTTTTAATGTTTTCATTTCTAACAGTTCTTATTTTTTCATATAATTTGGTTCCGTATTTTTCTAAAGCAAATATCCTCTCAAGCATATTTCTTCTTTCTTTTCCTGTTAGTTTTAGAAATTCATTGAATTTACCTTGTGGCAACACCACTGACCTTGTAAAATCCTCAACTTTTAGTCCTATTATACTTATGATGTTCTCTTCCACGTCTTTAGGTCCTTCTGCTATAACATTGTTTTCATCAGGATTTTCTTTATTTATTTCTATAAGCCTTGCATATGCAGTTTTGAAGTTTCCTGTTTTTAATCTCTTTATACTTCTTTCTGCTCTATATGTCTTTCGACTTTTTCCAAGACCAATCTCAAAATCAAAACTTATTTCTACCACATTTGTTTCTGTATTTACAAACTCCTTGGTGTCTCTTGATACTTTCCCATAGAGGGCTATGGTTATCCCATCTAAGATTGTTGATTTACCACTAGCTGTTGGACCGAAAATACCGAAAAGTCCTTTTTCTGTAAGCTTTGAAAATTCAATAGTTTGCTGCTCTACAAAAGAGTTCAATCCCTTTATTTTAAGATTTACTGGCTTCATTTTTCGGTCCCTCCTCTTCATCTAATGCTATACTTAAAAATAATTCCATAATTTCTTTGGAAGGCTCTATGCCTCCCTTTGCACGTAGATAATATTCTTTAAACATTTCCTCCATGGATTTTTCTCTTAGACTTTCCTTTAATTCCTCTTCGCTACCCTGCTCATCTATTATTGGCTGGATAGAAACTATGTCTGCCCTTAGTCTTTTCATTTCCTTTATGTTCTCCGTGCTTATTATTTCCTTTGTCTTTATTTCAAGGTATACCCAAATATTCTTTTCACTCTCTAACCTACATTTTTCTAGTGCTTCCTCAGTATTTTCACATTTCCATACTTCTATAGGTTTGTAGTTTCTAAACATTATTTGCGAAATATCAGCATCTTTGTTAGCCTCAACATCCACAATATATGCTCCCTTGCTATAGCTTATTTCACTTTTACTATACTGTATTGGAGAACCACTATATCTTATCTTCCCTTTGGTTCCTGGTACCTTTTGTGGTCTATGAAGGTGACCTAAAGCACAATATTGCATAGCTTTTGGAAATTCTCTTGGGGAAACTGAAAGACTTCCACCAAGTTGTATGCTTCTCTCTGAGCCACTCTCCTCCCCCCCCATAGCATAGAGATGTGATACTACTAGGTTTATGGTGTCTTCTCTATATTTAGTTGATAATTTTTCAAATAACTCACCTATTCTTGCTGAATAGCTTTTCTGCCTTTCCTCATCACTAATACCTATTGATAGAACTTCATTTAACCTTTTTTCACTTGGATAAGGCAGGGTTATAATAACTGCTCTTTCTCCTCTTATATCAATCTCTAAATAACCTTCTCCGCTTTCCACTATCTCAAAATCATATCCATCATCAGAATTAAATCCTCCAAATACACCTTGCCTTGCTATACTTTTTGGTTCGCCTAAAAGTATAACTCCATGTTCATATGCAAGAGGACTTGCAGCAACTAATCGCTCTGGGTTATCGTGGTTACCTGCAACCACTAGAACTGCTGTTTTTCCTCCGCTTGTAATATCCTTAAGTGTACTATAAAACATTTTTTCTGCTTTAGCTGGTGGATTACCATTGTCATAGATATCACCAGCTATAAGGACCAAATCTATATTATTATCTTTAACTATTTGAGTAAATTCCTCTAGAAATTCTTCCTGTTCCTCTAGCCTACTGTATTGCTCTAGGGTTTTTCCTAGATGCCAATCTGAGGTGTGAAGTATTCTCATTTTGCCACTCCTTTCTTATTTAAGTTGGGGACGGTTAACAACTAAGTGGTTAAATGCTCGTCTATATTTATTAAGTGTCCCTACCCTTTTATTTGATTTCTATAGCTTCATCAACGCTAAATAAGTATAGGTATCTTTCTTTAACTTCCTTTTTTAATGCACCCTTAAGAGCCCTTGCATAGTAATCCAGCTGAGCTTTGTATTTCTCTACTAAGGGACCTACATCCCCATTTTTAACAAAGTCTGTTTTATAATCTACTAGAATTATCTGTCCATCTTCCTCAAAATAGCAATCTATTATTCCTTGAAGTATTATCTTTTCATCTCCATATATTTCAATGGGAAGAGTTTTATCTATATCTGTACTGCTAATTTCCATATGGAAGGGCATTTCTCTTTTTAATGCTTTTAGTCCAAAAGCTTTTATCATTCGGAGCCCAAGATTTGTTTTAAAAAACTTTATTAGTTTATCTACTCTAACTACTTTGCCTTCTTCTTTTGATATTAGCTGTTTTTGAACTAACATTTCAATTTGTGATTCTATTTCACTTTTGCTTGATACTTTAGTTAAATCTAATCTTTGCAATACTGAATGCATAGCGGTTCCTTTTTCTGCTGCTGTTAGACCTTTTATCTCTTCTAAAAATTTTGGTTTATTTACAAGTCTTGGCACATACAGACTGTTCGAACTTCCCTCATCTATTTCTACATTGAACTTTCTCTTAAGCTCGGTTACTGTAAGTACTGTAGGAATTTTTGTGGACATTTCGTATTTATAATTAAATCCTAATCTTCTTTCTATTTCTAAGGCGAACTTATCATCTGAGGCTTTTTCCGAAAGCCTCATTAGCTTTTCCTTTGTACTAATAAGAACATCTTCAGCGATTAACTCGTTTTTCTTTACCTCATCTCTATTCCAAAATCTTATCTCAAAGCTTGCTGGATGATCTAATAAATTAACACTACTATCTTCTATTTCTAATAACTCTCGTAATGGCTTTCCGTCTAAATGCCTTATTACTGCTGGAACTATCCAATCTAAATAGCTTTTGCCTTTTAGTATTTCATATTCACCTAGCTTTTCACTATTTTCATCTAAACTAGAGCTCATTCTAGCTAAATTTTTCTCTATATTTCTCATTGACCCAGTTATTATTAACTTTTCCTTGGCTCTTGTAAGGGCTACGTATAACACCCTCATTTCTTCTGCAAGACTTTCTATTTTTATTGTCTTTTTTAATGCTTGTTTTAGTACTGTAGGATAGGAAATTCTTCTTATTGGGTCCACAAAATCTGGTCCAAATCCTAAGTCATGATGAAATAATATGCTCTTATTTATATCCATTAGGTTAAAGTTTTTTCCCATACCGCTTAGAAATACTACAGGAAATTCTAGTCCTTTACTTTTATGAATACTCATTATCCTAACTACATCTTCATTTTCTCCTAAGGTTTTAGCACTACCCATGTCTCCACTGCTTACTTTAAGTTTGTTTATGAAGTTTATAAAGTTAAACAATCCCTTATAACTAGTTTCTTCATATTGCCTTGCCCTTTGGAAAAGAACTTTTAAATTAGCTTGTCTTTGTGGCCCTCCTGGCATGGCTCCTACATATCCGTAATAACCTGTATCTGTGTATAAGTACCAGATAAATTCATCAATGGGCATATAAGCACAAATTTCTCTGAAGTGGCTCAGTTTTTCTAGGAACTTACTGATCTTTTCTGACTCTTCAGATTTTAATTCATTTGATTCTAATTTCTCTGATTGTGTAGATTCTAATTCTAATTTTCCTGGTTGCGATTCTGATTTGTCTGGTTTCGCTTCCTCTGGCAACGCTTCCTCAGATTCAGGTTTCCTGTGTTCTGACTTATTTACCATTGCCTCATAAAAACTAACTTCCCTTTGGCCTATTCTTATGTCTACTAATTCTTCGGAAGTGAATCCCCCTATTGGAGAACGCAGAACTGATAGCATTGGTATATCTTGCCTTGGGTTATCTATAATTTGGAGCAAACTCATAATTATTTGTATTTCTATGGTGCTAAAATAACCTGTGCCTGTATCTGCATAAACCGGTATATTTTCAAGTTTTAATTGCTCCAAAAATGAGGGTGCCCAGTTTGAGGTTGCCCTAAGTAATATTACAATATCTTTATATTGAACATTTCTATATTCTTTAATGTTTTTATCGTAGACTTTAAAATCCTCGTCCCCACTGGGTGACATTAATTCCTTTATTCGTTTTGCCACAATTCTAGCTTCTAACTCGATATTTGTAGGGGTTTCATCATCATTTGTTTTGCCCTGTCCCGCGCCTTGTTCCCCTTGTTCATCTTGTGAATCCTCAACATCGCTTGTTTTGCCTTCGACCTCATTCCCTGCATCTTCATCAAAGGCGTCTTTAATTTCTTTTTCAATAAGATGTAGTTCCACTGGCCCACCAACTTTTCCCGGGCCGATTAGGTCTTCAAAGTGAGCTCCTAAATTTAATGCTTCTTCATCTGTATAATCAAGATCTCCAATGTTTTTGCACATTATTTGTTTGAAGATATAGTTCACAGCATTTATAACTGTCCCTCGACTTCTGAAGTTTTTATATAGAGTTATTTTTCTAGTTTTCTCTCCTTCTTCCTTACCATATCTATTATATTTTTCTAAGAAGAGCTCTGGCCTAGCTTGCCTAAATCTATATATACTTTGTTTTACATCTCCTACCATGAATACATTTGGAGTCCCTATTTTTTCTCTTGAGATTATATTTAGAAGAGTTTCCTGTACCATGTTGCTATCTTGATATTCATCTATCAAAATTTCTTCGTATTTATCTCTTAGTAACAGTGCTACAGCGGAAGGTTCTGGTTTTCCGTCATCACCCATAACTACTACTCCCTCATCATCTTTTTTCATAAGTATGTCAAGGCAGTAGTGCTCAAAGTCGTTGAAATCTATAATTGATCTTTCTTTTTTCTTTTCTCTGTATTTTTCCTGCAAATCTATAACTAACTGCGATAACTCCATCATTAGCGGATATAATTTTTTTATATCCCATAAAGATGATTCTGAGTTTGCAGTCATTATCTGCTTTTGCAGCTCCTGTAATTGTTTTTTCACTTTGTTTCTTATTTCTTGCACTCTCTTTTGCTTTTCCTTATCTTCGCAAGCTCTTATTGTAGGGAGTTTTAAAAAGCTTAAATCTTCTATAATGCTCGCAAAGTTCTCAAAGCAGTTGTTTGCAGCACTTAATAAGTCTTCAATTGAAGCTAAATCGTCCTTAAAAACTTCATAATATAATGTTATAGCATTATTGTTTTCTATTAATTTTAATGCCTTTATCATAACTTTTTCAATTCCCAAAAGTTCTATTTTAATGTCTGCCATTAAAACCTTTGCCCAAGGGGTATCGCTAAAGCTGTATCCATCTTGGATGTTAAAATCCTCGGCTTTTTCCCTTAGCCACCTTGTTGGATTTGTAGAACTCATGGAAAAGTTGTAAAGTCCTAAAACTATGGATTGTAACCCTAGGTCCTCTTTATTATTACTATAAGCCTCGACTAGGTTTATAAAGCTGGAAGTTTCAACTAGGTTTAATGGTCTAGGAGTTTCCTCTTTTAGATTTAAATCATTAAATGTCCCCAATGAATCTGACAATAAATCTACCCCATTGTTTTCATCTTTGTTTATTATTTCACCGTTAAGTGATACATATCTATCTTCAAAAAGTTCTTCTAATGCTTCTTGTTTTAATAGTACTGCTTCTGTTTGGTCTGCTATTCTAAAATTCGGGTCTAAATCTACTACGTGATAATTACTGCGAATAACCTCAAGACAGAAGGAGTGAATAGTTGTAATGCTGGATTTATTTAATAATGTTAGCTGCCTTTGTAGTAGTTTGCTTTGTGGATTTCTGTGTAATTCCTTTGAAATAGCCGCAGCTATTCTCTCTCTCATCTCAGATGCGGCAGCATTTGTAAATGTAACTACTAAAAGCTTGTCTATATCTGTAGGTTTTTCTTCATTTGTCACTATTTTTATTATTCTCTCAACTAGCACTGCAGTTTTTCCAGAACCTGCAGCTGCCGCCACTAGAAGGTTGCACCCCCTAGTTAAAATAGCTTTTTGTTGATCCCCTGTCCACATAACCTTTTGCTCATCATGTTTAATTTCGTCCTCTTTATTTATCATTACTCTTTCTCCACCCCGCTCTCTTGTATATCAACACTTTCTATTTCATTTGCCGCTGATGATAAAAGCTCCCATATTTCCTTGTCTCTCTTATCTTTTATTATCTTATAAGTGTTTTCCTTTAATGTAGGATCGAACTGGCAAATAGATGTGTACTCACAATAACTACAAGGCGTAGTATCTTTTTTCTTATAAGGTTTTATGTCTATTTCTCCACTTAACATTCCCTCACAGGTTTTTATTAAGTTTTCTTTTACATGATTAAGTAACATTTCAAACTGCTCTGCTGTTGCAACTGATGATCTTGAACCTAAACTGCCATCCTTTTTAATAGATGCTGGGACAACCAGAGATGCACCTTCAATATTTCTATCCATCTCTCTTATTATCTTAGTATCCGCTAGAAGTAGCCCCTTCATTTTCAAAGCTTTCATTATTGCTTTTTCTAGTTCTTCTTCATCTAAATTGTTTTTAGCCTTTATAACTGGGTCATCTATTTTAAAATATAAAATGCCTGCTGGAAAAATTGGCTCCTCTGAAATTTCGCTTTCGTTTCTAAGCATGGCATCTAAATAAGTCAATAGTTGTATTTGAAGTCCGTAATATACATCGGATAGTTTAAAATCCTTATTGCCTGATTTATAATCTATTATCCGATAAAATTCTTCTCCCTCATTTATTAGCTTATCTACCCTATCTATTCTTCCAACTAAATTCACAGTTTCTCCTGTGGATAATTCTACTCGTATTGGTGGATAATCTCCTTCTTCAAAACCAAAGGAAACTTCATATCCAAAAGGTTCAAACCCACTGTTTTTCATTTGCTCAACTATAACGTAGATAGTTTTCTTTAAAACTCTTTTTAACCGCTCTGTAAAGTACTTGTACCTTGGGGTGCTGTTTAATATATACCCACTAGAACCTTCTGAGGCTTCCTTTTCTACAATGCTTGCGATCTTTTCCTCACACCACAATTTATCAAGATTCGCCCATTTTATTTCACTTTTATCCACAAGTTTCGAAAAATTGTCAAGCACACTGTGCATAAAACTACCTAAATCTGGTGATGAAAATGTAAAAGTTTTTCTCTCCTTTGCTTTTAGGCCATATTGTACAAAATAAGCAAAGGGACATTCTTCATATTTTTCTATTCTGGATACACTAAAATAATTTTTTAAACCATAAAGTAATTTCACTTTTTCCTTTTGTAGCATTTTCGCTTCATTTTTATAGTCAAAACCCTCAAACATATTGTTACTCTTTTCTTTCCACACAGGGTCCTTTTGATACCACTTAAAAACCTGGACCCAAAGATCTGATATATATCCATCCTCTAAATATTTTCGTAAGGCGAATATTAGATTATTAAATGTTGGAATTTTAGCACATACCTGGTAAAGTTCATGGTCCTCTAACCTCTCATTTGAAAGTGTTATATTGCTTTCTTCTACTAACCCTTTAAATAAAGCTCTAAATCTAGATATTATAATAGAAGGTCTTAATGTTTTGCCTTCGTAATCTGCTATAGGATAACTTATGTTTAAATATTTATTTGGAATGGTTATGGTGGCGTAAATTAAAAACTGCTCATTAAATACCTCAGTTTTTGTATCATTTGCCAGTTCTACTCCACTTTCCTTTAAAATTATCCTATCATTGTCTGTGAATATTCCCTCTTCCTTGCTTGCCTTTGGAAACACACCATCATTTACCCCTATAATGTATAACGCTTCTATTTCATGACTTTTTATACGTTCCACGCTGCTAATTGTTACTCCATCTAGTGCTGATGGAATAAGTCCCATTTGATGTTTACTAAATCCCATTGATAATATCTTTACAAAATCCTCTAAGCTTAGGGTTTCCTTGCCTAGGACCTCCACCATCTGATCTAAAAGTTCCATTACTAAATTCCATATTTTACTGTATTCTATAACCAGTTCCTGTGCACCTTCCCTTTTAAAATTCACTATCCACTCTTCAAGGGTTTTATATACATTTATGGTTTCTAGAAATTCAAATAGACTTGTGCAAATTTTTATTGTGGTGACTCCACCTTTTAGTTTTTCTTTAAACTCTAAAAGTGGTTTTATAATAACATCTCTTGTTTCATTTAAGATTTTGATAGTAGCTTCGATTTTTTGCGCTTTCTTTGCGAATTTCTCTTGATCCTTCTCTTTAATTTCTTTGTCATTACTATAGTAATCTCTAAAATAAAATTCTATCTTTTCCTGCCATAGATCAGAATCTGTCCATTTCTTCTTGCCCTTTATGCCGGTTGCTATGATGAAGTTTTCTAGTATATCTAAATGCTCATTTTCTATATCTAAAAGCCCTGTTTTAAGATATCTAAACATTGATTCATAGCTAAAGTTTTTAGTGAAAATCTCAACAGTTGATGTTATTAGGACAATTAGAGGATTACTTGTTATATCTTTTTTCTTATCTATATATAATGGAATGTTATATTCAGTAAATATTGCTTTAATTAGTTTTTCGTAACTTGGCAAATCCCTAGTTACTACAGCTATTTTATTGAACCTCATATTTTCATCTTTGCATAATTTTAAAATGTCTTGTGCTACGTGTTCGACTTCGGAGTAGCCATTAAGCGCTTTAAATACCTTTATATTTTTGCAAATATCCGTAGAACTGGAATATGGAAATGCAAAATAATTTTTCTCAAGAAAAGAAAGCTCCCCATTGTCTTTAAATTTATAATCTTTATTTCCCTGAAGTTCTATAGGAGCATCGATACTTGTCCCACAACTCTGTGCTAAACTTAAAAGCTTATCTTCTGTAAACTTTATAGAATAAAAGGCATCAGAATCATCCATAAATTTTGAATGCTCTGAGCTTCTTAATGGAAGAGTTATATTTATCCTCTTAGCCTTTTTGAATAATTTTTCCAGCACTTCATACTGTTGTGGTGTAAATCCATTAAACTCATCTAGCCAAAACTCCGCACCATCAAAGATATTACAGTCATCAAGGGCATAAGTTAAACGGGTCAAATCATCATCCGGATCCATATAATTTATATTTAAAATATTATCAAATTCTCTATATATAAGGGATAAATCCGTTATTTTATCTACAAGTAATGGATTTTCCCGTAAATTTTCTTTTGCTCCATTTAAAGTTTCCACAGAAATCCTATATTTTTTAAACTCCGTGATAGCACTAGCTACATTATCTACAAAACCTTTCTGCCTAGCTGCTCCTTTAAATACAGTGAATTCATCCCCATTTTTTTGCATTATGTTATTAATAAGCATAACCTTTCCTGAGGTATCCATGGGTTTCCTTGTTATGCCACCAACCTCGCTAAATACTTTGTACGCTAATCTATTAAAACTAAGTACTTGGACATTTTTTATTCCTGTGGATCCAACTACCTGTATGAGATTTTTTTCAGCTTGAAAAGAAAATTGTTCTGGAACCAAAAGCACTAGTGGCTTTTCAGTCTCGACCTTTTGCCTTTGCTCTATATCCTCTAAGCAGAAAGTACTTTTTCCTTTTCCAGATCCTCCATAGATAAATCTTAAACTCACAAAAACACGTCCCTTCTTTTCTTTATTCATTATATTATACCATGTATAATTTTAGGTTATAGCTTAATACGCAGGTATTATGGGTATGATGGTAGGTTCTAGCGCTACTGGCCTCTCTCTTGCAGGGGTTATGTCCACTGCTTTTGTTAATATATCTAATCAACATACCTTCCCACTATTTACTTTCTTAAGTGCTGGACTTGGTGCTAAGGACGTAATGGGATTTTGTATAGTTGACTTATTATACTCAGGTATTATTATTTCACTAGGATTTTTCTTCTTTTAAGTAACTTTTATTATAATAACTGATGACAGTCCTTATGGCTGTCATTTTTTTGAATTATATGTATTGTAAACGCATAGAATTCATTAGGCACGTAATAATACATTTTAGATTTTCATATTAAATATTAACACATGTGCTATAATTTTCTTATGTTATCATTAAATATATTACTAGGAGGATTAAAATGTACAATTTGAAAAATCATTTTGAAATTGAAGTAAATAACCTGTTAGACACAATATTAAAACGTTATGATAATATTTGCAAATGCGAAAAGTGTAAATTAGATATTGCAGCTTTAACCCTTAACTCTTTGTCTGCGAAATATACTGTTTCTGAGCAAGGCGAAATATATGCAAGTGCATTAGCTGAGGTCAACAAACAGCAGGCAATCGATGTTACTACTGCTATTACAAAGGCTATAGCAATAGTATCAGCTAATCCTAAGCATTAATTTTTTATATGTTTATTCTTTAACCCATTTCAAGTGTAATGCATTAAAAACAAGGTTGGACATATTTGCATTTTTATCGATTTGAGCATAAGAATTGGCCTGTCTACTTAAGACAAGCCAATAAATTTTTGCAGATAATTGTGAAACAATATATGTATATTATTTATTTTATGTTCTTAAGTTTCCACTTTAATATAACCTGATACATAATTAAAATCGCGGTAATTATAATGAAAGCAATATTATTAATTTTTGTGTTGTCTGGGATTAATATAAGTAACAATACATACATTATAAATACTACTCCTAATACTATGTCACTTCTTCCGATTAATTCAACTACACTTTTATAATTTTTATTTAATTGCTCTTCTAATACTGGATTGAAAAGTAATTTTAATTTCAAATTTAAATCATTAATTTTTTTATATTTATTATATTTTAAATTAAAACCTAAACCAATAAAAATTAATGCTATTACAATAAATACTGAGTTAAATACTAACATAATAAAATATCCTTTCCTAATGTATTATGTATTAAGGGATTAATGTAATGTGGCACAATTCATTCCATCTATTACATTAATCCCTTTAATACATTGTTTTATCCTTTATATTTATTTCGTAGTTTGAAGTTTAGTTATGATTATGTCTTTCATTTCTACTAGTTTTTCTTCTGCAGCCTTTAGTGTTTTTCCCTTAGAGTACATATATATTTTTATTTTTGGTTCTGTACCAGAAGGCCTTACAGCATACCAGCTCTCATCATCAAAATAGAACTTAAGTACATTTGATTTTTCTATTCCACTAGGTTCTTCCACGTTATTAACTAGGTCATAAGATTTTTCTATTTCATAATCTATAAATTTGGTAAGTTTCGCATTACCTATTGTCTTTAGATAATTTTTTCTGTATTCTATCATCATTCTAGAAATTCTTTCTTGTCCTTCAATTCCTTCTAAAACTAGGGATATTAGGTTTTCTCTATAATATCCAAACTCTGCGTATATTTCATCTAATATATTTATTAGAGTTTTTCCTTGTTTTTTATAGTAAGCTGCTGCTTCACATAAAAGCATAGAAGCTATTACTGCATCTTTATCACGAACAAAAGTTCCAGCAACATAACCAATACTTTCTTCATATCCAAATATGAATTCATAGCTTTTGTCTTTCTTAAACTCATGAATTTTACCACAAATATTTTTAAAACCTGTTAACACTTCAAATGTTTCCACGCCATATTTTTTTCCTATAGCTCTGCCTAAATCCCCTGTTACTAAGGATTTTACTATAGCCGCATTCTTTGGAAGTGTACCTTTCTCCTTCATTCCTTCAACTATATATTTTATTAATATAGCCCCAGTTTGATTACCATTAAAAGCAACATATTTTCCGTTTGCATCCCTAACCATTATTGCAAGCCTATCACAATCTGGGTCTGTAGCTATTAATAATTCTGCGCCTTCTTTTTCCCCAAGTTCCTCTGCATATTTGAATGCTTTTACATCCTCTGGGTTGGGGTACCCTACTGTCGTAAAGTCTGGATCAGGTTTTTCTTGCTCTGGCACTACTATAATATTTGTAAAACCTCTTTCCTTTAGAACTCTTCTAACAAGCAAGTTTCCTGTGCCGTTTAGTGGAGTATATACAATTTTTATATTTTTATCTATGTTGTCTCTTATAGCTAGAGCTTTTACTTTCTCAGTGTACTCATCATCCATGGATTTTCCAAGCATTACAATTAAGCCTTTTTCCTTTGCCTCGTCCATATCCATAACTTTAATAGTACTAAAGTCTGTAATACTCTGAATTTTTTCTGTTATTCCCTTTGCTACAGGTGATAAAATTTGAGCTCCATCTTCCCAATATACCTTGTATCCATTGTATTCTTTAGGATTATGGCTGGCTGTTACGACAATTCCTGAAGCAGTATGTAACGCTCTTACCGCATAAGATAATTCTGGAGTAGGAGCTAGCTGCTCAAATAAATATGCCTTTATTCCATTTGCCGCTAAAACTTGCGCTGCTCTAGCTGCAAATTCTACTGAGTAATGTCTACAATCATAGGCTATTGCTACCCCTCTATCCATATATTCTTTGCCATACTCTTTAATATAATCTGCAAGCCCTTGAGTTGCTCTTGATATTATGTATTTGTTCATTCTGTTAAGTCCAGCACCTAATTTACCTCTTAAACCTGCCGTTCCAAACTCTAAATCCATATAAAATCTATCTTCAATTTCTTTACTGTCTTTCGCTATTAAACTTAATTCTTTTCGGGACTCTTCATCAAAGTACTCATTATTTAACCATTCTTCGTATTTTTTTATATAAGTCATCTTAATTCACACCCTTCTAAATAATTACCTTCAAATATCATTATACATTATTTTACCCGTATATTAAATATTTAACGAAATTTCTCAAGATAAGTTTTACATATAAAAGGAATAGTTATTAACTGTCCCGCATATTTTGACGATTAATGCCGATTAATTGTTAACCGTCCCACTGTTTTTTGACGATTAGACGATTAGTTATTGACTGTCTCGGTCGTTTTTTGTTAAAAGGTTGAAAGGTTACAATGAAAATGATAATATATTTATGTAATGTGCTGAATTATGTTGATGATTTCAAGTACTTTATATCAGGGGGTAGTATTATTAACACATATTTAAGTAAGAAAATTAAAATCATATCGTTAATTTCAATTATTATGGTTGTGTATTTACATTCATACAATCTAAATACTAGTTTTTTAAACAATCCGAATATAACAGGATTCGATCTCAATAGTTTTGTACAAGAATTCATAACAAATGGGATTACACGAATAGCAGTACCACTGTTTTTTTGTATCTCTGGTTATTTGTTTTTTTTAAACTTTAAACCATCACTAAATAGTTTTTTAATTAAATATAAAAAGAGATTTTTTTCATTGTTAGTACCTTTTTTATTTTGGAGCATATTGGGTGTTTTATTTTATTTTTTAATACAATCAATTATTTTTCCAAAAGAAATTATTACAAGCAATTTGATAAGATCTTATTCAATTAAAAAGCTCATCAATACAATATTCATAGACCTAATTCCATACCAATTATGGTTTATTAGTGAACTTTTAAAGATTGTTATTTTCTCACCTATAATTTACTTTTATATATCTAGATTTTCTTATTTTTCAATTGCTCCTTTTCTATTATTTTGGTTTTTTGATATTGATATTTTAGTTTTGAGAACTGATGGAATTTTATTCTTTATATTCGGAGCATTTTTGGCCATCAAAGGACTTGAATTGGATATTTTAAAAATAGAATCTAAAAAAATTCGTAGATTATTTCCTTTTATATGGATTGTTATTTTAGTTTTAATGACATATCTGAAGCTTAAAGGTGTTCCAAATGATTATTACCTTAATAAAATTTCTACAATTATTGGAATATTTACTATTTGGTTTAATTATGATTTAATTATACAAAATAAGTGGATAGAAGATAAATTACTCTATTTGAGTTCATTTACGTTTTTTATTTTTGCTTCCCATGAACCTATATTATCTATGTTAAAAAGATTGATTTTAAAGTCTGTTGGTATTTCAAGCTTTACGAATTTATTTGTGTATCTTATTGCACCAGTTATTATAATAACTTCATCAGTTATTGTTGCAACAATACTGAAAAAAAATGCTTATTGGTTTTATAATATTATTACAGGAGGTAGGTCTAATAAAATAAAATAGAATTATAATACTTACGTTATTTGAATTCTTACCATTATATAATATAAAAAAGCATATATGTCAGAAATTTTTTCTGACATATATGCTTTCAATTATTACCGCTTCCGATGCTGACTTTTATTTTGAGGAATCATATATTAGCTTAGAAACTTGTGCAATTACTTCGTTTGCGTCTGAAATTCCCTCTGTAAATATAACAAGAATATATGGGTTTTCCTTACATACAATTGCTGTATCATTTACATAATCGCCAAAGTCTCCGATTTTATGTGCTACAATTTCCTGTGGAATATACTTATCTATTCGATCATGGTACTCTGTTTTTTTCATGGTTTCAATAATACCACTATAGTATTTATTATTATCAGGATTTAAATATAATCTTTCTAATATTTTAAAAGACTCATTTGGTGTAATATTATTTCCTTCATGAACTATAGGATGTCCGACGATTTTTTCAATATATTTATATTTGTTTTCATTATCTATTTTTCTTAAAATCATATTTATTGCTATATTATCCGAATATATTATAGAATAGTCACTTAATGTCTTTATGGAAATAGGTTTACTTAAATCCATCTTTTGAAGTATTCCTGCTCCATTTTCAAAATCAACATCCATATATTTTAATTTTTCATTTATATTTACTTTTTTATCCTGAACCATATCATACAAAAGCATGTTTATAGGTACTTTGATTGTGCTGGCTGCCACAAACTGCTTGTCCTCATTTATTTCTATGGTTTCTTTTGAATTTATATCATAATAAACCATTCCAAATTTATTTATATCATCACCTACAAGAATTCTAATTCCCTTTTCTAAAATATCTATCTTGGTTTTCTCTTGAAGATTTTCTTTAATCATTCTTTGCTTGTACTCTAATATATATTTTCTTTCAGTTAATCCGTAATTGTTACTTTCATTATTATTATCGAGTATATAATTCACCGTGGGAATACTTTCGCTGGCTACTACCTGACCCTTGCTTATACACAATGTTGAAAAAAACAGCATTATTGCTAGCAAAATGACACTATTCCTAGTTTCCATCTAAACATCCCCCCTAACATTATCTATTAAAAGTAACAATTAAAATTGTTACCAAATCAAACCGCACTACAATTTTCTATTATTTACCATTTTATTACATTTTAATGATAATTGTACTAATAAAGTATAAATTTGTTTTCTAATTTACATTATACCTTAAATTCTATCAAAATTTATGTATCTCGGAAAAATAATCTAAAAGGACAGGAAAGGACAGGGACGGTTAACAACTATCTCATCTTTTCAATAAAATGAATAAGATGAATATCATCCCATCTCATAGGCAATAATCTAAAAAAAGCTAATGAGAAGGGATGAGTTTTTATGCCAAGAACATTTAGATTAAAAAATGAAGAATCTATATATCACATTATGTGCAAAAGCATCACTGAAGTGAACTTATTCAAGGACCCTGATGATAAAAATAAGTATTTATCTCTATTAAAAAAGTATAAGATTCTATATGATTTTAAGCTTTACGGGTACTGTCTAATGGATAACCATTTACATTTAATAATTGATGCTAATGGTTCAGATATATCAAAGGTAATGCACGGAATAAATTTTTCCTATGCAATGTATTTCAATAAAAAACATAAAAGGTTAGGTCCCCTTTTTAGAGACAGATTTAAGAGTTTAATTGTTGCCAATGAAAGATATTTAAAAACTTTAACGCTATATACACACAATAACCCTAGATCTATAGATGAATATAAAAATTGCCCTGAAGATTATGCCTTTTCTAGTTTAGCAATATATATAGGAAAAAGGCGTGATTACTTGAACTTAATTGATTATATCTTTGTTATGAGCCTTTTTGGAAACACAATCAAAAGTGCAAGGGAAGCCTACTATATTCTCATTTCTCGGTGTAACGAAGAAAAATTCAAACAAGAAATTGAATTTGAAGATGAAAAAACAGAATACAAAAGTGAAAGAGAAATGATTGTAAGAAACTTTAAACCAGACGATATAATAGAATTTATAGCGTCAAGGATGAAAATATCAAAGATTCACCTTTATATGAAGTATAGTAGAAAAATTGTGCAAGCAAAAGCGTTAACAGTTGTTCTAATGAGGAGCCTATGCAATTTTAAGTCCAGCGATATATCACGCACACTTGGGAACATTAGTCAGGCTAGAGTATCTAGGTTAAGCACTATTGGAATTGAATTAATTGGAGCCGAAGAAAAATATGAAAACATTATTAGTGAATTTATAAAATGTCATGCTTAGTAATAATTTATTAGAATTAATCCATTATAAAAATTAAAAAGTTTTAGACATTAACAAGTAACTGCTTTTGAGAGAAAAAATTGGACAAGCAATATCTATAGTTAACCCTGCTATTTTTACTTTTTCTATAATAAAAAATTCCAATGCAAAACGGTTAGTAATCATTAATTACTAACCGTCCCCAACTTAATTCATCATTTATTTGTTTTCATTAATTGTTAACCGTCCCACCATTTCTCTTTGTGGATGTCACAAAACCTTATTAAATTCAACTATTACTGTGCAACCTGACCCTTTTTTACTTTTCACTTCTATGCCTGCCTTATGCAGCGTTAATATGTTGCGCACAATGGTGAGCCCTATTCCCGAACCTTCTATTTCATGTCTACTTTTATCTCCTCTATATAGTCTTTCGAATATATAAGGTAAATCTTCCTCATTGATACCAATACCAGTATCTTCTATTTTTAATATTATTTTCTCGTCAAATTCTTTTAAGGAAATGCTTATTTTCCCTTGCTCCGGAGTAAATTTAACTGCATTTGAGAGTAAATTAATAATTACCTGTTTTATTTTATCTTTATCACCTAAAATGTTATATTGTTTACTTACGCTACATTCTAATGTCATGTTTATATTTTTGTTTTCTGCTAGTAATTCAAATTCTTTTACAACTGGTGAAAGGACATCATTCAACGAAATCTTTTCCATATTTAAGACTGTTTCTTCGCCTTCAACCTCTTTTAAAGAATTAAAATTATCTATAAGTTTTCCAAATCTAATAACTTCTTCATTAAGATATGCCAATCTTTCATTATCCACTGGAAAAATACCATCAATCATAGCCTCAAAATTGTTTTGAAGAATATTGAGTGGTGTTCTAACTTCATGAGATATATCTGATATTAATCTTTTTCTAAGCATATCCTGATGCTGAAGTTTTTCTCCAAGTGTATTTATACTATTTCTTAAATCCTCAAGTTCTAAAATACCACTTTTGTCATAAGACCTTTCCTTATAATTCCCATTTGAAAGATCAACTGATATTTTAGATACTCGCCTTAGTGGATTTGAAAATTGTTTTGAAATAAATAAACTAATTAATATTGTTATTAAAATTGAAAGTATAACACTTAAAATAATGCTTTTATTTATTGATATTTTGAAATTCACATCATCTTCTGATAATAATATAGGTGCATATTGGCCTATTTCTATATATCCTACAATTCTATTTTTAGATTGTATTTTAAAGGTCCTTGTAGTATAAACTCCTTCATTTTTTCCTTGCATCTTAATATTGTTATTGTGTGATATGTCATTAGCGTTCATTCCCCAAACTACTTTTTTATTTTGATCCTTAAGAGTAAGACAATAGCTGCTCATATAAGCTTCATGCGTAATTTCTATACCTGAAGTTCCTGACCACTTGCCCTTTTGTTTATATATCTCTTCTAAATATTTTACTATTCTAGTATCCCTCTGATTTTGTATCTCAGCTAAGTATTTGTTAAATGTTCCTTTTATTGTTATATTCACCAATAGCGTGGATATTAAAAGTGCTAATATAGAAGTGCACACCAAAATAATACTTAATCTTTTTCTTATACTTTGCATAGAGTTTCTGCTACGCATAAAGTTTCTGCTTCGCATAAATTAATCACCACCAAATTTGTAACCAATTCTAGTTACAGTTATTATATATTTAGGATTTCTGCTGTCCTCTTCTATTTTTTTACGTATATTTTTAATGTGCACATCTATGGTTCTATCAAATCCTTGAAAATCTATTCCCATAATTCTTTCAATAAGTTTTTCTCTTGTAAATGCTTTACCTCTATTAGATGATAAAATATGTAATATGTCAAATTCATTTGGAGTAAGAGATACTTCTACTCCACGTACTTTGACTATTCTTTTATCGTAATTAATTTCTAAATCTCCATTATTATAACTTATTGTTTCACACTTATTTATATTAATCCTTCTAAATAACGCATTTACTCTTGCGGTTAGTTCTCGCGGGCTGAAAGGCTTTACTAGATACTCATCTGCTCCAAGGTTTAAACCCTGTATTCTATCCTCTAAGGTACTCTTTGCTGTAAGCATAAATATGTTAACCTCAGATATTTTCCTTAGAACAGTGCACACCTCTTCACCAGATATATCGGGTAACATCAGGTCTAATATAACTAGTTCAAATTTATTTTTTTCGAAAAGTTTTATGCCCTCTAGTCCCTTTGTAGTACAATGAACACTATATCCCTCTTTTTCAAGATATGCTTTCAGTATTTCTGAAACCTTTTCTTCATCTTCAATAATTAATATATTATCCAAGTTTATACACCCCTCTATAAAATCAATAATTAACCGTTTTATAAATATCTCGCATCTAGTTACCTAGAAGCTAAAAAATTGTTAACCGTCCCCACCTATTTGTTTTGGAATAATCACAACAGCGTATTATATTCACCTAATACTTAACATAACATAATATATAGGAGTTGATAATATGAATTTGAAATTATGCAAGAAAAATAAATGGACAAATGCTATTATTACTATCATAACCGAAACTCATCCAAATATAAATATATCTACAAAAAAATGTATTGGAAAATGCCGTAGATGTAAAGTTCAACCTATAGCGAAGGTGGATAATGAAATATTAGTAGGTACAGATGTAAAAGATTTATGTAATAAGATAACTAACAAGTTATAATTCATGAATAATGTTTTCGGACCTGTGAAACTATAGAAAACGGTTAACAATCATTAGTTGTTAACCGTCCCCTATTATTTAATGTTTTTTTATTTATAAGATTCGATCCCATTAGTTTTTAAAAATTTTTCTTCAATTTCACAAGCTGGAAGAGGTTTGCTAAAATAATAGCCTTGTATTTGATTACAACCCATTTTTTGTAATATTCTAATTTGCTCCTTTGTTTCTGCTCCTTCTGCAACAACATCTAAACCAATTTTTTGTGCAAGTTGTATTATTCCATCTACTATGGCTCTTTCCCTTTCATTTGTAACAATATTATCTATAAAAGACTTGTCTATTTTTAATGTATTTATAGGTAGCTGTTTTAAATAACTTAGAGAAGAATATCCTGTTCCAAAGTCATCTAGGGCAATATTTATACCTAAATTTCTAATCTCAGTAAGTAATCTAATACTCTTTTCAAAATCCTTCATCAATATGCTTTCTGTAATTTCGAGTTCCACATATTTAGGATCAATATTTGTTTCAAGTATAAGATTTTTTAAGGTTTCTTCAAATTTGTCATTTTCCAGTTGAATTGCAGACAAATTTATTGCAATAGTATCATATAGGTACCCTTTGCTTTTCCAAAAATTATTTTGAAGATATACAGCTTTAATAATCCAGTCACCAATAGGAATTATTAATCCACTTTGTTCTGCGACAGGTATAAATTCATCCGGAGATATTCTGCCGTGTTCAGGGCTATTCCATCTTAAAAGTGCTTCAAATCCTTTTATTTTATTATTTATAATATCTATCTGTGGTTGATAATGTATTTCAAACTCATTGTTTTTCAAAGCATACCTTAACCCTTTTTCTATTTCAACACGCCTCTCCACTACATCTCTCATATCCTTATTAAAAAAAGAATATCTAGATTTACCATTATATTTAGCACTGTACATTGCGGTATCTGCATTCTTTAATAGACTAACTGTTTTATAACCATCATCTGGATATACAGTAATACCAATACTTGCTGATGTATATACATGCTTATCATCTATACTTATTTCACAGTTTAATAAACTTAGTAGTTTTTCACAAAAAGAACTTATCTGATTGTAATCTTTAATATCTTTCATTAAAATAAAAAATTCATCTCCACCTACCCTTGAAACAAGATCTCCTTCTCTAATAGAGGCTCTAAACGATATTGCAACATTTCTTAACAATTCATCTCCATACTCATGACCCAAAGTATCGTTAATTTCTTTGAAATTATCTAAATCAATAAACAATACAGCAATTTTAACATCCTTATCCTTTGCTTTAGTAATCTCATTTTTCAAGGTGTTAATAAATAATTTTCTGTTGGGTATGCCTGTTAATATATCATAATACTCCAATTTATTAATTTTTTCTTCAAAATCCTTTTGACCAGATATATCTGTAAGAGATCCAGAAATTTTAGTTCCAACTCCCTTTTTATTTCTCAGGCACTTACCTCTAATTAAAACCCACCTATATCCTCCACCATTAAACTTAATTTTCAATTTGCTTTGATAATATAATGTTTTACCATTAATATGATTATTAAAATCATTTATTGCAATTCTTCTATCTTCTCTAACAATTAACTTAATTAAATCCCTTATGGAAGTTATAGTATCTTTATCATATCCAGAAATATCGGTGAATTTATCTGAACAAAAAAAATCTTTTGTTAAAAGATCAATTTCCCATATAGCATCATTAGACCCATCTACTGCCAACTTATATCTTTCTTCACTTTTCTCAATTATTGCTTGTTTTTCATGTAATTCATCATATTGGGCCCTTAACTCCTCTTCTGCAGCTATTAATTGCTCATATGTGGATTGGATTTCTTCATAATTCTCTTTTAATTTTTGAGACCATAACTTACTTTTTTTAGTAAACCCATTAATTAATAAATATATTATAATAGCTGATATAAAAACAAAAAACCACCCTTTTATTATTTGTGCTTTTAGAATTAAAGATTTACTTTCAATTAGGGCATGCAAAATCCTATCTGAAAACAATATCCAAATTCCTCCAATAAGAGCATATACTATAGTTACTTCAAATGCCATTCTTTTTAATACAACATCATCATTTAATGAGGACTCAATATTATGTTTTTTAGTTTTACTTATTAATTTTTCTCTTGTTGTATTGTTAGATTCGTTCTTTTTTTCATTCACCCTAGGTCCTCCTATTAGCATTTACAAAGCAATTGAACGCTGTTTTATATTTTAGTTTACTTTATCCTATTGTAATTATCGTACAATCTTAAGTTTTATTAATGGTTTTTTATAATTAACATATCTTTTTTTCTTTTAATTTTTGTTAAATCATTATATTGTTAAATTAATTTATATTTTTTGGTTAAATTCTTGTTTTCTTGACATTTTTATTACAAGTGATATAATTAATGTTAACGTAAGTTAATAATATAATACTACGAAGAGAAAAGTAAGCCATGACCCATTTACAGAGAAAGAATACCTTAGCTGGAAGTATTCTCAAATGTTATTTGCTGAAGACCACCTCTGAGTGACTCTAATAAAGTCCGGTAATTCCGTTATAATTATTAAGTGGTTTATTTTTATAAACAATTTGGGTGGAACCGCGGGAAATTATAATCTCGTCCCTTTTCTATTGTTAGAATTGGGATGGGATTTTTTTATTTCCCTAAAAATACATTCTACAAAATTATTAATAATATTTCTAAAAATACCTTCTATTAGGTAAGATAAAAGAAAGGAGTAATATATATGATAAATATTAAACTAAAAGATGGTTCGATTAAGTCTTATGAATCTGAAATAACTGTAATTGAAATTGCTAAAGATATAAGCGAGGGACTTGCAAGAGTTGCTTGTGCTGGAATGCTTAATGGTAAAACTGTAGATTTACGTTGCAAAATCACTGAAGATTGTGAGCTTAGTATATTAACTTTTGATAGTGAAGAAGGCCAAAAGGCCTTTAGACATACTGCTACTCATATTTTAGCTCAAGCAGTAAAAAGATTATTTCCTAATACTAAACTTGCCATCGGACCTGCTATAGATGGGGGGTTCTACTACGATTTTGATAAACAAGGTTCTTTCTCAGCTGAAGAAATTGTACAAATAGAAGCAGAAATGAAAAAGATAGTTAAAGCAGATTTACCAATAGAAAGATTTGAACTTCCAAGGGATGAAGCTATCGCCTTTATGCAAGGCTTAGATGAAAATTTCAAAGTTCAACTAATTGAAGACCTACCAGAGGATGCAAATTTATCATTCTACAAACATGGTGAGTTTACTGATCTTTGTGCAGGGCCACATTTAATGTCTACAAAATATGTAAAGGCTTTTAAGCTAACTCAAGTTGCAGGTGCTTATTGGAGAGGCAATGAGAAAAATAAAATGCTTAGCCGTATATATGGAACTGCCTTTACAAAAAAATCTGATTTAGATGCCCATTTAGAGAAAGTTGAAGATGCTAAAAAGAGGGACCATAATAAGCTTGGACGCGAACTAAAATTCTTTACTACATCAGATGTTATAGGTCAAGGTTTACCTCTACTTATGCCTAATGGAGCAAGGGTAATTCAATTATTACAGCGTTTTGTTGAAGATGAGGAAGAAAGAAGAGGTTATGTTATAACTAAAACTCCTCTTATGGCAAAGAGTGACTTATATAAAATGTCTGGTCACTGGGATCATTATAAAGAAGGAATGTTTGTACTTGGTGATGAATCTAAGGATGAGGAAGTTATGGCACTTCGCCCAATGACATGCCCATTCCAATTTACAATTTATAATGCATTCCAAAAGAGCTATCGTGACCTTCCAATTAGATATGCTGAAACTTCAACATTATTTAGAAATGAGTCTTCAGGTGAAATGCATGGCCTTATAAGAGTTCGTCAGTTCACTATTTCAGAGGGCCATTTAGTTGTTAGACCCGATCAATTAGAAGATGAATTTAGAGGTGTTGTATCTTTAATTAACTATTTCATGAAAACATTAGGACTAGAAGATGATATAACTTATAGATTCTCTAAAGGTGATATAAATGATAAAGAGAAATATATTGACAACCCATCTGCTTGGGCAGATACTGAAGCTAAAATGAAGGAAATACTGGACCACTTAGGAATAAACTATAAAACAGCTATTGGTGAAGCTGCTTTCTACGGCCCTAAGCTTGATCTTCAAATTAAGAATGTCCATGGTAAAGAAGATACTATAATTACAGTACAAATTGACTTTGCACTACCAGAAAGATTTGACATGACTTATATTGATAAAGATGGAGTTAAAAAACGTCCATATGTTATCCATAGAACTTCTATTGGTTGCTACGAGAGAACACTTGCAATACTAATAGAAAAATATGCTGGTGCCTTCCCAACTTGGCTTGCACCATTACAAGTTAAAGTATTACCTATTTCTGAAAAGTATCATGATTATGCAGAGAAGGTAGTATCTAAGTTAAGAGCATCAGGACTTAGAGTAGAGGCGGATTATAGAGCAGAAAAGATTGGATACAAGATTCGTGAAGCTCGTAATGAAAGAACCCCTTTCCTGCTAGTAGTTGGTGAAAAAGAAGCAGAACTAAATGAAGTTTCTGTTAGAAGTCGTAAAAACGGAGATGAAGGTGCAATTGCGCTGGACTCATTTATTACAAGAATTAAAGAAGAAATAGAAACTAGAATATTATAATAAAAAACTTCTCCTACTCCTAATAAACAAGAGCCAGTACAAGATATTATCTTGTACTGGCTCTTGTAATTTTATAAAGACTATTTTAGAATTTTAAAAGAACTTTTTAAAGAAACTATTCTATTAAACACTATTTTGTCTTCAGTTGTATATTTAGAATCCACATTAAAATATCCATGTCTAAAGAACTGGAATTTATCTTGTGGTTTTGAATCCTTCATATTTGGTTCTATAAACCCTTGTAAAACTTCCATGGAATTTGGGTTTATTTGATCTAAAAAGGTTTTTCCTTCTTCTTGTTTCTCATCTAAAATTAAAGGCTCATATAATCTGAATTCTGCTGGAACTGCATTTACAGCATCTACAAAATGAATTGTTCCTTTAACTTTTCTTCCTGTAAATCCACTACCACTCTTAGTCTCGATGTCATAAGTACAGTGTATTTCGTTAATATTTCCTTCTGAATCCTTAACCACGTCATTACATTTTATAAAGTATGCGCCCTTAAGTCTTACTTCGTTACCTATGAACAATCGGAAATATTTTTTTGGTGGATTTTCCATAAAATCTTCTTGCTCTATATATATCTCTCTTGAAAATGATACTTGACGGGTTCCCATTGAAGGATCATCTTGATTATTCTCAATTGTAAGCATTTCCACTTGAGCTTCTGGGTAATTTGTAATAACTACCTTTAATGGTCTTAAAATTGCCATAGTTCTAAGTGTTTTCGGGCTTAAATCTTCTCTTATAAAGTGCTCTAACAATTGACCATCTACAGTGCTGTTAGATTTTGCAACTCCAATTTCTCTACAAAAATTACGTATAGAGTCAGGTGTGAAACCTCGACGCCTAAGCCCTGCTATAGTTGGCATACGTGGGTCATCCCAAGAATCTACAATGCCATCATCTACTAATTGCTTAAGATTTCTTTTGCTCATTACAGTGTTAGTTATATTTAATCTTGCAAACTCAATCTGTCTTGGTTTATTCTCCATTTCGCAATTATTTACAACCCAATCATATAATGGGCGATGATCTTCAAACTCTAGAGTACAAATTGAATGAGTTACCCCTTCAATTGCATCTTCTATTGGATGAGCATAATCATACATAGGATAAATACACCATTTATCTCCAGTATTATGATGAACAGCATGTGATATACGATAAATTATTGGATCTCTCATGTTTATATTAGGAGAACTCATATCAATTTTAGCACGTGTTACTTTCTCGCCATCTTTAAATTCGCCTTTTCTCATGCGGTCAAATAAATCTAGGTTTTCTTCCACGCTTCTGTTTCTGTTTGGACTATCTTTCCCTGGCTCCCTTAGAGTACCTCTGTACTCTTTCATCTCTTCCGCGGTTAAATCACACACATAAGCTTTACCCTTTTTTATTAATAATACAGCACGCTTATACATTTCATCAAAATAGTTTGATGCAAAATACAAATTGTCCCACTTGAATCCAAGCCATTTTACATCTTCTTCTATAGAGTTTACGTACTCTTTATCTTCTTTAGCTGGGTTAGTATCATCAAAACGTAAGTTTGTCAAACCGTTAAATTCATCTGCTAATTCAAAATTTAAAATAATTGCTTTTGCATGGCCAATATGCAAATATCCGTTTGGCTCTGGTGGAAAACGAGTAATTATTGTTTTGTGTTTGCCCGTTTCTATATCTTCTTTAACAATGTTTCTTATAAAATTAGATGAAGTGATTTTATTTTCCATATTCGTGACCTTCCTTTTAATTTAGCTTATTTGTAAGTTTTACCTATATTCTAATAAATATATCACAAAAACAGACTTTTTCCTAGGTTTTTCAACACATAAGTCATTTTTTTTAGTTCTATATATAGTCTTCCCTTATCCTTCAAGTTATAATGTATTTCCGGAAAAAACAATTATAATAATTCTTTAACTTGGGATCACGATTCACAATATGCAATAATGTAATTAACCGGTAATCTAGTGAAAGGAGATGATTATATTGATATTAACTAGGGGGTGGCTTTTGACCTAATAAAAAGGTTGAAAGCTCACCATTAAATATGAGGTAGATAAGGGGGCGACCAGTCTCCTTACCTATATACACAGTTTAGGAATTATTGACATAAAAGGTGTTTTATAATATACTCAAATTGTTAGAATAATTAATTAACTATAAAAATAATCAAAATGAATACAAGATATTAATTCAGATTAAGGAGGATGATGTTAAATGATAACTTTAATTGTAGCTTTTGAGGTACTTGATCAATAACTAAATATTATTCGGAAGTTGTATAAAATTTTATAGATAAGTTTTTTTGTTGTATCTATAAAAATAAATTAGGGATTATTGTATCCTTATTTGTTATGCTTTCGAAATACAATTAATAACCGTCATCTGAAACGTTAATATGGATTTAAAGTTTGACAGAATGCACGAAGTTATCGTGTTTTTTTTATTGTCATTTTTAACAGTCCCGTGGATGGTTTTATATCCACGGGATTTTTTTATAGAAAAATAAAGATGAGTTACAAATAAATATAGGAGGTGGTTTCAATGATAAGTTCTAAAGCTTTATTAAATATCAATGAAAATAAAGAGGAGGAATTTTATATTGTGTTACAAGAATGGGAAGGATGTTCTGCCAGCAGCGCTAGAATGTAAAAAGTGTTTGATAAGTAGGAATATTAACGATTAATTTAATTAAAGACACAATTTTATATTGAATACTAGCCAGTCTCAGAGCTAAAGTTTTTTTGTTGTACAAAAAAAATAATTTCATATCAATAAATATTTGAGTTTTAGTTTCTTAAAAAATCATAGCAAAGGATGTTAACTTATTCATCCTTACTATGATTTTTGAATGTAGCTCAATCGTAGTTGCGTTACACTATATTATTACCATTAATATCTATTCCATCTTGTTTCATACTCATTTTATACCATATACCTTATCAATTATTCTCTGACATTTTAATGCTTCATCAAAATTGCCATCAATACCATCATTAGAATTGTTATAAATTTTATTAGCAAAATTTATTAGGGATGAGGTATGACAATTTTGGAAGTATCCTAAAGAATTTCTTTTATCTGCATAATATTTTAATAGTTCATCCCCAGCCGCTACATTTTTTATTTGAGTAGAATTGCTTTCATAATTATATATTTCAATTTCATAAGGATTATTAAAGTTTATCTTTATACTACCATGACTTCCATAAACTACATAATCATCCGTTTGTTCTCTTTCAGTAAATATTCTTGAAACCTCTAAACTTCCACGGATTCCTCCTTTTAATATAAAATCACAGTTTGCAATTTCATCAACTTCTGATCTATCCTCAAAGAAAATTCTAGTCTTAGCTTCTACTTCTTCTATTTCACCCATAGTAAATTGTATCATATCAATTAAGTGAACTCCTAGATCGAGTAGCGCTCCACCACCAGAATTTTTCCCAGTTCTCCAGGTGTCCTTTTTCTTTTCATTTAGATAACTATCATGATAAGTTCTCACCTTAAAATCTATAATCTTTCCTATGGTTTCCTTTTCAAGTTCTCTTTTTAATAATGTTAGAGCTGGCATAAATCTATAAACTAAAGCTACAGAATTTATTATATTATTTTTCTTAACTATCTTAGCCATTTCCATAGCATCGCTATAATTCGCTGCTAGGGGTTTTTCACAATAAATAGCTTTCCCAAATTGGGCTGCTTTTTTTACGATATCAAAATGTGCATCATTTGGTGTACAAATATCTATAAAATGGATTTCATCATCTTTAAGTACTTCTTCAATATCCGTAACATTTTTCACACCACTTAGGGGAATATTTATTGGTTTTCTAGTTACTATATACGCTAAATTCAACTCATAAGGAAGTGAAAACCTTAAATTAGCATCATAAACTGCTAATGAATGAGTTTTTGCTATTCCACCAAATCCTATCATTGCAAAATTAATTTTCTTCATATATTTATACCTCGCTTTCATATTATATAAGTTCTACATGTATTTTTTCTAGTTCAGTACATATATTCTCATCTGGAGCCTCATCTACTATAATTGCATCTACGTCGTCGATATCTGCAAATTTATATGTTCCATCATAGTAAAATTTCTTGTTTTCCATAACTAGATAAACTTTTTTTCCTGATCTAATAATAGCTTTTTTTGTATTACCATCTTCCATATCAAAAGTTGTAACACTTTTATCAAACATATTCACTCCACAGCTGCCTATAAATGCCCTATTTGCTTTGTGCCTAGATATAATTTCTATAGCTGTTGATCCCACAAATCCATTTAATTCTTTATTAAATACTCCACCAGTACCTATTACGTCTACATGATCACAATTTGAAAAGGTTCTGAAAATATCAATCATGTTAGTTACAACTGTAAGATTTTTATTTCCTTTTGCAATTTTTTCTGCAATTAGTATGTTTGTGGATGATATATCTAAAAAAATTGTTTCCTTTGGCTGTATAAGGTCAAAAGCCTTTTCTGCAATTTTTATTTTACCCTCTAAATTAATATTCTTTCTACTTAAGATATCATTATGTGGGGCAGTTTGCCTACTTAATACGCCGCCACCATAAGTTCTTTTAATAATCCCTTGTTTTTCTAGAATTTTGAGATCTTTTCTTATGCAATCCTCTGTTACATTAAACCTTTTGCTTAATTCCTTTACAACTACCTTTTGATTTTCATTTAATAGCTGAATAATTTTTTCTACCCTTTCCTCTGCAAACATATAATTTCACCTTACCCCATAAAATATACACATATAATGTATCACAAAATATTATTTTTTATTCAACTTGTCAATCTATAATTGAACTTGTCGATCCAAAATCGAACTAATCAGATATTTAGTATAAACTTATCTATTACATGAGCAACACCATTTTCCTCATTTGTATAAGTCACATAATCAGCAATTTCTTTAATTTCTGGAAATGCATTTCCCATGGCTACCCCAAGTCCTGCATACTCAATCATCTGTTTATCATTTCCTGAATCTCCTATACAAATAACCTCATGTGGTTTTATTTTAAGCTCTTCTGCAAGCTTTTCTATTCCCGATCTTTTGCTTGAGTTTTTTTTCATAACCTCCACAATAAAAGGTGCTACTTTTGAAACAGTGAATTTTTCTAAAAGCTCCATTGGCAATTTAGAAATGTCTTTAAATAACTCTTTATTGTAGCTTTCTTTAGAAACAATTGTAGGGTCCTCCACTATAATACTTGGAAATAATTTTTGTATTTCTTCCATCATGCTTAAATCCTCATTTATTAGCATAATTTTAGTTACTACAGTATCTTTGCCTAGAGAATTAAAGTCCATAACTTGAAGGGGTAAATTATTTGCAATAGAATCAATTCTACTAAAGTAATTGTTAGAATGTATCAAAATACTTTTATTGGAATACATATTTAAAGTTATACCAAGCTGTTTTGCTAAATTAAATACATAGCTAATATCTTCAGGACTAATTGGGTCACATTGAATTATCCGTTGTTTTGTATTATTCATAACCATTGATCCACTACACACTACGCAGTAATTATCATCACTTAATAAGTCTAACTCTTCCAAATAATTTTCTATACCTTGAATTGCACGTCCTGAGGCAATTACAACTTTAACCCCCTTCTCTTTTGCTTTCTTAATAGCTACAACATTTTCTTTAGATATTTTTTTATTATCAGAAAGCAATGTCCCATCCATATCTAACACTAATAATTTATACATTTAAAAGTCCCCTTATTTTTGTAAAAATTCTTTCAACACCTCAACTATTAGATTATGCTCTATTATTTGCTGAGCACCAGAAGAAGTAACCGTCCCTACTACCCCTACATTTTTAATTATTATTGGAAATGCACCTCCATGAGCACTGTACTCCTGAGATGATATAAAATACTTTTCTTCAATAGTCTTTTCTATAAGTTTCAGTTTTGTGCCAATGTATAATGAGCTAGTACAAAATCTATTTACAACTCTGTTTTTTCTAATAATCCAAGCATCATTATCAGGAGAAGTTCCCTCTAATGCACAGTGAAACAATTGTTGACCACATTTTGTAATATCTATTGTTAGTGATAAATTCTCTTCTTTTGCTTTTTCTATTAATCTCAAACCTATTTGCAGTGCAGTTTCATTAGTAAATTCAGTAAATTGTATCATTTCCTCTTGTTTTTCTATATCTTTCAACATTTTCTTATAATCTTCCATATTAATCTCCTTTAGTAATTTTCAATTGTAATATTGTTATTATTTTTTAATTCTATTGAATTTTTCTTATTTTAATTATACAATAGGAGTAAACAATAAACAATGATAATAAACAATAAATAATAAAGAAATTTCAATATGAAGGAGGTATAAATTTTGATTAATGATAGAATTCAAAAACTTAAAAATGGGCTATTTGCAAACAAAAGAGAAGTATCTCTTGAAAGAGCTTTGCTATATACAGAAAGCTATAAAGAAACTGAAGGAAAGAGTTCAATTATTAGGCGGGCAAAAGCAACAACACACATACTCAATAATGTAGAAATATCTATAAGATCTGATGAACTTATAATTGGTAATAGAACTACAAAACCTAGGAGTGGAATAGTTTCTCCTGAAATGGATCCCTACTGGATTAATGAAGAGCTTGAAACAATTGGTAGTAGGCCACAAGACCCATTTTTTATATCTGAAAACGATAAAAAAACATACAGAGAAGTTCTTTATCCATATTGGGCAGCTAAGTCCTTAAAAGACTTTATAAATACAAGATTGACTCCTGAAGTTCGTACTCCCATAGATCTAGATATTTATAAGCTTAATCAAACAGACAAAGGTCAGGGACATATTATTCCAAATTTTGAGAAGTTATTAAAAAAAGGATTGGGACAGATAATTTATGACACAACAGAATTATCAAAAAAAGATCCAACCAATGATTTTTATAAAGCATCATTAATTACTCTTAAAGGTTCACAAAATCATATTTTAAGATATGCGGCCTTGGCAAAATTAAATGCAGAAAGTGAGCCAAATGAGAATCGTAAGGTGGAGCTTTTAGAAATTGCTAGGATTTCAACAAGAATTTCTAAGGAAAAACCAGAAACATTCTATGAAGCTTGTCAACTATTATGGTTTTTATGTGTAATTCTACAATATGAATCAAATGCTAGTTCCTTATCTTTAGGTGGTTTTGATAAGTATATGTATCCCTTTTATGAGAATGATCTAAATATAGGTGTATCTAAAGAAACCCTAAAAGAAATTTTAACCTGTAGAATATGCACCAGTTCCATTACTTTCATGTTTTATTGATAATTGCTTGCAAACTGGAAAAGATATAACCTATGGTGGTGCAAAGTATAATTTTTCCGGCGTTCAAGGTATTGGTATAGCAAATTTAAGCGATTCCCTTTATGCTCTAAAAAAGATTGTCTTTGAGGAGAAAAGAATTTCTTTCTGCGATCTAATAAAGGCTTTAGATTCTAATTTTTATGGGATCGAAAATGAAAAACTAAGGGTTCGTTTAATTAATAAATATGATAAATACGGAAATGATAATGACGAAGTAGACAATCTTAGTTCAGATATTCTTAGATATTACTCAAAATCCGTTGAAAAACATGTAACTCCCAGAGGAGGAACCTTTGTACCTGGTTCTTATACAGTATCAGCTCATATTCCCCTTGGCAAGGCAGTAGGAGCAACTCCTGATGGACGCATGTCTGGAGAGCAGCTTGCAGATGGTGGCCTGTCTACTATGGTTGGTCGGGATATACTTGGACCTACTGCAGTGTTAAAAAGTGTTAGCAAGCTAGATAACTACTTAACAACAAATGGTAGTCTTTTAAATGTTAAGTTTAGTCCTAAAACTCTAGAGGGTGATGAGGGAATTCATAAATTATCTGATTTTCTATTTGCTTTTATGAAGCTAAAAATACAGCATATACAATTCAACGTTATTTCTGCTGATACCCTTAAAAGTGCACAGACAAGACCAAATGATTACAAAGGCCTTGTTATAAGGGTAGCAGGTTACAGTGCTTTTTTTATAGAGCTAAGTCGTGAAATTCAAGATGACATCATAAGGCGAACTGAACATAATTTATAGGAAGTGATTATGTGAACGCATTAATACTAAATATTCAAAGATACTCCTTGCATGATGGAGTAGGAATTCGAACAATTGTGTTTTTTAAAGGCTGCCCCCTTAAATGCCCTTGGTGTAGCAATCCTGAATCTGTAAGCTTCGAGCCTCAAAAAGTTAAAATAGATAGTAAATGTATCCATTGCGAGCACTGCGACTTTGACGAGGATGAATGCCCAACAGGTGCAGTTACGCAGTTCGGTAAATATATGACAGTAGAAGAAGTTACACATGAAGTACTTAAGGATATGGTTTTCTACCGTACATCGAGTGGCGGGGTTACCCTGTCTGGTGGTGAAGTGTTATCTCAAAGTGCTTTTGCAAAAGAACTACTTAAGCATTTAAAAAGCCAAGGAGTAAATACAACTATTGAAACTAGTGGTCAAGGAAATACCCAGGACCTTATTGAAATAGCTGCTTATTTAGATTTAATATTATTTGATCTTAAAATAATGAATGAGAAAAAATCTAAACTACTACTTGGGGCAGATATAAATCTAATAAAACGTAATATTAAGACATTAGTTAAAATGAATAAAAAGGTCATACCTAGAGTACCCCTAATCCCAGGGTATACATTAGATGATGAGAATATAAAAGATATAATTACTTTTGTTAAAAGTTTAAACCTTACAGAAATTCACCTTCTACCCTTCCATCAGTATGGCAGTAATAAATACAAATTATTAAAAAAGGATTACAAGCTTATAGATATACCTGTTCCTTCCCCAGAAACAATAGAAAAGATAGCAAACAAAATGAGAAAAAACGGTCTTAAAGTTATACTTAATGGTTTATAAAATTTTATGATGAGGTGTTAAAATGAAAAAAATATTATTAACAGGTGGAAATGGTTTCTTTTGTACAAGATTTGCGTTAAGATATAAAAACACTTATGAAATTCTCGCAGCAAGTTCATCAATGCTTGATATTACAGATGAGCAACAAGTTAGTGAAATTTTTGAGAATTTTAATCCTGACTATGTTATTCATGCAGCAGCCAAAGCAAGTACGGAATTTTGTGACAAAAATCCCGAACTTGCATACAAGATTAATGTTACAGGAGCTTTAAACGTTGCAAAAGCTTGCAAGAAAACACATTCAAAAATGATATTTCTTAGTACTGAGCAAGTTTTTAATGGCAACGTTGAAGTTGGTCCATATACAGAAGAGGCTACTCCTCGCCCTGATACAATGTATGGCAAAAATAAACTTGAAGCTGAAGGCTTACTAAAAGAAATATTAGATGAGCTCTGGGTTATACGATTTACTTGGCTCTTTGGTATGCCTGAACGAAATTGTAGTATGTCCCCTAATATACTTTGGGGTACATTAACTGATATTTTAAAAGGCAAGAAATCAAAGGTTACTCCAAATGAATTTAGAGGATTAACTTATGTTCATGAAGTTATAGACCAATTTCCAATGATATTTGAAATCCCTTATGGTACCTATCATCTTGGTAGTTATAACAGTCTGAGCCGTTATGATATATGTGCTTTGATATTAAAAGAAATTGGTTTAGAATATAAAATAGATGAATTGTTGGAAAAGGACTTAGAGAAATATAAAGATCACCCAAGAGATGTAAGGTTATGTACTGATAAAATTAAAAGTTATGGTCTAGAGTTTTCAGAATCTAAAGATGGCATTAAAAAATGCTTAGAAGAATTTAGAATTAAATTATAAATAAAGAAGATAATATATGTTATACTAATTAGATAACAGATATTTTCTAATTATTTTTAATAATATGGGAAAAATTATATGCAATAAACAAAATAGATAAATTTTAGGAGGCTATATTGATGGAAAAAACAGTTAAAATATTAAATGAACAAGGCCTACATGCTAGACCTGCTTCTATCTTCGTAAGAACAGCAAGTAAATTTAAATGTACTGTTAGCATTGAACATGGTAGTGGCGTTGCAAACGCAAAGTCTATAATAAACATAATGAGTTTAGGTTTGAAAAAAGATGAAGAAATTAAAATCATCACAGACGGAATCGACGAAAAAGAAGCTATGGAAGCTTTACTTGCCCTTGTAGAAAGTAAATTTGGTGAAGAATAAACGTTTGTATTTAAAATAAACGCAACTTAAAAAAATCTTATAAAAACGAAGTAACATACTTTCATGTTACTTCGTTTTTATAAGTTAATAACTGTTTTATATTCCCACACTTCTTTATATATTCTTATCTTTGTTTATAAACTTGAATATAACATAGCTTCATAATATGCCTTAGGTAAGCATTTTTCATCTAAATTAAGTTCTTTTGATATTTTTGACACCTTGCTCCATTGTCCCTTTTCATATTCTATAATTAAACTAAGTAACTTACTATAGCTGTTATTACAATTCCCATTTAAAGTATTCTTTACTTCTGTGGGTACTAATAAAGCTTTAATAGTTTAAAAGATAATGATAGATCTCTTTTTATTAAATCCTCTATTGACTCTAGTGTAAAAGTATTACTATTAATTTCTTGCAATAATTTTACATGTATTAATTTGTTTTCAGATATTCTTTTGTCTGAAATTATCAACGGCTTACTAAAATAATAACCTTGAAAATATGAATACCCCATTGAAACTGCTTCATTAAATTCTTCCATAGTTTCAACTTTTTCTGCAAGATACTTGATATTTTTAGAATTTACTAACTCCATTACTTTTTTTCTTTCATATCCTGTAGTTATTTTAAAATCTATTTTAATAATATCTGTTATCTCTAAAATTTTTCTGTATTTGCTAGAATAGACAAAATCATCTAGAGCAATAATATATCCCAATGCTTTTAACTTTTTACATAACTCTAATATTTCGTCAGTAGGTTCTACATCCTCTAATATCTCAACTATCACTGATTCTGGAGACAAAACTGTAAAAATATCCGATTTTAATATATTTTTAGTAAAATTAATGAAAGCTTTTTTACCTCCAGTAACTTTTTCTATTCCCATATTTATGAACACATTTTTTATAACTTCAATGGTTGCTTTATCTCCATCTTCACTTTGATATATATTTTTTTCACTATTCCTAAATAATAATTCATATCCAATTAATTTATTGAAATTTAAGTTCATAAAAATTAGAAAACCCCGAACTCAATTAAATTAAGTTGGGGTTTATCTCAGTTAAGAGTTAATTAAATTAAGATAAGTTAACTTAACTTAATTTAATTTAATTAAGTGTAAGGTTAAATTTAATTAATACTAAAATATTATTTATTATTAAAAGATTAATAATTATTTTAAACTGTTGTAAATAATTAATAAATTTTCTTTCATACTTTCTATATAAGTCTTATTATCTTCATTGCTTTCTATGGTGTATATTTTTTCCACACTAGCCCCTACTTCTTCTGCAAGAGTTTGAGATACCCTTGGACTTGCAAGTTCTTCCATGAATATAACTTTTATTTTATTCTTTTTAGATAATTCCACTATTTGTTTTAGTTTTTGAGGGGTAGGCTCACCTCCTGCAAATACATCTTCTACACTATTTTGTTTTAAGCCAAAATCTCTGCACAGATAGCCAAAAGCAGCATGACCTGTAACAAAATTCTTGTTTTTTACTCCTGCAAATTTCACTTTATATTCGTTGTAGAGTGTATCAAGTTTACTTGAGAAATCTTTATAATTTTTCTCATAATAACTTTGATTTTTCTTATCAGCCTTAACCAATGCATCTTTTATATTTTTAGTTTGAATTTTTGCTTCTCTTAAACTAAGCCATATATGTGGGTCATATTGCCCATTTTCATCCATAGCTTTGCCTTGATTCTTAATTGGAATTACGCCTTTTGACGAATCAACTACAATCAAGTTTTTATTATCAACAGCAGCTAACGTTTTATCTACCCATGTTTCCATTCCAAACCCTGAATAGATAAACAAGTTAGCATCACTTATGTTTTGCATATCTTTTATTTTTGGTTCAAAATCATGTGGCTCAACGCCTTCCGGCACAACCGTTTTTACTTCTATCTTATCTTTCCCAATCTCCTCTGCAAACTCCTTTAGTGGATTAAATGATACTACTACTTGTAATTTTGACTTATCACTTTTGTTATTACTTGTAGCTTTTTCACCAATTGTTGACTTTGAGCATCCAACTAATGTACCTATAACACATGCTAAAAAAATAATTTTAATAACTTTTTTCAATACTTTACACTCCTTTAATCCTTGTTGCAAATCACTTGCATTTACATTTATTTTATACTATATGATTATAACTTGTCAATCTTTTAATTATAACCTTTGATGATATAATCATACAAAAAAAGTATGTATTAATTTAATACATACTTTTTTTACCTATTCAATCATAAAGTGTAACCTTCAGTGATATAATATTAGTTTTTCTTAGATTTCCATTATTATTGGTATAATTATAGGTCTTCTCTTAGTTTTTATATATAAAAACTGACCTAATGCATTTCTTATACTGGATTTTATTACTGCCCATTCTTTAATTTTATTATTTAAACATTGCTCTAATTCTTTTCTCACAATGTCCCTAGCCTCATTAATAAGTTCATTGGATTCTTTCATATATACAAACCCTCTAGTTATTATATCTGGCCCTGCTACTATGCTGTAAGTTTCTCTTTCTATAGTAACTACTACAGTAAGAATACCCTCTTCTGCTAAGTGTTTTCTATCGCGAAGCACAATATTTCCTACATCTCCTACACCAAGTCCATCTACCATTATAGCCCCTGTTTGAACTCTTCCAGCTATTCTACATTCACTTGGAGATACTTCTAAAATCTGCCCTGTTTCTGCAATAAATATATTTTCAGGAGCCATTCCTAATTTTTCTGCAAGCAATGCATGTTGTTTAAGATGTCTATATTCACCATGAACTGGCATAAAATATTTAGGACGAACTAATGTATGCATTAATTTTAATTCCTCTTGGCACGCATGCCCAGAAACGTGAATTTCTTCTGTAGTATTGTATATTACATTAGCACCCTTTTTAAATAATTCATTTATAACATTATATATAAACTTTTCGTTTCCTGGGATTGGTGATGCAGATAAAATAATCAAGTCACCCTTTTGTATTTGAATACTTCTGTGAGTTGATGATGCCATTCTTGTTAATGCTGCTAGCGGTTCACCTTGGCTACCAGTAGTTACTATTGTCACCTTATCATCAGGATAATTATGAAGCTCTGCTACGGTAATTATAGCTTCAGGTGGTATATGCAAATATCCTAGGTTCATAGCTACTTCAGAGATTCTCTCCATACTTCTTCCACTAAAGGCTATTTTTCTTCCGTTTGTAACAGCAGCATTTGCAATTTGTTGTATTCTATGAATATTTGATGCAAAAGAAGCTACTATTATTCTTCCTTCTGCCTTATAAAATATTTTATTTAAAGTTTCTCCAATTACTTTCTCAGATATAGTAAATCCAGGTCGTTCTACATTAGTACTATCAGCCATTAACAGTAATACTCCTTGGCCACCTAATTTTGCAAATCGTTCTAAATCGATAACTTCTCCATCAATTGGAGTATAGTCTATCTTAAAATCACCTGTATGTATAATTCTACCAATTGGAGTATGTATACAAAGTGAGCAAGAATCCGCTATGCTATGACTAACTCTTATAAATTCTACACTGATTTTGTCTAACTTAACAATATCGCCAGCTTTAACCACATTTAGGGTGCAATCTGCCAGTATTCCATGTTCTTGCAACTTATTCTCTACAAGACCTAGCGTTAGACGTGTTCCATAAACTGGAAGATTAATTTGTTTTAAAACATAAGGTAATGCCCCTATATGATCTTCATGACCATGTGTTAGAAAAATTCCTTTTATCCTATCTTTATTCTCTAAAAGATAAGTTATATCAGGAATAACTAAATCTACTCCATACATATCTACATCTGGAAAAGAAATTCCACAATCTATAACAATAATTTCATCTTTATATTCAATTGCAGTAATATTTTTACCAATTTCTCCAAGTCCACCTATTGGTATAACTCTAATTTTGTTTTTACCTTTACTTTTATAATTATTATTCACTATTCCCCTGATTCCTAAATATTTGGCAATCTTTCCATCCAATATTTTCGTTCTGTCGACTAAACATAATGGCGCAATTACAAGACTTCACTACTTAGGTTAGTTTAGTTATATTAAAACTAATATCCACTTACTATTCCAAGTATTATTTTCCTATTAATTAACCATAAATCAGGGTTTTCACCTACCTTTTTTTTTATATTTTTTGTTACAATAACTCTTATAATTCATTATAAGCAATTATTTTAAAGAATTTCTCCTTTCTTCAGTATTTTTTATATACTTATATTTTAAAGTGCTGCTTCTTAAATAAACATCACTCTCTTTTTTCATATCTCACTAAAACTTTACTAATCACTCTCTATGCTTTAGATCATAATATTCTCAACTATTCATCACCCTGGGTGATATTATTATAACTAATTTCAGTATAAAGTCTTAATAATTTCCTAATAAATACATTAAGTAAGACCCCTTTTATTCTAATCAAATTTAATTATACCATATTATATTTGATTATATGCATTTATAATGCAAAAAAAAATAACTAGAGTATTTACTAGTTATTTTTTCAAATAATATTTATATTATTTAGTATTATATTAAGTTAGTTTTTTACTTATTTAAAATAATTTGCTTTTTGAATAAGCCACCTTGTTTAATATAATGTAGTATATATTCATTTTCGTAAACATTATGTATTTCTAATTTCCTAATACCTTTTGTTTTTAAGACTAATTTTACTTTATTAAATTCTTCAATTTCTGCTTTTTCAGTCAGCATTGTATAGACAAGTTTTTGAGAATACATAGCCCAAGTCTCAAGTAATTCATCAAGTGGTGAGTTTACATCTATATCTAAATTCATTTTTATTCCTCCTTGTATAATATGAATAATACTATTAGTACCCTTCTATTATATATAATTAATTATACATAATCAACTTACATTTCAATAACAATAATATATTGTATTTCATTTGTTATAATTTCATTTGTTTCAATATGTTTGTTTTATAAAGTGTTATAAATTATTGTAGTCATTTATAATTATTAACAACATTGCAGAAAATAAAACATTCACTATGATTTTTCATTTTATATTGTAACCTATATATCAAAACCGATTTTTTTATAATATTGAGTTTATAATAACTATATGGTAATATTATACCATATAGTTATATTTTAAATAGTATAATCTAGATTCTTATTATATACATAATTATTAAAAATTACAACATTCCATTATAAATAAAAATAGGTGATGTAGTTCACCATAATTGCTATATGCTAACGACTCCTACAAATACCTTTTATAGAGTTTTTGTAGGAGATTTTTATTTCCCGTCAAAAAATAGTTTTTACAATTTGAAGGAAGTGATAACTTTTATGCGAAAATACACTTTTATAGCTATAGGCGGAATGCTAGGTGCAATACTTAGATATATAATAAAAGGTATACACCTTTATCATTATAAAGAAGCTATACCAATAAATACTCTGTTAATTAATGTTTCTGGTAGTTTGTTTTTAGCACTTACACTAACCATTGCCTTTGAAGTTTTTGAGTTCGATTCTGATATAAGATTGGGAATCGCAACTGGATTTTTCGGAGCCTATACAACTTTTTCTACCCTTTGCAAAGAAACTGTAAATCTTATGAAACAAGGAGATTATTATTCTGCTATATCCTATGTAGGATTTTCAATAATGCTTGGGCTTGCCGCCGCTTACTTTGGAGTGGTACTCGCAAGGGAAGTAATTTCAAAATTTAAAAACAAACAAAGTACCACAGATAATGTGGACCCGGAAGATACATAGACCAGCTAATTAAAGTCAACTATAAATTTTAAAAAGTGCTTACTAATTTTAAGGCATAACAAAAAGACCATTTCGAAACACGAATGATGGTAAATTTAGTAATTAATTAAAATTTAATTAAGCTACCGACCTAGAA
>NZ_DATCQT010000068.1:0-9698 GCF_036569345.1 Clostridium sp.
ATTTTTTAATAGATAAAAAAGTTGTTGCTATTATTGCAACATTATGTTGCTTATTATGGGGAAGTGCTTTTCCTGCAATAAAAAATGGATATGTTTTATTTAATATTTCCACCAGTGATATACCATCGAAATTTGTATTCGCAGGTTATAGATTTACAATAGCAGGGATAGTTTTACTTGTTATTGCACAAAAATATGGAAAGAAAATTTTTAATATTACCATAAAAAACATTAAAAATTTGTTTTTCTTAGGAATCCTTCAAACAACGCTACAATATATTTTCTTTTATATTGGAGTTGCTAATACTACCGGCGTTAAAAGTTCTATAATGAATTCTACTGTTACATTTTTTAGTGTTATTCTAGCTCACTATATATATAGAAACGATAAATTGAATATACAGAAGGTAATTGGATGTATTATAGGATTTATTGGGGTTATGATAGTAAATTTTAGTGTGGACTTATTGAATTTTTCTTTTAGTTTTAGGGGAGAAGGATTTATAATAGTTGCATCATTTATTTTTTCTATAAGTGCTATTTATGGAAAAAAACTTACTAAAAGCATGGATGTAATGGTTGTTACGGGTTATAGTCTTTCTTTAGGAGGGATAATATTAATGTTGCTCGGTATTATATTAGGAGGTAGGGTTTATCGTTTTACAATGGCATCTTCGCTTATATTAATATACTTGGCTTTGTTATCATCAGCGGCGTTTTCATTATGGAATTTACTTCTAAAATATAATAAGGTAGGTCATGTGTCTGTTTTTAATTTTTTAACGCCAATTTTTGGTTCAATATTATTAGCAATTTTCCTCGGGGAAAATATCTTTGAGTATAAAAATATTATTGCACTTGTATTAGTATGTTTAGGAATATGGATGGTTAATAGAGAGAAAACTACCTGGGGCAAAAGTTAAATTTATAATTAATTTTAAGCAGAGAATATTTTTGTATTCTCTGCTTAATTTTTTTTGGAAAAATTTCATTATTCAGACCAAGGAGTACGACATATATGATATAATAGATAAAATTTGTCGTATTAGGAGGTTACTACATGAATAATTTTAGTACAAGAGTTAAAGAAGCTGTTGTGAACAGTTATGTTTGAAATTAAAGTGCCTGCTACAAGTGCGAATATGGGACCTGGACTAGATACTCTTGGAGTTGCTTTCAAACTATATAATAGATTTATAGTTGAAGAGATGGAAACTGGACTTGAGATTTTAGGTTGCGATGAAAAATTTGCAAATAGTAATAATTTGGTTTATAGGTCAATGTTAAAAACTTTTGAAAAGCTTAAAAAAGTTCCAAAAGGTGTTAGGTTAACATTTAAAACGGATATACCAGTTAGTGGAGGTCTTGGAAGTAGTGCTACATGTATATTAGCAGGGGTTGCTGCTGCAAATAGGCTATGTGGGGATATTTTAACAAAACAAGATATTTTGGATTTTGCATGTGAAATTGAAGGGCATTCGGATAATGTTACCCCTGCGCTATTTGGAGGAATGACTGTTTCAATTATGAATGAGGAGTCTACTTTCTATAATAAAATTCCAATTAGTGGAGGTATAAAATTTTGTGCATTAATTCCAAAGTCACAACTATCAACTGATGATTCTAGGGCAGTGCTTCCAAAAACAGTACCTCTTAAAAATGCAGTTTATAATGTAGGTAGAGTTTCTATGCTTATTGTATCTCTTGTTAATGGTGATTATAAGGGTGTAAAACTTGCTTGCAAAGATAAACTTCACCAACCATATAGAATGGGTTTAATTGAAAATTACTTGGAAATTACAAGTTTTGTTAAAGAAAGTCAAGCATTAGGGGTATTTCTTAGTGGCGCTGGACCAACAATTATGGTAATGCTTAAAAAGGATGATAGTAATACACAGGAGATGCTGATAAAATTCTTGAAAGACCTTTCAGGAAATTGGGAAACCTTGAATTTGGAAATTGATGAGGATGGTTTAGAAATTTCAAATATTTAAATTAAATTTAAAAGTAAGAGCGATAGAACTATTTATCGCTCTTACTTTTTTTAATATCATAACTTTGTCGCCGATGTAGGGAAGAACTCGAATGGCTGGCTAATATTTAGTAATATAGAAATATATTTTATGTAAACGATTTACCTAGATTGACATATATAAACAAAAAGATTTATAATAAATCATCAATAGAATGACGCGTCATTCTATAATTGAAATGGGGTAATTATGTGGCCTACAAAAGTTCAGATGAAACACAAAGGAGAAAAGATTTAAAAAAGAAACATATCATTGATACAGCGATTAAAATTTTTTCATCAAATGGATATCATGCTACTACAGTAAAAGATGTGGTTGAAAAAGCCGACATATCAGTGGGAACCTTTTATTTTTATTTTAAAAATAAAGAAGACTTATTTGAAACACTTTACGATGAGGTGTCGGAGGAGTTTTATAACGCCCTATGTAACTCACTAGAAAACAAAAATAATGAAATAGATTTAGGATTTAGTAAAGCAATAGCTTTCTTTTTAAAAGTTATTGAACATAATAGACCACTGGCTAGGATTTTACTTATAGAAGCTGTGGGATTAAATCCTAGGTTTGAGAGAAAAAGAGCTGAGGTTACACAAAAATATGTTAATTATACTGGAGAGTATTTTAAGCAGATGAAATTATGCAATAAGGTAAGTATTCCGGATGTTAAGATATTTTCACTCGCTTTTATAGGAACACTTTATAATGTAATAATGGATTGGCTCCAGAGTACTAGCATGAATAGTCTTACTGATTATGCCTATGCACTTACGATATATAATCTTCAAGCACTAAAAGTAGATTATAAAGACAAGCAAGTAAAAGAAGGTATAGCTGAGGTTCTAAGTAAAAATATTAAGATTTAAAGGAGTTATTGAATATGAGAAAAGTATTAAAAGTCCGCTTTATTTTGCTTGCTGCATGGGTATTAGTTACTATTTTATTTACAGTAAATCAACCAAACCTAAATAAGATATTAAACCAAAAAGGTCAAGCTACAATAAGTAAAAATTCACCATCAAGGGTTGCAACAGAAATGTTAAATAAAATGGGTACATCAAAGGGTGACACCGCAATATTTGTTTTTAATGATGCAAATAAAATATCAAAGGCAGGTTTAAAGGATATTCAAAAGGGTATAGAAAAATTGAAAAGCCGTAAATCTGAGCTTCAAATAAATAATATAGTTGATCCCTTCGGGACGCCTGAAGCTAAAGATCAATTAATATCTAAAGATGGAACAACATTAATGGCTCAAGTCACCTATGAAAAAGGAACCAGGGATAGCAAAAATATAATAAATGGATTTAATGACGCTTTAAAAGATGTTAAGGTAACACACTATATAACAGGAGAGCTTGCTATAAATAATGATTACCTAGCTGCTACTAATAAAGGAGTAGAAAAAAGTGCGATTATAACTGTTATATTTATATTATTTGTACTTATTATAATGTTCCGTTCTGTAGTTACACCTTTTGTATCATTGTTCGCCGTTGGAATTTCCTATGTGTGCTCTATGGGAATAATGGGAATTTTGATAAATGTTTTTAACTTTCCAATAACAAGTTTAACTCAAATGTTTATGATTCTTGTGTTATTTGGTATAGGTACAGACTATAATATACTTTTATTCAACAGGTTTAAAGAAGAATTAGGTCATGGGTTATCTATTGAGGATGCGATAATTACAACATATAAAACCGCAGGAAAAACTGTAATCTACAGTGGTTTAATAGTATTTATGGCTTTTGCCAGCCTTAGTTTTGTACAATTTCCGATTTACCGCTCTGCTAATGCTGTAGCTATTGGAATAGCTGTTCTGTTACTAGAGCTTACAACTTTAACACCGGTACTCATGAAATTATTGGCTGGAAATCTATTTTGGCCCTCGCATAACATTGCCGGTCACAAAGAGAGCAAACTTTGGGAAAATGTAACCTCAACTTCTGTAAGACACCCTTTTATTTCCTTATTGGTTGTTGTCGCAATTATATTTCCTGTAATATTTTTTAATGCTCCAAAGTTATCTTTCGATAGCCTTAAAGATTTAAGTGCTGATACCCCTTCTGTAAAAGGCTTTAACCTAATTGCAAGTAAATTTGGAAGTGGAAAAGCTATGCCAACAACTATAGTTATTGAAAGCAAAAATGCACTGGATAATAATGAGGCTTTAACTGCCATAGATTCATTAACCGAAAAGCTTAAATCATTAAAAGGTGTTGAAAAAGTGTCAAGTGCAACTCAGCCAATGGGTAAACCTATAGATGATTTTTATACTAGCAATCAGACAAAAACCGTTGTAACTGGTCTAGGTGCTGCAAACGGAGGTGTTGGGAAAATAAATGATGGTTTAAAACAAATAGATAATAAACTTACGACTCCAGATTTTTCAGGTGTTAAGCAGTTATCGAGCGGAACTTACGCTATTGAAAATGGAATGGGCGCCGTTACTGATGGCTTAATTAAAATTAATTCTGGTATAGATAAAGGGGCAAAGGGAGCTGACACGCTTACTGCTGGAATATCACAATTAAAAACTGGAGTTGCCGCTATAAATGGAGGACTAAAATCAGTATCTTCTAACTTGACTACAATTCAATCAGGTTATGTTTCTCTTGGTGATGCTTATAAATCCTTACCAGGATCTATATCACAAATTAAAGATTTAGTTGCAGCGATGAATGTAACAGTAGCTAAAATTGATACTAAATTGCCAAATGATAGTGACGTTGCTACACTTAAAGGACTTTTATCAAACCTATCTGGCGCTCTGGATGGTGTAACTTCAGGTATTAATATTGCAAATCAGAATTATGATGTTTTAACCTCCAGTCTCGCAAAACTCAATGATGGTTTAATAACCATAATAGCAAGTACCAATAGCAATTCTCAATTAGTTATGGGAATAACTGAATTAGAAAAAGGGGAAGCAAGCCTCGCAACTGGCCTTAGACAAGGTAGTGCAGGCCAAGCAACTGTAATTAGTAGTATGGCAAAATTAAAAGCAGGTGCTTCAAAAATAAAGACTTCACAAGATACCCTATATACTGGTTTAAATACTTTAAGTGGTGGCCTTTCGCAGCTTAAAGGCGGAATAAGTAAAAGTCAAACTGGACTTGGAGCTATCTATAGTGGAATAAATAAATCCAATGCTTTCTTAAATCAGTTAACAGGCACAAAGGGTTTCTATATACCTAAAGAAGCCTTCAAAACTGCTGATATAGAAAAAATATTTGATGCTTATATGTCTAAAAATAGAAACATTACGAAACTTACTGTAAATCTAGAAACAGATCCATATTCATCTGTTTCTATAAATCTTATAGATGAAATGAATAATTTAGTTAAAAATCAATTAAAAGGAACAAAACTTTCAGATGCCAACTTTGGTATAACCGGCGTAACTGCAAATACTAATGATTTAAATAATATTGCAACTCATGATATTAAATTTACACAAATAATAGTACTAACATGTATATTTGTATTGCTAGTACTTGTAATAAAATCTTTCTGGATTCCCGTATATATAGTTGGTTCTTTGTTAACCGCATATTATACAGCAATTTCAGTAACAGAATTTTTAACTACTAAATTATTTAGCGGCATGGATGGAATGTCTTGGAATGTACTTTCTTCTCATTTGTAGTAATTGCCGCATTAGGCGTTGATTATAGTATATTCCTTATGACTCGTTATAAAGAATATCCAGATACTAATCCTAGGGAGGCCATAATACTAGCAGCTAAAAATATAGGTGGAGTAGTAATGTCTGCCGCAATAATACTCGCTGGTACCTTTGCTACACTATATCCATCAAATATACATGTTTTAATGGAACTTGCTATAAGCGTAGTAACAGGATTGTTACTATTAAGTTGTGTTCTGCTTCCAATAGTTATACCAGCATTAATTTCTGTGCAGGAAAAAATGTCCGAAAGAACAAAAGCAAGATTTAATAAATCAACATTAGATAAAGAAACTTCAGCATAATAATATTAATAATTAGCTCAGAACCAGGAAACCGATTCTTTTAACTTCTAAAATAGTTTTATTGAAATTTCAGTTTATGTAAATAACATATGAAAGTTGAAATTTCAAATTTTTATGATATACTTGGAGTTGTAACGCTTAAAGATAAAAAATATATAATTGATAACGTCAAATAATACAAAAAAATATCTATCATAACATGAATCAAAGACACTAAAGTAAAATATATAAGGTTATCGATAAAAAAAGATAGATATACTTATTATAATGGAGGATTTCTTATGAATAAAACTGAATTGCCAAAGTATTTTAAAAAAATTGATGATGAATTATGGTTTGAGGAAGTTGAAGTTGAGAAAAAAAATTTGAAAATAAGTTACAAAGTAAATAAATGTTTTTCATATTCTAAATCGGCATATCAAGAGGTATCTTTGATAGATACTGATGCATTTGGTCCGTGCCTTGTACTTGATGGGGTAATGCAGACTACTTCAGCAGATGGGTTTATATATAATGAAATGATTACTCATATACCAGTTCTTACACATAAAAACCCTAAAAAAGTATTGGTTATTGGTGGAGGTGACTGTGGAGCAGTTAGGGAACTTTCAAAGTACACAGACCTTGAGATAATTGATATGGTGGAGTTAGACGACGTAGTAACTAAAGAAAGTATAAAATTTCTTCCTGAAATAAGTGGAGGGCCTGATTTTGACAAAAGAGTCAATTTTAAATTTGGAGATGGTGTTGAATATGTAAAAAATACTGATATTAAGTATGACATAATCATGGTTGATTCACCGGATCCTGAAGGTCCTGCTAAGGATTTGTTTGGAGAAGAATTTTATAAAAATGTAAAAAAATCATTAAATGATGATGGAGTAATGGTATGTCAAAGTGAATCACCAATGATTCATCGCAACATAATTGAGAATACAAGAAAGATTTTAAAAAATAACTTTAAGATTGTAAAAACCTATATAGCTTTTGTTCCTACTTATCCAGGAGGATTGTGGAGTTTTACAATGGCTTCAGATGTTTATGATCCTAGCAATATGGATGTAAACAGATTGCCTTTTAAAACAAGATACTTAACAAAGAAAATTGCAAAATCTTGCTTTGATCTTCCAAATTTCATAAGTGATTTAAAATAGAATATTTGATACCTTTAGTGAAGTAGTTTTGTTTACAACTCAAGTGGTTCTAAAAAGAATAAAAACACAGAAAATAATGAAAGGGATTTCCAGGCAGGGAAATCCCTTTCATTATATCTAAATTTAATAAATGGGGTGGTATGCTTGAATAGTACTGAATTAGTAATGGCTTTTGATGAATACAAAACTAAGAAGATAGATCTGATTGAATTTTTAAAAAGACTTCCTGATGAAAAAGAAAGATTATTTGAAATTTATATTGTGTATCTAATATTAGAAACAGCATCAATTGAGAAGGAATTACTAGAGATTCTGGAAAAAAATAAAACTGATCTTAAAGTTTTTTACAATGCGTTTTACTGTATTTGTACATACTATCGAAGGAGAAAAGATACTAGTAAATATGGAGAAACACTTGAACGATATAAACATTGCTTTTACGAAAATCCTACATATAGTTATTTAAAGGCAATGTTTCTAATGCAACGGGGTAAAGAAGTAGATATAAAGGAAGCCATTATTTTATCTGGAAAATCAGTAAAAGATGTTCCGAGTAATGTAGGTATTATTCATTGTTATACTGAGATTATTGCTGAAGCCTTTGAAGAAGGCGTTCTAAATGTTCTCAGTAACAGCATAGAGCTTGAGAAAGCAATTCAATTGTTACAAAATGTTTTGAAAGAAACTTCGAATTATGCTAAATTTTATTGTACTTATGGAAGATTGCTTGCATTGTCTGGAAAGTACAAAGAAGCAAAACAAGAAATATTAACTGCAATAGATAAAGAAGATTCAAGTAGGCATGATTATTCTTTGAGAATTGGAGAATATCAAAGATATTTAATTGAAATAACCGCTAAAAATTATTCGGATAAATCTCTTTTTAAATTTCAAGATTTTAGTGAAAAGATGGATGCGCAGAATAAAGAAATAAGTGATAATATGGAGAGGTCTGAAAAGGAAGTACAAGGTAATATAAAAGATTCTTTAAATAAAAATTTAGAGTTTTTAGGCTTTTTTACTGCTTTGATAAGTTTTATTATTGCTTCTGTTCAAATTTTAACTAAATCTAATTTTCAAGATGCGTTTCAATTAATATTGGAATTAGGTGGAATGATTATGTTAGTATTAAGTAGTTTTGGTATAATACTCAATGGAAATAAGAACATTAAAAGGAGTATAGTTGTATTTACAATGGGTATTATAACTATTCTTTTAGCATTGTGTATTCATCAGTTTGTGTAATGATTATATAATACAATAATTTTTATAATAAAATAATTTGAAAAATTTAAGGAGTTGAATAAATGAAATTCGCAAGTCACGACTCAATTTCAATTGCAGGGAAGAAAATTAATGAAGATATTGTTTATGCAACAGATAATTATGGGTGGGTTATAGATGGCGCAACAGGACTTAATAATAAAAATTTAACTACTTCAAGTAGTGATGCAAATTGGTTTGTTAATGAATGGAATAAATATCTTAAAGAAAATATTTTGGATAATTCTATAAGCATTAAAGAAATTGTTTATAATGGTATAGAAATTGTAAGTAATAAATTCAATAAAATTACATCATTAAAAAATCTTGATAAGGTTGATTTGCCATCAGCATCTATTGTTATCTTACGTATCAAAAATATGATGATAGAGTATTTTTTACTTGGAGATTGCACCTTAATAGTTCAGAATAACAATGGAGAATCATCAATTATAAAACAGAAATTACTTGATATACTAGATGATAAAGCAAAAATGGAAATGGCTAAATTAATGGCAAACCAAGGAATGAATTTTACTGATGCCAGACAAAAGATCAATTCATTACTTGTTAAACATAGACGACTTAAAAATGTTGCAAATGGATACTGGACATTAGAGTTTGATAAAAATGCAGTAGAGTATTCACTTTGTGGTTATTTAGAATTTGATGAGTGTAAAAATGCACTATTAATGTCGGATGGTTTTTCAGCAATATATGATAATTATAATTATGTTGATAAAAATGATATTGTTAATCTAGTTAAAAAACAAGGATTAAAGAAAATCTATAAAAGTATAAGGTTTATTGAAAAAGAGGATGAAGAGATTTTAAAATATCCTAGGTTTAAAAAAAGTGATGATTCTTCTGCTGTAATATTTTCAAAATAATTTTAAAAAAGGTTTTGGATTTATTGAAGTTGAAGGTGAAAAAGATATTTTCGTTCACTCATCTGGAATTAAGGGAAATGATTCAAGAAAAAGTCTTGAAGAAGGTCAAAAGGTTCAATTTGAAACAGAAGAAGGGCCTAAGGGACTTCAAGCAATTGAGGTTTCAGCAATATAAAAAATTAATATTTACAACAAAAGCCACCTATAATAAGGTGGCTTTTGTACAGACTGTTGACAAACATAAAATGTAAAACACTCTAATAAATTGGAGTGTTTTTTTTGTAGGCAAAAAGGATTTTGGACCATCAATGTCGAATATATAGAGTATACAAACTTTGTAACTCGGAGGTCTTAATTATGATTAA
>NZ_DATCQT010000069.1:0-32604 GCF_036569345.1 Clostridium sp.
TTAGGCAATAATTTAATTTGGAATCTATCTTCTCCTACAATAAATGGCATCGTATCAACCCCTTACAGTATATATTCGACACCAATGAGCTAATTCCTTTTTGATTTAAAACTTACTGTATTAATTGTTAGACAGACTCACGTCCGGTTCTGTGAGGGGCTTGGTGAAGCGATTCACTGAGTCTACTCGACGGTGTAAAGTTTGGCATTAGGGTAAATGTGAGGTAATAAAATGGATATAGTGGCATTATCAATGATAATGAGTCAATCAAGATTACAGTAAAATGTGGGGATTGCAGTAATAAAGATGGCGATGGACACTGTTAAGGAAAATGCTATTCAGCTGACAAAAATAATGGAGAACGTTGCAGTTGACCCTAATGTAGGACAGAACTTGGACACATGGGCATAGGAATGAAAAGAAAAGAAGAACTAAAGCACTTATTTTAAAACACAATTTATTATTTTAACTTCAGTTGGAATATGATATAATATAAGAAAAAGATTTAGGTGGTGGATTTGTGGATAAGGCAATATTAGATATTCTGAAAGAAGTGCAAAGTGATATGAAATCAATGCAAGGTGATATGAAATCAATTAAAACAACCCAGGGGGAGCATACTCAAATATTGAGAGCTTTAGAACATAAAACTGATGTTATATCTGCTGAGCAGGAAAATTTAAAGCATGAAGTTGCAGAAATTAAAGGTGAAATTAAGAGCATGAGAAAAGACATGAGTAGTGTGGAAATTATTACAGCAAATAATTGGGCAGATATCGCAAAACTAAAGGCTGTAAAATAATATATTAAATGCACGTAACATTATATATAGAAAATATTAGAATGAGCATTAATGACTGGATGATAGTTGTTGGTGCTCATTTTGTTGCAGGAGATGAGTTAGCTGCACCCATTCAATGAATACAATTAGAGAGTTTTTTATATTTTATGTAAAGTTATTAGTACTTTAAACGAAGTATGAAGTAAATTAATAAATAATTGACCATAGATAGTTATTACTTTAAATTAAGATAACTTTAAGATATGGAGAGGAAGGCGATGTTCCTTGATCAGAAATAATCAAGTTTCCATTCAAGTAGAATCAATAGAGAAAATTATTAGGGAATTAAATGAAATAAGTATCCTTTGCCCGGAACCATATTTACAAGCTAAAGTGGAAGGATTACAGAGTTTTGTTTCTAGTATTCTTAATTCAGGTACTAAATCATCTGTTGAGGATATAATATATGAAAAAATGGTTGAAGTTAAGCACTCAAGTCCAGAACTTCATTTGAAGTTGTATATGTTATATAGAGACCTTGTGTGTGGTAGGGTATCAAAGGAGGATGCCATGATATCCTTTGAAAGTTCCTTAAGTTTGTTCCCGCAAGATGTGATGGTATATTAACGTATATAAAGCATAGGTATAAATCAAAGATTGCAATATTGGGAATAGTAGTTTAATAAAATATCTAAAGTAAAATACATTATCTCCGATATATTAAAATAGAGAGTAGTTAAAAAAACTTTTATGGAGTTGATTTTATGAGAATAAATACTAATACAGCATCTATAAATATATATAGAGAATACAGTAAAAATCTAATTAAACAGAGTTCATCTTTACAGCGAATATCTTCTGGAATTAAAATAAATAGCGCAAAAGAAGATCCTAATGGAATTGCTAAAAGCGAGAGATTTAGAATGCAGATAAGAGGGCTTCAAATGGCTGGGAATAATTGTCAAGATGGGGCAAGTATGCTTCAAACTGCAGAAGGGGGTCTTGATGGTATTACTAGTAGTTTGCAAAGGGTTAGAGAATTATTAGTACAAGCTGGAGGAGCTACAACTGATTCGGATAAAAAGGATATACAAAGTGAAATAAACCAAATGTTAGCTGGAGCAAATGATATGGCAAATAATACTGAGTTTAATGGAGTTAAGCTTTTATCTGGTGGTAAAAATGATGGTACTTCTACTTTAAAAATGGTTACAGGTGCTAATGTAGGAGAAAAAGTTGACATACCTATATATAACCTAACTACAGCTGTAGAAGGACTAAATCTTACATCCGTAGATGTAAATAAGACAGATGAATCACTAAACAGTCTAGACAATGCCATAAAGGTTATCGTTGGTGCGAGAAGTAAATTTGGAGCTTTAGAGAATAGATTTCAAAGTAGTTATGATTCTATAACGCAGATATCAGATAAAACACAAGCTGTTGAAAGTGGAATAAGAGATACAGATATAGCTACAGAGATGGTGGAATATTCTAAGGATAATATTCTAATTGAAGCTGGGACTGCAATGATGGTCCAATCAAATCAATTACCTCAAGATGCATTAAAAGTATTAGAAAATATTAGAAGCAGATAAAGAACTCATAAAGTTAAAAAATATAATGTTAGAAGTAGACAAAGAACTCGGTTTTCAGGGTTCTTTTATTTTTTTTGACATTTATTTTACAATTTTAAATTCTTACAAATAGGTGACGTTCTCAGGACCTTAATTAAAAGTTAACATCTTGTTCATGCAACTTAAACCCTTAAAACGCGTATATACTATGTATTAATGAATTAATTTATAGACAAATTGCAACAATAATGTATAATATAATTATGGAATAAAGACAAAATATTAACATGGTATAAGTTAACAGAAGATAAACATAAACCTTGAAAATTGTACTTTAATAGTGGAATGTTGCAACTTGAGTTTTAAAGTTAATTTGGTTAAAAAAAATAATGAAATAAATATTCACTATTATAACAAAATAGTATATAATTATGGTTATAAAGTGGAATATATTATCATCAAGGAAAAATAATTCATTATATGTATAAATGATACATTAAGGGAGATGATGATTGTGAATATAATTGGAACGTCTACAAGTGGAGATACATATGACTTATTGAAAAAAAGTATGGATGCCTCTGCACTAAGAAGTAAAGTTAGTGCAAATAACATTGCGAATATTAATACAAAAAACTACAAAGCGTTATATGTTACATTTGAGGAGACATTAAATGACAACATGGCCGCAGATACAATGAAAACTGATAATAGTAAACATATTCAAGCAGGTAGTAGCAGTGGGGAAATTACAGTGAACAGAGATGAGACTACTAGCGCTAGGCAGGATGGTAATAACGTAGATATAGATCTTGAAATGACTAATCAAGCAGCAAATACCTTAATGTATGATGCTCTTGTTTCACAGGTTAACAGTAAGATTTCACTCACAAGTTATGTTATAGGAGGGGGAAGGTAGTAAATTATGAATGATGCTTTTATGGCAATGAGAATAAGTTCAAGTGGACTAACAGCAGAAAGATTAAGAATGGATACAATAGCTTCTAATGTAGCAAATGCAACCACTACTAGAGGAGAAAATGGACAACCTTATATAAGAAAAGTAGCAGTATTTCAAGAAAACTTGCAACAAGAATTTGATAAAAGTACTGGTACATACAAAACAAGTTTTAAAGGAGTTAAGGCTGTTGGTATTGAAAATGATCCTTCTCCTTTAAGGCGTGTCTATGACCCATCAAATCCAGATGCAGGTAAAGATGGATATGTTTCCATGCCAAATGTAAATATTTTAAATGAAATGGCAGATATGATTGCATCTACAAGAGCATATGAGGCAAATGTAAGTGCAATGGCTGCTGAGAAAAGTATGTTTTCTAAAGCTTTAGAAATAGGTAAATAGGAAGGTGTTTTATGATTATTAATACTAATGTAAACAATACTAATGCAAGCAATGCAACAACACCTGATGTAAATACTGATAATTCTAGTGCTAATAGTACTAGTTTTTTAGATACATTAAAAGAAAAATTAGATGGAGTTAATGATAAGCAAATAGCTGCAGATGATATTACCCAAAAGTTTATAAAGGGTGACGAAACAGATGTTCAAAAGGTAATGCTTGCTACTCAAGAGGCAAAGTTGTCTTTAGACTTGGCTGTACAAATTAGAAATAAACTTGTAGATGCCTATGATGCATTTAATAAAATGCAGATATAGGAGAGGAGTAAGAATATGAACAAGCTACTTGAAATGAGAAATAAGTTCTCGCAAGTTTGGGGAAACTTAAGCAAAAACAAAAAAATATCTTATACTATACTTGCGGGCGTAATCCTAATAGCCATTATCTCTTTTATAGTAGCAGCATCTTCAACTAAATATGATGTGTTATTTTCTAATTTGTCAACACAGGATTCTGGTGCAATGCTGACACAGTTAAAAACGGATAAGGTGAGTTATAAGGTAAGTGGTAACAGTATACTTGTGCCTAAAGCACAAATCGATACCATTAGAATGCAACTTATGTCAGAGGTTCCCCTTACTGATGGAAGTAAGGGATTTGAACTTTTTGATACTAGTCAATTGGCACCTACGGATGCACAAACTAAAATTATGTACCAAAGAGCATTATCTGGTGAAATTGAAAGAGCTATTAAATCTTTTTCGGAAGTTGAAGGGGCTAAAGTTAATTTGGTTTTACCAGATAATACTGCTTTCGTCAAAGCAACTGATCCCGCTACGGCATCAGTGGTATTAAAACTTAAAGCAGGTGCTACGCTTAATGATGGTCAGGTCAAGGCAATAGTTGCATTACTAACTGGAGCTGTGCAGAATCTTCCAAAGGAAAACGTGAGTATAATATCCGATAACTTTAAACTTTTAACGGATGGACTTTATGATAAACAAAAGGATACTGTAACTAATTCTACAGATGCGCAGCAAGCATTAAAAGCACAAGTTGAAAAGGATTTACAAGATAAGATAATGAATGTACTTGCTCCTGTATATAAAGATGGGGTGAAGGTTTCTGTGAATGCAGATCTTAATTTTGATGCACTTACAAGGAAATCAACTACATATGCTACAAAGGGAGCGGTCGTAAGTTCGCATGATGTTGAAACATGGAACGGCGGTACTAGCACCGGTTTATCAACTAGTCCTGTAGATAATGCGACGCAAAACACATCGCCAACAACTACTAAAGATGGAACCATTGTGAACAAAGATAGTACAAAAAATTATGATGTTTCACAAACAGTTGACAACATAGTGACAGCACCAGGAGCAGTTAAAAAAATTACTACTTCAGTAGTACTCGATGGTAATTTAGACCAAGCAACTAGAACTTCTGTAAATAATTTAGTTGCAGAAGCTACAGGATACTCTGGGGCCAGAGGAGATACTATAAGCATAGAAGGTTTGAACTTTAATACTGATGCTAAAAAAACGGCTCAGCAGGCACTGCTTGATATAGCGAATGCTGACAAAGCAGCTGCGGCTAAAGTGTTATATACTCGAATTGCATTTGGGGTTTTAGCTATTTTAGTATTTATTATTTTGTTAATTGTACTTCGTAGATCTAAAAATAAAACAGAATCAATTTCTGGTGGTATTGATATGACAATTGGAGATAATATTACTCCGAAGCAACAAGAAGTATTTGCTCCTATTGAATTTGAATCTAGTGATAAAAAATCTAATATGGAAAAGCAAGTTAAGGAGTATGCTGCAAAAAAACCAGAACAGGTTGCAGATATAATTAAGTCTTGGCTTACAGAAGATGAGAGGTGATAAATAGTGGCTAAAGGTGGAAAACTTACAGGAATTCAAAAAGCAGCTATATTATTTATAACTTTGGGCCCAGACGCCTCATCGGGAATAATAAAAAAATTACCGGAAAAGGATATTCAAAAGATTACCTATGAAATTGCAAATATAACTTCAGTTAAAGCAGAGCAAAGACAGGTAATTTTAGATGAGTTTATGGAAATGAATAAAGCTAAGGATTTTCTTTTAGAAGGTGGAATTGATTATGCAAGGAATTTGCTTGGAAAAGCACTTGGTGCACAGAGGGCGAAGGAAATATTAGACAAGGTTATGGAAGAAACTCAACAATATAGACCCTTCGCAATAGCAAGGAAAGCAGATGCGCATCAACTTTTGAATGTTATATCTAATGAACACCCGCAAACAATAGCACTTATTATGTGTTATATGCAGGCAGATAAGGCTGCTCAAATTATGGCCGAGCTTCCACTTGATTTGCAAAGTGATGTATCTTATCGAATAGCCACTATGAGCAGTATTTCTCCTATGGTAATCAAAGAAATTGAAAAAGTTTTAAATGGAAAATTATCTTCTGTTATTCGAACAGATAGTGCGGTTATTGGTGGAATTGAATCTTTGGTGGGTATTTTAAACCAAGTAGATAGAACCACAGAAAAAAATATTACAGAGGGTCTTGAAAGAGAAGATGCAGAACTTGCAGAAAAGATTAAAGAATCTATGTTTGTATTTGAAGATATTGTTACATTGGATGATGTTTCAATACAAAGGACTTTAAGAGAAGTAGATACTAAGGATTTATCTCTTGCATTAAAGGGATGTTCAGAAGAAGTATCAAACAGTATATTCAAAAATCAATCAAAGAGAGCAGCAGCTTCACTAAAGGAAGATATGGAGTTCCTCGGACCTGTAAGGCTTATGGATGTTGAAAAAGCACAACAAAAAATTGTTGGAATTTTAAGACGTTTAGATGAAGCAGGTGAAATTGTACTTTCAAGGGGTGGTGAGGATTCAATTGTCCTTTAATGTAATAAAAAATTCAAGAGTTACAAATCAGGGCGACAAGGAAATAAATACCCAGTTAAGTAGAACACCTGCCATGGGAATTATGGATGCTCACAACCAAGTTAACAATGCTGACATGGATAGTTATGAAAATATAGCAAGTAATATTATAGAAACTGCACGACGTGAAAGTGAAACAATTAGATCGAAGGCCCTTGTCGACGCTGCAGAGATAAAGTCTTTGGCCTATGACGAGGGAAAAGAACAAGGCAATAAGGAAGGTTATGAACAAGGATATAACGAAGCTATGAGCATAGTTATGAAAGAGGCTGAGGTTGTGAAGTCCAAGGCTGATTCTATATTGTTAGAGGCAAAATCAGAATATAATAATTATTTATTACAAAAAGAAAAACATATAAAAGCATTAATTGTAACTATTGCTGAGAATATATTAAAAAAAGAAGTACAAGCAGCAGATACATTAAATGAAATGATTTTTAATAATTTAAAGACTGAAAGAGATATAAAATTATACATTATAAAAGTTAATAAAACTCATTTTGAGATGGTAAAGAGCCAAATTGAAAACTATAAAAATAAGCTTGCGTTTCAAGGTGATATATTTGTAATAGAAGATGACTTTTTAGATGATGGAACTGCTGTAATTGAGAAAGAAACAGGTAAAAGTATTGTAAGTATATCTTATGGTATAGAAAAAATAATAGAAATATTTCAGGAAGAGCAATTACAAGTATAGAAAAGGCGAGGGTCATTATGATAGCTCTAAATTTTGAATATTTACTGAAAAAAATTCCGGATATTAACTTCACTTATTCTGAAGGTGTGGTAAAAAATGTTATAGGACTTACAATTGAAGTTCAGGGAATAACAGCTTTTGTTGGTGAAGTATGTAACATTTATAATATATCAAATGATGAGATACCTTGCGAAGTTGTTGGATTTCGGAATAAGGATGTAATCTTAATGCCTCTTGGAGAACTAGTTGGTATATCACCAGGATGTAGAGTAGTACCAACTGGGAGTCCACTGAGTGTTAAATGCTCTGATGAGTTGTTTGGAAGAGTTCTAGATGGCTTAGGGAACCCACTAAATGGCGGTGAAATTACTAAATACACAGCATATTCTTTGAATGCGTCTCCTCCAGATCCTTTAAAGAGGCGGAGAATAAAAGAAATTTTGCCTACTGGAATTAGGGCAATTGATGGATTTTTAACATGTGGGGAAGGTCAAAGAGTTGGTATATTTGCAGGAAGTGGAGTAGGTAAGAGTACAACTCTTGGAATGCTTGCAAGAGGAGCAAAAGCAGATGTAAATGTTATTGCACTTATTGGAGAAAGAGGACGTGAGGTTCGGGATTTCCTAGAAAAAGATTTAGGAATCGATGGCATGAAAAAGTCCATTATCGTATGTGCAACTTCTGATAAACCAGCATTAGTAAGATTAAAGGGTGCATTTACAGCAACTGCTATTGCAGAATATTTTAGAGATCAAGGGAAAAAAGTTATCCTAATGATGGATTCTGTAACAAGATTTGCTATGGCACAAAGGGAAATAGGACTAGCTATTGGGGAACCTCCGGCTAGTAAAGGCTATACTCCATCTGTTTTTGCAATGTTACCTAAACTAATGGAACGTAGCGGAATGTCAGATAAGGGGTCTATTACAGCTTTTTATACTGTCCTTGTAGATGGTGATGATTTCAACGAACCAATAGCAGATGCTGTACGTGGAATTCTTGATGGACATATAGTTTTATCTAGAGCACTCGCTGCTAAAAACCATTACCCAGCTATTGATATTCTAAGTAGTGTAAGTAGATTAATGCCTGAGATAACTACAGTGGAGCATAAGAAAGCTGCTTCTCTGGCAAGAGATTTAATGGCAACTTATAAAGATTCCGAAGATTTAATAAATATTGGTGCTTATGTAAAAGGTAGCAATGAAAAAATTGATAATGCAATTAAGTATAATGACAGCATAGAAACATTTTTAAAGCAGGATACAAAGGATAATACAGATTTTGAGGTTAGTATAAATGTCCTGAAAAATATGTTTGATTAAAGGTTTGTGTGGGTTACTTCGTGGGTTGTTAAGAAAGGAGTTTTTATATTGGGTGAGGCATACAAGTTCAGACTTCAAAAACTTCTTGATATTAGAAAAGATTTTGAAGATAAAAGCAAAATTGAATTTAAGGAAGCACAAAGAGAAAAAAACATTGTGGAAAATGAGCTGAAAGAATTACAAAAAAATTACAAAATTCATAGAAATATAGATGGCTATGAATCAATTATTAATCAGAAGATTAAGCAAAACTATTTGAATGCTCTAAACTATTCAATTGATAAAAATACAATGATACTAGAAGATAAAGGTAAAATATTAGATCAAAAAAGAGAAAAATTGAAGTTATGCCAAGTCGAAAAAAAAACTGTAGAAATTTTGAAAGAAAAGCAAAAGTTTGCTTTTCTAAAAGAACAAAATTTGATAGAGCAAAAAAGTAATGATGAGTTTGCACTTTTTGCTTTTATTAGAAATAACCGAAATGCACATGGAAATAAATAGACACGCCTAGAATAGGCGGACATACTTAGGGGTTATTTATTTCCATGTGTGTTAACACTATTGTGTTAACACTATTGTGTTAGTAAGGGAGGTGAGAAAAGTGAATGTAAGTAATAATGTAATAACATATCCTACTCCTACAAAAATTGATATACCAAAACAACCAGATAGAAAAGAAGAATTTAAAAAGGCTTTAGATGATCAAACACTGCAATCTAGCAATTCATCAAATGATGATGTTGATAAAACAAATAATAAAAATGAAAATTTAGATGAAGCAAAAAGTGAGAACTTGGATAAAGCAAATAACGAATATCAAAGTGATGATGTTGGAAAAACTAAAGTAGAAGGCGGTACATCAAAGAGTTTGGATGAATCGGACACTGGCGATAAGGTAAACACAGAGAAAAACAATGATATAGAAGAATCTATTAAAGAACTAAAGCAAAACATTGATAAATTGCCAAAGGATTTGGCTAGCAAAGATAGTAAGAAAATAGTTGATGCTCTAAAAAAAATTATTGATGTGTTAAAGCAAAATGTTAAGAAGTCGTCAGGAAAGTTGGAAAGTAAGGATAAATCTACCGATGAAATGGCAAAAATGCAGCAGTTACTACAATCTTTGACCTTTATGGTTCAAAGTATAAACAAAACTCCAGTTACTAAGACTTCGGAAACTGAAATAAATTCTATCAATACTGAACAATTAAAAGTCGGAGAACAATTAACAAGTGGAGAAAAATTAACTTCTGATGAGAAGGGTACTTTAAAAAATAACCTTAATGAAATAGTATCATTGATGGAAAAGCAAAAGGAAAATAACAAAGTTTCTTCTGAAATACTTGGGGTGCTACAAAAACTAACTACTGAGGTTAAGGAGGGACAATCTGATTTAAACTTAAAAGGTCCTATTCTTCAAACTGGTAGTCAAAATAGTGAAGACAAATCAATAAAAGACAATTTAATAAAAATGGTAATAAAACAAAGTACAAAGACAACTTCTGAAAGTATTTCTAAAAATCAAATGCAGAGTTCCACTGATTCTAAAAAAGACAATAAATCTTCAGGGAGCAGTAATTTTGATGAAAAATTTCTAAATAAATTGCTTGGTGGAGATAAAGATGATGTAAAAATATCAAAAGTAGTTAATTTTATGAATCAATTTCAAGAGGTAAAAACTTCGTATACAACTAAAGTACAAAACACAAACTTAGTAATTAATAAAAATAATTTTGAAGTAGATGTTATTAAATCTATAAAATTTATGGATTTAAATAATATTAAGAATTTAACAGTAAAAATGAATCCTAAAGAACTTGGAGAAATAACAATAAAACTTACTATGGAAAGTGGAATTATGAAGGCTAGTATATTGGCTCAAAATAAGGAAACTTATAACTTGTTGAATCAGAATATTCAAGACGTTCAGGATAGATTAAAAAATATGGATATTAAAATTCAAAACTTAGATATTAATGTCTATGAGGATTCAACCTTTTTTAACAAGAACCCTAATGAAAACAATAATAGCAATGGAAAACAAAATAATAACTCAAAAACTAATATTGTTATAGACGATGATGTTGCTATAAGCAATAACTATGTTATAGAGGACAATCAGGTAAATAAGTTTGTTTAGTCACGATTTGCGTACAAATACAGATGAAAATAAATATTTAAGGGGTGATATAAATGACAACAACACTTTCAAGTGCAGATCAAGCTGCTTTAACAAGGGCTACAACAAGGGGAACTACTATTGTAAAGAAAGGTGCGGCAATGGACCAAAATTCTTTTTTTAAAATACTTTCTGCGGAACTTACTAACCAAGATCCCACGAATGCTAAAGACGGTACAGAATTTGTAGCTCAAATGGCACAATTTTCGTCTCTCGAACAAATGTCTAATTTAAATAGCACTATGACCTTTTCAAACGCAACTTCACTTACTGGTAAGTTAGTAGCCTTTAGTAGTTATGATGAAAAAGGAGTCCAATATGGTGGTACTGTCCAGGCGGTTTATAAAGATTCAGGTACGACTTATATGGCAGTGAAAATGGCAGATGGAACTACAAAAGATTTCCCAGCTGACACCTTATCAGATGTTATAGATGTACCAGATGCTACATTAACTAATTTAAATGGCAATACAGCATTTTCTTCGGCTATAAGTTTAATGGGTAAACAAGTTACGACGGCAGCTTTAGCCGATGGTAAAGTTTATACAGGAACTGTTAAAAGTGTTACTAAAGCTACAGCTGGAACTAATTTAACTATTTCTTATCAAGAAAATGGCGAGGAAGTTACTAAGGATATAAGTTACAATGACATTTCAAAAGTAGGATAAATGTTATTAATTAAAATGGTAAGGTGATGTTCAATATGTCTTATAGAGTTGTAAATGGAAAATTATATTCAACGGCAAACTTTCCTGATTATTCGGGCCTTAGTCTGCAAAATAAAAATACTAAAGCTAATAAAGATGAAAATAACTTTAATAAAATTTTAGATAAGCAGATAAAAAAAGAAGGTTTTACAATATCGTCTCATGCAGCACAACGGCTTAATAGTAGAAATATTGATTTGAATGATGTTGATATGAAGAAGATTAATGAGGGAATCAATATGGCAGACAGTAAAGGTGCTAAACAATCCTTAATACTATATAAGGACATGGCGTTAATTACTAGTATTAAAAATAGGACTGTAATTACCGCAATGGATAAAAATCAAAGTACAGGAAATGTAATAACCAATATAGATAGTGTAGTTATGATATAAGCTGGACCTTTTAGGGAGCTTAACTTTGTGGAATGACAGAAGCAAAGTAATTACTAAAAAAATGGGGGTAATATTATGTTAAGATCATTATATGCTGGAATAAGTGGTATGAAAGTAAATCAGGCAAAATTAGATGTTATAGCAAATAATATAGCTAATGTTGGAACTACAGCTTTTAAAAGTTCAAGAGTTAGATTTCAAGATATGGTAAGCCAAAGTATGTCTGAATCATCCTCATCATCAACAAACCAAGGAGGAGTTAACGCAAAGCAGATAGGACTAGGAGTACAAATTGCAGGAATAGATACAATGGTTGGTCAAGGTATGATGCAGCCAACATCTAGAAATCTAGATGTTGCTGTGGATGGAGAAGGTTATTTAATGGTGGCTAAAGGAGCAGTGCCTGCTACCAATGCTGCTGGTACTACTGGAATGAGTATATCTTACACAAGAGATGGTGCTTTAACTTTAGACGATAAAGGTAATTTGTTAAATTCTGATGGATTAAGAGTTTTAGGATATGCTATTAGTTCAACATCAACGTCTCCTGCGTCTACTAGTTTAACATATGCTGCTAGCAAACCGACATCAGTATATGTGAATGCAAACGGAACTTATAAAGCAGGTTCAACCCTAATACCTCTTGTAATACCAGATGTAATTACCGTTCCAGCTGTTGCTCAGGTTGGAACACCTGCAAGTGCTGATTATGCTGCAGCAATTCCTCAGGTTGGTGTAGTCGGTGATCCTAACTATGCTGCAGCTGTTGCTCAGGTTGGAACAGCCCCAAGTGCTAATTATTCTGCAGCTGTTTCAGCACACACCTCAAGAATTACAACTTTTTCTATAGAAAAGGATGGAGAAATAAAAGCAGTTTTAGAAGATGGGTCTGTATCAGTTCTCGGACAAATCGCTATGGCTTCCTTTAAGAATCCGGCAGGGCTAAAGAAGGAAGGTGGGAATTTATTTACAAACACCTCTAATTCAGGAGCAGCTGTTGTTAGATCAGGAGTTGGTGCTACTCAAGATAACAGCGGAGGTTACGGAGATATGCTTCAAGGAATGCTTGAAATGTCAAACGTTGATCTAGCTGAGCAGTTTACAGATATGATAGTTGCTAGTAGAGCTTTCCAGGCAATGGGTAAGACAATTAATACTGGAGATGAAATATTACAGGATATAATAGGTTTAAAGAGATAGTATAAAATATATAAATTAATGTGAATTTGTTATAAGTCTTAGATGTTTCTAGTATTTAAGACTTACAAAATTTCTTAAAACTAAATAACAGAATATATCATAGGAGGGCGCCCATGATACGACTTACAGGATTAAATAAAAAAGAATTTGTTTTAAATGCTGAAGTTATAGAAAAAATTGAAACAATGCCGGAAACATTAATAACTTTGGTAAATGGAAAGAAGTACATAGTACTTGAGAGTACAGAGGAAGTAATTGATGAAATACTAAAGTATAAGAAAAAAATATTTGCTGGTATTTTATAGGAGGCAAAGGAATGAAAAAACATGATATCTCCACCTCTATTGGCATTATAGCGGGGATTGGGTTAACCATTTGGGGGATGGCATCTGGTGGCACTAATTTAAGAGTATTTTTTGATCCTGCTTCTATTGCAATAACAGTGGGAGGATCCTTTGCTGCACTGCTTATAGCTTATCCTATTTCAGCTATGAAGAGAGTAACAAAGATCATAGTACAATCTTTTAAAGAAAGTACCTCATCTAGTATAGAGATAATTAATATCTTTACAAATTTATCTAAAAAAGCTCGAAAAGATGGGATTTTATCTATTGAAGATGAAATGGCTTTAATAACAAATAAATTTTCTAAAAAAGGAATTCAAATGGTGGTTGATGGAATTGATCCTGAAACAATAAAGGAAACTATGGAACTAGAAATAGATGAAATGGAGAGGCGTCATACTGATGGAACTAATATGTTAAAGGCTTGGGCGGCTTATGCACCGGCTTTTGGTATGCTTGGCACTCTTATAGGACTTATTCAAATGCTTTCTAATCTAAGTGATTCATCAGCCATAGCTTCTGGTATGGGGAAAGCTTTAATAACTACATTCTATGGTGCGTTACTTGCAAATTTAATATTATTGCCTTTGGCACAAAACTTAAATTACAAATCTACTGTAGAAGTAAATAATTGTGAAATGATGCTTGAGGGAATACTGGCAATTCAATCTGGTGTAAATCCAAGAATTATTGAAGAAAAATTGATTTGTTATTTATCGCCAATTGATAGAGCTAAATTAATAGAGGATGTAGCCAAAAAAACTGGGGTGACAGAGAATGTCTAGAAGAAGAAGTGCAAGACCTGTGGTGCGGACAGACGGTTGGTTAACAACTTTTGCAGATACTATGACACTTCTCCTAACTTTTTTCATAGTATTGTATTCTATTTCTACAGTTGATGCCTCTAAATTTAAACAAGTTGCATTATCTCTTCAATCCCAATTAACTGGTGAAACAGGAAAAAGTGGCTTGAATTTTAATGTGACTAATGGAGATGTTCCATTAGTGGGGAAACCTTTATCAGCTACGTATAACACTAATGATACACAAGAGATATATACGAAGGTTCAAAGTTTTATAAAAGACAAGAAATTACAATCTACAGTAGTAATAAAATCGGACAATAGGGGAGTTATCCTTCAACTTAGGGAAAATATTATATTTGAGAGTGCAAATTCACAAATTATAGCTAAAAGCATACCAGTGTTAAATTCAATAAATACTTTAATAGCTACATTTCCTAATGACATTGTAATAGAGGGACATACAGATAATCAACCAATTAGTAATTCTAAATATAAAAACAATTGGCAATTATCATCTGATAGAGCGCTTGTTGTACTTGAGTATTTTGTAGATATTAAAGGTCAAAAACAACCAAATCGATTTACTTCTGTTGCTTGCGGTGAATATGAACCTATTGCACCAAATAATAATGAGGAAAATAGGGCTTTAAATAGAAGAGTTAACATTCTAATTGTTACAAACGGAAAGGAGGCCATTACAAAATGAGTGATAAACCTAAAAAAGGAAACGGTCTTAAAATAGTTATTATAGTTTTATTAGTATTGATCGTGGTTGGTGGGGCAGCTTTTGGAGGGATGTATTTGGCCGGTCAAAAGGGGACAAGCACAACGCCTAAAGTTGTTGTAGTAAATGAGATAACATATTCTCTAGATGAATTCTTATTAAATCTAACTGATGTAGATTCAAAGCGTTACCTAAAGGTTATTATATTTATTGGGTATGAAGATAATAAGAAGTTAACTACAGAATTGGATACAAAAAAGCCGATTATTAGGGACGCAGTCATTGCAATACTTAGAGAAAAGAAAACTACGGATTTTAATACTACAGCAGGTGTTGATCTTATTAAGAATCAGCTAATAGCTACGATAAATCCAACTTTAACAACAGGAAAAATTTCTCATATATATTTTAATGATTTGTTAGTACAGTAGGTGATTAAATGATAGATGGAGAATTCTGGGTTATGATTTTTAAAATTATAATATTCTTACCATTCATCTTGCTTATATTATATTTATCCTTAAAATATGGTGGGAGCAAACTTCGCAAATTACAAGATGGTAGATATATGAAAATATTAGATAGGGTTGCACTGTCTAAGGAAAATAGCATTGTAGTTGTTAAAATTGGTGATAAAGCATATGCCGTATCATCAAGTACAAAGGATATACGTATTTTATTTGAATTACCAAAGGACGAAATTATTAATATTGAAAATTCTAAAGATATTCCTCAATATGATGACATAAAGGATTTATTTAAAAAACACATTTTGAAAAGGGAAGTTAAAGAGGAAGTAAAATATGAAAATAAAAAATAAAAATTTGTTAATTTTTGCTCTGTTTCTGGTGATAATCAGTATAGCTACCATACACATTGCAAATGCAACTACACTACCAATACCTAATATTAAAATCTCAGTTGATAATGCAAATACACCAAAGGAATATGTTGATAATATTAAGTTATTATTACTTCTCACAGTACTTACACTGTTGCCTTCGTTTATTATAATGTCTACTAGTTTTGTAAGGATAATTATAGTTTTATCTTTATTTAAAAGTGCTATAGGCGTTCAGAATGCAATACCTAAAGAAGTTATAATGGGACTTGCACTATTTTTAACATTTTTCACTATGGCGCCAACATTTACAACTGTATATAATGATGCTTTAACTCCGTATTTAAATAATAAAATAACTCAATCGGTAGCAATTGAAAAGGGATCAAAACCCATACGGGATTTTATGTTAAAGCAGACAAGAGCTAAGGACTTAAAACTTTTTTTAGACGTAGGTAAATTAGAAGATACAGTCAAAAATCAAGTTGATGCAAATGGTAAAGAAATATTGAAGAATGGAAAACCTGTAGTGACTTATGACAAAGTACCTTTATATGCGGTGGTGCCATCGTTTATAATAAGTGAACTAAGGCGAGCGTTTGAAATGGGATTTTTACTATTTATACCTTTTGTTATAATAGATATCGTTACTGGTAGTATTCTAATGGCTATGGGAATGATGATGTTACCACCAGTTATGATTTCTCTCCCATTTAAGTTATTGTTATTTGTTATGGTTGATGGGTGGAATCTACTTGTAAAAGCATTAATTATGAGTTTTAGTTGAGGTGAATTAAATGACTGAGAGTATTGTATTATCTATAATAAAAGATGCTATTTCTACTGCAATATTGGTATCTGCTCCAATTTTACTTACAGCCACCGTAGTGGGGCTAATTATAAGTATATTTCAAGCGACTACTCAAATTCAAGAACAAACATTAACATTTGTACCAAAGTTAGTAGCAGCAGCTTTAATTGGCTTATTAATGGGTAGTTGGATGCTTCATATAATGATTGAATTTACAACAAGAATTTTTGCACTTATTGCTAATATGGGAGGCTAGGTGGAATCACATTGATTAATACCATTTATATTTTAGGCTTTATCATGGTGCTACTGCGAATATCATCATTCTTTATGAGTGTACCAATTTTTTTTCCCACTGGTTCCCCTGTGATGCTAAAGGTTGGATTTTGTGTTGTTTTCACTTTTTTAATTATGCCAGGTGTTAATTATGGAAATGCAAATCTAATTACAAGCAATGCAGCGCTCATTGTATTTTCTATATCAGAGGTTGTCACTGGGTTAATGTTAGGTTATATAACAAAATTTTGCTTTTACTCTGCACAAATGGCTGGGCAGCTAATGGATTTTCAGATTGGGTTTTCTATGATGAGTATGTTTGATCCAATATCTAATGATGAAGTTACCTTGCTTGGATCATTACTTTACAGAATAAGTTTAGTAATGTTTTTCATTGTGGATGGTCATCATATGCTAATAAGGGCAATCATTGACTCCTTCAACAGTGTTGAAATTGGAAAGTTTGTACTTAATCAGCAGACAGCTATGATGATGGTGAAAATTTTTATAGAGTTTTTCACACTTGGTTTAAAAATAGCAATACCAATTATTCTAATAGTTATTATAACAGATTTGTGTATTGGCCTTGTTTCAAGAACAGTGCCACAATTAAATGTTATGATTTTAGGTATGCCAATAAAAATATTAATAGGACTAAGCTGTTTTTCTTTAGTGCTTCCAGCTATTATAACTTTAATTGTAAATTCTTTTTATACTATTCCAGATATAATTAAAGCTTTTTACAAGGTAATACCCCTACTGATATTTATCTCAGCGGATAGTGGTGAAAAAACAGAAGATGCTACTCCTAAGAAGAAAAGCGAATCAAAGAAAAAAGGACAAGTAGCAAAAAGTAAAGAAATATCTTCTACTGCTACATTGCTTACATCAATACTTTTGATGATTATGTTAGGTGCTTATATTTTAGATAATTTAAAAGCTATATTGATTCTATTTTTAAATAATTATTTAACATTTACGCTTACTGATTATACTTTTAAAACAGTGCTTCTTGTATCAATCATGAAATTTGGAATTTTAATTTTACCAATTATGGTTCCTATTATGATAACAGGAATAATTGCAAGTTTAATGCAATCTGGTTTTATATTTACAGGTGAACCACTAAAACCTGATTTAAAGAAATTAGATCCTATTAGTGGATTCAAGAAAATATTTTCTATGAGATCTGTGGTTGATTTGCTAAAAAATCTCGCTATAGTAACTGCTATATCAGTTATAGCTTATAATTTTGTTAAAGGTAATTATTTAGATATAATGACATACGGAAGTTTAAAAATAGAGGCTGTTTTAGGGGTGTTTGGAAGTCTTGTAGTAGGTATATTCTTTAAAATTGCGATATTTATGCTCATAATATCCATAATTGATTTTTCGTATCAGAAATACAAGCATAATAAAGAATTGAAAATGAGTGTACAGGAGATTAAAGAAGAATATAAACAACAAGAAGGAGACCCACAAATCAAATCGAAGATTAGGCAGAAACAAAGAGAAATGGCGTCTAGTAGAATGATGCAACAAGTTCCAGATGCTACGGTAGTTATTACAAACCCTACTCATTTAGCTATTGCTATTAAATATGAGCAAGGGGGGGAAGGTGCTCCTATTGTTGTAGCTATTGGTGCAGATAATGTGGCAATAAAAATAAAAGAGGTTGCAAGCGAAAATGATATTCCAATTATTGAAAATAAGCCTTTAGCGAGGCTCATATATAAGGAACTAGATATAGGCTCAGAAATCCCAGCTGATATGTATCAAGCTGTGGCAGAGATATTAGCATTGGTATATAAACTCAAGAAAAAAGAGTAAAGGATGATACTTGTGGAGCAAAAAGCAAAATTTAATATAAAAAATAATTTGGATGTCTTAGTTGCATTTGGTGTAATAGCAATAGTTTTAATGATAATTATTCCATTACCACCAGCACTTCTTGATGTAATAATTGCATTTAATATAACACTTGCAGTTATAATTTTACTATTAACAATGTTTACAACAGAAGTTTTACAATTTTCAGTTTTTCCAACATTATTACTTATTACAACACTTTTAAGATTAGCATTAAATATATCATCTACAAGGCTTGTATTAACACAAGCCTATGCAGGTAATATAATTGAGGCTTTTGGTTCATTTGTTGTTGGTGGTAATTATGTAGTCGGAATTATTATCTTCTTAATAATCATCATTATACAGTTTATTGTTATTACAAATGGTGCTGGTCGTGTTTCAGAAGTTTCTGCGAGATTTACTTTAGACGCTATGCCGGGTAAACAGATGAGTATAGATGCTGATTTAAATGCAGGAGCTATAACTGAAGAACAAGCAAGAGAGAGAAGAACAAAGCTACAAGACGAGGCTAGTTTTTATGGGGCTATGGATGGTGCATCCAAGTTCGTAAAAGGAGATGCAATTGCGGGAATTATTATTACCATAATTAATATATTCGGTGGGATAATTATAGGCGTAGTTATGCTTCAGATGCCAATTGCAACAGCTGCAACTACTTACGTTAGGTTAACAGTAGGAGATGGTCTTGTAAGCCAGATTCCAGCACTTCTAATATCAACTGCATCAGGTATTCTAGTTACTAGATCTGGTAGCAATACAAACTTAGGAAGTCAAATAACCACTCAACTTACCTCATTCCCGAAGGTTCTTGCCATAACAGCAGTTGTAGCATTGGTTTTGGCTGCAATACCAGGTATGCCTTATATCGTTTTTATTTTACTAGCGATTGGATTAGCAACTAGTGCATATTTCCTTATGAAAGATGAAAAAGATCAAAAAATTATGAAAATAGAAAATGATGAACAAGAAAATTATGAAACAGAAAATAGAGAGCCAGAAAATGTAATGAATTTAATTTCTGTAGAACCTATGGAAATAGAAATAGGATATGGACTAATACCACTTGCAGATGAAGCCACGGGAGGAGATTTGTTACAAAGAATTGCCTCAGTAAGGAGACAATGTGCTCTTGAGATGGGAATTGTTGTTCAACCAATTAGAATTAAAGATAATTTGCAACTAAAAACAAATGAATACGTAGTTAAGATTAGAGGGACTGTCATAATTAAAGGAGATTTAATGCCAAACATGTTATTATGCATAGACCCAAGTTCAGAAGATATTACAATTCAAGGTATTAACACTATTGAACCAACATTTGGACTACCTGCAGTATGGATAAATAATGACCAAAGAGAAGATGCTGAAATAAAAGGATTAACAGTGGTTGATCCAACCACAGTAATGGTAACCCATTTAACAGAAACTATTAAAAATCATGCATTTGAACTTCTAGGTAGACAAGAAACAAAACTATTAATTGATTCGGTAAAAGAGAAATATAATACTGTAGTTGAGGAATTGATACCAGACCTTATGACTATTGGTGAAATACAAAAGGTGCTTCAGAGCCTGCTTAAAGAGAAAGTAGCTATAAAAGATATGGTAACAATTTTGGAATCATTAGCTGATAATGCTAGAATAACCAAGGATACTGAAGTATTAACGGAATATGTTCGTTTTTCCTTGGGAAGAAGTATTTGTAATGGACTAATTGACGACAATGGATGTATTACTATCATAACGCTATCGCCTGAGGTTGAAAATATCATCTCAAGCAATATTCAAAAATCCATACAAGGTTCATTTCCAGCAGTAGACCCAGATACTACAGGCAAAATATTAAATTCTATTAAGAATAATGTTAATACAATTTATTTTCACAATAATCAACCAGTTATACTAGTATCCCCAAAGATAAGACCGGCGTTTAGACGTCTAATTGAAATGGTATTTCCTAATGTCTGCGTGCTTTCACTTAATGAAATACCAAATGAAGTTGAGATTAAAACTGAAGGAGTTGTGACCCTACAATGATTATAAAACGGTATATAGCTAATAACATGAACGAAGCTATGACAAGAATAAGATATGAATTGGGCTCAGATGCTGTAATTATAAGTCAAAGAAAAATTCGAAAACACGGAATAAAAGGATTTTTTTCTTCGAAGGTTATTGAAGTGACCGCTGCTGTTGAAAATCAAGTAAATGATAATCAAGAGCAAAATAGAGTAGATAGTGATGAATTAAATAATAATGTATTAAGTAGTATTGAAGCAATTAAAAAAGTTGTTGCGACAGAAAATTTAATTAAAAATCATCCTATAGAAGTTCGAAAACCAATAAGTGTAGCCAATAAAACTTTGGAATATTCTGAGAAAGAAAATGAGAATATCAGTGATAATTATTCTAAGGACTTAATGAATGAAATGATGAAAATGAAAACTATGATTAGAGAACTCTCACTTGTGAGAGAGGTCGCAATAACCGACAGTGAAGAATATAATACTAAAAGCGATATAGAAAAACTATTAAAAGAAAATGATGTGGAAAAAGAAAACATTGATAATATTATGATGAAAATTAAAGACCTTCAAGTGGACGAGAGTGAAGCAGAAATTACTGAATATGAAAAAATGAAAATTGTATTAAAAGAAACAATTCATGTTGCCAAACCAAAACTCGAGGGGAGAATAGTGCTAGTAGGGCCAACTGGTGTGGGAAAAACTACAACTATTGCAAAACTTGCAGGAAGACTTGCTTTAGGCCAGGGAAAAAAAGTAGGATTAATTACTGTAGATACTTACAGAATAGGTGCCGTAGAGCAACTAAAAACATATGCTGACATTATGAACATACCTTTTAAAGTAGTATACAATATGAATGATATGGAAAAAGCAATTGAAAGTATGAGCGAATGTGAGGTTGTATTAATTGATACTACAGGACGAAGTAGTAAAAATAAAATGCAAATTTCAGAATTAAGAACATTTGTCGACAAGGCTGATACAAAAAATATTCATTTAGTGATAAGCTCTACAACTAAAAATAAAGATATTAAACATATTATTGAAGGATACCAAATTTTGCATTATAATAGTATAATAGTAACTAAATTAGACGAAACTTCCACTTATGGTTCAATACTTAATATATTAGAATTTGCCAAAGTACCGCTGAGTTTTGTGTCAACTGGTCAAAATGTACCTGATGATATTAAAGAGTTACCTATAGATAAAATTGTTAGTCTTATTTTAGGAGAGGATTCAATATGCTAGACCAGGCGCAAAGACTTAGGCAAATGGCAATGGGTAATGATGATAAAGAGACACAGCAAAAACCTAGGATTATAACTGTTACTTCTGGTAAAGGAGGAGTAGGTAAAAGCAATATAGTAGTAAATTTATCTATAGCACTTCAAAAAATGGGTAAGAAGGTTATGATTTTTGATGCAGATATAGGAATGGGAAATGATGATATCATAATGGGATGTTCTTCAAGATATAATGTATTTGATGTTATAAGTAAAGGTAAGGAAATTGAGGAGGTTGTTTTAACAGGTCCCTTTGGGGTAAAACTTCTTCCAGGTGGGTCAGCCCTTACAAAAGTTGAGGATCTAACTCAGATTCAAAGAGATATGTTTCTGCAAAAGCTATCAGCTCTTACAGGGCTTGATTATATAATTATGGACACTGGGGCTGGTGTAAATAAAAGCGTTTTGGGATTTATTGCTTGTTGTGAGGATTTAGTAATAGTAACAACGCCTGAACCTACCTCGCTAACGGATGCATATAGTTTATTAAAGGCTGTTAAACATTTCAAAATTAAAAATTCAGCAAAAGTCATAATAAATAGATCACTTGATAATAAGGAAGCTAATATGACCTTTGATAAATTTAATTATGCTGTTACTAAATTTCTTGATATGAAATTAGAGTATTTAGGTAAGATTGGTGAAGATAAGAAGTTATCTTATGCAGTAAGAGCGCAGCAACCTGTAATTGTAAGTTATCCTAATTCTCAAGTAGCTCAAGATATAAGTAATATAGCAAACAAAATAGAAGGTACGAAAGAAAAATCAAGTGGCATTGGAGTAGAGGGGTTATTCAAGAGAATTTTCAGCATTTTCTCATAAGGAGTGGGGGCAGTGATTAAAGTTGATTTTAAATTAAACAAGAAATTAGAAATATTAGTAGAGGAAAAATATTTTAATAGCAATATACAAGATATAACTGGAGAGTATATTGCAATTAGTATTCCTAGTAGTTCTGGTCAATATATTCCATTATCAAAGGGGACTATAATAGATGTAATTTATTATGAAAAGGACCATCTTTATAAATTTAAATCTGTTGTTATAGGGCGTAAATTTGAAAACATACCTATTTTGCTTATATCATTGCCCAGGGAAATTAATAAAATTCAGAGAAGAAAAGATGTTAGAGTCCCCGTGCTAAGCACAGGTAAATATATAAATCTTAAGAATGCTCCCAAAACTAGCCCTGCTACAATTGATCAGAGTGAATATAATAAGGCCCTCTTACTTGATTTGAGTGGTGGTGGCATGAGGATTAAGGTAGCTGAGGAAATTAAGGTGAATGATTTTGTTTTGGTCTCATTAATTATTAAAAAAGAAGAGGTATTAATAGTAGGACAAACAAAGAGAGTCCAAAAGGATGATGATGGCAGATTTATTTGTGGACTTAGTTTTGAATTCTTAGATAATTTAACTAGGGAGAGAATCATTAAATTTATATTTCAACTTATGAGAGAACAAATGAGAAAAAATTAAGGAGGCGTTTATATGTCCATAGCTAGGGCCACTGATGTACGCGAGCAAATTGTGACTAAACATATACCTTTAGTCAAATATATTGCTTCTAGAGTAATAATCGGGAAAACTAAATATGTTGAATATGAGGATTTAATTAGTTATGGTATGCTAGGACTTATGGATGCTTTGAGTAAATTTGATGCAACAAAAGGTATGAAGTTTTCAAGTTATGCATCAATAAGAATAAAGGGTGCTATGATTGATGAACTTAGGCGTAATAGTCCAATCTCTAAAGGTGCTATGGACAAGCTTAATAGATACAACGAAGCTATTGAAAGACTTCAAAAACGTCTTTATAAAGAACCGACAAATCACGAAATAGCAAAAGAGTTAGGCATTACAATTTATGAAGTTGCTGAGATTGAAAACAATATAAATTATATATCAGTAGTATCACTTGAAGATTTGATATTTTCTGATGATGATGATATGCCACTTAGTGGTACAATTAAAGATGATAGGAGTCCAAGTCCTGAAGGAGCATTAGAAAAAAAAGAGCAAATTGAGTATTTAGCTTTGGGATTAGATAATGTTAAAGAAAAAGATAAATTGGTTTTAACATTATATTATTATGAAGGTCTTACATTAAAAGAAATAGGAAATATTTTGAGTGTATCTGAATCACGAGTTTGTCAATTACATAGTAGGGCTCTTATAAACCTTAGAAAGGCTCTTATAAAACTGAAATATGATATAATATAGAGTTAAAAAAACAATGATTTTATTTCTGAAATTTGGAGTGAATAATATGGCAGGTTTATTAATTTTTATTGGATTAATTCTTATAATTTTAAACGTATTAGCTATAAAGAAACAAAATAAATCCTTTAATGGAGTTTTAGGAAACGCTATTGGAAACATTCAAGATGATGATATTAGAATAGGTGAACTTAGACGTGAGTTTTCTGAAAGTATTTTAGAACTTCAAAGCGAATTAATGGAAATTAAAGAAGTTATGAAGGTTAAAGAACATATGGAAAAAAATTATAGTAGTATTAATAAAAATTATCAATCTAAACAGGATGAAAGTAAAAAATTGATTACTATAGATGTGGCGCAGCAAGATAAGGATACTAATAAAATTATTATAGATGAATTTAAGCAGGTTAAAAATAATAACAAAATTATGTTCGATGGATCTCATAATAATAGTAGTGAAAAGGTTAATGAAATAAAAAGATTATTTAATGAGGGATCATCTGTAGACGAAGTATCAGAAATATTGCATTTAGGTAAGGGGGAAGTACTATTAATAAAGGATTTATATATAAAATAAAAAATTTAATAGACTTTCTAAGTGATAGAAAACTTCTAATAGGAATAGGTATAGGTTTGATTTTAGCATGTAGTCTATTAACTGGTGCGAAGATAAATTATGAAATGAGTAAAGGTCAGATTGAAATTAAAGCTAGTGCGTATGGTATGCGTTACCCTGATGAAATGCCAATTATAATTAATAAGGGAGTGGAGAAATGATTAGAGCACTATATACAGCAGTTACAGGACTAATAACTGGAGAAGCTCAACAAAGTGTAGTAACTAATAACATAGCAAATTCTAATACAGATGGTTTTAAAAGTGAAAACCTATCAGTTAAATCATTCAATGATGTTTTAATACAAAACTATGATAAAACTGTAAATGGTAAAAATGTTAAAAATATTATTGGTTCTCTTAGTCAAGGAAGTAAAATTGATGATGTAAATACAGATTTTACACAAGGTGTTCTGGTAGCAACAGATAAATCCACAGACTTTGGTATTGAGGGAACGGGATTTTTTACAGTCCAAAGGGATAATGGGATTACTACTAAGAATTATTATACAAGAACTGGTAATTTTCATATCGATGGAAGTGGGTATTTAGTAACAGATAGTGGTGATAAGGTTTTAGGTAAAAACAATGTTACAAATAAAATAGAGCCAATATTGGTTGGTGATGGTAAACTGCAAGCTGATAAATATGGAAATGTTAGTGTAAATGGTAAAAACCTATGTAAATTTGATACGGTGGACTTTAAAGATTATAAAACCATTAAAAAAGTTGGAGATAATTTGTTTGATGCAGCAAACCCTATTCAAAATTCCAATGTTATTGTAAGACAAAATACATTAGAAAAATCTAATGTTAATGTTACAAATGAAATGATAAATATGATGTCAATTATGAGAAACTTTGAATCGAATCAGAAAATTATGCAATCTATTGATATGACTTTAGGGAAAGCTGTAAATGAAGTAGGTACAGTGAAATAAAATAAAAATCAGGGGGTGTTACGTTTATGTTAAGACTTATATGGGATAGTAAAAGTGCTATGATGGCACAACAAGAAAAATTAGATACTATATCAAATAACATTGCAAATGCAAACACAAATGGATACAAAAAGATTAGTACAGATTTCAAAGATCTTGTTTACGAGTCACTTGATAGAAATGGGTATCCTGTTTCGCCTAGTACTACTTCAAAAGCGGTATTGCAAAATGGTACCGGTGTTAGGGCAGGAGAATGGACAAGAGATAATACTCAAGGTTCACTATCCCAGACAAGCATTTCAACGGATTTAGCTATAGATGGTACTGGCTATTTTGAAGTGACCCAACCTGATAATAGCAAGGCTTATACAAGAGCAGGTAATTTTCTTACAGATGTAAGTGGAACTATAGTTGATGAAAAGGGAAATAGATTAAGTATAGTTGATGCAAATGGTAATAATATTAATAGAGTGAATGGACCATATAAATTTAGTGCAGATAATTTTAAAGTAGATTCAAATGGCACTGTAACTGTAAAAGGGAGTAATGGAGATAAAGCTGTTGGAAAAATACAAATTTTTAATTTCGTAGGTGATAATTCCATGATGGCTGTTGGAGATAGCTTATTTGTACCAAAGCCTGGTACGAAAGTTACGCAAAGCAAAGATTACTCTGTTATGCAAGGATACTTGGAACTATCAAACGTTGACATTGCAACAGAAATGACAGATATGCTTATGACTCAAAGAGCATTTCAGCTTAGTTCTACAACACTCAAAACTGCTGATGAAATGTGGCAAATGGCTAATAACTTGAGAGGGTAATAATTTTATTAGTTAGGATTTTGAAAAAATAACAAGTGGGACATTATTAAAAAGACATGACTTTTAAAGTATGTCTTTATTGATTTTGCAAAATAATAAAAGAAATAGTTTTAATTAAAGAAAATACTTCATATATTATTATTACAGTAAATAATAATATCTAGGAGGTAAGGAAATGGGGATTGGATATGTAATTGGATGTTTACTTAGCATATTACTGTGGAAATTAGATAGGCAAAGCTTATTTGAATTTATTAACATAAAACTAAAGAGTAAAATTAAAAACATATTTGTAGTACAGTGTATATATTTATGTGCCATAATTTTTATATTTATTGGACTTATGTATATAAAAAATAATCAATTATACAATGCTATTACAGCCTTTATGATAATAGATGTAAGTAATACTGAGAGAAAAAATTTAAAACGCACTGGAAAAAAATACTTTTATGACACAATATCTACTATATCTAGAGCACTTATATGTGGATTTATAATGCCTTTATTTTACATTACAATATTAGGAAATGCTGCGGCAATTGTATTTACTATAATTTATAATTTAAGTTTTGATGAAGATTCTAGTATCATAACTCCACTTTTTGTTTTAGTTACCATAATTCCATCTATAATAGGAGAAATATTTTTATATATAGTTTATATATTTAGAAATCGCAATTTAAAAATAAACTTTAAAGGAGATCATATAAACAATCTCTGGAAAATTCCTCTTTTAAACGTTGATATTCTAGCTGCTTATATAGAATCTGTTAATTTTTACTATTATTATAAGGGCAATAATAAACATTATATGAAAAGTTATGGTGAATATAGTAATACTATTGATGATGTTAACATTAAGGATTACCTAAGTATTAGTTATTCTATATGTTTTATAGTTTTTGCGGTATTTATACTTTTAGAATTATAAATCTTAAAATTAAAAAAACAAAACATGTATTAATTAAAATACATGTTTTGTTTTTTTATATACTAGCAAATTATCTACTTAAGTTTATTTAAGGCATCTGTGATAGGCGGAATAACTTGTTTTTTTCTTGAAACTATGCCAGGAATATATACTCCATTATCAGTAAGAGTAACATTAAAGGCTTTTGAAATAATATCCTTATGCTCTCCTGCGGCTATAAGTACAGAGCCGCCATTTAATATATCAGTTAGCATTAGTAAAATTATAGCAAAACCACTTTCTTTGGCTGTTCTATTCATTAAATTTATCATTTCTTCTTTCATTGGTTCAAACCCATCAATATACATTGTACCAACTTGTGATACTCCTATTTTGAAACTATTAAGGGTAAAGGGTTTAAAATCTTGGTAGAAAATTTCTTCAGCGGTTTTACCCTCTAGAGATGTGCCAGCTTTAAACATTTCTTTAGCAAATTCCTCAATATTTAAATCGGCGATTTGAGCCAATCGTTTTAATGTAAGTTCATCCACTACAGTAGAAGTAGGAGATTTTAAGAGCAATGTATCAGAAATAATTGCAGCACATAAAAGACCTGCAACACTTTTAGATGGTCTAATTCCATTTTCAAAGAATATAGAGGCTACAATTGTTGAAGTGCTTCCTACTGGTTCATTTCTAAAGTATATAGGCTGCCCAGTTTGAACATCTGCAATTCTATGATGGTCTATTACTTCTAATACTTCGGCATCTTCAAGGCCTGCTACAGATTGAGCTTTTTCGTTATGATCAACAAGTATGACTTTTTTTCTATTTTGTGAAATTAAATGAAATCTTGATACACTTCCAATAACTTTATTATCTTCATCAATAACAGGATAACTTCTGTACCTAGTCTCAAGCATAGTGTTTTTTATTTCATCAACAAAATCTTCTGTATTAAAACTTACAATATTTTTTTTTGTCATAACATAATTTATTGGGATACTTTGAGTTATTAATCTAGAAGCTGTAAAAGTGTCAAAAGGAGTTAATACAATAGTGCATTGATTTGATTTTGCAAGCTCAAGAAGTTCTTCCGTTGGAGTATGGTTTCCTGTAATTATTAAAAGCGAAGCTTTTGATGTAATTACTAAGTTTTGGGAGTCTTCTCTATCTCCACATATTGCAATATCACCAGCCTCAATTACAGCCTTTGTGCTATCAGGTTGCATAGCAACTACAATGATTTTTCCGGTTATTTTAAAAGTCTCTTCTGGTATGTAGACACATTTAGCGGCTAGAGTATCTAAAATATTTTCGAGCGGTGTATTACTTTTGGCAAGAATAGAATTGTCCCAAACATCTAAGTAGTTTGAAGCAAGATTTGAAATTGAAGCAACACCAGCTAATTGTTCATTTTCATCTATAACAGGTAAAGTTTTAATATTATTTTTTTTCATAATTGACCATGCCATTTTTAATGAAATATCTGGCGAAATAGGAGCTATAATGTCAATGTCTAAATCGAAAATCTGTGTTTTAACTGTAGTTACAAGTTTTGGCTTCTCTACATTAAAGTAATTAATAATGAATTGTGTTTCGCGATTAATTTCACCAAGTCTAATGGGGATTGCAGGGATTATACCGGTTTTATTTTTAAACTCGGCATAGGCAATAGCTGCGCATATAGAATCAGTATCTGGATTTTTATGCCCAGTAATGTATATAATGTTTTTCACGTATATCCTCCTTGTATTACTCTTAGGCAGACAACAATTGTTAATTGTTTTCCATCATTGAGTTTCTCTTGGACAGATAACAATTATTAATTGTTATCTGTCTTGTGTTCCTATAGAGACAATAATTTAGGATTATTATACTCCTTGTAATCATTATATAGGAAATGTTGCTAATGTTATTTTATATTCAAATCTGCATATTGTAAAGAAAAAACAATGTTAACCATATATTTTCTTCATATGTAAGTAGGCAAGCACATATATTAGTAAAGAATAAAAAATACTGTGACTTAAACAGGAGAGGTAACAAAAAGACAAATGTTATCTGTCTTAAAGAGTAAAAGGGGGGCATATAAGTGTTTAACGAACAAATGTCAAATGACAGTACAAATGAAAAAAATAAACCAAGAGGTTCTGGTTATTATAATGAAAATTTATCAAGGGGGATAACAAGCGCTGAGGCTGAAATTAGATTAAAAAAATATGGATATAACAGATTAGAAGATAAAAAAAAGATATCTGCTCTTCAAATATTCTTTTCTCAATTCAATGATTTTATTACTTGGATATTAATTGTAGCAACAGTGCTTTCAGGTCTTATGGGAGAAAAAGCTGATGCGATAACTATATTTATAATAGTTATAATGAATGGGGTACTTGGTTTTATTCAAGAGTTTCGAACTGAAAAGTCTTTAGAGGCACTTAGTAAACTTGCAGCACCAACAGCTAAAGTTTTTAGAAATGGAGGAATGCTTGTAATAAATGCTATATATTTAGTGCCAGGTGATTTAGTGATTTTAGAAAGTGGAGACAGAGTTCCGGCGGATTGCATTTTGACTCAAGGCAGTAACGCTATGCTTGATGAGTCTTTACTTACTGGAGAATCTGCTGGAGTATCTAAAAGTTACAATTCTAAGGATAATAGCATTTATATGGGAACAATACTTCTTACAGGAAAAGCTAAAGCAAAAGTTATTGCTACAGGTATGAGTACAGAAATGGGGAAAATAGCAAATATGCTTCATAGTATTGAAAATGAGAAGTCTCCACTAAAAGAAAGACTGGAGTATCTTGGAAAAATATTAGTTACACTTTGTATAATAATTTGTCTAGTTGTAACTTTCATGGGTATTTGGCGTGGACAAGATAAATATGAAATGTTTTTACTGGGAGTAAGCCTTGCAGTGGCTGCAATACCAGAAGGCTTAACTGCTATAGTTACTGTTGCTTTAGCATTAGGCGTATCCAGAATGCTTAAAAGGAATGCTTTAGTTAGAAAATTACCAGCGGTTGAAACTTTAGGTTGTACTTCAGTAATATGTACAGATAAAACAGGAACACTAACTGAGAATAATATGACCGTAAAAGCATTGTATTTTGATGGACAGGTTTATGATGTTGATAAAGATAAAATTCCATTAAATTTAGTGATGAAAAAAGCTTTTACATACTGTAACGATTGTAATTACGATTTCAACACAAGAAATATGGAAAAATGTTTATTTGGTGACCCTACAGAAACTGCACTAATTAAAGGATTTTTTAAGAATCCTAAAGATATACAAGAATTTTTAAATAAATCCAGACGTGTATATGAAATACCATTTAATTCAACAAGGAAAATCATGTCTGTAATAGTTAAAGAAAATGATAAAGATGTATGTTATGTAAAAGGTGCACCTGAGCGGGTTATAGAGTGTTGTAATTATATATTGGTTGACGGAGCGGTGCAACCAATGCTACCTAGTTATAAAAGGACTCTAGTGAGGGCTGTAGAGACTATGTCTTATAAGGCTTTAAGATGTATGGCCTGTGCTTATAAGGTGACTGGTATTACTCGTAACGATAAACTGGAGAGCAATTTAATTTTTATAGGCGTAGCTGGTATAATTGACCCTCCAAGGCGCGAAGTAAAGGATGCAGTTTTGAAGTGTAAGATTGCAGGTATAAAACCAATAATGATAACTGGTGACCACAAAAATACAGCTTATGCTATTGGAAAAGAATTGGATATATGTAAAAGCCCAGAGGAAGTAATAACTGGAGATGAACTTGACAAACTAAATGATAAAGAATTAGATAAGAACATTGATAATTTTAGAATATTTGCTAGGGTAAGTCCAAAACATAAACTAAGGATTGTAAAAGCCTATAAACATAAAAACCATATTGTTGCCATGACTGGAGACGGCGTTAATGACGCTCCAGCTATAAAAGAAGCAGATATTGGTATAGCTATGGGAGTATCAGGAACTGATGTAACTAAAGAGGCGGCTTCTATGATTCTTTTAGATGATAATTTTGCAACTATTGTTGCAGCAGTTGAAGAGGGACGTGTAATATATAATAATATAAGAAAATTTATTAGGTATTTGTTATCCTGTAATTTGGGGGAAGTACTTACTATGTTTTTGGCTTCTTTATTTTACCTAGAAAATCCGCTACTTCCAATACAAATTTTATTTGTAAATTTAGTAACAGATGGACTTCCGGCTATTGCCTTGGGAGTTGATCCTGCTGATCGTGACATTATGTCTGAAAGACCTAGAGGAAAAAATGAAAGTGTATTTTCAAGAGGACTTACAGAAAAAATAATTATTCGTGGATGCCTCATTGGTATTTGTACAATATTTGCATTTATTGGTGGTAAATATTATGGAATGAGTATTGAAGCCTGTAGAACCTTGGCCCTTGGAACTCTTGTTTTATCTCAACTTATACATGTGTTTGAGTGTAGATCAGAAAAGCACTCTCTATTTGAAATCAATTTATTTACTAATTTATACCTAATTGGGGCTGTAGGTATATCTGTAGTTATGTTAATTAGCATAGTGTACATTCCATTTTTACAGAAGGTATTTCATACCATACCACTTAATTTTGGTCAATGGTTGATTGTTTTATTTTTCTCCAGTATTATCTCTCTCATAAATAGTTTGTACTTATATTTTATGCACAAGCATTAAGTATCACCTGACGGTGCTCTAATCATCACTTAACAGTGCTGAATCACCTGACGGTGCTGCAAGTCATCACCTAATGGTGCTTTAAGTATATTAATCGAGTAGGTAAAAGTCGGGAATAAATTTCCCGACTTCTTTCCTCTCACAGAACCGTACGTGAGTCTGTCTAACAATAACAAAAAACTATATAAAACAGTAGAATAATGGTATTTATTTTAAAAAATTATCCCCAA
>NZ_DATCQT010000070.1:0-100038 GCF_036569345.1 Clostridium sp.
ATTTTATATTTAATTATTTTAAAAAAAATTAATATTTATTAATACGAAGAGGTGAACTTATGAAAAAATGGAATAAATCATTAAAAAATATATTTAGTGTTATTCTAGTTGTTATTATGTTGGTTAGCTTACCATCTTGCAAATCTAATAAAGAAACAAAATCTAATCAAAAGGATTTAAACATATTTATAGATACAACTGATGAATATTCTTCCGAAGTAATTAAGTTTTTGATAGAAGATTTTAAAAAAGACAATCCGGATTTTGAAATAAAACTTAATGATACATTAGGTGATAAAACTGATATTATGGAAAAAATTAATATAGGTACAAAAATTGATGTGATTTTTAGTGATAGGAATACTCTTATTGAACTTAATAAAAGAGGGGTTTTAAGTGATTTGCAAGACACTTATTCCAGTAATGCTATAAGTGATAGATATTATAAAATTATGGGTTCTTATGGAAGAATAGGAGATAAGTATTATGGTATAGGAGTTGTACCATATTCTATAGAGTTACTTTATAATAAAGCAAATCTAGAAAAACTAAAAATATCAAATCCTAAGAATTCAGAGGAATGGTTAAATATATTAAAACAAATTAATGATAAGGGAATAAAAACTCCAGTTGTGCTTACAGAAAATATTGATGCCAATGGATATATATTTTCATTACTTGGGAGCAAAATGATAAACATTCATGAGGTTGAGCAGAGTTATGATAGTGGTGAGGAATCCTATAAAAAATTAACAAATGTGCAGGGAATATTTAATGAATTCAACGACCTTACAAAAAATAATACAATTACTAAAAATAGTTTTGAGTTAGGTAATCAACAAACTATTAGTAACTTTAATAGTAGTGATTCACCGCTTCTAATATGTACTTCTTATTTTAACACTAAGCTCACCGGAAGTAATATTGGTTTAATAGAAAATTATGATAACGGTTCTAATGTGCCTATTATAATCAATTCCATATTAAGTGTTCCTTTAAATGCAAAAAATGCGGATAACGCCAATGCTTTTATTAAATATATATACAATGATGAGGTTCAAGCGAAAATTGTCCAAAAGGGTATTATAAGTGGAAATAAAATTGCAAATAATAAAATATCCGGTATTGGTAAATTAATGGTGCAACATATGTATAAAGCCAATGATAATAGCATGGTTATATTATATAATTTACCTAAAATTATTAAAAATAATGTGCTTATAACTTTGAAGCGAATTTTAGATGGTGGTTATAACTCTAAAGAATGGGAAAATATAATAAAAGAAAGTTATAAATAAACACACAAAAGGAGCATGAATAAATTTCATGCTCCTTTTGTGTTTTAAATATTTTTTAGTAAATTATTTTTTGCACTTTTCACACAAACCATAAAAATATATTTTACTATCTAAAACTTCATAGCTGGTATACTGTTTTACATCTTCATTTATATTTGAAAAACGTATGCCTTCTATGTCATCAACCCTACCACAACTTAAACATTGTATATGAGGGTGAGTTACCATATTTCCATCATATCTAAAATTACCTTCACCTACGTTAAGTTCTATTATTAATTCAACTTCTACAAGTGTTTTTAATGCCTTATAAACTGTAGCCAAACTCATAGTAGGATATGTTGGTTGTAGGGCATTGTAAATTACTTCTGCGCATGGGTGTTCTTTTGTTGACTGAAGATACTTATAAACAGCGATACGCTGAGGTGTAAGTTTTAATTTTTTTTCTTTAAACACTGCCGTAATGTTATTCATATACACCATCCTATAATATTATTAATCTTATAGTTTTTATTATATAATAAAAATTATTACTTGTCAAAAAAATAATTGAACAAAATTAATAAAAATATTAAATTTTTTTTTGTTTTTAATTCATTTATAGATTAAGTTACATATATTAGTATTAGAGAGAGGGGCGCTGATATTTTGAAAAAAACCTACGTATTGGACACCAATGTTATTCTATATTCACCCAGTGCTATATTATCTTTTGGAGATAATGATGTAATAATACCCGAAGTTGTATTAGAGGAATTAGATAGTTTTAAGAAAGATAAAAGTGATTTAGGAGCTAATGCCAGATATGCATCAAGACTTATTGATAAACTTCGCAAGCAAGGGAAACTAAATGAGGGTATTGATTTAGAAAGTGGGGGAAGACTTAGAGTAGAAATGAACCACTATGATACTAAAATTCCTGCTTCTTGGAATAGTGAAAAAGCAGACAATAGAATATTGCAGGTATGTAAAGCGCTTAAAGAGCAAGGCGAAGATGTATGGCTAATAACTAAAGATATATTTCAACGTATAAAGGCAGATGCTTTAGATATAAGTGTTGAAGATTATTATGAAAAATTTGTACCAGAATATGATAATCAGTATACAGGAAGATTGGAGGTATTTGTATCTCCAGAAAAACTTCAGGAGTTTTATAGCAATAGAAGTTTAGAAATTAGTGCCTTACTTAAATATGATGAGGAAACAGGTGAATATACGACTCCGTTTTTATATATAAATCAATTTTTAATAATTCATTCAATGGAAAATTTAAAACAAACCGCATTAGGTAGATATGACGGGAAAAATGTAGTACCACTTTATTATAAAGATAGTAATCCTTTAGGAGTAATGCCAAGAAATGTAGGGCAGAGATTTATGCTGGAAGCTTTAAGTACCAACGCAATAAAAGCTCCACTCGTAATTGTTAAAGGTCCCGCAGGAACAGCTAAAACACTATTTTCACTAGCAGTAGGGCTTCAAAAAATATTACAGGGAAATGATGAACACCACCCTGGTGGTGAGCACCACCTTGGTGGTGAACATTACAGAAGAATTTTAATTTGTAGACCTAATATTACTCTGGATGAGGAGATTGGATTCTTACCTGGGACAGAGCAAGAAAAAATATCACCATTTATGAGGCCGATATTCGATAATTTAGAGATACTTGTGGAATCTGATGAAAAGGAACGTTACAAAAATGAGAAGCAATTATTAGATAAGATAAAAGACTTGTTTGATAGGAGAATTATAACCACTGAAGCTGTTGCTTATCTTAGAGGTAGATCAATAGTGAAAAATTGGGTAATTATAGATGAAGCACAAAATTTGTCGCCAAAACAAGTTAAAGCAATAATAACTAGAGTTGGTGAGGGGACTAAGTTAATTCTTATTGGTGACCCAGAACAAATAGATCATCCTTTCCTTGATTCAAGATCAAATGGATTGTGTTATGCCTCTGAAAAAATGAAGGGCAGTGATTTGTGTTATCAAGTAACACTAAAATATGATGAATGTGAGAGATCTCCTCTGGCATATGAAGCATCAAAAATATTATAAATAACGATTTTAGTCAAGAGAGTATAGAATTTATACTCTCTTTTTCCATATAATTATCATAAAATTGCACTATTCACAAAAATTACATTTAAATTTTGTATTCAAACAATAAGTTTTAATGTACAATGTGATAGTACATAATAAAGAAAAGGATGGGTAACATGAGAAAAATAAAAAAAAGTAAAAGAAACAAAACACGTACAAGCACACTTGTTTTATTATTTATAGTATTTGAAATTACTTTTACAGCAATTACTGGCCCATTTATGGTTTATTATGGTCCCTTTAAAAATGTAAAGACTACTGTAGTAGGTGCAGCAATGACTACCCTCACATTACAGTGGATGGCAACAACATTTTTATCGGCTGATAAAATAAAAGAAATTATGAGTGGACAAACGGTAGCAGCTTTAGTTCAAGATAATTCGAATTCTGCAGTAACCATAGAAAATAAAAATGATAATAGTATTGAAAGATATGAGGTAACAGGAGCTAAATTCAGAGGATATGCACTAATAATTAAGGACCCAACTAGGTTAAAAGTAGGTTATAGTAGTAAACTTGGTCAAGAAGGGCAGATAACTAGTGATATTGCAAAAGACAATAATGCTATTGCGGCCATTAATGGTGGTGGATTTGTAGATCAAGATTCTGGGTCAAAATGGACAGGCACGGGAGCTAACCCAACTGGAATTATAATGACCAATGGAAAAACTATTTTTAATAATATAAAAAATGTAAATGCAAAAACAGCTATTGTAGCATTAACTAAAAAGGGGAATTTGTTAGTTGGTCCTCATAGTCTTAAAGAGATGAAAGCAGCTGGAGTAACTGAAGCTGTATCTTTTGGACCAGCGCTTATAGTTAATGGACAGAAAACTATAACTAATGGTGATGGTGGCTGGGGAATAGCACCTAGAACAGCAATTGCACAAAGAAAAGATGGAGCGATAATATTATTAGTTATTGACGGTAGACAAAGGACCAGTCTAGGGGCTACACTTCGAGAGGTTCAAGATAGATTGTTTGATCTTGGTGCGGTTAATGCTTCGAACTTAGATGGTGGTTCTTCTTCTACATTGTATTATAACGATGAAATTATAAACAGCCCATCAGATAGCCTAGGTGAAAGATCTGTGCCATCAATTATGTATATAGAAAAGAGAGAATAAATTGAAATTTTAGCTCAGGATATTTTAAATTAAAGGAGAAACTTTATGAAATGGTGGAAAAGAATAAGTATATGGATATTAGTATCTTTAACTGTGCAGTGTTTAGGACTCTTTTATATTGATCATTATTTTTTAGCTACTGATTCAAAAGTGGTTACTAAAAAGGTTGTAGAAGATAAAAACGTGCAAGAAAAAAGCATTGATATTACAGTTCCAACAGACGCAGAAAAAACATTAGTGTCGTATGATGCTAAATATTTATCATATTTTCAAGATGAACAATTAAAAATTGTTAATTGTAAGGATGGAAAGGTTAAAACTATAAAGGCGGAGGATGGAGCTAAAATTTGTTTTTCTGAATGGCTTCCAGATAGAAACAGAATGTTATTGGTAGAGAAAAAAAGCAGTGATAATTCTAGTAACTTAATATTATATTCTTATGATGTATCAAAAGATGAAAAAGTAAAGTCAAAAGATCTAGCTTGGGGTGGCACAAACGCTTTGGTAGAAGATATTCAATTATCAACTTTAACGGGAGTTACATACGTAAAGGTTTCAAGTGACAATGAGGGCAGTATTATATATAGAATTGATAGAAATGCAGATATGTCAAAAATTAATACAATACCTAAATTTGTGAGTAATATAGCATTAGTGCGTCATGAAGATAAACTTATTTATGAGGGATCAGTTTATAATAAAATATACGTTACGAGTCGCCAAGAACCTATAAGTATTAATGGCGTAGATAAGCTTAAGTTAATTGGTACTGATAGTGATGATAATGTGTATATTGGGCAATTAAAAGATGATTTGGTAAGCAAAGTTTATTACGGTAAAACATCTCAAGATATTAACAAATGGAAATCAGTTAATCTGAAGATACCTTGTAGTAAAGAGAATTTATTTATATCTTCTGATGATAAAGTCTATCAAAATGATGAGCTTAGAGGTGTATTAAAAGATATTAAATCTGGCTCTCAAACTACTTATAAAGGAAAGCTATTACAGTTATCTACTAAAGGCGTAGTATCCTTAGTAGATAATAAAATATCTTTTATTCCATTTAAGTAAAAGAAATTTTGAACTATGCCTTTGGCATAGTTTTTTATTTGCTAAGAACATTTAAATAATATATTATTTTATTTTAATAATATTAAATTCAAAATAACAATAAACTTTGTTATAATAGGTAATAGACTTCAAAAAAATAAAGATCAAAAATATCTTAGCAGAGAAAGTAACAATAAGTTGTTATATATGAGGCATTAATATGAGGAGGAATAAATATGGATACACAACAAATATTAGATAAGATTTTGATGATACCAGCAATTTTATTAGCATTTACTTTTCATGAGTATGCACATGCAATAACAGCAGATAGGTTAGGCGATAAGACTCCCAGATTTCAAGGAAGACTTACGCTAAATCCAATTGTTCATATAGATCCAATAGGATTTATTTTAATTTTAATAATGGGGTTCGGATGGGCAAAACCTATACAGACAAATCCCAGTGCATTTAAAAATTATTATAAGGATGACTTAAAAGTTTCAGTGGCGGGTCCACTGGCCAATTTAATTCTAGGTTTTATATTTGCGATTTTGACAGTATTATTTTCTAATTTCATGCCAAATAATGAAGGAATATATATGATTATTCAACAGATACTAATGATTACTTCGTATCTAAATTGTATATTATTTTTTCTTAATTTAGTACCAGTTCCAGGCTTTGATGGATTCCATATAATTAGGGATTTGTTCCCAAAGTTTTTTTATAATTTATCAGATTCTATTATTAGATATCAATTTCTTATATTTATGGTGTTAATATTGCCTATATTACCTAATGGACAATCAGTTTTCACTTATCTTGTTCAAGTGCCAGGGTTGTGGTTATTTACTCGCTTTACAGATATTGCAGGAATGTTATAATAATAAAGTGAATTTTATAGAAATTAATATTTTAAATATTTTGAATTAAGGAGAAAATATATGCGTTTAAGAAAAAAATATTGGGCTAGGCCAGAGCTAGAGTCTAGTCATATTGTAATAACAGATCAATATGCTTATACAGGAAAATGGAGTGAAGAATTTAAAAATGGAAATGAAATACATTTAGAACTTGGCTGTGGTAAAGGCAAATTTATAGCGGAAAAGTCTAAAAAAAATCCTAATATTAATTTTATAGGTATGGATTTAAAAGATGAAGTGTTAGTGTTTGCGCTTAGAAAAGTATTAGAAGTAAGAGAAGTTCAAGGAGTGCAGAATATAAATGTACGGCTTATGCCAATAAACATTGCGTTTATTGATGATGTATTCCAAAAGGATGAGATAAGTAGAATCTATATAAATTTCTGCAATCCTTGGCCAAAAGACAGGCATAACAAAAGGAGATTAACTCATACTAAGTTCTTAACGAATTACAAGAAATTCTTAAAACCAGGATCTGAAATATGGTTCAAAACAGATGATGTAGAATTATTTGAAAACTCATTAGAATATTTTAAAGAATCTGGGTTCAAAATATTATTTTCAACCTATGACCTTCATAACAGTGATTTTAAAGATAATGTAGTTACAGAATACGAAGCAAAATTTGCAGGGTTAGGCATGAAAGCTATGTTTTTGCAGGCTAAATTAATTGAAGATAATTAATGCAATCAGTATGAAATTTCTCCTGCTTGACGTGAAATAAAAACTTGAAACGTGAAATCCCATTAAGGAATTCTAATCTTTTACAAATATAAAATTCTCTACCTCTGGGTCGTTCTCTGGGGGACATAACAATTATTAATTGTTATGCGCTCACACTCGACGTCCTGTCTCGGGTTCGCTAGACTGACTTCCTGTCAGTCTTACGAGAATTTTATATTGGTAAAAGAAGAATTTCTAAATAGGATTTCAATTGTTTCTGCGCTTCTTATTTCACGTCACTCCCGGAGAAACTTCATACTATATCGTATTTACGCTAATATGTATCTATTATGGATAGTGACTATAAAAAAAATTATCCACATTGTTTTCCGCATACTTTTTCCTATATAATTAAAAACAATTACAAATATAATTAAAAATAACTACTAAACACTGGAAATTCTTATTTATTGACATAGTTAATATAATGTTATAAACTTAATTGTATAAAACTACATTAAACTAGAGTATATTAGATATTATTAATTTGAATAAATTTTGTTTTATATTAGCATATTATCATAAAATTGAATATATGTTTTTAGGTGCCTTTTATTAATCCAGCTACTTTAGTAGATCAGCTACTTTAGTAGATGAATTGATAGGGTGAAAAGGGAATGTGGTGTAAGTCCACAGCAGCCCCCGCTACTGTAATTGATTTCGACCTTTTATAACACCCGTAAGGGCATGGATAAAAGAGAAGGCAGAAATCAAAAGCCAGGAGACCTGCCTAAAATCAGTAATATTAAGCTTTCGGCGGGAAAGAACTTGTAGAATTAAAGTTAGTGCAATGAAAAATTGTACTTAACAGCAGGTGCTAAAGCCTGCTGTTTTTTATTTTGAAAAAAACATATAAGCAAAAGAATACATAAAGGAAGAAAGGAGAATAAGTAATGGCTAAGATAATGGTTCAAGGAACCGCTTCATCTGTAGGAAAGAGTATATTAGTGACAGCGCTTTGCAGAATTTTTGTTCAAGATGGGTTTTCTGTATGTCCTTTTAAGTCACAGAACATGTCTCTTAATTCCTATATTACATTGGATGGAAAAGAAATGGGACGTGCACAGGTCCTTCAAGCTTATGCAGCTGGCATTGAGCCAGAGGTTTTTATGAACCCAATATTATTAAAACCTACATCAGACAAAAAATGCCAAATTATCGTTAATGGAAAAGTTTTTGGAAATAGTACAGCAATGGAATATCATAATATGAAATTAGAATTTAAAGATATGTTAAAAAAGCAGTTTTCGAAGCTTGAAAAAAACTTTGATATTATAGTAATGGAAGGAGCAGGTAGCCCTGCTGAAATTAATTTAAGAGATAGAGATATAGTAAATATGGGAATGGCAGAACTTATAGATGCTCCTGTAATACTTGCGGGAGATATAGATAAAGGTGGAGTATTTGCATCACTTGCAGGAACTATGCTTTTACTTAGCGATAACGAGAAAAAAAGAGTTAAAGCAACTATTATAAATAAATTTAGAGGTGATGTAGAAATATTAAAGCCAGGGCTTACCATGCTTGAGGACATTATACATATTCCTTGCATTGGTGTAGTACCTTACTTTAGATTGGATTTAGAGGATGAAGACGGTGCAGTAGAATTTAATAAAAAAATAACAGCACCTATTGATGTTGTTGTAATAAAGCTTCCGCATATATCAAATTTCACAGATTTAGATGCCTTAAAGGGTGAAGAGGATGTATCAGTTAGATTTGTTACAAATAAATCAGAACTAGGGAATCCAGACTTACTTATATTACCGGGAACTAAAAATACTATAAATGACTTAATTACTTTAAGAGATTCAGGGCTTGAAGATGCTATAAAGAAATATAGCTTTGATGGCAATATATTAGGCATTTGTGGAGGATATCAAATGCTTGGAAACAGCTTAAGTGATCCAGAAGGTCTTGAGGGAAGTTTTGAAAAAATAGAAGGTATGAAGCTTTTAGACATAGATACTGTATTTGAAAATGAAAAAATAACTACAAGAGTTAAGGCTAAGAGCATTAATATGGGTGTTGAAACCTATGGTTATGAAATTCATATGGGTAAATGTATCTATGGGAATAAGGCAGAGACACTATTTGAGATATATGATAGAAAAGGTGGAAGCCCCTCTCTTGAAGGTGATAATATTTCATCATTTGATGGTGCAATTAATGCAAGTGGAAATGTTATGGGTACATATATTCATGGAGTCTTTGATGGGGTAGAGTTTAGAGAATATATGATTAACAATTTAAGAATAAAAAAAGGATTTGAACCTAAAAAATCTAAGCCCTATGAAAGTATAAGAGAAAAAGAACTAGACAAGTTAGCAGACATAGTTAGAGATAGTATTGACATGGATGCCATCTATAAAATCATTGGATTAAAAAGCAAGAAAAGTTAGGGACACTTAAGAACAATTGTCCTTTTGGAAAAAATTAGAGCAATATAAGATTGTGAGGAATTAATATGGAAATACTATTTAAGGCAAACATAATAGATTTAATATTAGCAGTTATGTTAGATTTATTAATTGGAGACCCATATTGGTTTCCTCATCCAGTGATTTATATAGGAAAACTTATTTCTAAATTAGATAAGTTAGGAAGAAACATATGTAAAACTAATAAGCAGATTAAAGTTTTTGGAGGAGCTATTGTAGTTATAGTAGCATTTTCTAGCTTTTTAGTACCATTTTTAATTTTACAAATTTCTAAAGAGGTTTTTTGGTTATACCATATTCTAAATATAATATTAATTTGGACAACAATAGCGGCGAAATGCCTCCACACGGAAGGTTTAAAGGTATATGATTCTTTGGTTAAAAATGATATTTATGATGCAAGATTAAAATTATCCTACATAGTAGGGAGAGATACAAAAAACCTTAGTGAATATGAAATAATAAGAGCGGATGTAGAAACTATTGCAGAGAATACATCGGATGGGGTTGTTGCTCCGATTCTTTATGCAATACTAGGGGGAGCTCCTTTAGCTATGATGTACAAGGGTATAAATACCATGGATTCAATGCTTGGATATATGAATAAAAAATATAAATATATTGGATTCTTTCCAGCTAAAACGGATGACGTATTTAATTTTGTGCCTGCGAGAATAACAGGTTTTTTAATTTGTTTATCAGCGCCAATTGTAAAGGGAAATATTATGGATAGTTTAAAAGTAATGTTGAGAGATAGAAAAAATCATAAAAGTCCTAATTGTGCCTATCCAGAAGGAGCAGTAGCAGGTGCTATGAAAGTTCAATTAGGGGGTACAAATGTATATTTTGGGGAAAAAATGTATAAACCAACTATAGGAAATAAAATTAAGGATTTGGGTCAAGAGCATATAATAGATACAATAAAATTAATGTATGGGGCAATGTTTTGTTTATTGATAATATATATATTATATGAAATGTGTCTAATTTTAAAATATAAAATATAAAATATAAAAATATACGTAAAAGTTAAGTATTTTGGAGATGATATTATGATACAGCTTATAGGACTAAAACATGATGTAAAGATAGAAATTAGAGAAAAACTTTCTATTATACCAAAACGTCAAGAAAGATGTTTAGAGGCTCTTTTAAATATTTGTGAAGAGGCAGTTATTTTAAGCACCTGTAATAGGACGGAGATTTATTTTAAATCCACTGACGAGGATATTATAAATAAGATTTTTAAAGCGCTAAATTGGGATGAATCTTTAATAAAGTATGTAGTAAGTTATAAGGACGAAAAAGCAATAGAACACCTAATGGAGGTGGTCTGCGGCTTTGATTCACTATTACTTGGAGAGGATCAAATTTTAGGGCAAGTTAGGGATGCTTATGAAATGTCAAAAGCTTTGAAATCAAATAAAAAACAACTTCAAAGACTATTTGAAAGTGCTATCGCTTGTGGCAAGCAATTTAGAACTATATCTAAGATAAGTGAAATTCCTGTTTCATCATCATCAATGGTAGTTAAAAATGCAATAGACAGGGGTCACAAAAATTTTATGATTTTAGGTTATGGAGCGGTAGGGGAATTAACCTCAAAATATATACTAGAAGGTCAAATAGATATATTATATATTGCTGTTAGAGATGCGCTAAAGGTTAATATAGAAGACCCAAGGGTTAAAATAATACCATTTATAGATATAAATAAATATTATGCAAATGTAGATTGTGTTATATCTTGTACCTCGGCTCCCCATACTGTTATTCATTTAAATGAGTTACCTAATAAGTCTTTATTATTATTCGATTTAGCAGTACCAAGGGATATTGAACAAGAGGTAAATGAAAATCCACTCTACGAAGTATATGACATAGATATGCTAGGAGACATCCATGATATAAATTATAAAAGAAGAAAATCCTCAATGAAAAATAATAGGTTCATTGTGGATAAAGCCATAAAAGAATATATAGAGTGGAAAGCTATAGAGGAGTTATCACCTTTTATAAAAAGGATAAAATCAAATGGTGAAGATGTTTATAAAGAAAGACTAGAGACTTTTAAGCATAAGAAAAAGACTAAGGACAATGAAAAATTAGCAGAGGTACTACTAAAAAGCACTTCAAATGCCTTTGTAAACAGAGCTATAGTTGTATTAAAGGAGGAACATTTGAAGGGGAGGTCTAAAGAATGCGAGGACATATTAAGCAGGATTTTCCAGCTTTAAATTATACAATGATTTCACTTCTCTCAAATAAAGTTAATATACTTATTATTGGTGGAGGAGAAGCAGCTTTTATAAAATGTAGAACTTTTTCAAATGGAGGCTGTAATATTACAGTAGTGTCAAAAGAATTCTGCCTAGATTTTGAAAAGCTTAATGATATGCCAAATGTAAAACTAATAAAAGCTGAATATGAAAAGAGTTATGTGGACAATAATCATATTGTTATTATTGCTACAGATAATAAACTTACAAATAAGGCTATAAAAAAATATTGTGATGATAAAAGTAAGTTATATTTAAACTGTGAGGATTATAAACAGGGTCTATTTGTAACCCCTGTTCAAAAGAATACATCTAATATGAAATTTGCATTACATACTAAAAACGGTAGCCCCAAAACTACACTTTTCATGTCTAAAGTTATAGAAGATAAACTTAGAGAATATGAAGATTTTATAGATTATACTTGTAGTATAAGAAACATGGTTAAATTTATGAATTGCAAAAAAGAGATTATGAGTTTTGTATGTAGTGAAGATTTCAACTTTTTTTATATTAAGGGAGCACAAAATGGTATTTTAGAAATGTTTTATGGAACTGAAACTTAGAAAGTTTGGAGTCAAAGGTGATGTTAGCAACAAAGTTGATGGCAGCAACAAAGTTGATATCAGCAACAAAGTTGATCAGCAACAAGGTTGCTGTCAGCAACGAAGTTGATCAGCAACAAGGTTGCTGAGTAAAGGAGTGAGAGGTTTTGAAAATTAATATAGGGACTAGAAGAAGTGAGCTGGCACAGGTTCAAGCGAATACCATTATTGCTTTAATCAAAGAAAAGTTTGATTTAGATGGTGAAAAGGTACTTATTGAAACTAAGGGAGATAAGATTTTAAATGTCACTTTAGATAAAATAGGGGGAAAGGGACTTTTTGTAAAGGAAATAGAAGTTGCAATGTTAGATCAAAAAGCTGATATGGCAGTACATAGCATGAAAGATGTGCCCTATGATGTACCTGAGGAGTTTGAAATAGTGGCTATACCACTTAGAGAAGATGTTCGTGATGCATTTGTTGCATTTAACAACATTAGCTTTTACGACCTACCTAAGGGCGCAAGAATAGGTACTAGTAGTATAAGACGTGCCACTCAAATTAAGCTAATAAGGCCAGATGTAGAAATCGTACCTATAAGGGGTAATGTTCAAACTAGAATATCAAAAATAGAAAAGGAAAATCTTGACGGTATAATACTGGCAGCGGCAGGGCTTAAAAGGCTTGGAATGGAAAAGATAATTACTAATTATTTTGACGTAATGGAGATTGTACCAGCAATAGCCCAAGGAGCTCTCGGAATTGAAATGGTTAAAAGTCATCCGCAAATATCATTAATTAGAAAACTAGATAACTATGATGCTAGAATTTGTGTAGATGCAGAAAGAAGTTTTATGGCGACTCTAAATGGAGATTGTCATGATTGTATAGGCGCATATGCGTATCTTGATAACGACCTTATGCACATGCTTGGAGTGTACAGAGTTAGTGGAAAAATAGTTAAGAAGCAACTATCTGGAGATAAAAATAGCTATATAAAGCTAGGCGAGTTACTAGCTAAAAAGATATTAAAGGATAATTAAAAAACGCAAAACAGAAAGGGGATACCAATGGGAGAGGTTTATTTAATGGGAGTCGGTCCAGGAGATGCAGAACTTATAACCCTAAAAGCAATAAGATTGCTTGGAAAATGTACAGCAGTTATGTATGATAGGTTAGCAAGCACTAGTGTACTTAAATATTTAAAAGAAGATTGTGAAATATATTATTGTGGAAAAGAGCCAGGATGCCATTATAAAACTCAAGAAGAAATAAATGAAATGCTAGTGTTATTAGCTAAAAAAGGGCACGTAGTTGGAAGAATAAAAGGTGGAGATCCCTTTGTATTCGGGCGTGGTGGCGAGGAAGCAATAGCTCTTATAGAAGAAAATATAGAATTTGAAGTTATACCTGGAATAACATCACCAATAGCAGTACTAAATTATGCGGGAATACCTATCACTCACAGAGGTATAGCACAAAGTTTCCACGTTTTTACAGCAATGACGGCAGAAAAACTTAATATAGACTGGGATGCAGTGTCAAGGCTAACCGGAACTTTAGTTTTTATGATGGGTTTTAAAAACTTAGAAAAGATAACAGAAAATCTTATATCTAATGGAAAAAGCCAAGATACCCCCTGCGCGGTAATAATGAGAGGAACTACATCAAAACAAAAAAAAGTAGTAGGTACTCTAGAAGATATTTTAATTAAGGTGCAAAAGTCAGAAATATCATCTCCTTGTATTATTGTAGTTGGAGAAGTAGTTAAATTTAATGATAAATTTAACTGGTACGAGAAGAAACCATTGTTTGGTAAAAATATTTGTATAACTAGGTCCATTGCTCAATCAAAGGAATTAAGGGAAACATTAACAGATCTAGGAGCAGAAGTTCTTGAGATAAATTCCATTGAATTTAAGAATACTACATATAACCTAGATGATTACAGAGCAAAGTTTATGGAATATGATTTTTTAACTTTAACCAGTGTAAATGGAGTGAATTTCTTTTTTGATTATTTAAAAGATATGGAATTTGATTTGAGAGATCTTAAAGTTAAAATTGCAGCCATTGGTCCAGCTACTGCAAAGGCTATTAAAAATCGAGGTGTTATGCCGGCCATCGTAGCTGACCATTTTGTCGCCGAGAGTTTGTTTGATAAAATGAAGACCTTTGTAAAAGCAGGAGACAAAGTGCTTGTACCTAGGTCAAAAGGTTCAAGGCCTTATTTGGTAGAAGCATTAAGAGATTTTGGATGTTATGTTGATGAAGTGTTTACTTATCAAACATTATGTGGCAAATTACAAACTGGAAATGAAATTAAAGATGTGGATTTAATAGTCTTTACTTCACCTTCAACAGTTAAAAACATGATTACATTGGTAGGGCTTGATCTTATAAAATCAAAAACATCACTTGCTATAGGACCTATAACTGCAAAGGAACTTAAAGGTAATGGAATAGATGCAACTATTTGTGATGTTTATAGCGTCCAGGGAGTTATAGAAAAACTTTTGAAAATGTAAAACTAGATTAGTGGATATTTATTAACATTAAAGATGATAATTAATAATAAATTGTGGATAAGTATAAAATATATTTAACTAGGAGTGGATAACTATGTTCAAAAGAAATAGAAGATTAAGAGAAACAAGTAATATAAGAGATTTAGTAAGAGAGACTGTATTAACGTCAGCTGACTTTATATTTCCTATCTTTGTAATGGAAGGTGAAAATATTAAAGAAGAAATATCTTCAATGCCAGGAAATTATCATTTTTCTTTAGATAGGCTTCATGAAATTATCGAAGAAGTTGAAGAAGTGGGTCTACGTGGAGTAATTCTATTTGGACTTCCAGAACATAAAGATGAAGTTGGATGTGGGGCATATGACGCAAACGGGATTGTACAAAAGGCAGTTAGAAAGATACGTGAGATGTCAAAAGATTTAATTATAATAACGGATGTATGTATGTGTGAATATACCAGTCATGGACACTGCGGAATAGTAGAAGATGGGAAAGTAGATAATGATAAGAGTTTAAAATATATAGCAGACATAGCACTATCTCACGCAATGGCTGGCGCGGACATGATAGCACCATCTGACATGATGGATGGACATGTAGAAGCTATAAGAAATATTTTAGATAAAAATGGGTTTAAACATATATCTATAATGGCTTATAGTGCAAAATACTCCTCAGCATTTTATGGTCCATTTAGAGAGGCAGCAAACTCGACTCCACAATTTGGAGATAGGAAAACATATCAAATGGATCCAGCAAATATTAGAGAAGCAATGAGAGAAATAGAAGCTGATATAGAAGAGGGCGCAGATATTGTTATGGTAAAACCAGCTTTATCATATTTAGATGTAATAAGATGGGTTCGTGATAGACATGATGTTCCAATAGCAGCTTACAGTGTTAGTGGAGAATTCGCTATGGTAAAAGCGGCTGCAAAGATGGGTTTAATTGATGAGAGGGCAATAGCTATGGAAATGCATATGTCTATGAAAAGAGCAGGAGCAGATATGATAATTACCTATTATGCACTTGATTTATGTAGATGGCTCAAGGAATATTTATAAATAGCTTGAAAGAGCTGGGACGGTTAACAACTATTTGGAATATAAAACTTTACATTAAGAAAAGAGGGAATTACTATGAGAAATTTAGATATATTTAATGAATCCGAGAAATATATGCCTGGTGGAGTTAATAGCCCCGTTAGAGCATTTAAAGGTGTAGCGGTAAATCCACCAATTATTAAAAAAGGTAAAGGCGCATATATTTACGATGAAGAGGGTAATAAATACATAGATTTTGTATACGCATGGGGACCTATGATACTTGGACATTGTGATGATGATGTAGTAAAAGCTATACAAAACACCGCAGCGGATGCAATTGCCTTCGGTGCACCTACGGAAATAGAACTAAAACTTGCAAGACATATTTGCACTACTGTAGATAATGTAGAAATGGTTAGAATGGTTAACTCAGGTACAGAAGCTACAATGAGCGCGGTTAAGCTTGCAAGAGGGTACACAGGAAAAAATAAGATAGTTAAATTTGCAGGGTGTTACCATGGACATTTTGAAAGCTTTCTAGTTGAGGCTGGTTCAGGAGTAATGACCGCGGGCATAGCTGGCTCTGCTGGTATTCCGAAAGAAAGCATTTTAAACACATTAATTGCAAATTATAATGATATAGATAGTGTAAAAAAATTATTTGAGAAATATGGTGATGATATTGCCTGCATAATTATTGAGCCAGTAGCAGGAAATATGGGAGTTATCCCAGCTGATAAAGAGTTTTTATTGGGACTTAGAGAACTATGTGATAAATATAAAAGCCTACTTATATTTGATGAAGTAATGAGTGGATTTAGAGTAGCATATAAAGGAGCACAAAGTATTTATAAAATAACTCCCGATTTAATAACCTTTGCAAAAATCATGGGAGGGGGACTTCCTTGTGGCGTCTTTGGTGGTAAAAAAGAGATAATGGAGTTATTGTCACCTATGGGACCGGTTTATCAAGCTGGTACTATGTCTGGAAACCCTGTAGTAATGGCGGCCGGTTATGCAACCTTAACTAAACTTTATAATAACCCTAATCTTTATGAACATCTTGAGAGATTAGCCGCAAAACTTCAAAAGGGATTAATTGATATTGCTAAAGAAAAAGGTATACCTATGGTAGTTAATAGGTGTGGTTCAATGCTTACTGCTTTCTTTACAGATAAATTGGAAGTTAAAAATTATTCAGATGCTAAAAGTTGCGATACACTTATGTATGCAAAATATTTTGAGCATATGATAAAAAGTGGAATAAATATTTCACCATCTCAATTTGAAGCAGTATTTTTATGCGTTAAACATACAGATGAGGACATTGAGAAATTCTTAGAAGCATTTAAAGGGTTTACTTTATAAAAATCCAGCATGTAAAAAGTAATCTTTTTTCTTATAGGATGCTATAACTAAAAGTATATATCACTAGAGATGCGTTCGCGTCGCCAAGTAATTCTAAAATTTATTTTATATTCAGCTGCTAAAAAACACAAACTCGCTATCGCTCAAACATGTGTTTTTCGTAACGCATCTGAAAATAAAATAAATTAAGAATTTCTAAAGCTTGCTCAAACGCATCTTACGCGATATATACTTTTGTTAGCATCCTATGAGAAAAATAAATAGATTATCATATGTTTTATCACAACAGATTAATAAACATCAATGAACCTACGGATATGCTAGATCTTATTATGAGGGAAATTAAAATGAACTTTCAACAGTGTTAGAATTGTTTCTACTTTATATGAGGATAAGCATGCAGAAAGTGAAAGATAGTATATAGGAAGTTTACAGTGTCTTAGTCTATGGAGTATAAAATTCCCGTAAGCGGACCACGGATGGGGAGCGCGGAACCCTGAGACAGGACGTCGAATGGTTCCCATAGGGAATTTTATATGGAATAAACTTAGACACTGTTAACGAACGCTCTACTATCCTAACTTTCTACATGCTGGCGTTTATAAAGTAGAATCACATTTGAAAACCGTTATATTAGAAGAAAATTACATAAGGAGGTGCGAAATATGAGATTTATAAAGGATCACGAATTTATAAGGGGTAATTGCCCAATGACTAAGGAAGAAGTAAGAATATTAAGTGTTGTAAAACTAGAACTTGAAGAGGATTATAGGGTACTAGATATCGGAGCTGGAACTGGATCTGTAAGCATTCAGATGGCTGAGATATGTAAAAATGGAGAAGTAATAGCTATAGAAAAAGATATTGATGCTTTAGAGATTATAAAACAAAACAAAGAAAAATTTAAGACAAGTAACTTAGAAATAATAGATGCAGAAGCAATAGAAATAGAGCCAAAAATAGTAGGAGAATTTGATGCTATATTTGTAGGTGGAAGTGGCGGGAATATAGCTGATATTATTATGAGTTATGGGAAAAAACTTAAAAAAGGTAAATATATTGTTCTAAACTTTATAACCATAAATAATGTATATAAAGCAATGGAAGGTTTAAAAGGATTAAAATATGAAGTAGAATGTGTACAAATTCAAGTAAGCAAAACCAAAGGTCAAAGTTATATGTTAATGGCTAATAATCCTATATTTATAGTTAGCGCAAAAAAACAGTGAAAAAAGTATATATTACGCGTATTGCAATACGACTAATGCTTCATCTTCGCTAAGAACTCCTAAATTTATTTTTAATTAATCTGCTAAAAAACATAAACTCGCTACAAGCGTAGGATATAAATTCGCTAGCGCTCAAGCATATGTTTTTCTTAACGCAAATTAATTAAAAATAAATATGGAGTTCTAAAGCTTGATTCAATGCATTATACGTAATATATACTTTTTTTTGCGCTTAATGGGTACTATATTTTATAGTTCATTAAAAATATAATGACAATTTTTCATAGAAATAAAAAATAAGACTATTTAAAGAATAATGTTAATTTCGAATGGAGGTATAATATGATAAACAAAAATGTAATTAAATTAACTAAAGAGAAAAAGGAAGAAATGATTTCTGAAATAAAGAACTATTTTTTAAACGAAAGGGAAGAAGAATTGGGTGATTTATCTTCAAATCTGATGTTAAATTTTATAATAGAAGAATTAGCACCAGAATTTTATAATCAAGGAGTTTATGATTCTTATAAATATATGTGTGATAGAAATGAAGATCTATTGTCGATTCAAAAATATTAACTTATAATTATTTTAAATTTCATAATTAACACCTTCTTCCTCATTTTTTTCATTAATTTTTTAATTTACAGGGAGATTATAACATTTAGTACTGTGTTTGTATAATTTAATTTCTAGAGAATGCGGATATTTCGTACATTAATAAAATTAAAACTCAATAAATGTAAACGTTACTTGCTAAGTAAAGGAAATAATGTTACAATTAAACAAATGTTAAATAATTAACAAATGACTATATATTGGCATACCTTATATGGATAAAATAAAAATAAAATTGATCAATAGTGATAAAATCTTTTTAATCGCTTATATGCTTATTTAGAAAAAAGATTAATAAAATTATAACTCCATAAATGTAAACGTTACTTGTTAAGCAAAGGTAATAATGTTATAATTAAACAAATGTTAAATAATTAACAAAAGATGGTATATTGGCATACTGTATATGAATAGAATAAAAGTGAAATTGATTAAAATAACAAAGGATATTCTTTGTTAATGTGGAATAAGAGAAAGGAAGTGATAATGATGAATATTAAGGTGATTATGAACAACGGAACAGAATATTGTCAATCACAAAATAATTATTTGGATATAAGAAATTTTATTGAAGACAATTTGATTGGAAAAAATTTTGATAATGGAATGACGAAAGTTGATTTTAATGGTAAAACTGTATATTTAAATCCAGCTAATGTAAGTAGTGTTGTAGAAGTATAAATTTAAAAAAGATAATCAATTTGTATTTCCTGGATTATCTTTAAAGTACTATAAGGGATAGCATACGCAAAAATGATATTTCGTACATTAATGAAATTAAAACCCCATAAATGCAATTACGTGCTTGTTAAATAACGGCAATAATGTTTTTTAAAAACAAATGTTAAATAATTAACAAAAGATTGCATATTGGCATACTGTGTATGCATAGAATAAAAGTGAAATTGATTAAAATAATAAAGGATATTCTTTATTAATGTGGAATAAAAGAAAGGAAGTGATAATGATGAATATTAAGGTGATTATGAACAACGGAACAGAATACTGTCAATCACAAAATAATTATTTGGATATAAGAAGTTTTATTGAAGACAATTTGATTGGAACAAATTTTGATAATGGAATGACGAAAGTTGATTTTGATGGTAAAACTGTATATCTAAATCCAATTAATGTAAGCAGTATTGTAGAATTATAAATTTGAAGAAGATTAGTGATAAGCTTTTTTTAAAATACAAAGGCATTTAAGATAATTATATTATATATTATCTTGAATGCCTTTGTATTGCTTATGTAAGATGTCATTAAAGTCTATTTCCACGTAATTTATTAATAAAAAGCAGCTTAATTACTTTAGGGAGGCCTATATGAAGATTATAAATAATCCTAATTCCGTAATCATAGTGTTACATGAAATATATGGTATTAATCAACATATTAAGTTGGTCTGTAAGAAGTTTTCTATGGCTGGATATGATATTATTTGCCCTAATTTAATTAATCTAAATCATCCTTTTAATTACGATCAACAAGATGAAGCCTATCATCATTTCATAAATAAGGTCGGGTTTGATTTAGCATTTAAGCAAGTAAAACAGCTAATAATACAAGCAAAAAAGCAATATAGGCACGTGTATTTATTAGGTTATAGTATAGGTGCAACAATTGCATGGTTATGTAGCGGTGAAGATATTATGTGTGATGGTATCATAGGGTACTATGGTTCACGGATTAGAGACTATATGAGTATTACTCCCAAATGTCCAGTTTTACTGATTTTTCCTACTGAAGAGAAATCATTCAATGTGAAAGAACTAGTTATTTCTTTGAAAAAATGGAACGTCACTGTTCATATGTTAAGAGGTAAACATGGGTTTAGTGACCCATTTTCTAAGAACTATTGTACACAGTCATTTGAAGAAGCCGAAATATTAGTAAATAGCTTTTTAAAGAAGATAAATTATATTTCTACATAGGGCTTGTTGCTTCACAATTTTTATATATGTCGTCGCAACTACTAAATAACAGAAAAGAACTAAGAATAAAAAAGATAAGCAGAGGCTATGTTCAAACCTCCTGCTTATCTTTTATATTGTTAAAATATATACCTTAAGGGATGTAATATTAATCTGAGCCGAAAGGCCTCAGTTTTTCCCTACCATTGTTTTTAAAAATATTTGGGTTTACCCCCGCTCTTCGATTTCATTTCCAAGAAATGAAGAGCTCTTCCCTTCAATGATATTTATACATAGCAGAATGAACTTTCTCCGGAAGTGGCTTGAAATAAGAAGAGCAGAACCATTGAAATTCCATTTAGAAATTCTTGTTTTGCTTATATAAAATTCTCGTAAGCCTGCCAGGACGGCTATAATCTGAGCCGAAAGGCCTCAGATCTTCCCTACCATTGTTTTTAAGAATTTATGTCTTTACCCCGCCCTCCCGATTTCATTTCCACGAAATGAAGAGCCCTTCTCTTCAATGATATCTATACATAGCAGAATGAACTTTCTCCGGAAGTGGCTTGAAATAAGAAGAGCAGAAACATTGAAATTCCATCTAGAAATTCTTGTTTTGTAAATGTAAAATTCTCGTGAGCCTCACAGGAAGTGAGGCTAGCGAACCTGAAGCAGGACGCCGAATGTGAGCGGCAGAGAATTTTATATTTTCAAAATATTAGAATTCTAAATGGAATTTCACGTTTCAATCTCTTATTTCAAGTCCACGCAGGAGAAAGTTCATAGATTGCACTTTTTTATTTTGAAGTTAAGAACCCTTCTTTGAATAGAAGTTCAGCTGATAACACAGCTCCACCGGCTGCACCACGAAGTGTATTATGTGATAAACAAACAAACTTATAGTCAAATATTTTATCCTCGCGAAGTCTACCAAGTGATATTCCCATTCCTTTTTCAATATTTCTATCAAGTTTAGTTTGAGGTCTATCATTTTGCTCGAAGTAGGTTAAAAATTGCTTAGGAGCATTTGGAAGTTCTAATTCTTGTGGTTTGCCTTTATAATTTGCCCAATGTTCTAAGATAGCTTCTTTTGATGGTTTTTTCTCAAAGGAAACAAACACTGCAGCTAAGTGACCATCTGCTACTGGAACACGTATGCATTGAGTTGAAATTATAGGAAGCTTAGCGTTAACTATTTTATCGTCTTCAATATGGCCCCAAATTTTTAGAGGTTCCTGTTCACTCTTTTCCTCTTCTCCACCTATATATGGTATAACATTATCAATAATTTCTGGCCAATCAGAAAATATTTTACCTGATCCAGATATAGCTTGATATGTGCAAACCAATATCTTAGTAGGTTTATATTCTAGTAGAGCACTCATAGCAGGAACATAACTTTGAATTGAACAGTTGGGTTTAACTGCAATAAATCCTCTTTTAGTGCCAAGGCGTTTACGTTGTGCGTTAATTAATTGAAAATGATCAGCATTTATTTCTGGAATAACCATTGGTACATCAGGAGTTCCACGGTTTGCAGAGTTATTTGAAACTACAGGAGTTTCAGCTTTTGCATACTTTTCTTCAATTTTTCTTATTTCATCTGCACTCATATTAACGGCGCAGAAGACAAAATCCACCAGACTGCTTATTACGTCTATTTCATCAATATTTTTTATTACCATGTTTTTGACGTTTTCAGGCATAGGTACGTCTAATTTCCATCTATTATTTACTGCCTCAAAATAAGTTTTACCCACAGAGTTCTCACTAGCAGCAATAACAGCTATTTCAAAATAAGGGTGATTTTCAAGTAGTGTAACAAGACGTTGTCCAACAAATCCTGTTCCACCTAATAATCCGACTTTTAGTTTTTTATCCATTGTATTAATACCTCCAATTCTAATGATATCCTTTTGTGGAATAATATAAATATTATACTTAAATATATTTATATTAAGGCTACAAAGAGAATAGTAATAATAAACATAAAACTGTGTATGTTACTATTGTAAGTAATTATAATGTTAAAGAGTACATACTTCAAGCTATATATTATATAATATGATAAGGGGTCGTAAAAATACGTCTTGACATTGGTACGGTAAGTTATATAATTTTTTATGAGAAGTATATGAGAAGTATATAGAAGTATATGAGAAATGGGGAATCAAGTTGGCTAAAAATGACAAAAATAAAATAAAACTATATGGATTTAACAACTTAACAAAATCATTAAGTTTTAATATTTATGATATTTGCTACACAAAAACTAAAGAAGATCGCGAAAAATATATTGAGTATATTGATGAGCAATATAATGCTGAGAGGTTAACAAAAATTCTTACAAATGTTACGCAGATGATAGGGGCTTGTGTGCTAAATATTGCAAAGCAGGACTATGATCCCCAAGGAGCAAGCGTAACGTTGCTTATTTCAGAAGAAGAAATTCCTTTATATGTGGTAGATCCTTCTTGCAATAGAGGAATCCTAACACCAGTACGCGAGAATATTGTTGGACATTTGGATAAGAGCCATGTAACAGTACATACCTATCCTGAAAGTCATCCAGAAAATGACATAAGCACATTTAGGGTAGATATAGATGTAGCAACTTGTGGAACTATATCTCCATTAAAAGCTCTAAATTATTTAATAGGTAGCTTTGATTCTGATGTTATTACTATTGATTATAGGGTTAGAGGATTTACTAGAGATATGGATGGTAAAAAACATTTTATAGATCATGATATTAGTTCTATACAAAATTACATTGCTGAAAAAACTATAAATAGATACAATTTAATTGATATGAATATATATCAATCTAATATATTCCATACAAAAATGAAATTAAACGATTTTGAGCTTGATAACTATTTATTTGAAATTAAACAAGAAGATTTAAATGAAGATGAGAAATGCAGTATTATACAAAAACTAGAAAAAGAAATGGAAGAAATATTTTATGGAATGGATATTTATAGTGAGTAGAATTAAAGTTTGTTAATATTGTTATTTATTAAAGTAGGCCTAAGAATAATTATTATTCTTAGGCCTACTTTTTATAACGTTTTTAACTATAAAAAAGAGTTTACAAATACTATAAATAAAATTTATTTTTACATTTTATTCCTCATTTTTATTGGATAATATGATATAATTTAATATATGAAGTAATTATAAAATTAACAATATTATAACAAATGATATAAAAATAAAGTTATTTCCCATTTTCAATAAATGTTTGAAATTCTAAAATATAATTAGCTGAATAGTGATAAGAACTAGTATAGTTAACAATTAATTTATAGTTAGACGAAAAAGATATAATGAAATTATAAAGATATAATGAAATTATAAAAATATAATGAAATTATTAAGGTATAGAAAGGGGAGACCAAGAATGATAAAAAAAGAAATGATAGCTATGATACTCGCAGGAGGACAAGGTTCAAGGTTAAAACAACTGACGAAAACGATAGCAAAACCTGCAGTACCTTTTGGTGGAAAGTATAAAATTATAGATTTTTCTTTAAGTAATTGTTCTAATTCAGATTTGGATACAGTAGGGGTTCTTACTCAATATCAGCCATTGTCTTTAAACTCTCATATAGGTATCGGTGCTCCATGGGATTTAGATAGGAGAAATGCAGGTGTGAGTTTGCTTCCACCTTACCAAAGTGAAGACGGAGGGAATTGGTATAATGGCACAGCAGATGCTATATATCAAAATACCAATTATATAGATAGTTATGATCCGGAATATGTGCTTATTTTATCAGGAGACCATATTTATAAAATGGATTATTCTAAAATGCTGGATTATCACAAAGAAAAAGGCGGAGATGTTACTATTGCGGTAATTGAAGTGCCAAGGGAAGAAGCTAGTAGATTTGGAATAATGAACACTCGCGAAGATGACAGCATATTTGAATTTGAAGAAAAGCCAGAAGATCCTAAAAGTAATTTAGCATCTATGGGAGTTTATATTTTTAACTGGTCAACCCTTAAACATCTATTAAAAGAGGACAACCTAGATAAGAAATCAAGTAATGATTTCGGAAAAAATATAATACCAAAAATGCTTCAGAATAGCAATAAATTATTTGCATATCCTTTTAAAGGTTATTGGAGAGATGTTGGTACTATTGAAAGTTTGTGGGAAGCTAATATGGATTTACTTTCCGATGATAATGAACTAAATATATATGATACTAATTGGAGAATATATACAGTTAATCCTATGTTGCCACCACAATATATAGGGCCGGAGGCGAGTATTAACAATGCAATGCTCAATGAGGGGTGTACTGTTTTTGGAGAGGTAAACAATTGTGTACTTTTCAATGGAGTACATGTAGGGAAAAATTCTAAAATAACTAATTCAGTTATTCTGCCAAATACTAAAATAGGGAACAATGTAATTATAGATAAAGCTATTATAGGAAGCGATGTTGTTATAAGACGTAATTCTGTAATTGGTAATGGACGGGATATTATTGTTGTAGAAAAAGGACGCGATATTAAAGTTGATTCAGAGATATCCACTAAACTATAAAATAGGAGGGGTCATAATATGCTTAAAAATTATATAGGAATATTAATGCTTAATGAGCAAGAAGATAACATTAAAAGTCTCACAAAATCAAGAACTATAGCGTCTATTCCTATAGGTGGAAGATACAGAATAATTGATTTCGTGCTTTCTAATATGGTCAATTCTGGTATTCATAATATAGGTATATTTACTAACACAAAATCTAGGTCCTTAGTAGATCATGTAGGCTCAGGTAAACCTTGGGATTTAGATAGAAAAATAAATGGATTATTTTTATTTAATCTGACTTCAGAAAGAGCACATTTAAGGGATATAGATGTATTAAGTGGTAATATGGAATATATATATAGAACAAAGCAAGATTATGTAATAATCGCTCCATCATATATGTTATGTAACATGGATTTCAATGAGGCTGCTAAATATCACGAGGAATCTGGTAGTGATATAACTTTATTATATAAAAAAACAAACAATGGTAAGAGGCATTATCGAGATTGTAGTACTTTATATATAGATGAAGAAAATAAAGTAAAAAGTATTGGAAAAAACATAGGAGCAGAGGATAAATTAAATATATCTATGGAAATGTTTATAATGAAAAAAACAACTCTTATAAGTATTGTGAATAAATGCGTCCAGACAGGTTATGATAATTCATTAAATGCAGCTATTTATAATCACGTTTCACAACTTAATGTAAATGCATTTGAATTTAAGGGATATCTTCAATGCATAAATTCTATTAAAAATTATTATAAAACCAGTATGGATATGCTTAATGGTAAAGTAACCAAGGAATTATTCTTTAGTAATGGGTTAATTTTTACTAAAAGTAAAGATGAGGCTCCAACTAAATACGTTAATGGATCAAAGGTAAAGAATTCTTTGATTTCCAATGGATGTATTTTGAAAGGAAGCATTGAGAGGAGCGTAATTTCAAGAAGAGTATTGGTAGATGAAGGTGCAGAAATTAAGAATTGCATAATATTTCAAAATTGTGAAATCAAAAAAGGATGCAAACTTACTAATGTTATAATTGATAAAAATACTATTATAAATGAAAATACAGTACTCGAGGGAGATGTAGAGTTCCCAGTGGTTATAGAAAAAAAATTAAGAACATAATTAAGGAGGTTAGTATGAAAGTATTATTTGTAGCTTCTGAAGCTTATCCTTTTATAAAAACTGGAGGACTTGGGGATGTGGCATATGCGTTACCTAAAGCATTAAGAAAGTTGGGAATAGACGCAAGGGTCATTATACCAAAATACAGTGGTATCCCATTGTCTTTTAGAAATTGTATGGAGAATGTAGCAACTTTCAATGTGAAAGTTGGATGGAGAGATCAATATTGTGGACTAGAATATTTAACTTATGATGATGTGCCTTATTATTTTGTAGATAATGAATATTATTTTAAAAGACCTGAAATATATGGATCTTATGATGATGGAGAGAGATTTTCTTTTTTCTCAAAAGCAGTGCTTGAATCAATAAAATACATTGGAGATTTTGCGCCAGATATAATTCACTGTAATGATTGGTTTTGTGGCATGATACCAGTTTTGCTTAAAGAAAACTATAGTGATGATGATAGGTTTAATAAAATAAAGAGTGTATTCACTATACACAATTTACAATATCAAGGAATATTCTCAAAAGAAGTACTAGGTAATTTATTGAATTTAGATGACAAGTATTTTAATGATGATGCACTAAAATTTTATGATGCTGTATCCTTTATGAAGGGTGGAATTGTTTTCTCAGATGCTGTAACTACTGTAAGTAATACTTATGCAAGGGAAATTCAAACTCCATTTTATGGAGAAAAACTAGATGGATTATTATCTGCGAAAGCAGGTAATTTACATGGAATAGTAAATGGTATAGATTATGAACTCTATAATCCCTTAGTTGATAAAAAAATATTTTACAATTACGGTGTTAAAAATATAAAGCAAAAGGTTAAAAATAAATTAAAGCTTCAAGAAAAATTAGGGTTTACTGTAACTGAAGGTATACCAATGATAGGAATTGTAACAAGACTTGTTAAGCAAAAGGGATTAGACCTAATTGTGGAGAAATTACAGGAATTGCTTAGCCTTCCTATTCAAATTGTATTGCTTGGTAATGGCGACGAATATTATGAAGATATATTTCAGTATTATGCATCTATTTATCCAAGTAGAATATCAACAAACATTATTTTTGATGAGGGACTCGCACAACAAATATATGCTGCATCAGATATGTTTTTGATGCCTTCACTTTTTGAACCATGTGGTATTGGTCAGCTTATAGCCTTAAAATATGGAAGCATTCCTATTGTTCGTGAAACTGGAGGGTTAAAAGACACAATTATACCCTATAATAAATATACTGGTAAAGGAAACGGATTTTCTTTTAGTAATTATAGTAGTAAAGAATTACTAGATACAGTAAATAGATCACTCGATTTATACAAAGATAAAAGCTTATGGGATAAATTAGTTCTAAATGCAATGCTCTCAAATAATAGTTGGGAGAATTCTGCTAAAAACTATGTGAGCTTATATAGTGATATTCAAAAATAAGTTTTTAATCATAGTTAATTCTAAAATTGCTAGGTGGGGAATTTATGGTAATTGATAAAGAGATATTTAAAATAGATTATATAGAAAAGTTACAAACGATGTTTGCAGAAGAAGCAATTGATGCGTCGCCGCTTCATCAGTATTATGCTTTAGGGGCATTGATAAAAGATTATTGCGCTAGACCTTGGATAGAAAGCAATAAAGAATATGGAAAAAATAGTGTGAAACAAGTATATTACTTTTCCATGGAATTCTTAGTAGGTAGATTATTAAATAGTAATTTAGTTAATCTAGGTATAAAGGATGTTTGCACAGAGGCCCTTAAGGATTTAGGAATTAGTTTGATTGAGGTAGAGGATATAGAAGTAGATGCAGCACTTGGAAATGGCGGACTTGGAAGATTAGCAGCATGTTTCTTAGATTCCATGGCGTCGACTCAGGTGCCAGGTCATGGTTGTGGAATAAGGTATAAATATGGATTATTTAAACAAAAAATAGAATGCGGATATCAAGTAGAAGTTCCTGATAATTGGTTAAAAAACGGTAATGCCTGGGAAATAAGAAAAGAAAGTAAATCTGTAGAAGTAAGATTTTCAGGAGATGTACATTTAATCGATGAAAATGGGAGAATGAAAGTTATTCATGAAAATTATGAAACAGTGCGAGCGGTGCCTTATGATACCCCTGTAAAAGGATATGACAATAATACAGTGAACACCTTAAGGCTTTGGAGTGCTGAAACTATGGAGGATGATTTCGATTTTTCATCTTTTAGTCAAGGAGATTATGCAAAAGCAGGTGAGAAAAAATATTCAGTGGAAGCTATCTCACAAGTTTTATATCCAGATGATAGCTATGAGAAAGGTAAATTACTAAGGCTTAAGCAGGAATATTTTTTTGTAAGTGCTGGACTTCAAAGTATTCTAAAAGATTACAAAAAAAAGGGGATTTCCATTAGTGAGTTTCATAAATACATTGCGGTTCAAATAAATGATACCCATCCGGCTGTAGCAATAGCGGAGCTAATGAGATTACTAATTGATGAGGAAAATTTATCTTGGGGTGATGCTTGGAATGTTACGACTCTCACAATGGCCTATACTAATCATACAATTATGTCAGAAGCATTAGAAAAATGGCCTGTAGAAATGTTTAAAAAACTACTTCCACGTATTTATATGATTATAGAAGAAATAAATAGGCGTTTTTGTAATGAAGTGTATCATAGGTATAATGGTGATTGGAATAAAGTAAATAGTATGTCCATTATTCAGAATGGATATGTGAGGATGGCATATCTTGCTATTGTAGGAGGTCATTCTGTTAATGGGGTTGCGAAACTTCATACAGAATTATTAAAACATCAAGAACTATCTGATTTCTATGAATTTTTTCCTGAAAAATTTAATAATCAAACAAATGGTATAACTCATAGAAGATGGCTGTTAAATTCTAATGACCAGCTTGCAAAACTTATAACGGAAACTATAAGTGATAAGTGGATAAAACATCCAAATTCGCTCCAAAAACTAATGGAATTTGCAAAGGATACAACTTTTCAAGAAAAAACACATAATATAAAAACAAATAATAAGATAAATTTTTCGAATTATATATCAAGAAATTACGGAACTTCAATTGACCCTAATTCCATATTTGATGTTCATGTAAAAAGAATGCATTCATACAAAAGACAACTTTTAAATGTGCTTAATATAATGAATTTATATAACCAGCTTCGTGAAAATCCAAGTTTAGATATAGTTCCAAGGACGTTTATATTTGGTGCGAAAGCGTCCCCAAGCTATTATATAGCAAAACAAACTATTAAACTTATTAATACAATAGCTTCTAAGATAAATAATGATCCTATAGTTAAAGGAAAAATAAAGATACTATTTATTGAAAACTATGGAGTATCATTAGCTGAGAAAATTATTCCTTGTGCTGATGTTAGTGAGCAAATATCTACTGCATCTAAAGAAGCATCTGGAACTGGTAACATGAAATTCATGATGAATGGCGCTATAACAATAGCTACTTTAGACGGCGCAAATGTAGAAATATTTGATGCTGTAGGAAAAGAAAATATTATCTTATTTGGATTAACATCTAAAGAAGTAATAGAGTATTACAAGAATAGAAGTTATAATTCTTTTGATATATATGATAGTGATCAAAGGATAAAAACCATATTACATCAACTGGTAGATGGATTTTTAGAAACTCCTACAATGGAATTTAGGAGCATTTATGATAGCTTGCTTATGCATAATGATGAATATTTTGTACTTAAAGATTTTGATGCTTATGTAAAGGCTCAGAATGAAGTTGATAGGTTATATAGACAAAAATCTATTTGGCAACAAATGTCCATTATAAATATAGCGAAATCAGGTATATTTTCAAGTGATAACACTATAGGGAAATATGCAAAAGAAATTTGGGCAACTTCACCTATAAATATTAAAATATAAATTATAACTTTATAAAAATGCGGTACTAATAAATTTAGTATCGCATTTTTAAAAATATTTATTGATTAAATAAAAAAAATGTTGTAATATAGCTATATGATGTAAACACGAACAATTATAGCAAAAATAAAACTTAATATTCGCAAACTCATATATGCTTAGAAATATGGTCTAAGTGTTTCTACCAAGTAGCCGTAAAATACTTGACTATGGGCGTTTTAATAAATATAGTGAAATAATTGGAAATCAATTATTTTATTAAAGATTTTTATTATAAGCTCCCTAGTTAACGGTTTAACTCGTTATCTAGGGAGTTTTTCGTTGCGAAGGTATAGCTTAAATACAATTTACAAAGGAGAAGATGGATGTTAGAACTAAAGAATAAAATATTATCAGAAGGCAGAGTAATAGGTGGCGAGATTTTAAAGGTTGATAGTTTCCTTAATCATCAAATTGATATAAAACTTTTAAATGATATTGGTGGAGAGTTCAAAGAAAGATTTGATAACCGTGAAATTACAAAGATATTAACAGTTGAAGCATCTGGTATAGGAATAGCCTGTATTGTAGCACAATACTTTGGTAACATCCCAGTAGTTTTTGCTAAAAAACATGAAGCTACCAATTTGGATAAAGATGCATATGAAACAGATGTGTTTTCTTTTACTAAAAATAAGAATTATAGGATAAGAACTAGTAAAAAATATATAAATAAAGAAGACAAAATTTTAATAATTGATGATTTTTTAGCAAATGGGAATGCAGCATTAGGACTTATAGAAATTGTGCGCCAAGCTGAAGCTTCTGTTGTGGGAGTTGGGATTGTAATTGAAAAAGCATTTCAACATGGACGAGCTTGTATAGAAAAGGAGGGTGTAAAAGTAGAATCATTAGCAATAATAAAGTCCTTGCAAGATAATAAGATAGTTTTCAAATAAGAGTTTAAGAATTACATATAAATAGGGGGGCAATTAATAATGAAGAAAAAATTAGGAAGTATATTAGTAGCATTAACAATGATTATGCCATTAATTCTTACAGGATGTAGCAGCGCAGCAAAAACTCCGACAAAAACAGCTACAAAACCTGTGGCACCAGTAGTAGTAGGGTTTTTATACGTAGGACCTATAGGCGATGAAGGCTATACATATGCACATGATGTGGGAAGGAAATATCTTGAAAAAACAACTGGAGTAAAAACCATATATAAGGAGTCTGTAAAAGAGGACTTAGCAGAAGTTGATAAAGCATGTGAAGAAATGATTAATCAAGGAGCAACGGTTATTGTAGGAACAAGTTTCGGATTTATGGACGGAATGGTAGCATCAGCTGCGAAACATCTTGATGTTAAATATCTACATGCATCTGGATATAAATCTTCAGTAAATATGACTAACTATTATGGACGTATGTACGAAGTAAGATACCTTTCAGGTATAGTTGCTGGATTGAAGACAAAAACTAATAAAATAGGTTATGTAGCAGCTTTTCCAATTCCGGAAGTTATAAGAGGAATAAATGCTTTTACCCTAGGAGTGCAATCTGTTAAACCAGATGCAGTTGTAAAGGTAAGATGGACTAATACTTGGTATGATCCAACTAAAGAAAAAGAAGCAGGAAAAGCACTAATTGCAGAAGGCGTAGATGTAATGGCTCAACACCAAGATACTGCAGGCCCACTACAAGCAGCAGAAGAAGCAGGCATATCAGCTATTGGATATAACACAGATATGGCAGCTAAAGCACCAAAGGCATATATGACAGCACCAATTTGGAATTGGGGACCATATTATGTAGACCAAATAAATGCTATTAAAGCCGGTACTTGGAAATCAGCAAGTTATTGGACAGGAATAGAAACTGGAATAGTTAAACTTGCTCCACTTACAGCTAATGCACCAGCTGGAGCACAAGCAGCCGTAGACAAAGCAAAGGCTGATATACTCTCAGGCAAAAATAAAATATTTGTAGGACCAATAACAGATCAAGCTGGAGCTATTAAAGTAGCAAAAGGTATAGTAATGACGGATAAAGAGTTACTAGCATTTAACTGGTTTGTTAAAGGAGTAGAAGGTACAATACCAAAATAAAAATAGAGCAAATAGCATATTATTAAATATATAGAGTTACTTAAATATAGTAAGTATGATAAATCATACTTACTATATTTGTTAGATTTTGTTTTTAGATTTTGTGTTTAGTTTAAAAAAATATGGTAGAGAGGAGGGTTCATTTATGGATAAAATACCTTATGTATCTATAGAGAATATTAGTAAAACCTTTGGAAAAGTAATAGCTAATAAGAATATGAATTTAACTATATATGGTGGAGAAATCCATGCACTCTTAGGTGAAAATGGAGCAGGTAAAAGTACTCTCATGAATATGTTATCGGGAGTTTACATGCCGGATGGTGGTTCAATTTTTATTCATGGGAAAAGTATGAAATTCACTTCTCCAAAGGATGCTATAAAAGCAGGTATAGGAATGATTTATCAACATTTTAAATTAGTTGAGGAAATGACTGCTAAGCAAAATATATTGTTGGGACAAAACAGAGGGCTATTTTTTAATGATAAATTAGAAACTAAAAATATTAATGATATATGTAAGAAATTCCATATAGATGTGGATGTAAATAAATATGTTTCTGATATGGCAGTAGGTGAGAGGCAAAATTTAGAAATACTTAAGGTACTATATAGGGGTGCTGAAATCTTAGTATTAGATGAACCTACTACTGTGTTTTCGCAAAGCGAAACTGAAAAATTATTCATGATAATGAGAAAGATGAAACAAGAAGGCAAAGCAATTATATTTATAAGTCATAAAATGAATGAAGTAATGGAGATTAGTGATAAAATCACTGTTTTAAGAAAAGGTGAAGCTGTAAAAACACTTCCCAAAGAAGGCACCAATCCAAAACAATTAACAGAACTTATGATGGGGCGAAAAGCCGATTTATCTATAAAAAAGATAGATAAAAAGCCAGGAGAGGTACTTCTTAAAGTATCAGATCTGCTTGTGTTAAATGCTGAAAAAGCAGAGATAGTGAAAAAAATAAGTTTCAGCTTAAGGAGCGGAGAAATACTTGGTATTGCTGGAATTGCTGGTAGCGGACAAAAAGAGTTATGTGAAGCTATTGCTGGAATTACAAAGGTGTCAGGTGGTCAAATTATTCTTGAAGGTGAGAATCTAGTGGGTAAATCTCCTAGAGACATTATTAATAAAGGTATAAGTATGAGTTTTATACCAGAGGATAGATTAGGCATGGGTCTTGTTGCATCATTTGGAATGGTGGATAACATTTTGCTTAAGGATTACCATAAGCAAAAGGGTATGTTTATAGATAGAAAACCGGTAATTGAAAAGGCAAAAGAAATGGTAGAGACATTTGAAATCAAGACACCAGATATATATCATCCTATAAAATATTTATCCGGTGGAAATATTCAAAAAATATTAGTTGGAAGAGAATTAAGCATGTCTCCCAAGATACTTATTATGGCATATGCCGTAAGAGGGCTCGATATTAATACATGTTATACAATCTACGACTTAATAAGTAAAGAAAAGGAAAAAGGAACGGCGATATTATTCATTGGAGAGGACTTGGATGTATTAATTCACTTATGTGATAGAATTATGGTGCTTTGTGATGGTAAGGTTACTGGTATTGTTGATACTACGGATGTTTCAAGAGAGAAAATTGGTATGATGATGGTGGGAAGTATTGAAGGTAAGGAGGAGATTTAGGTGATGCAGATTGTTAAAAAGGCTGAAACTAGCAAAACAGATAATATTAAGATTAGATTTATAGCGATAATCTTATCCTTATTGGTATTAGCTATTTTTTTGTTAGCAATAAAACTTAATCCAATAGACGTATATGCAGCTCTTATAAAGGGAAGCTTTGGCTCTACTTATAGTATTGAGCAAACACTTATTAGGGCAATACCATTGATTATAACTTCGCTTGGAATAGCTATAGCTTTCAAAATGCAATTTTGGAATATTGGTGGAGAAGGACAAATAATAATGGGAGCATTTGCTGCTACCTATTTTGCCTTGAAATATCCTAATATGAATACAATTCCACTGTTATTAATTATGTTTTGTGCAGGTATTTTTGGAGGTGGCATTTGGGCATTAATCGCAGCCGTACTCAAAGGCAGATGGAAGACTAATGAAACTATTGTAACATTAATGTTAAACTATGTCGCACTAAAATTCATAACCTATTTGCAATATGGGCCTTGGAAAGATAAGAATGCAATGGGTTTTCCTAAGATACCAAGTTTCAGTCCGAGTGCTACTCTACCAGATGTTTTTGGTATAAATATGGGATGGATAATTGCAATTATACTTGTAATTATTGTGTATGTTTTCATGAATTATTCCAAAAAAGGTTATGAGATTTCTGTGCTTGGAGAAAGTGAAAAAACAGCAATATATGCAGGAATTAAAATTCGAAAAACCATGTATATTGCTATATTTTTAAGTGGTGCTTTATGTGGAATTGCGGGAGTTATTCAAGCATCAGCTGTAAGTAGAACACTGACTGTAGACATAACAGGTGGAGCTGGTTTTACAGCAATAATTATAGCTTGGCTCTCATCACTCTCTGCACCAATTATATTAATAGTATCTATACTTTTTGCGGCACTACTCGAAGGAGCATCATATATTCAAACAGTTTTTGGAATACCTGAAGCTGCTGCGCAATTAATACAAGCTATCATACTATTTTTTGTATTAGGTAGCGAATTCTTCACTAAATATAAGTTTAAGTTTAAAGAATTACAAAAGGAGGAAAATAAAAATGAATAGTATAACAACATTTTTAGCCGCTGCTGTTGTGGCGGGTACACCTCTACTTTTTGCTACATTAGGTGAATTATTAACTGAAAAGGTAGGTAACCTTAATTTAGGTGTAGAAGGCATGATGCTTATGGGAGCTGTCATTGGATTTATGGCAGGACTCAGTACAGGTAATCCAATTTTAGCAATAATTGCTGCAGCAATGGCAGGAGCCTTTGGAGCTTTGATTTATTCTTTTTTAACTATAACTCTTAGGGCAAACCAAGTTGTTTGTGGCCTTACACTAACTATATTTGGAACAGGATTTTCAAGTATGATAGGTAAAGTATTAATTGGGAAAGTTACCCCAGATAAAGTTAAAGCATTTTTTGTACCTAAACCAATACCCGTACTTTCAGATATTCCTTTTATAGGAGATATATTTTTTAAACATGATGTGTTTGTATATTTGGGATATATTATGACTTTGCTTTTATTTATATATTTATATAAAACTGCCAAGGGATTAAACACCATGGCAGTTGGTGAAAATCCTGCAGCTGCTGATGCAGCTAGTATAAATGTTACTTTATATAAATACGTAAATACATTAATAGGAGGAGCACTTTGTGGTCTTGGAGGAGCATACTTGTCTCTTGTTTATGTACCAGTATGGCAAGAAAATGTAACAGCCGGAAAAGGATGGATTGCAGTTGCATTAGTAATTTTCGCAACTTGGAGACCTCAAAGGGCGATTATAGGCGCATATCTATTTGGAGGCCTGGATATATTAGGATTTAGACTTCAGGGAATACCTAATTTTGCGATATCTCAATACCTAATTGATTTGTTACCATATGTAGCTACAATAGTTATTTTAGTTGTTGTATCAATGAAAAAATCAAGTAAAAATTCACCGCCAGCAGGACTATCAATTCCTTATTTTAGAGAAGAGCGATAACAAACGAATCTATTGGGGACGGTTAACAACTAATTGACTAATGAATGGATTAGTTATTACCCGTCCCCGACTTATTTTCATGTTCAGTTTGTGTTTTGCGCATAATTATAGTATGATGTATAGTGGGAATGGTGACAAAATGAAATATGCAGTTGTTACATTTACAGATAAAGGGGACCAAATAGCTCAAATAATAGCTTCAAAATTTAATATTGATTTATATTCAAAGAAACAGCAAATTGATTTTGATTTTAAAGAAGTTAGTAAAAATATAATGGAAGCTTATAAAGGTATAATTTTTATAAGTTCTACAGGTATTGCGATTAGAGCTATTGCACCATACATAAAAAGCAAGGACACAGATCCTGCAGTGTTAGTTATAGATAATTCATGTAAATATGTTATAAGTCTTTTAAGCGGTCACCTAGGTGGTGCTAATGAGCTTACATTAGAGGTTAGCACACTTCTCGGAGCTTTACCTATAATAACTACGGCTACAGACAATTTAGGTATTTCTGCTCCAGATATGATAGCAAAAGATAATGGACTTATAATAGAAGATTTACAAAAGGCAAAACAAATAGCTGCGCTTTTAGTAGAAGGAAGAAAAATAGGTTTTTTTGATGAAAAAGGAATAATTCAAACACCTGCTGGATATAGTAGTAATTTAGAGGATATTAGTGGATTATTATGTATTTGCAGATTAGAGAGTATTAATATTCAAAATTATGACCATGCAATACCAACTCTTAAGTTAATAAGAAAAAATATAGTACTTGGAATAGGATGCAGGAAAGATTTTTCATCTGAGAAAATGCAGCTAACGGTACTTAATAAACTTAAAGAGTATAATATAGATATTAGGGCAATAAAGTCTATAGCAACAGTTACAGTTAAAAAAGATGAGGTTGCAATAAAATCATTAGCCAATTATTTTAAATGTCAGCTTAATATATTTACTTTAGAAGATATAAGGAAAATACAATATAAGTTCTGTGGTAGTGATTTTGTAGAGAAAACTATTGGAGTTAGAGCTGTTTGTGAACCTTGTGTGGAACTTAGTGGTGCAAGGATTATAAAAAATAAAATGAAATTAGATGGTATGACTTTATGTATAGGGGAAGTATGATATAATAGAGAAGGTATTTTCAAAGAAATAAGTATATTAACAAGTGTATTTAACAAATAAGAAGGATTTCAATGAATATTTATAGAATGCATTAAAGTAGACTATAAAAATTTAAGAATAGAATTAATAATAATTACGTAATAAGAGGAGTGTATTTATATGACAACAGATAATAAAGAAGAAATAATGAAAGATATTACAACAGATGTTGCAGAAGAAGTGACTATGAAAGAAGTGACAACAGATGCAGCAGAAGAAGTTACAATGAAAGACGTTATGGCTGATGAAACAGCAGTACATATTAACAGTGGAGATATCGTACTTGGAACTGTACTTTCTGTAACTGAAGAAGAAGTAACAGTTAACATAGGATATATGGCTGATGGCGTTATATCAAAAGAAGAAATATCAAATGAAAAAAATGTTAATCCTGTAGATATCGTAAAGGTTGGAGACGAAATTTCTGTATACATTATGAAAATTAATAATGGAGAAGGAAATGTTCTTTTATCTAAAAAGAGAGCAGATAGTCTTAAAGTATGGGATAAATTCCAAGAAATTTTAGATGCAAACAAGACTTTAGAAGTAACAGTTAGTGACATAGTAAAAGGTGGAGCTACAGCCTACATTGAAGGAATTAGAGCATTTATACCTGCATCACAAATGTCAAACTCTTATATAGAAAATCTAGAAGACTTTAAAGGTAAAACTTTAGAAGTTAAAATAATAGAGCTTGATAAAGAAAACAAAAATATAGTTCTATCTAGAAGAGTTATAGAAAAAGCAGAAAATGAAGTTAAAAGAGATATAATTTGGAATGAACTTAAAAAAGGTGAAAAGAGAAAAGGTGTCGTTACAAGATTAGCTAAATTTGGTGCTTTTGTAGATTTAGGTGGCATTGATGGTCTTATTCACGTTTCACAATTATCATGGAAAAGAGTTCAAGATCCATCAGAGGTAGTATCAGTTGGAGAAGAAGTAGAAGTTAAAGTTTTAGATTTTGATAAGGAAAAGGGAAGAATATCTCTTGGACTTAAAAACGAAGAAGAAAGTCCTTGGAGTACTATAACTACAAATTACAAATCAGGTTCTATAGTTGAGGGAACAGTAGTAAAATTGATGGATTTCGGTGCTTTTGTACAACTTGAATCAGGAATAGAAGGACTAGTTCATTTATCAGAAATATCAGAAGAACGTATTGCAAAGGTTTCTGACGTATTAAAAGTTGGTCAAGTTGTAAAAGTTAAAATAGGAGAAATAAACGAAAAAGATAGAAGAATAAGCCTAAGTATTAAAGAAGCAGCAAGAGGCAATGAAGACTTTTCTGATTATAAGCAAGAAGAACAAGGTGGAATAACTTTAGGCGATTTATTAGGAGACAAACTTAAAAACTTTAAATTTGAAAAATAATTTAAAATCTTAATAAAATCATAATAAAATCTACGAGGCAAAACGACTACTAGTTGTTTTGCCTCGTAGTAATTTTATAGTAATTAAGGGAGGCTAGGAGATTGCTAATGTGTGAAATCTGTGGAAAGCCTGCAGATAAACATCATATAGTTTATAAAAGCCAAGGTGGTATTGAATTTCCACTTAACTTTAGATATCTATGTTCCCAGCATCATAGAGGAGAAATGGGACCTCATAAAAACAGAGGATTAGATTTAGAATATAAGCTCAATATGCAAAAGCAACTCCAAGAACTCTTAATAAAGGAATTTTATAATCCTTTGGAATTAGAACTTTTACTTAATATAAATAAGGGCATGATAAAAAGGCTTTTTAAGACTTGCAAGCTATATGCTTGTGGCTATAGAAAAGCAGATATTGTTTTTAGACTTATGGGACTAAAAAAATATGATGAAATGGTATAGGCTTTTAAAAAAATATAAACTATGAAAGGTAGCTTAAATGCCTTTCATAGTTTTATTTATTTTGAAGATTTATATTTATTTACTGATTTATCTTTTATTTAAGATAACACTTATAATATAAAGAGAACTTCCTAATTCACTATGAGGAGTTTGCTTTAGATCAACATTATAACCAAGTTCAATTGCTGAATTATATAAATGATTAAGGCCTATGCCCATATCTATGTGATTAGTGTCTTTGAGCATAATTTTAGTTAAGAGATTTTTATTCTCTAGATAAAAGTCAAATTTATTATCGCTGATTAATAATCTCCAAGGCTGAGAATTAATTGCAGAGGGAGCATCAATAAGAGCTTGTATTATAGTTTCATATTGCTTTTCAATAAGCCCAGTTACTACTTTGCTTTTATCTAATCTTTTCCTAGTCTTCACTGGTTTAATCTCTATAGTTGGGTATCCAAAGGCTACTAAAATTATAAAAGTCTGTTTATCTTTAATCTTAAATAGTTTTTTAAACATTCCCGCTTTAATTGTACTACCTAACCAACAAGTTCCAATTCCAAGTTCTGTTAACTTAAGAACTATTTCCTCACCAATGAAACCTATATTTTCTAAATGGCCCTCTGCTATCTCGGAAGTAAAGGCTATATAATGTGGGGCTTTAACTTTTGTATATTTACCTATAATACCCTTAAAAGTAGATGTGATTTTTTCACCGTCTTCTATTAATACTACATCCATAGGTATCTTGTCAAACAGTGGTTTAGCCTCATTTATAATAGTTTTAATTTTTTCGAAATGCTCCGCAGACACTTTTGTATCTTTATAATTTCTTATAGATTTCCTTGAATTTATAGCTAACATCATAATAAAGTCCTCCATTTTAATTAAATTTATAAAATATCATTTGATAATTCAGTATACCAGAATAATTGTAATAACATTTCAGATAATAATTAAATCTTAGACAATATTTTTTTCATTCCAATTACAATTACTAAGACAAAAACAGAAGTTAGAGCTATACTTCCTCCTGGAGCACAGTTTATGTAATAAGATATAACAAGTCCTAAAATTATGTCAATAAAGCCGAACATTATAGAATAAATTAGAGTATGCTTAAAACCTTTATTTAGCTGAAGGGCTGTTGCTACAGGCAAGGCTATCATTGAGGACATAACAAGTATTCCAAGTATTCTAAGAGATACTGAAATAGTAGCACCCACAAGTAGAGCAAAAATATAGTTGATTATTTTGACTTTAACGCCAGAAACCTTAGCGCCTTCTTCATCGAAAGTAATATATAATAATTGATTATATAAAGAAAATAAAGTTATTATAGAAATAATACTAAGTACAACCATTATGTATAAATCTGTTTTTGTAACAGTTAATATGCTCCCAAATAGAAATGAATTAACATTTGCTCCTGCTTGACCTGTACTTACTAAAGTTATTCCAATACCTACACTAAAGGTAAGTAAAATGGCCAAGATTAATTCTGCATATTTTTTATAATAATCTCTTAAAAATTCAATTGATAAACCACATAGAGATGTAAAAATAAAAGCACAAAGTATAGGATTATAACCAAGAATTAAGCCGATAGCAACTCCGGCGAAGGAGGCATGGGCCATGGTATCTCCCATCATGGAATATCTTTTGAGTACTAGGAAAACTCCTACAATTGGGAATAATATTGAAATTAAAATTGATGCTATTAAAGCATTTTGCATAAAACCATATTCAAACATAAAAGAATATTACCCCCTTTCCTCATTTAATTTTAATGTGTAATTATCAATAGTATAAAGAATTCCATTACCATTATTCATTTCAAAAATATGGGTTGAATTGCTTAGTGCAGCTTCTAGATTATGTTCAACAGAGACAACAGTAATTTTTAAGTCTTCATTTAATTTTTTAATAATTCCATATATATCTTCCATACTTTGAATATCAATACCTGTAGAAGGCTCATCTAAAATTAATAACTCAGGGTTGCCAATCAAACTTCTAGAAATAAATATCTTTTGTTGTTGTCCTCCAGAAAGATTTCCAATAAGCGTACGTGCATGATCTTCCATGCCTACAGCTTTTAGACTTTTTAAAATAAGACTTTTATCTTTAATTTTTAATACTTTTCTGTGGCAATTTAACATCTCATAAACTGTTATAGGAAACTGAGCATTAAAATTTTCAACCTTTTGAGCTACATATGCAATCTTAGATGTAGATATAACAATTTCACCACTGGTAGGTTTTAATAAATTTAATATTAATTTAATTAAAGTACTCTTGGCACTACCGTTTTCACCTAAAATCGAAACATAACTTCCTTTTTCAATTTTAAGATTAACATCGTCTAGTGCGTAAGGCCTTGAGTTTGTATATGTAAAACATAAATTTTTTATGTTAATCATGTAATCCTCCTCATTAATTGTAAGTTAATAACTATTAACTTACACAAAACTAAGTAATAAAATATCCAATAATAAGTTGCTGCGAATAATTACAGCAATAAACATTATACACCCAAATGCGAATAACTTGCAACAACTCTCTCCATATTATTGACAAATAAAATATAAATATATCTCATAAAATTTATATATTTGGTAAAACTATATAAGCTGATACTTTATTTCATAACCTATTTAATATTGCTAAAGTATTTAAGCAGTAAAAATGCATATTTTTATGCAATTAATATAGTAAGAAAGGTAGTGTTATTATGGCTCATGTAATTAGCAGAGTAGCAAAGGACAATAAAGGAGAAATTACAGCCTACGAACTTGAAAATGGAGAAATAATTTCAAAAGATCAAGCTGTGTTACTTGCAAAACAAGGGAATATAAGCGGAGTTTCTATTGGAACTTCAAAAAAAGGTGAAGATTTTTTAAGAAGTCTACCTGATGGAGATAAAGCAAATAACTTAGATAGTCTACCAGTTATAGATGATAATGATATATATTAACTAAAAAGGTAATCACATTAAAACAGGGACATTAATTTGTTCCTGTTTTTTTGTGTTAGCTGATGTTGGGGATTTAATGGGGGACGGTTAACAACTAATGAGATAATGGGTTGGTAAGAGTGGGGACGGTTAACAACTAATAAACTAATGGACAACCAGGGGGGGACAGGTAAGAACTAATGAGCTAAACTAATAAAGTATCTTTGCCGTAAAATTAAGTTGAGAATTTTTGTTGAAAAAGAAATTTATTTGGAATACTATAAAGAGGTACATAATTAAATTTACATTATCGAAAATTATAAGATCCTTATGTTGTGATGATTTTTATTTCTCAATGAGGACGATTAATTAATTAGATAAACAGGGGGATAAACCAATGACAATTCTTGAAAACACCATACATAACATAAAGCCACTAAATAAAGAAGCTATTAAAAAGGCATGGGATAGACTCGATAGTTTATCAAAACCTATAGGAAGTCTTGGTGAAATAGAAAATATTATAGCTAAGATGGCAGGAATTACTGGAGAGATACATAATAAAATTAATAAAAAGAATGTAGTTATAATGTGTGGAGATAACGGAGTGGTGGATGAGGATGTGTCTAACTGCCCTAAAAGTGTAACTGCTACTGTTACTAATAATTTTACTAAAAAAATAACTGGCGTATATGTATTATCTAAATTTGCTGGAAGTGATATTACAGTTGTAGATGTAGGTGTAGATGCTGATTTAAACAATCCTAAAGTTATAGATAGAAAAATTGCATACGGTACAATGAACATGATGAAAGGGCCTGCAATGACTAGGGAGCAAACAATTAAAGCTATAGAAGTTGGAATTGAGATGATTGATGATTTAGTTATTAAGGGATATGATTTATTTGGAACAGGAGAAATGGGTGTTGGAAATACTACAACAAGTGCGTCAATTTTAAGTGTTTTCTCTGGACTAGAAGTAGAAGATTCAGTAGGTAAAGGGTCTGGAATAACTGAGGAGCAATTTATTAATAAAAAAAGAGTAATTAAAAAATCTATCGAAGTAAATAATCCGGACAAAAATGATGTTATTGATGTACTTTCAAAAGTTGGAGGATTCGATATTGCGGCATTGTGTGGTTGCTTTTTGTCAGCTGCTAAAAATAGAGTTCCTATTGTTATTGATGGTTTTATAGCATCAGCTGCAGCGCTTTGTGCTTATAAATTAAATCCTTTAGTAATGGGGTATATATTTGCATCTCACTTATCTGCAGAACCGGGAGCTGCTTTTATAATGAAGGAAATAGGATTAAAACCTATGCTTAATTTAAATATGAGACTCGGTGAAGGATCAGGTTGCCCCCTTGCTTTTAATATAATTGAGGCGGCTTTGTTTACAATGAATAATATGGGAACCTTTGAAGATGCAGCACTTGACAGAGAAAAATATATTGATATAAGGGAGATTACCGAGGGGTAAAATATAGGTGGTATAATTTATGAATATATATTTATTAAGGCATGGTCAGACTGAGGAAAATAGAAAAGGTTCTTATTATGGTGATTTGGATATAAGTCTAAATGAAATTGGCATAAGTCAAGGAAATAGGGCTAAAGATTTCTTTAATGATATAATACTTGATAAAATATATGTTAGTGATAAAAAAAGAACTTTAGAAATGGCAAAATTAATTTTAGGGCAAAAGGAAATTGAAATTATTCAAGATAATAGAATAAATGAAACTAATTTTGGAGATTTTGAAGGAAAAACCTATGAGGAAATTCTAGAGTTATATCCTGAGGAATGTAAATGTTGGAAGGATAATTGGAAGGAATTTGTACCACCTAGTGGTGAAAGTTATATTAATCTATGTAAGCGCGTGAAGAGTTTTATGGAACATATTAAAAAGTTAGAAAAAGAGAATGTTCTAATATGCGCTCATTCGGGAGTAATAAGAGCTATATATTGTTATATTATGAATGAAAACATAGATTTATTTTGGAAATTTGGTTGTAAAAATGGTGATATAAGTGTTATAAAATATGAATATGGTAATTTATATATTGATTCCATTATGCATATCTAGGAGGCGAGTGTATGAGCAAAATAACTTTAGTAACTGGTGGAAGTCGAAGTGGTAAAAGCAGTTTTGCTGAAAGTTTCTTCAAAAATGTCGATGATGTTTTATATATTGCCACGGCAATAGTTACAGACGTGGAAATGGAAGATAGAATTAAAAAACATATAGATAGTAGAAATTCAAAATGGACAACTTTTGAAGGATTTTTTGATTTAGATAAAGCTATTGAAAAATATGATATAGAAAATATATTGCTTGATTGTGTTACCATTATGACAACTAACTTAATGTTTAAGGAGAAAATAGATTTTGATAATATATCTATGGAAGAAGTAGATGATTTATTTAATGATATAAAAATTCAGTTTGAAAAACTTATATTAAAAGCCAAAGAAACTAATAAAAATTTAATTATGGTAACTAATGAAGTAGGACTTGGACTTGTTCCAGAGAGTAAGCTTAGTAGAATATTTAGGGATATAGCTGGATATGTAAATCAATTTTTAGCAAGTCAAAGTGATGAGGTATATCTAGTTTGTTGTGGATTGCCACTGAAATTAAAATAAACATAACTGTTTAGGAAAGAGGTGAGGTTTGCAAGGATAAGTCTTTGCAAGCAGATAAAATGAGAGAATATTTAAATGATTTTTTGCTTTTTTTTCAGTTTTTCACACGTATACCTATAAATAAAAGTTTAAAGTGTGAAAAAGAAAACTTTAAGCGTGGGTCTATATTTTTCCCTGTGGTAGGATTATTTATAGGAATTATACAATTTTTAGTTTATTATATATTAATAAAAGTGCTGCCAGTGAATATTACTGCGGTATTTGTAGTTATTATACCAATAGTTATCACTGGAGGATTACATGTGGATGGGCTTGGAGATACATGTGATGGCTTCTTTTCATTAAAAGGAGACAAATATAAAATAATAGAAGTTATGAAAGACAGCTCAGTAGGAACCTATGCCACTATTGCTATAGTATTTGACATGTTAGCGCGTTATGCTGCGGTGAGCACTATAATAGAAATGAATTTACCACTCATATTAATTGCAACTCCAATAATTGCAAGATTTACTGTGGTTTTTATATCTTTCATTGGAAAAAATGCTAAAGAAACAGGTTCAGGTAACATATTTATTGGAAATATTGATGTAAAAAGGATAGTAATTGCAGGTACTATTACTATTATACTTGGAACCTCATTAATAGGATTTAATAAAAGTGTTATATTGATAATTGCAGGTTTATGTTTAAGTTTCTTATTTAATAAGTTTTGTGAGAGTAAAATCACTGGGCTTACAGGTGATAGCTTGGGAGCTAATAATGAATTAGTTGAAATTCTAACAATGATTTTATTTATAGCAATGAAATAAGCTAAGGGTTGAGGGGCTAAGCTGGGCATTAGTTGGGACGGTTAATAACTAATGTCTTTTGTTTTGTCATAGTTTGGGACGGTTAACAATTAATTAGCTTTGTCTTGGCTTAAGTTTGGGACGGTTAACAATTAATTACAACTTATATAGGGAGGCTTGTCCACTGTTTATGAATTAAATATAATTTCTATAAACTCAAAAATTTTATGAATTACACTGATACAGGAATTATTTATTATTAAGCATAACATTTAATAAAATCATCAATAATATTTTCATACTCTTCATTTGTTCCAATTAAGTCTATACCAATAGTGCTTAATTTAGATACCCTAGACTGAGTGATGTTTCCAAGCGTGCTGCATATCTCTCTTGATTTAAAATTGCAGAAACTCCTCATTAAAACAACTGTTAAAGCCTTTGCAATTACAAACTTTCTACTGTACTTTGTATAAAGTTGAAGCTTTGATATATTCATTTTTAATGCTATAAATTCTATTATATCTTCTTGCTTAAAGTTGCGTACCAGTATCTTTCTTTCACTTTTATACTCTGTTTTTCCATTTTCTAAGTCATCTTTAAATTCATTTTCTTCTTTTGATTTTTCTTTATTAGCCCTAAAAAGAAGGCCAAAGTAAGTTTTCCTTGCACTTTTAAGGGTATTTCCAAACAGACTCATTACAAACACATAATCTACTAGGTTAAATAAATCTTGTGTTTTACCTAAAAATATTGATAGACTAGAAAAAACATATTTTTCAGGACAATCTTTATATTCAATTATATCTGTAGGATTATTGTGCAAATAAAGAGATAAGGTCTTTAAATACCTATCATTGTGAACTATTTTGCTTTTAAATCTATCTTTAAAAAGAGGACCTTGCCTTTTATATTTTCTATTAAAGTACATTGCATAAGAAAAATTTATTCCATGCATTACTTTTGATATATCAGAACCATTAGCATCAACCATTAAATGTGCATGGTTATCCATTAGGCAGTACCCGTAAATCTTAAAATTATGGAGAGTCTTATATTTCTTTATAAGCAATAAATACCTTTTCTTATCCTCATCATCCTTGAATAAAGGCACTTCGCTGATACTTTTGCACATAATATGAAATACAGACTCATCTGTTTTTACTCTTGCTGTTCTTGGCACAGATAATCACCTCTCCTTATAAACTATTCTTTAAATTATTCCCTGTGGAGTGGGATGATATTCATATACTTCTTTTTTTTGAGTTAATAGTTCAATTAGTCGTTAACCGTCCCACCCTCTTACCACCCTCTTAACCCTTTTTAACCTCCCTCCATTTTTTAAAATATTGACACCGCCACATAATTATAATAAACTAATAGTACAATAGAATAGAATTTTAGGTGCCTAGAATATTAGGTGAAAAGGGAATGCGGTTTAAATCCGCAGCAGCCCCCGCTACTGTAATTGAGAAATCAAAAGCCAGGAGACCTGCCTAAATGATGTTAACAAAGCTTTCGGAGGGAAAGAACTTTTTAATGTAGTTAATTTAATTATGAATTAATTAAAAAGTAGTCGCTATCTTAAGTTGACTATTTTTTTGTTTTTTGAAAATATATTACTAACAGAGATTGTTCTAAATTTTAAAATAATAGATAAGGTGGAAAACAAATGAAGAAGGCAATTTTAGTTGTAAGTTTTGGATCAACATATGAAGATGCAAGAAAAGTAACTATTGATAAAATAGAAGAAAAAATAAAACATACCTTTGCGGATTATGATATAAGAAGAGCATTTACATCCCATATTGTTCTTAAAGTGCTTAAAAACAGGGATAATATTCATATAGATACTCCAGAGGAAGCTTTGGAAAAGTTACAAAATGAAGGGTATAACGAAGTAATAGTTCAGCCTTTGCATGTTATTCCTGGTGTGGAATTCGATTATGTAAATAATGTAGTAAATCAATATAAAAAAGCTAAAACATTTGAAAGTATTGTGGTAGGAAGACCTCTTATATGTTTTAAGGGAGAAGAGGATGGCGTGCCAGATGATTATTCAATAATGTTAGACTCTCTGTCAAATCAGTTGCCACAAAACGACACAGTAATTTTAATGGGACATGGTACAAATCATATTGCAAATGCAGTATATTGCTGCTTTGAAAGTGTTTTAAGAGATAGAGGATTTATTAATGTTCATGTAGCAACAGTTGAGGGATACCCAACTTTAGATAGAGTGATACCTAATGTTAAAGCTCAGGGAAGCAAAGAAGTTACCTTAATGCCACTACTTTTAGTAGCAGGAGATCACGCCAAAAATGACATGGCAGGAGACACGGAAGACTCATGGAAAAGCATTTTAGAGGCAGAAGGTTTTAAAGTTAATATATATCTGCATGGGTTAGGCGAAAATATAGGCGTTCAAGATATTTATATACAACATATTCATGATGTAATTAATGAAAAATTTAAGAATGTAGGAAAAACGCATAAGGGTCTTTAAAAATCTGAATAATACTGGTGGATCCTAGTTTAAGTAGACTAAATTACAGGTGGACCGAAGTTCGAAGTAGAGAGGAAGGTATTCAATGATACATGGTGGAGATGTTTATACTAATGGATTGCTTGAGGGACGAGAATTAATAGATTATAGCTCCAACATAAATCCATTGGGGGTGCCTAAAAGCTTCAGTGATAACATTGGTAAGGCTGTAAGTGCTTTAACAAGGTATCCAGATATTCAATATAGGGATGTATTAAAAGCCTTAAAAAAATACACTGATTGTCCTGAAGGGTATTTTGTTTTAGGGAATGGTGCAGCAGAAATAATTGATTTAGTTATATCTTGTTATAAAAGTTTATTAATTGTGGTACCGTCATTTGTAGAGTATGAAATTAATGCTAAAAAGTGGAATTGTAATATAGAGTATTCATATTTAAAAGAGAAAATTAATGAGACCGGTTTATTAAACCATGAATACGATGAACTTATCCTTGATTATGAAGACATTCTAAATAAATTGAAAAAGGTAGAAGGCCTTATAATAGGCAATCCTAATAATCCTAATGGCAATATTATAGATAAAGCACAGTTTCAAAGAATTCTTGAATATTGTGAGAGTAATGGGAAAGTAATAATAATAGATGAGGCGTTTATAGAATTTACAGGAGATACGTTACATAGTTTCTCATCTAAAGTAAAAACTTACAAATGTTTATTTATAATAAGAGCTTTAACTAAATTCTTTGCAATGCCTGGCATAAGATTTGGATATGGAATAAGTAGTAATGCTAATTTGGTAAAGAATATAAAAGAAAAACAAAATCCTTGGAACATAAATTGTTTTGCAGAACTTGCCGCATGCCATGTGTTAAAGGATGAGGAATACATTAAAAAAAGCAAAGAATGGATAAGTTGCGAAAGGCCAAGATTCCTAAAGTCATTGAAAAATATTTCATTTATAGAAAAAGTATTTTTAACCTATGGAAATTATGTATTGTGCAAATTAAGTGGATCTGCTCTTGAAAAAGGACTGACCTCAGAGGAATTGTACAAACTATGCCTAGCTCAAGGTTTTGTAATAAGAAAAGTAGAAAATTTTAGGGGACTGGATAATCAGTATATAAGACTAGCTATTAAGGATAGTGTTAGAAATGAAAAATTGATAGCGGCTTTTGAAAATCTTAGAGTTGAGAGCTAAAACATGAGGGACAGTTAACAATTAATTAAACTTAAGTAAATCAAAGCCCGAGGGACGGTTAACAATTAATTGAACTTATAGATGCTACTCCACAAAAGGATGTGAATATAAATGAAAAGCATAGTTATAGCTTCAAATTCCAGTGGTGGCGGTAAAACAACAGTAACACTGGGAATTATGAAAGCATTAAAAAATAGAGGCTTCGATGTACAGGGGTATAAAGTTGGCCCTGATTATATAGACTCAGCTTTTCATACAAAGATAACAGGTAAAGATTCAAGGAATTTGGACTTGTTTCTTATGGGAGAGGATGGGGTTAAGGCTAGCTTTTCTAGAGGATGCGGAGATCTAGCAGTAGTTGAAGGCGTTATGGGTTTATATGATGGAAAAGGGATAGATACATCCTATTCTACATATCACATATCAAAGGTTCTAGATTTGCCTATAATACTTGTATTATCCCCAAAGGCCCAAGTAGCAACCTTTTGTGCAGAAATAAATGGGATTGTAAATTTTAAAGACGCTTTGATAAAAGGCATAATACTAAACAACATAACAGAAAGTTATTATAGGTTGCTTAAGGCGGCAATTAATAAAAATTGTAATGTGGAGGTTTTAGGTTATCTTCCGAAAGATGAGAGATTAAGTTTAAAAAGCAGGCATTTAGGGCTAATTCAAAGTAGTGAAATAGAAGACTTAGAGGGAAAAATTGAAATATGCGCTTTGCTATTAGAAAAACATTTGGATATGGAATTATTATTAGAACAGTTTAAGGAAAGTGAAAAGTATGATGATAATTTTCATATTGAGAATAAGGGAAAAAGAATGGCTGTAGCCTATGACAAAGCTTTTAGTTTTTATTATAAAGAAAATTTAGAACTTCTAGGGGAAATGGGCGATGTTATATACTTTAGCCCAATTGCTGATAAAGAACTGCCTAGTAATATTGACTTCCTTTATCTAGGTGGGGGTTACCCTGAAGTATTTATAGAGGAACTAAGTAAAAATAAATCAATGCTTTATAGTATAAATAAAGCTCTTGAAAATGGACTTCACTGTTATGCGGAATGTGGAGGCTTGATGTACCTTACTTTAGGAGAAAAAACTTTAGTGGAAAAACCATTAGGGGATAGAGCATTAGGTGGAAGACTATCAGAACAAACAACTCTTGGGGAAAATCAACAGGAGGAAGATCAATTAGATCATAATACCGTTGGTTTTTTCAATGGGTATTATACCTTAACTAAAAAACTTCAGAATTTTGGATATGCAAAAATAAAAACAGAGATAGAAAATAATATTTTACCCAAAAATATCAGTATAAATTGTCATGAGTTTCATAAATCCTTTGTTAATTTACCAGAAATAAAGGTATTTAAGCTTTCTAAAGAGGTTTATGACGGGAGCCAGAAAAATTGGTTATGTGGATATATTAAAAGAAATACTATAGCGGTATATGGACATGTACACTTTTTTGGAAACTTACAATGGTTCGGGGCAATTTTTAAATAGGGCATTTAGGTTGATTAGTTGTTACCTGTCCCCAGCTTATTCTAGTCTAATTAATTGTTAACCGTCCCAACCCGACTTAGGCTAATTAGGTCAATTAGTTGTTAACCGTCCCCGCTTAATTCCCACTTAATTAAAAAAAGGAGATTAAATTATGGATTATATAAAAATTCCTATGGATATAGAAAAGAAAAGTTTTGAAATTATTGGAGAAGAAATGGGAGAACATAATTTTTCAGATAGAGAGCTTTCAATAATAAAAAGAGTAATACATACTACTGCAGATTTTGATTATAAAAACATAGTTTATATTAGGGATGGAGCAATAGACGCAGCTGTAGAGTTACTTAAAAAAGGAACGACTATATATACTGATACAAAAATGGCATTGGCAGGTATAAATAAAAAAGCTCTTAAAGATTTAAATTGTCAAGCAGTATGTTATGTAAGTGATGAAAAGGTGGCAGAGATAGCAAAGGCAAGGCAGATAACACGTTCTATGGCCGCAGTTGAGAAAGCAGTAGAGGATGGAGTGGAATTCTTCATATTTGGTAATGCACCTACAGCTTTATTTAGATTGAAGGAACTAATTGAACAAGGAAAATGTAATGCTAAATTTATATTGGCAGCACCTATTGGATTTGTTGGAGCTGCAGAATCAAAGAAAGAAATTGAAAAATTGGACCTTCCAATGATTGTTGTGCGAGGAAGAAAAGGTGGAAGCACAGTGGCTGCATCTATTTTAAATGCACTGATGTATATGATAGTAGATAGAAGTTAGCACACAACTGGAGTTTCATAGTTATTAGGTATTTAAAATAAATAAGAAACTTATCAGGAGGTAAATAACTATGCTTGATTTATATATTAATTTTAATGGTAAAAAGCTTAGATGTGGATATACAACTGGATCTTGCGCAGCGGGGGCAGCAAAAGCGGCAACGCAAATTTTGTTTTACGATAATGAAATAGATGAAATAAGGATAGACACCCCAAAAGGTATAGAATTATTACTTCCAATATATAAGGTAGTAATGGGAGAAAACTATGTTGAATGCTGCATTATAAAAGATGCTGGAGACGACCCTGATGCAACTAATGGTATGGAAATCTGGGCAAGGGCTGAGAAATCAGAATCAGGATATACTTTAAAAGGTGGAAAAGGCGTCGGAATAGTTAGAGGAGAAGGATTGTACGTACCTAAAGGTGAATGGGCAATAAATCCAGTACCTAGAAAAATGATAGAGAAAGAAGTAAAAGAGGTGCTCCCGAAAGAGGCCGGGGTTACAATAACTATATTTGTACCCAAGGGGGAAGAGGTAGCCAAGAAAACATTTAATCCTAGATTAGGAATTGAGGGTGGTATATCAATACTCGGAACTACTGGCATTGTGACACCGATGTCAGAGGAAGCTCTCACAGAATCTATTCATTTAGAAATATGTCAAAAGGTTGCTGCAGGCCACAAAAATCTCACCCTAGTTTTTGGTAATATGGGAGAAGATATGGCAAAGAAGATGGGACTTAAAGCTGATAATATAGTAATGATTTCAAACTATATAGGTTTTGCACTTAACAGTTGCATGGAGAAAAAAGTAGAAAAGATTGTGCTGGTAGGGCATATAGGAAAGGCTTGCAAAATAGCAGCGGGATGTTTTCAAACTCACAGCAGAGTATGTGATGTGAGGCTTGAAGTTATAGCTTTAGAGTTAGCATTAATGGGAGCACCTACTGACATTGTAAATAAGGTATATAAGGAAAAAACTACTGAGGGAGCAATAAAGTTATTAGGTGACGATTATAATGATATATATGAAAATATTGCAAATAAGATAAAGAAAAGATTATTCCAGTATACTTATGAAACAATTCCAGCAGAAGTAGTTATGTTTTCTATGAATAAGGGAATTCTGTGGGACACCAGGAAAGAATAAGCTGGGACGGTTAACAACTAATGCTTGAACTAAACAAATAAGCTGGGACGGTTAACAACTATTAGACAAATAATAAAATTATGAAAGTGAGCAAAGTATATGGTTTATATAGTGGGAATTGGGCCTGGTAGCCCTAAATATATTATTTCCTTGGCAATAGAAACTATGGAAAAAGTTGATGTAATCATAGGATTTGAAAGAGCTGTGAAGAGTATACCTAAAATCAATGTTGAAAAGATAATAGTGAAAACGTTAAAGGATATTATGGATTATATAACAGAAAACATAGATAAAGATATCGCCATAATAGCATCAGGTGATCCATGTTTTTATGGTATAACAAATTATATAAATAATAATTTCAAAGGTGAAATAGAGATAGTACCTGGTATTAGCTCTTTTCAATACTTAATGTGTAAGCTCAAAAAACCATGGCAAAATGCCCATTTAGGTAGTATGCATGGAAGGCAGGAAGATTTTATAAAAATTGTTCGAGAATATGAAATATCTGTGTGGCTTACGGATAAAAATAACTCACCACAAGCTTTATGCAGAAAACTCTTTGATAATAATATTAAAGCTACGGTATATGTGGGAGAAGAATTATCATATAAGGATGAAAAAATAATAAAAGGTACAGTTGAAGAAATTAAGGATAAGGTTTTTGAAAATCTTAGTGTGGTTGTTATAGAAAATATAAATTAAGTAGGCAAATACAAAATAAACTAGAGACTCAGTAACATGAATTTGTTTGTGACTAATTAGATATGGAGGATTAAACATGGCGAAATTATATGGTGTAGGGGTAGGACCTGGAGATAAGGAATTACTTACATTGAAAGCAATAAAAACTATTGGAAAATGTGATGTAATAGTAGTTCCAAGTGCTATGAATGGTGGGAAAAGTATAGCCCATGAAATAGCAGAAGAATATATTAATAAGGATTCAGAGGTGTTAGTTAAACATTTCCCTATGGGGGGAGCAGAACAGGAATCTAAAATATATGAAGCATTTAAAGCTATTGAAGAAAAGCTAAAAGCTGGGAAAGATGTGGCTTTCTTAACTATAGGGGATCCATTTGTTTATAGTACATACATTTATCTTATGAATTATATAAAGGAAAGCGGATACGAAGTTGAAACAGTTCCTGGAATAACATCATTTTGTGCAGCGGCTAGCATTGCTAATGAGTATTTAGTAATTGGGAACGAACCACTTTTAATACTTCCAGCATCTAGGCTTGATACTATAAAGGATGAAAAATTCTTAGTAATTATGAAAGTTTATAAAGTAGAAGAAGAGGTATTAGATTGCCTTGAAGCAAAGGGTTATAAATATGTATATGTTAAAAAAGCAGGTAGAGAAGGACAAGAAGTTCTAAGAAATCGCGAAGATATATTGAAAAATAAAGAATATATGAGTTTAATAATTGCTAAGAAAGAATAAGGATAAGTTGGGGACGGGTATCAACTTATAAGAATCAAGCTGAAACAGGTAACAACTAATTCTAAGAAAGGATAGGTGAATTTAATGGTTTATTTTATAGGCGCAGGACCAGGGGATGTAGATTTAATAACAGTTAAAGGAAGAAATATATTATCTAGTGCAGATGTAGTTATCTATGCGGGATCATTAGTAAGTGCGGAGCATATTGACTTTTGCAAAAAAGATGTAGTAGTTCACAATTCAGCTTCCATGACTCTCGAGGATGTTATAGAAGTTATGAGAATAGCACATAGTGAGAATAAAAATGTAGTAAGGTTACATACTGGAGATCCAGCTATATATGGAGCTATAAAAGAGCAGATGGATGAGTTAGATAAATTAAATATAGATTATTCTATAGTGCCAGGAGTAAGTTCATTCTCAGCAGCAGCATCTGTTATAAAAAAAGAATTTACGCTCCCAAGTGTAACTCAAACACTAATTCTTACAAGAGTCGAGGGTAGAACGCCAGTACCTGAAACAGAGGATTTAGAAAAGCTTGCGTCTGTCGGAGCATCTATGGCTATTTTCTTATCTATAAGTATGATAGATAAAGTAGTTGCAAAACTTAAAGCAGGTTACAAAAGAAATGTTTCAATAGCTGTGATTGAAAGAGCTACATGGCCGGATGAAAGAGCTATTATTGGAACTTTGGATGATATAGCAGAGAAGGTAAAGGCAGCTAATATAACAAAATGTGCTCAGATTCTTGTAGGTGATTTTATAGATTGCGAATATGACAAGAGCCTTTTGTATGATAAGACTTTTACTCATATGTTTCGCGAAGGAATAAAATAGATAGTGAAGGGGATGTTAAATTGGGGAAATTATATGTGATAGGAATAGGCCCAGGTGGACTTAAACATATGACAATAAAAGCAATGGAAGCCATTAAAGAAAGTGATATGGTTGTAGGTTATAACAAATATATAGATATGATAAAACCATTATTAGAAGATAAGGAAATATTCTCTACAGGCATGAAGGGTGAAGAAGAAAGATGCAAAAAGGCACTAGAACTCAGCCATAATAAGATAGTTAGTGTAATTAGTACCGGTGATTCTGGAATTTACGGAATGGCAGGGTTAATTCTTCAGCTTCGTGTGGATGAAGAAGTTGAGGTTATTCCAGGAGTTACAGCATCTTCTGCTGCAGCTTCAGTACTCGGAGCACCACTAATGCATGACAATTGTAACATAAGTTTAAGTGATTTAATGACACCATATGAATTGATTCAAAACAGAGTGAATCTAGCTGCAGAAGGTGATTTTGTTATATCATTATACAATCCTAAAAGTAAGGGTAGACCTCATTATTTAAGAGAGTGTATAAATATTATAAAAATGCACAGAGACGGAACTACGCCAATAGCTATAGTTAAAAATGCGCTTAGAGATGGACAAGAAGTAAATATAGCTACATTAGATACCTTTGACGAGAACATGGCTGACATGATGTCGATTGTTATAATAGGAAACAGCCAAAGTTACGTAAAAGATGGTAAGTTTATAACACCAAGGGGTTACAAGGTTTAGGGAACAGAGGAAAGTCTGGGAAGATCGAGGGACGGTTAACAACTAATCAGACAATAAAGTGGGGGGACGGTTAACAACTATTAAGCTTTTAGCATATCCCAAAAGGGGAAAGTTCTTAACTGTCCCCTCAATCACTTGTTATTACAAACGCCACTTAATTGTTAACCGTCCCCAACTAAATCCCCAACTATTTGAAGGATGTGATTGAATAAAGATGATAGGTTTAATTGTAGGTACTTCAGAAGGAAAAAATATTCTCTCAGGATTAAATGAGTTTACGGATGATATCCTTATATCAACAGCTACAGCTTATGGTGTTGAGCTTTTGAAAGATTATAAATATAGAATTTTCAATGAGAAACCATTAGATTTAGTGGGGCTTAAGCAAGTTATAAAAAATAATGATATAAAAATTTTAATCGATGCATCCCATCCTTATGCATTGGAAATTACTAAAAATGCAATTGAAGCATGTAAAATAAACGGAGTACAATATGTTAGGTACGAGAGGCCACCTGTTGTAGAAAAGTTTAAAGATAATAAAAATGTTATTGTAGTAGAAAATTATGGTAGTCTTTATAAACATCTTAAAACAATAGATGGAACTATTTTAAATACCACTGGTAGCAGAAATATAGATAAAATTCTAGATTTCAAGTTGAATAATAGGATAATACATCGGGTTTTACCTTCCGTTAAGGTTTTAGAAGAAATTTTAGAGCTAGGAGTAAATGTTGAAGACATAGTAGCGATGAAGGGCCCAGTAGGATATGAACTTAATAAAGGGTTCATAAAAGAATACAATGCTAAAGCAATACTTATGAAGGATAGCGGAGTTCAAGGTGGAACCGAAGATAAAATAAGAGCAGCTATAGATAATAACATACCAGCTTTTATAATAGGTAGAAAGGCTATGGAATATTCAAAAGTGTTTTATAGTGAGTTAGAACTTGTGAAATATATTTCAAGTTTAATATGATTAGAAGTGCCCATAAGGGGAGGACTGGTTGCAATTAGCCGTTCTTCTCTTTTCTGTCCAATGTTTTTTATGGCTTAATAATAAATATATGGAAAAATGAAACTAAATTGTAATAATAAACGTTATTTAAACATGGTCCTAGCAGTTCTATTAGTTAAAATATAATTATAATAATGGAACATTAAACCATAATTAATAATTGATTAAGTAGAGTTAATAAAAAATATTAAGATATATCTAAACAAATGGAGGGGTAGAAATATATGAACAAGAAAATCATAAGTTCAATTCTTACTGCATTAATGATAGCAGGATCAACATCTTTAACGGCTTTTGCAGCAATGAATAAAGGTACTGTTGTAATAGGACACAATGCTTTTGATTTAGAGTATGCTAATGACCCATCGAATTTTAATGAAATAACTGATGCGATAGTTGCAGGTGGGGAAGTTTATGTTAAAGGTTTCGACGGTATTTGGAGTGACAATAATACAGGATTAGAAGTATCTGCAAGCATTATACCAGCAGTAGTTTATAAGAGTGCTACTGAAACAACTAACTTTGCTGCACAAGATAAAGATGTTGTTAGTGAAGCTTTAAAAGTAACATCAGTAAGTGATATTAATATTTCAAAGAATACAGGTGATATTTATACATTACCAAAAACTGTGACAGTAACTTTAGCTGATCAATCAACTAAAGAACTAGCTGTAACATGGGACAAGGTAGCAGATACAAAAGTAGCTGGAACATTTACATACATTGGTACATTAACAATGGTGGATGGAGTAGTAAATACAGGTAACGTAACAGTAACAGCTAAATTAATTGTTGTAGATAACATAATAAAAGTGGCATCTGTAAGTTTAAATAAAACTATAGATACATTAACAGTGGGAGATGTTGATACTCTAATTACAACAATAGCTCCAATTAATGCAGCAAACAAGGATGTAACATGGACAACCTCAAATTCAAAAGTGGCAACTGTAGCTAATGGAGTTGTAACGGCATTAGCTGCGGGAACAACAAACATTACAGCAACAACTGTAGAGGGAAGTAAAATAGCAAATTGCAGCGTTACCGTAAATAATAAATTAGGATATGTGAATAATAATTTGCTTGGCTACGATCTAAGTGTAAGATCAACGGCTGATATAAATCCCAATAATGTGTTAGGGTATATGTTTAAATATGAAAAGATTGAAATTTTAGATACAGTAACTGGTACAGACAATAAGTTGTGGGATAAAATTATTTATAATGGTAGCATTGGCTATGTATCTGATCCATACATACAACTTTACACTTCTCCAGGAGATAATGTAGTTAATATTGCAAAAAATATTACTAAGCAATTTGAAGGAACTTCACAAATTGCGGGGAATTTTGATGGACAAGGATTATCACTAGGATACCTTCAATGGGCTATAGGACCAGACACAAAAACATTGCAGCCCCTACTAAATAGAATGGATAGAGAATATAATACTGAAACGAGAGACATTTTTGGAACAAACTATAATACAATTCATAACATTATTAATACACCAGAGGAGCAGTTTAACTGGGCTAAAGGTATTAATGATTTCTCGAATAATATTATAGAGCCTTGGCATACTCAATTTGTTAATTTAATAAATACTCAGGACTTTATAAAGATTGAAAAAGATGCAGAGGTATTTTCAATTAATCAAGCAATGAATATATGTAATAAGTACAATCTAAAAACTATAAGAGGTTTTGCTCTTGCTTTTGATATTACAGTTCAAAATGGAAGCATAAGCCCAGCAGCTACAAAAATTATTGATGATGTATTTGTGGGAACCCCTAACATCAGCGAAGAAAATCTTCTAGGTGTTATCGCAAACGCAGTAGCAAATAGCTCAGTTACTAATTCAGCAGATGTTCTCTCAAGAAAAATGGCCATAGTCAATGGACAAGGAACTGTTCACGAAATTACACTTGATTTAGATAAAAATTTTGGACTAAGTGATACTAACTGGAGATAATATATCTAAAGAAATATAAAAAATAGCTGTAGCAAAAGTTAATTTTGCTACAGCTATTTCTTTAACGACATTTCAGAAGGAAAGTCTCCCACGGTTATAAGGTGGTGTTACAAACTATAACAAAGAGAAAATTTTAGTGGGAGTACAAATCTCCTTCTGGAGTTATAGGTTCTTTGCTTCTTCAAAATTGTGTAACTATTGTGGTAGTAAGAATATTATGTTGACCTTAAGTGATAGGGAATGGACCTGCAGCGGATGTAACAAAAAACATGACAGAGATATAAATGCCTCACTAAATATACGAGGCGAAGGAATGAGACTCCTAGGTTTAGTGTAATATATACGTGAGGCACCACTTGGGACAGTGGTAAGAGCCTGTCCTCTAATTACTAGAGAAGCAAAAGTATTACTTTTGTAGGAGAACATGTTAGACCATTAACTCGCACGAGTTAAGGCTGTGTCCGATGAAACAGGAATCCTGTGACTTTAGTCATGGGTAGTTCAAAACTAGAAGTTGAATCATTAAATTGAAATTCATACACAAAAGTAAAAGCTTTATTAGATGAAGAACCATCTTTAGCTATGATCTTATAAACTTCTGAAGTAGTAATAGTTCTAGGGTTACTATCCTCACTCAGGACGTAGTCGGTAATATTAGATGAAATAATGTATTCTTGTACTCCAGCTCCATAGGTTTTTTTAACATAGTAACCGCCCCAAACATCTCCCACCTTGTCCAATAGCCATTAGCCTATTAGTTGTTAACCGTCCCACCTCTATTCCATCTATTCCCCAGCAATAAATGATTTTATGTATCACTATTGATACACATATATCATTATGCTATAATAATGATATTACTAAATGTAGGAGGAGTTAATTTGGATAAAATAGCGCTGATAACGGACACTACAAGTGATTTAAGAAGTGAAGCCATAGGTAAATATAATATAAATGTATTGCCTTTTAGGATTATCTATTCTGATAGAGAATATCAGGATAACATAGATATTACGCCGCAAGAGGTTTATGATAATATGAAAAAAGAAGTACCTACATCCTCATTGCCATCAATGAAGGATATGGAGGAATTGTTTTTAAGATTAGAAGAAGAAGGATACACTCATGCTATAGCAGTAACGCTGTCTACTGGGTTATCGGGTATATTTAATGCAATGAAACTCACAAGTGAAAATCATCCAGGTATTATTACCCACGTATGTGATTCACAGTCCATTGCTCTTGGTGAAGGATTAATAGTAACAGAATGTGGAAAGTTAATACAAGAAGGAAAAAGTTTTGATGAGGTTGTTGCAGCTATTCCTTCTATTAAAAAGAGAATACATCTTTATTTTGTAGTAGGTACTTTAGAGTACTTGAAAAAAGGTGGAAGGATAGGGAAAGTTGCTGGCACAATAGCAGAGCTTTTAAACATAAAACCTATAATCTCAATAGATACAGACGGCAAGTATATCACAGCTGAAAAGGTAAGAGGTAGAAAACAATCTCTTAATAAACTTATTGAACTTACAAATAACATTTTAGATAAAAAAAAGTGTAAGGTTTATATAATGCATGGTGACGCATTAGAAGAATCTAAGAAAGTAATGGAAAAAATAGGGGAACATCCAAACGTTATCTCCATAGAATTTGGAGGATATATAAGTCCTGTATCAGGAGTTCATAGTGGACCCGGTTTAGTAGGAATGATTTGTATAGAGGAACCTTAGATAAAAGTGGCTGATATATTAAATAAAGAAAGTGAGATAGACATTAGGGCGCAGGAAAAAATACTGTACGTTGAATACAAGAAAAAACTTTTGGAACTTAGAAAAGTTAAAAAGGAAAAAGAGGCAGTGGGGCAAGTATTCACAAAAGGGTTACTACCTTTGTACGTGTTATTTATTTTAAGTTTAGGTGAAACTAATGGGAATGATATATCTCATAAAATTGGTGATCGAACAAATGGTCTTTGGATTCCTAGTACAGGCGGGATATATCCTCTTTTGAAAAGATTAGAAAAGGAAAAATTGGTTATTGGAGAATGGAATGATTCTAAGAAAGCACAAAAAATTTATAAAATAACTGATGAAGGTAGAGAGCAGCTAGAAAATAAAAAATACTTACTACAAGATAAGATTGAAGAAGCTTTAGAAGTATTTAAAATAATTTATAATGACTTATATAATTGAAAGAGGTGAAGGCATATGCCATTACCACAAGAAAATAAGAACTACACTTATGAAGATTATTTAAATTGGACAGAAGATGAAAGATGCGAATTAATTGAAGGAATAAAACATAGGCAAGAAGCACCAGTATGGCAGCACCAAGCAATTACTTTTGAGTTAGGCAGGCAATTCGGAAATTATTTGATAGGGAAATCTTGCAGAGCATTTACCGCCCCCTTTGATTTAATAATATCTGATGATGTAATTGAAGAAGCTAAGTCAAAAAATGTAGTTCAGCCAGATCTTTTAGTTATTTGTAATAAAAGTGGATTAAAAGGTACTGGATATTTTGGTGTGCCAGATTTAATTATTGAAGTATGCTCACCATCTACAATGAGAAATGACAAAGTTTTAAAGTTTGATAAATATGAAAAGATCGGGGTAAAAGAATATTGGATAATTGAGCCAGAAGGTAAATTTATAAGTATATTTACCTTACAGGAAAATAAAAGATATGGAAGACCTGAAATATATACAGAAGTTGATAACGTAAAGGTAGGTATTTTCGAAAATTTTATAGTTGATTTGAAATTGGGTTTTGGTTAATATCAAGTAGAGAATAGATAATGATTTATATAATTAAAGACTAAACATAAAAAGCTACTGGTGAATTCACCTGTAGCTTTTTATGTTATTTGTTATTGGAAACACATACTTCCTATATTAAAATGCTGATAAACGGATTATTATTTAGTTTTTTTATAATATCTTCAGGCATTTCCATTTTTTTAACTTGCATAAGAGGCAGAAGCGGATATAATCCATATAATTTCTTATTAATGATTAGGTCCTTCTTGAGCTCCCATACTTTAATATAGTAAGCCATTTCTAAACATGCAGGCTACCGCCTTAAACATATTTGGAAGTAAGTATAATCTAAATTAAAAGGAATGAAATTTTGGATTATGAGAAAACAAAAGGCTCATATAATACGTTCACGTATATATAGAAGTCTCTTACCGAGTCTAAAGAAATTAATTCGAATAAATTCTAAAACTTTTTTAAATCCTGACAAGTTCATCTTAAGAACTGCCCCCTGTCAAATTTGACAGGGGGCAGTTTTAATTACCATAGTTAAAGTATCTAGTGGACCCATAAATATTCTATTGATTGCATAGGGATTATCTATTCTTGAAGTAAATCCTGGATCTGTAGTTATTCCTAAATTATATCCTGCTGCATGTGTTGCTGACATTGTAGCAGAATTGTATGAACCCCTTAAATATGTTTACCTTTATATTATTCCAACTTACACAAATAATATTGAAAAATAAGCCTATCTAATTCTTGACTTAGAGAAACGACATCATTATCAACAAGACTTTCGGTAACTGCTACTAATTTTTCCAATTTATTTCTAAGCAATTCTATTTGTATACTCATAATTTCACCCTTTTCTTTTATTACATAAATATGATTTTAATACATAATAAACCAACATGCAATATATAATATAAAATAAATTGAATTCTAAATGAACAAATGGTTATGCTATATTTATTAACAAAAATTAACATAAAATTTGAATATAAATCAGAATATTTAAAATAATGTGATATAATTTACATAGTAATATAATAATATAATATTGGTCATAAGCTTGAGGAGGTTTTGTGACACTCAAAGTATTATTAAAAAATTAAAAGGATTAAGAAAAAAGTTTAAAAGAAAAAATATTAAATGGGGGGATAATTAAATGGTTAAAGTAAAAGGTGAAAAAATTCTTAGTTGGATAATGACATTAACTTTAATATTATTTAATTTTAGTGGTGTTATTGGAGTTAAAAGTGTAAAGGCAGCTGAAAGTGTTACCGCTACCGGAGTGTCCTTAGACAAGGCTACGCTTGGATTAGGTATTGGACAAGCTTCTACATTAATAGCGACAATATCTCCAGCTAATACTACTAATAAAGCTGTTACTTGGTCATCAAGTAATAATGCAGTAGCAACAGTATCTAATGGAGTAGTTACAGCAGTATCTTTAGGAACTGCAAGCATATCAGCTACAACAAATGATGGAAATATAAAATCATCATTATGTGTTGTTACAGTTACTGCAAACGCACCACCCGCAAATAAAACTTTTGACATAATAGGAATTACAGATTTTCATGGTCAACTTTTGGACTCAACAAATACAAAACCTATCGGAGCAGCGCTCTCGAAAGTAGTTAAAGATTTAAAAGCTACAAATCCAGATAGAACTCTCATCATTGGTGGAGGAGATTTATATCAAGGAACACCAGTATCTAATGTATTACGTGGAGTTCCAGTTCAACAAGTATTATCAAATATGGGTATGGAAGTTACAGCCCTAGGAAATCATGAATTTGATTGGGGTCTTGATGTAATTAATAATACTACCATGACTGGTGCAAACTATAGTATTGTTTGTGCTAACATGTACAAAAAAGGTACAAACGAAAGACCATATCAACCTTACAAAATAATTACAAAAGATGGCGTAAGGATAGCAGTTGTTGGAGCTATACTTAAAGATGCGCCAACTATAATTATGCCAGCTTTAGTATCTCCTTTTGATTTTAGAGATCCAGCTACAGAAATTAATGCATCTGTAAAAGAAATCAGAGATGGAAATCTAGCTGATATAGTAATAGCTGATGTTCACGATGGTGGAGACTCACTTAATGCAATAGTAGGAAAATTACATGGAGTAGATGCTGTGTTTGGTGGACATACACATACTATTGCAGATCTTGTAAATAAGGATGCAGATGGTAAGGATGTTCCCACAGTAATAGCAAATTCAACAGGTAAGGGTTATGTAGATTTAAAAATCACAGTTGATGCTGCTACTAAGGCACTTACTTTCTCAGCTAAAGGTCAAAATTATAAAGCACTTACAACCACAGTAACTTCAGCAACAGATCCTGAAGCTAAGAAAATTGTTGATGATGCTGGTGCAGATTTACTTCCAATATTTAATGAGGTAATTGGAAATGATGCGGTTGCTTATACAAGTGTACAAGTAGATGCACCTTATGGCGAATCTCAACTTGGAAATTGGATGGCAGACGTTGTAAAAAATTATCCAGGATCACCTGCAGAAGTAGGAATGGTTAATAACGGAGGTATTAGATTAAGTCCAATTCCAGCTGGAAATGTAACTGTTGGAACAATATTTAACATTATGCCTTTTGATAATATCATTAATACTACAACCATGACAGGCGCACAGCTAAAAATGATTTTTGAACAAGCTGTTCAAACAGATGGTAAAGGAATTCAAATTTCAGGAGTTAAATTCACATATGATTCTACAAAAATATCATATAAAGCAGCCGTAGTAGCAACAGATGGAACAATTACAACCCCAGAAGTACAAGGTAAAAGAGTAATTAGCATAATAAGAGAAAGCAATGGTACAGTTGTAAAAGATACAGATGTACTAAAAGTAAATGCACCAGATTTTGTTGCTACTGGTGGTGACGGCTTTACAGGATTTACGGCCGCATCCATAAAAAGTAGTTTATTAGATACACATTACACTGTACGAGATGCTTTAAATGACGATGTTAGAGCTAATAAGAAAATAACAGTTCAAATGAATAACAGAGTAGATAATCAAATGGTAGTTGTAGATCCTGTAGTTATGAGTATAGCAGAAGCTAGAACTACAACTAAAATAGCAGTTACACTTACAGGAACTGTTACATCTGTTAGTGGTAAAAATGTTTGGATGCAAGATAAAGGTATTAACCCAACAGCAGGAATCTGTGTATATAATTCTGCTGGATTTACTGCTAAAAAAGGTGATGTAATAACAGCAACAGGAAATTTATCAGTATATAGTGGATTATTAGAAATAACACCAACATCTGCAACTGCTGTAGTAACAGTAAGTAGTAATAATGTGGTTACGCCTAAGGAAGTTTTAGTAGGCTCTATTAATGACACTTTGCAAGGACAATTAATCAAAATTAAAAATGTAACTTTCACAAGCATAGACAATGCAGGTGCTTCTATGGCACAAGATTCAACAGGAAGCGTAAATGTATATGCAATGCCTGTCATAGCTGGACTCACTGTAGGAGATATTGCTGATGTAACTGCGGTTGTATCTAGATATAGTACTACACTAGAATTAGCAGTTGCTAGTGCAGCGGATGTAGTTAAAGTGGGAACACCACCACAACCAGCCGCTAAGATATCGATAATAGGAACATCAGACATACATGGAGCAATATTCCCACTAGATTACAACACTGGACTTGCAGCAAATGTAGGACTTGCAAAAGTCTCCACATATGTAAATAGTGTAAGAGCAACAAATCCAAATACAATGTTAATAGATAATGGAGATACAATTCAAGGAACGCCTCTATCATATTACTTTGACATGATAGATAAAACATCAGAATATCCAATGATGAAGGTAATGGGAGCCATGAAATATGACACATGGACACTTGGTAACCATGAATTTAATTATGGATTAGATACATTAAACAGAATTATAGGTGATGCTACTAAAGAAAATATCTCAGTATTATCAGCTAATACTTATAAATCTGATAATTCAAATCTTGTTAAGCCATATATAATGAAGTCATTCACTGTAAATGGTAAAACAACCAAAGTTGGAATACTTGGACTTACAACTAAAACTATACCAAGTTGGGAAGATCCAGCACATTATGCAGATTTACATTTTAATGATTTAGTACTTGAGGCACAAAAATGGGTTCCAATAATGAAAGCAGCTGGAGCAGATGTTATAGTAGCATCAATTCATAGTGGAATAGCGACTGCTAGCGATACAATTCCAGAAAACCAAGCTGATGCAGTAGCAAAACAAGTGTCAGGAATTGACGCAATTCTTTGTGGGCATGCACATACTGGTAAAACTTATTCATATACAAATCCAGCAGGAAAAGTTGTACCAGTAGTAGAACCAAAAAATGGTGATGGAATATTCTCTCAGATAGATCTTAATATCGATGCTGACGGAAATTATGTGGGAGTAACAGCATATAATGTTACATTACCTGCTACTACAGTTGCAGATCCTGCTATACTTGCTATTGCAAAACCATATCAGGATGCAACTCTTGCTTATACAAATACAGTAATAGGAAAATCAACAGCCATTTTTGAAGGAGCAAAGCAATTAGTACAGCCTTCAAGTATAATGGAACTTGTGAATAAAGTGCAAGCGAATGCTGCAGGAACAACGCTTTCAATAGCAGCTCCACTTAGCCCTACAGCAAAAGTACCACAAGGTGATGTTAAGAGACAAGATATTATGGGAGTTTATGTATATGAAAACTTCTTATATGGATTAAAAATGACTGGCAGTCAACTTAAAAATTGGCTTGAATGGTCAGTAAGATACTACGCACAAGTAGCAAATTCAACTGATCCAATAGTTAAGGATTCAGTACTAAATATTGCAGATTATAACCTTGACCAGTTATATGGAGCAACATATGATGTTGACTTAACTCAGCCGGCTTGCACAGTAGACTCTAAAGGAAAAGTAATCACCGGAAACAGAATAAAGAATTTAAAAATTAATGGCATACCTGTAGAGAACACAGAAATATTAAAGATAGCTATTAACAATTACAGATACAATGGTGGTGGTGGATTTATGGCTGCAGCGGGATTTGTACCTGGAAGTCAAGCAGTAATAAACGCTACTTTCTATGATTCAGCAAAAACTCTTGGAGATGATGGACAGGTTAGAAACATGATGTTCAAATATGTACAAGATAATGGAACCATTACTCCAACAAACAGTGAAAATTGGAAAATATCTACTATAGAAATTCCTAAAACTGTTTATGATCTTATGGTTAATGGAACCATATTAATAGGAACTAAACAATTTACTTTAGATTATGTTAATAATCCATTGCATGCTCAAGAAATCACTAGTGCAATAGCCGGTGGTGCAGCAATCTATATTAAGAATTTTGCAGGTACTTGGATAAACAATCTTACAGGATTACCATCAATGCCAATGTAGTAATCTGCAAAATCATAATTATAGACAGTAAAAAGTATAGACAATAAAAAACTACAGGTGAATTTAATTCACCTGTAGTTTTTTATTGCTATTTCTAAACATTAGGTTACACCCTTAAACATGCCACTTGCCACGTGGGTGGCACTGCTCTTAATCCTCACGAAAATCTAAATAAGAACTACCGTCTAGAGGAATTAAAGCTTGAAGTCCTGGTTTATCATTAACTAGGCCTATTGCATAAACCGTATAAAAACGCTGAGATTTTAGTGTTATATTAGGAACGTATAGAGCAGTAGTTGTGGTTCCAGTAGGTCTAGCTTCTATAGTATAGGTTCCAGGAGGAACTTGTATATAGTCAGTAGATTCTTTGTATTTAACATTCTTAAATAAAATTTTACCATCTGGTAATGTTATATCCACAGCGCCAGCATTGGGTGATAAATGAGTAAATTTGACATAAGCCATATTACTAGGGTTTTTTACTTTAGGTTCAAGCACAAGTAATAGATTAATGTTAGGCAACAATCCAATAGCAGCAACGGTATAAATTTTTTCAGGTGGAATAAAAAAATTTTTATTAAGTACAGGTGAGGTTTTAGTACCCGCAGCATATAATTTTATATTATAATTACCAGTCATAACCTCTACATAATCTGTAAAAACACCATAGGTAAGGTTTTTAAATTTTAACATATCATTAATATACACATCAACGGCTGGGGATTTAGGTGAAGCATGCAGAACTCTAAAATAAGAATTCATAGGTCCCACCCTATACATAGGGTTAACTCTGTACATATCATTAACTCTATACATTGGGTAAGGATCAATATAATTTTTTGGACAATAGAACATAAAAGGCTCCCTTCAAATATTTCTACTATATTAATATATGAAAAACAATCATAGAACGTTACTGAAATTAGAAAGTAGATTGTTTCCATTTTTATTTTTATTTAAGAAAATGTTTGAAAAGGTGCAACTATATTAGAAGCAAAACAGTTATATAATAGGATAAGTAGAAAAAATATCAATTACAGGATATTTTAGAAAATGTGTAAAAGTTAGAAAGCTCGGTCGTGGCTCCCACACGACGACCTCCTGGATGTGAAAATTTCCAATGTCAAAATGTGAACGAGTAAAGGCAGTTAAATAAAAGTGAAAGAGAAGAATAGCTGAGAGAACCTATTTTTCTCTTTTTTTATTCCACAGATTAATTAACTAACTAAATTAGTTATAACTAATTTAGTTGTAATAATTTATGAATCCCATAATAAACATAGAAGGGTAGAAAAATAAACTGAGCCTATATTTATTTTTTATTTTATTGATAATAAAAACTAAAAAAGTGCAACTATAATATAATCATAACCGTTATATAAATGTAAAATGAAAAAGGTATGAAATGTTTACAGTTTTAGATAATTTTTAGTAATTAATATATTGAAAAACATTTTAAAAAGGTGCAACTAAAATATGACTATAAACGTTATATAAATATAAAATAAGAAAACATGAGAAATGTTGGAAATTGAATGGAAAATCAGTTATTATTATTTTAAAAAATATCTTAAAAGTGCAACTAAAATTTAACCATAACCGTTATATAAGTGTAAGTTAAGAAAATAAATGTAATACATAAAAACATATGAAATATATGAAAATTAATGTAATACAGTTAAATTTTCTTAACATATTGAGATTTAACCAAAAGTGTTATATAATATAAATAACGTGAACTTTGTGTAAATAGGGTGAAATCGTCAGAATATTATAAAAAAAATGAAAATCTGGTAGAAGAATGAAATGATTTTAACAGAGATCATAAACACATTGAAGTCTTTAATTACTATGTTACTACAAAACTTAATTTAGTTTTATAGTAACAAAAAAATGGCTCTCTAGGGGGTGTAGTTAAAGAAAAATAAATTGTATTCTTTGAAAGAAGAAGACGATCACAATTAGGTTTTTATTTTCAAAAAATAAAAAACATATACCAATATGGGAGGGGACAAAACACATGATACAAATCAAAAAAACACTAAGCATATTTATGGCAGCGGTATTTGTAATGGCCGGATTATTAGGTAACATTACAGCAAACGCAGCTGCACTGGCTATTCCAACAATTAATTTCGTTGGATTAGATCATACACCACTAGTTGCTGGGGATAAAGAAGCATTAACAGTAACTGCAGTTAATTATGTGGGAAATGTACAATACGCAGCATATATTAAAGTTGCTAATGTATGGACTAAATTAAGTGGATATGGCGTACCTGTAGATTCAAAAACACCATATGTGTTACCAAAAACAAAAGCACTTTTAGCTGGAAAATACCCAGTTACAGTTTATGTAAGAAAAGCTAATGTAGTAGGTGCTAAATCAAGCGTATTTGCTGATTATGATACTACTTATTCATTAGCACTTAATTGTGTAGCTAAAAATACTAGCAGCATATACGTTGCTGGAAATGCAGAATGCCCAGTTGAAGGATTGAAATTAAATTTCAACGGAATTGATAACATAGGTGGAAAGGTTGGACCATACCTTTATCAACTATTCTCTATGAATACAGCAACAGGAGTATGGTCAACAGTATCAAGCGATTATTCTGCAAGTCCTTCATATACATTCGCAGCAGCAGGAAATTATATCGTTGTAGCACATGTTAAAACAGCAACTTCAACAAAAGCTTATGAAGCAGTAAAAGTATTTAACGTAACTGTTAAAGACGATGTACCTGCAACAGTAGGTGTAACTTCAGTAATTTTAAATAAAACAACAGATGCTTTAAAAGTAGGTGCAACAGATACTTTAGTAGCTACTGTTAATCCAGCAGCTGCAACAAACAAAGCTGTAACTTACAAATCTTCAGATGCTACAGTAGCATCAGTAGATGCTACAGGAAAAGTAACAGCATTAAAAGCTGGAATTGCAACAATCACAGTTACAACAGTAGACGGAAGCAAAATTGCAATATGCGCTGTTACTGTAACTACTCCAGTAGTAGTAGTACCAGTAACTGGAGTAACTTTAAATAAAACTACAGGTGATTTAACAGTAGCTGGAACAGAAAGTTTAGTAGCTACAGTGAATCCAACAACTGCAACAAACAAAGCTGTAACATATGCATCATCAGACGTTACAGTAGCAACAGTAGATGCTACAGGAAAAGTAACAGCAGTAAAAGCTGGAACTGCAACAATTACTGTTACAACAACAGACGCAAGCAAAACTGCAACATACGTTGTTACTGTTAAAGCTGCAGGAACAGTAGTAAATGTATTTACTACTACAGTTTTACACGCTACATTTGGAGCAACAGTAAACTTAACATTATCAGCTGATGGAGTTACAAACTTCCCAACAGCTACACAATACCAAATATTTGATGGTGTAAAACCATTATCAAATCCAACTGTCGTAGGAACTAGTACAACAGTTTGGCCAGAAAAAATTGCAGGAGATTTAGTAACTGTTAAATTAACTAATGCAGCTGGAACAGTAGTTGCAACAATAGATGCTAAATTAGGAGCAACAGGAACAATCGTAGTTGCACCTCCAGTAGAAGTAGTAATTAATGCAACAGTAAAAGCTGCTACATTTGGAGCAAACTTAACTGTTACTTCACCACTAGTTGGAGCAACTCAATATCAAGTATTTGATGGCACAACTGCAATAACAGCTATAACTGACTTAGGAAAAGTTAGAACAATTTTCCCAGTAAAAGCTGCTGGAGACATAGTTACAGTTAAATTATTAGATGCAACTGGAACAGTAGTTGCAACAAAATTAGTAACTTTAGTAGCTGGTCTTTAGAAAAAAAGTTTTTAAAGAACTTTAAGGCCTAATTAGTATTTAATTGTTAAGTTTAATTAGGTCAATTAATTATAAATTAAAAAAATAAACAAAAATTTATGGAGGTAAATATATATGAATAAGAAAATTACAAGTTCAGTTCTTGCTGCTTTAATGGTTGCAGGATCAACATCTTTCACAGCATTTGCAGCAATGCCTAATGGTACTGTTGTAATAGGTAGCAAAGCTTTTGACTTAGTGTATGCAAATGATCCAGCAAATGCTTCTGTTATAGGAGCTGCATTACTTGCAGGTGGAGAAGTTTATGTTAAAGATTTCGGAGGACAATGGATTGACAATGCTACTGGCTTAGCAATAGCAGCAACTATTATCCCAGCAGTAACTTATACTAATGCTGCAGGAACTACAAACTATAACCCTGGTGATGCTAATGTAACAGCAACAGTTGGAACAATAGCAGCTATTCCTGCTGTAACAGCAGCTGTTGGTACAACAGCTAATAATTTAGGATTACCTACAACTGTAGGTGTTACATTAAGTGATGCTACAACTGATTTCGCAAGCATTACTTGGGATACAACAGCATTTGATGGTACAAAAGTTGGAACAGTAATAGTAAATGGTACATTATCAGTACCAGCAGGAAAGACTTGGACATTAACTGCAGCTCAAAAAGCAGTAAGTGTAGCAGTTACAGTTGGCGCAGCTAAAATAACAGCAGCTTCAGTAAGTGCAATTAACAATTCAACAGTACAGATATCTGGAATACCTACTTCAGTAACTGAAGCTAGTATAGCAGCGAAGAAAATCACTTTAACTTCAGGAGATGTAACATTAACGGGAACATATGTTCTTGCAAGTTTAACTTCTACTGGAAAAGCTAACTTCTTATTAGATGCAAGCAAAAAGTTAACTGATGCTAGTACTTATGTTGTAAGTTCAGATTGGGCAGAATTTACTACAAATAGTTTTGTAGCTAAAGTTGTATCAGCTTATACAAATACATTTGATAAGATAACTACTAGCGTATCAGCTGGAACAACATCAAGTCTTTATTTTACCGCTAAGAATCAGTACAACGAAGTTATTAATACCGCTAATTTAGCAAATGTAAAAACAACTGTTACCGTAAATGGAATGCCATTAACGGCAACTACAGAATACACAGTATCAGCTTCAGGTGAAAAGGTTGTAGTAGCCATTTTAAGATTAACAAAAGAAAATGATATAGTATCTGTTAAATTTGATACTTATGATCAAGCACCATTGGCTACTGATGCTAAAGTTATTGCAACTTCATCAGCAACTTACACAGTTTTAAAAGCATCTACTACTGGAGCAGTTCCAACTACTATAACAAGTGTTGCTGGAACATATGCAAATGCAGTAAATGATCATAAATTAGGAGATCCTGCAACAGAAGTATTACCAACAGATAGTATTAAGTTAACTGCTGATGTTAGAGACCAGTACAACAATCCTGTAACAAGCGTTTCAACAGGTAATTTAATACGTTGGGTAGTAACTTCAGGAAGCGATTGTTTAGTAGCAGATATTACAGGTGACACAAATGTGAATACTGTACTATTTACAGCTGCAAAGGCTGGAATTGTTACAATTGATGCTTATAATATAGCAAATGGTACTAAGTCAACATATACAGTAACAATAGGAGCTTCAAAGCTTTCAGCTATAACTGCAGTTTCAGAAAGTGCATCAACTACTTATAATCAAGAGGATATAATTGCACAAAGAATATCTGCTAATAGTGGAGCAGTATTAGCTCCAGAAATGATAAAATATAATGTTGTTTCTAAAACAACTGGAGTTGTAGCAAGCGATGTTACTATAACAACTTCTGTAAGAGCTAAGGATGATACAACTGATTCATCTAAGAAAAAGGGAGATGTATTAGTAACTGTTAATAGTCTTAAATCTGGTACATTTGAAATTACTCCTTTTGTTGGAACATCATTTACAGATACTAATGCTATAAAAGCTGGTATGTTTACAGTTGCAACTACAGCTAATCCTAAAGTAACTTCTGTAGATCCAATTGCTGTCCCAGCATTAAAAGTTGCAACAACAACAAAAGTTGGAGTTGTAGCAAGAAATACTCATGGTGAAGTAGTTACATTAGCTTCAAGTGCAGTAAATGTTCAAATATATAAAGATGGTGCAGTTTCATCTGCTCTTACTGTATCCCAACTTGATTCTCTAGGTGCAGCAACTACAACTAATGTTAAACAATTAGGACTTTTAGCTTCAGCTGCTGGCAACTATGTTGTTAGAGTATCATTAGTTGGTTCAACAACATTCTATGATATTCCAGTTGTAGCAGAGAAAACTGTTCTTACTACAATAGATGCAGGTGTTGACATAACAAGTGGAGTAATAGCTGGTCAAATAAATGGTGTCAATGCTGACGCAACATATAAAGTGGTTGCAGTAAAAGACAATAAAGGAGACTTAATAACTCCTGATCTTGGTACAGCAAAAGGCCAATTATCAGCAACTATTGCTAAACAAAGTGGAGATGTAGATACTTTCGTTTTACCAACTGTAGGTTTAGTTTATTATAAGACTGTAAGTGGTAAATTGACAGAAACAACTGTTAAGGCTGATGCTGAGGGTATAGCATTAAAAATTGATGCTAATCTTGCTACAACACCAGTAAATGTTGATAAGAATGTTGCTGTAACTATAACAAATAATGGTTTAACTTCAGATGCAACTTTAGTAACTGGTTCATTAAATGTTATTGTAAAACAAGCAAGAGTATTAAAAGTTCTTGATGCTAAGGAAACTGCATTATATGTTGGGCTTAATGGTACAGCTACTGTTGATGTATCTACTAAAGATCAATATGGTGATTTCTTTGCTGTGAATCCAACTACAGATTTAACATTTGTAAGCAGTGATGCTTCAATAGCTAATGAATCAGCTTATGTAGGAATGGTTGATATTAAAGGTGTTGCTACAACAGATGTTACTAAGGCTGTTGCATACAGATTTAATGTAGCTGGATATAAATCAGGTACAGTAAATCTAGATGTTAAATCAGGTACAACACTAAAAGATACAGTTTCAGTAAATGTTGCACCGGCTTCATCATTAGTATCATCAATTCAATTAGTAAATAGCAAGTTAAATGCAGATGGTACTTATGGATATAAAGTTCCAAATAATAGTGCAAATGCTGCTACATTTACTGTGAAGGCATTAAATGCAAGTGGAAATGTAGTTTCAATTAATTCAGCAGACATTGTGTGGACATCAAGTAATAGTACAGTTGCTACAGTTGTAAATGGTGTAGTATCAACAGTAACATCAAGAACAGCTACTGCTGATACTAATGTTACTATAACAGCAGACGTATTTGGAGTTAAACAGTCAGTAGTATTAAATGTTGCTAAGGACGCTGCAGCTTTAGTTGATGGAACAACTGCTTTAACAAAAGCAGGTACAGTTACAGATTTAACTAAAATAGATGCAGATGCTACAACAGCTGGTATTCAAATAGCTCTTGATGGTAAAGTTACTGATGGAGAAAATGCAGATGGAACAATAACTCTTACATTTGCTGGTAAAGATCAGTTTGGAAATGCTACTTCTATAACAGCATTACCTGATGCTGCTATATCATACAATACTGAGGTTGCAAAAGTTGGACTAAGTGGAGATACAATAACAATTACTCCAGTATCTGTAGGTGCTACAAAGGTAAGACTTACAGTAGGAACTCAAGACATAACTGTTGATGTAAATATAGCTGATAAAGCAGTTGTTGAACAAGCAGCAAAAAATATTGCAGCAATTTCATCAATTGCAGCAGTAGTTGATGTAACAACTGATGGTTCAACAATAACATCTACTATAAAAACAGGACTAGGTGAAACTACTTTAGATAGTATCGCAACTATATCTAATTTAGTATCTGCTAATCTAGTTCCAACAAGTGTAACAATAAATGGTGTTCAATACACAGATGTATTGAATAACGTTAATGAGATAAAAGCTGCTATAGTTACTTTAACTGGTGCTACTGATTTTGCACATGTAACTTTATCACAACTTGTTAATAAGCCAATATCTATTACTGCTAATGGAACAACAATAAACTTAGCAGTAAAATAGTAAAAGTTCAACAATTTAGGATAATGAGTAATTAAATAATTAAAAGTCATCATATCTTTTGATATGGTGGCTTTTTTAGTTGCAGAAATAGTGGTAATTAAGTGGTGGTGAAAGAATGGAATAACATTGCTTCGTTATCACATATAAGCTATAATTTACACGTTATATTATATTATATTTTATAGGGTTATAGGTTGTAGAGTCAGTTGCATAGGAGGAATAATAAAATGAAAAACAAAAAAATTATAACTGGTATTTTAGCTTTGATTATAATAGTGATAGCAACAGTAGTAATAATATTAAATTTATCTAAGGTAACATATACTAAAGAGTTTAGATATCTTCCTAAATATAAGAATATGTTAGTAAATAAATTTGAGCCATCAAAGGGTGAACAACTTGGTAATGCTGTTTATTATGTATCAAATGGAGATTATGAAAAATACTTAACTAAATATCAAAAGGTCTTAGAAAAAGATGGTTGGAAGATAACGGTGGATAAAAAGCCAGTAAGCATAAAGACGACTAAGGAAAAGCATATAGCAACAATTAATGTAGTTAATGCAGATAAAAAACTCATGATACTTATATGGACTAAATAAAGTAAAAATAAATTTCCAGGTATTGAGAGAAGAGAGAACCGTCGTAATGGCGGTTCTCTCTTATTTTTTAATAATAGTGAAAATATGTGCTAAAAACATACATGAATGGAGATTTAAACATAAAATTTTTATAAAAGTGCAACTAAATTGCGGTGATTGTCGTTATATAAGTGTAAAATATGAAAATCTATCTACAAAATTATAATTTTTAAAGAAATAAAATCTTAATTAATATTTAATTAAGGGATCTAATAATAAATATCATAATCAAACCAAAAAAATGGAGGAATAAATAATGAATAAGAAATTTATAAGCACAGTTCTCGCTGCTTTAATGATAGCAGGATCAACATCTTTTACAACTTTTGCTGCAATGAATAAAGGTACAGTGGTAATAGGTAACAAAGCATTTGACTTAGGGTATGCTAATGACCCATTAAATGCAAACGAAATTACTAATGCACTAGTTACAGGTGGAGATGTTTATGTTAAAGATTTTAGTGGAGAATGGATAGACAATAATAACGGAGAAACTGTTGCTGCAAGTCTTATACCAGCTGTGGTTTACAAGAGTGCTACTGGGACAGTTATCTTTGATGCACATGATACAGACACAGGTTCGACAGTGCCAGATATAATTGCACCAGTTCTTAACAAAGTGTCGTTCACTATTGGACAACCTATTATAGCTAATAAAGATGCTAATGGTGATTATAAGGTGTCCCTAGCTGGTTTAAACAGTACTGATATGTTTACTACATTAACCTTAAATGCTAGTGAGAAAACTACTATAGAAATTAACTTTATGGGAGTGTCTCAAGCTGTTACAACAAATGATTCTGGTGAAGTTACTATTAATGTTGCTGATCTACTTGGAACATATGATCCTCAAAAAAATGGCATCTCAGTAGCAACTTTAAAAAATATTCTTGCATCTGTTGGGGGAACTGCCAAAGTAAATGGAACACTTACAGATACCTCAGGAAACATAAAAACAATAATAATCACTATTTCTGCTAACTAAATTCGTAAGGAAAAATTAAGAAAATATTGTAGAATAACATCATTTTGTAATAAACATTATTTACCTCAGAAGTAAATAATGATATAATATGGACATATGATTTTTTACTAGGAGGAACAGCAGATGAATGAAGAAATAGAGGTCAGTTTTGAAGATTATCTTACAATAATAAAAGAAAGGATATGGTTAATAGTTTCAATAACGCTTGCAGCTGTAATAATAGCAGGGATATTAAGTTTTTTTGTTATAAAACCAACCTATCAAGCAAGCACAAGTATAATAGTGGGTAAACCACAGATCACAGACAAACAAGACTCACAATTAAATAGTGATGTAACGATGTATCAAAATTTACTTGTAACCTATAGTGAAATTGCTAAATCCGATTTAGTAGCACAAGGTGCTTTGAATAGTTTAAAAAGTAATCTAACAATGGATCAGATCAAAAGTAGTATTACGGTTACTCCTAAAACTGGAACTCAAATTCTAATAATTACAGCTAAAAGTAAAAATCCAGAAGAGGTATTTAATATTGTAAATGCTATTTCAACCTCCTTTATAGAATCTTCAAAAAAGGTTTATCCTACCGGTGGAGATATACAAGTAATGGATAAGGCTGTTATTCCAGTGAATCCTATTAGCCCTAATAAGATATTAAACCTAGCAATTGCCTTTTTCCTGGGATTAATGATTTCGCTTGGAGTTGTGTTTCTCCTCGAATACTTGGATGACACTATAAAAACTGAAAGTGATGTAGAAAAATACTTAGGATTACCAGTTTTAGGAGTAATACCTAAAATGGTAGAAGATAAAAAATAAGAAGGTGTCAGGATGATTGATATACATAGTCATATACTTCCAGGCATTGATGATGGCTCAAAGGATATGGAAATGAGCATTAAAATGTTAAAGCTGGCAGAGGAAAAAGGTACTAAAACCATAGTAGCTACACCTCATTATATAAGGGGTATATACGAAAATTATTATGATGAAATTTTGACCTTGCTTCAGGAATTAAAACTTCAAGCAAAAACCTCAGGAATAGATATAGAAATACTTTTAGGACAAGAAGTAATGTTGGACAAACATTCCTTAAAGTTGTGCAGAGAAAAAAAACTGAGAGGGATAAATGGGGAAAGCTATATGCTTATTGAATTTCCCATGGATAAATTGCCTAAGGATGCCCTAGATTTAATTTATGAGCTAAGGCTTCTAAATATTAAACCTATAATTGCACATCCAGAAAGGTATGAATATATATATGAAACACCCACTGCTATAAATGGGTTTATTGAAGAAGGATGTTTGTTTCAAATTAATACGGGAAGCCTACAAGGTTTATTTGGAAAGAAAGTTCAAAGCTGTGCCAAGCTATTGGTGCGAGAAGGTCTGGTAAACTTTATAGCTTCTGACGCTCATTCTCTAAATAGAAGATGCCCAGGTCTTATAGAAGGATTTAGTCAAGCAAAAGAGTTAGATAATCAAATAGAAAAAAAGGTATCAGAAAATTTAGAACTATTGCTCTTAGATAAAGATATAGAAACAAATATGGAAAAAATAAAGAAAAAGAAAAACATATTTCAGTTTTTCAAACGTTGATATTATGGTATAGAATACATGAATTGATTGGTCACTTATAAATAATTGTTCACTTATAAATGAATTGTTCACTTACAAGTAATTGTTCACTTAAAAAATAATTGGTAAAGGTAGTGAATCAAATGACAGGTTTAGATTTAATAACATTTAAAGAACCTAATTCACCAATTTCGGAGACATATAGAACCCTTAGGACCAATATCCAATTTTCTTCCTTTGATAAAAAGATTAAGACCCTATTGGTAACAAGTTCAGGACCAGGAGAGGGTAAAACTACTACCTCTTCAAATTTAGCTATGGTTATGGCCCAAAGTGGAAACAAGACTTTATTAATAGATTGCGATCAAAGAAAACCACAGGTACATAAGGTTTTTGGATTTTCTAACGAAAAGGGATTGTCTAATATTTTGGTAAATGAAAATGAAATAGATACAAATATAGGTATTCATGAAACGATACAACCAAATCTTTTCGTTTTATCTTCAGGCACAAGGCCTCCAAATCCAGCTGAGCTATTAGGCTCCACAAAAATGAAAAATTTTATTGAGGAATTAAAGAAAAGCTATGATTTTATAATTCTAGATACTCCTCCTATAGTAATGGTTACGGATGCACAAATTCTTGCCCAGTATACGGATGGCTGCCTTTTAGTTATTTGTTCAGGGGAGGCAGAACGTGATTTAGTTATTAAAGCTAAAGGACTCCTTGAGAAGGTAAATGCGAAAATATTAGGGACTGTACTTAATAAAGTTGATTCTAAAAAGAAAGGTTATTATCATTATCAATATGAGTATGGTGAAACCAGTAAAGGGAATAGTGGCAGAAAGAAAGCAAAATAATAAAATTCTTTTAAACCATAATTTTTATCTGAAACTGGATAAGTAATTATGGTTATCATTTTGTTTAAGACTATTCATGGAAAAATTTTATAAATATAACGAACTCCATAAATATTTAGTGAAAACAAAATTATATGTATAAAATACATTGAATTTATTATTGAATAGAATTTTGAATTACTTAAAATATAAAAAATAAAATCATTATGTTTCATTATATATAAAGTAAAGTAACCACAAAAAAAACATTTTATGACGACAGATGTAGAACCATGAAGTCGTAATATACATCGTTTAAATGTTAACAAAGTATTAAGAAAAGAATTTTCAAAATGTAAGATAATGAGCATTTTAAAGTATTTTGGAGCAAATGGTTAATAATACGATAAACTGGTAACTGGAAAATTTGCCATAAAATTGTCGAACTTGTATAATAAAGTTAAAGAAATATACACATTTAAAAAGCGGGGGATAAAATGAAAGCTTTAGGAAAATGGAAAAAAGCAATATTAATATTAAGTGATGTTGTATTAATAAACTTAGCATATATATTAGCTTTCTATTTTAGATATAATTATAAAAGTTTCAAGTTTTATTCAAATGACTACAAAGAAATAGCGATAATTGTAACAGTTATCTATATAACTTGTTTTTATCTCTTCAAGCTTTATGAAAGCCTTTGGAGTTATGCAAGTGTAGATGAATTTATGTTAGTTATTGGTGCATGTCTAACTGCTAATATTGCTATGATTGGTTTTGTTAGAATTATTGGACATCCCTTCGCTTATGGAGTAAGTATAATAGCCTGTACTTTTTCAATTATTTTTATAGTTGGTGTTAGAATGTCCTTTAGAATTTATGGTAGATTTGAAAGTATGGTAAATTGTAATGCCAGTACAATTATTCAATCAAGGGTAATGATAATTGGTGCAGGGTCAGCGGCAGCTATGGTTATAAAAGAAATGAAAAGAAGTAGCCAAAGTAAGTATTTACCGATAGTTGTAATTGATGATGAAGTTTATAAAAAAGGAAACAATATTGTGGGAGTAAAGATACTTGGAGATCGACATGATATTCCAAAAATTGCAAAAGAAAAAAATATTCAAACAATACTTATAGCTATACCAACAATAAGTGACGAGGATAAAAAACAAATACTTGAAATATGTAAAAAAACTAATTGTAAAATAGAAATTATCCCAGGTATGTATGAAATTATAAACGGGAAAGTTTCCTTAAATCAAATTAGAAAAGTTGAAATTGAAGATTTATTAGGACGTGAAGCAGTATTACTAGATATGAAAGGCATCGAAAGTTATATTCATAATAAAACTATATTGGTTACAGGGGGCGGTGGGTCTATTGGTTCAGAGCTTTGTCGTCAAATTTTAAAATTCGAGCCAAAACAATTAATTGTTTTTGACATATATGAAAACAATGCTTATGATCTGCAAATGGAACTCCAGTATAAATATCCAAAATTAGATTTAAAAGTATTAATAGGTTCTGTTAGAGATAAACAGAGATTAGAAAAAGTATTTGAAAAGTATTCACCAAATATAGTTTTCCATGCCGCTGCACATAAACATGTTCCATTAATGGAAGATAGCCCAATGGAAGCTATAAAAAACAATGTATTTGGTACATATAATGTGGCAGATTGTGCACATAGATTTAATGTTGAAAGATTCGTTATGATATCTACAGATAAAGCAGTAAACCCAACTAATGTTATGGGTGCAACTAAGAGAATGTGTGAAATGATTATACAATCTATGGATAAAATAAGTAAAACACATTTTGTAGCAGTGAGATTTGGAAATGTACTAGGAAGTAATGGTTCAGTTATACCACTATTTAAAAAGCAAATAGCTCATGGTGGACCAGTTACACTTACTAATAAATATATAACAAGATTTTTTATGACAATACCCGAAGCTGCACAATTAGTGCTTCAATCTGGTGCTTATGCCCAGGGTGGAGAAATATTCGTGCTTGATATGGGACAACCTGTCAAGATATATGATTTAGCTTGGGACTTAATAAAACTTTCAGGGTTTAAGCCTAATAAAGATATTAAAATAGAAATCACAGGACTTCGACCGGGAGAAAAACTTTATGAAGAACTATTGATGAGTGAAGAAGGACTTATTAATACTAAACATGAAAAGATATTTGTTGGGAGACCGACGTTTAGTGATTTAGGTGAGATCAAGGAGAAGATGAGGGAACTTGAAGGAATTATTAATAGAAATGATGTTGGAGCATTAATTAGTAAAATTACGGAGATTGTGCCAACATATCAGAGAAGTATAAGGGAGGAAGTAGCAGTAAGCTCTTAAAGTTAAGTTAAGGTTAATAGAAAAATGAAATTAAATATTGGGATATAAATTTGATTGCTATTTAATAGGGGGGAACTATAAATGCAACAATTAGAAAGGAATTCAGCAGTGACACCATTGGAAATTGTCAGAGAGTATGAGAAAAACATAGGTTATTTTATGATCAAAAGGATAATTGATATTATTGGTGCTTTATGTGGGATTTTATTTCTAAGCCCAGTGCTAATTGTTGTTGGTATTTGGATTAAGCACGATTCAAAGGGACCCGTTTTTTTTACCCAAGATAGAATTGGACAAGATGGCCTACAATTTAGAATGTATAAATTTAGATCTATGTGTACAAACGCAGAATGTCTTTTGGACAAGCTAAGAGAAAGAAATGAAATGTCAGGACCTATGTTTAAATTAAAAGAAGATCCAAGAGTGACTAAAATAGGAAAGTTTATAAGAAAGACAAGTATAGATGAATTACCTCAACTTATTAATATATTAAAGGGAGAAATGTCCTTAGTAGGACCAAGACCAAGTCTACCAAAAGAAGTAGCAGAGTTTACATCTTTCCAGAAACAAAGGCTAATTGCGAAACCAGGTTTAACGTGTTATTGGCAGGTTCGGGGTAGAAGTGAGATTGGTTTTGAAGAGTGGATGGAAATGGATGTTGAGTATATAGAAGAAAGAAATACATTTATAGATATAAGGCTTATATTCAAAACGTTTAAAGTACTGTTTGGTGATAAAGGGGCAAGGTAGAATTCGAGTAATTACGAAATGGTATTGGGGGGGACAATTATGTTATGCGCTTTAATAATGGCAGGTGGAAAGGGAACTAGATTTTGGCCTTTATCTACGGAGGAAAAACCAAAACAGTTTTTAAAGCTTGTTAGTGAAGATACAATGATTCAAATGAGTGTGAAAAGATTAGAAAAACTTATTCCTATAGAAAGAATATTTATAGTAACAGGTATGAGATATATGGACTTAGTTAAGGAACAGTTACCTAATTTGCCTCATCAAAACATTATCACAGAGCCAGTAGGGAAGAATACAGCTCCTTGCATAGCACTTTCGGCTTTTCATATTAACAAGATATATGAAGATGCTACAATAGCTGTATTGCCATCAGACCATCTTATTAAAGATGAAGATAATTTCTTGGAAATATTAAATTCAGCTGATGAATTTGTGGAAAATAATTGCGAGGCAATAGTAACTATAGGTATGAAACCTGATAGACCAGAAATAGGTTATGGATATATAAACTACGGCAATATAAATTGCGATATAAATGGAAACGAGGTACTTGAAGTTAATAGGTTTGTAGAAAAGCCAGATATATATAAGGCCGAAGAATATTTAAAAGATGGAAAATACCTTTGGAATGGTGGTATGTTTATCTGGAAGGCTACCAACATTTTAAAACTTACAGAGCGGTATCTAATAAATACTTTTGAAGTATTAAGTGAAATAGCGGCTACATGCGAAGAAGATTATAGTAGAGTATTAAAAGAAAAATATAATAATGTAGATAGTATATCTGTTGATTTTGGAATTATGGAGAAAGCAAAAAACATATACGTTATTCCAGGGGATTTTGGATGGGATGATGTAGGAAGCTGGGAAGCTGTTGGAAGATATAGGGAGAAAGACAGCTTTAACAATGTTTCTATGGGAAATGTAAAAAACTTTGATTGTAGCAATAATATTATTATTAGTAATGGTAAACCTATAGTTATTTCAGGCCTTAAAGATATATATGTAGTTGAATCAGATGACATGATATTTGTGGGTAAGAAAGATGGTATTGAGAGTATAAGGGAGCTTAAGAATAGAATTAGTTAACATAAAGGGGAGTATTACACATGAAAAAAGCATTAATAACAGGCATAACAGGACAAGATGGATCTTATTTAACAGAATTATTACTAGAAAAAGGGTATGAAGTACACGGTATAATTAGAAGAGCTAGCTCTTTTAATACAAAAAGAATAGATCATTTATTTGAAGATCCTAAAATAGGGAATGTATCGTTATTTCTTCATCATGGAGATTTAACAGATTCAAGTAATTTAAATAGAATAATAGAAAAAGTTAGACCAGATGAAATATACAATTTGGGTGCCCAAAGTCATGTTCAGGTTTCCTTTGAAGTGCCTGAATATACTGCAGATACAGATGGTATGGGAACTCTTAGATTATTAGATGCCATAAAAGAAAGCGGATTAAAATGTAAATTTTATCAAGCATCAACCTCTGAACTTTTTGGAGGATTACCTGGCACAGCACCACAAAGTGAAAAAACACCTTTTTATCCAAAAAGCCCTTATGGAGTAGCAAAGTTATACTCTTATTGGATAACTGTAAACTACAGAGAATCCTATGACTTATTTGCATGTAATGGAATATTATTTAATCATGAATCTCCAAGGCGTGGAGAAACTTTTGTTACTAGAAAAGTAACTAGAGCAGTTGCTAGCATTATGGCAGGAAAACAAGGAAAATTATCACTTGGTAATATGGATGCAAAAAGAGATTGGGGCTATGCCGGTGATTATGTAGAAGCTATGTGGTTATTACTTCAACAAGATAAACCAAAAGATTGTGTTATTGCAACAAATGAGACCCATACTGTTAGAGAATTTGTAGAGTTAGCGTTTAAAGAAATTCAAATAGATATAGAGTGGAAAGGCACAGGAGTAGAAGAAAAAGGATACGATAAGGCAACAGGAAATCTTTACGTTGATATAAATCCAAGATATTTCAGACCAGCAGAAGTTGAACTACTTTGGGGAGATTGTACAAAGGCTGAAACAGAACTTGGATGGGAAAGAAAAGTTAGTTTTAAAGAACTTGTTAAGATGATGGTAGATGCTGATATGAGAGAAATAGCTGGGATTAGTTCAGCTGAATTTATAGCTAAGAAAGAAGCAGCCGTAACTAGATAGCGAAAGCCGCTATAACTAAATAAGGAAGTGCTAGTATGAATAAAGATAGTAAAATTTATGTAGCTGGTCATAGAGGACTCGTAGGTTCAGCTATAGTTCGTAATCTTAAAGAAAAAGGATATACAAACATAATAGGGAAAACACATAATGAATTAGATTTAATGAATCAGCAGGAGGTTAGAAACTTTTTTGAAAAAGAAAAACCGGAATATGTTTTTCAGGCTGCTGCAAAAGTTGGTGGAATAGGAGCTAACAGTACATATCCAGCTGATTTTATATATGAGAATATGGAAATGCAAAATAATATTATTAAAGCAGCACATGATTCCAAGGTTACAAAACTTTTGTTTTTAGGAAGTTCTTGTATATATCCCAAGAATTGTCCTCAACCAATTAAAGAGGAATATTTACTTTCAGGATATCTTGAACCAACAAATGAAGGATACGCAATAGCTAAAATTGCAGGACTTAAAATGTGTCAATTTTTCAAAAGAGAGTATGGTGATAATTTTATAAGCTGTATGCCAACTAATCTTTATGGACCTAATGATAATTACGACTTGAATAATTCACATGTTATGCCTGCACTTATTAGAAAATTTCATGAAGCTAAAGTTAATAACGAGCCAGTAGTTGAAGTATGGGGAACTGGAAATCCACTTAGAGAGTTTTTATATGTAGATGATATGGCAGATGCTTGTGTGTATTTGATGGAAAATTATGATGGTGAAGAGCATGTAAATGTAGGTACTGGAAAAGAACTTACTATAGGACAATTGGCTGAGATGGTAAAGGACATTGTTGGATTTAACGGTGAGCTTAAGTTTAATATTGAGAAGCCGGATGGCACTAAGAGAAAGTTATTAGATGTTAGTAAGCTTGAGGGGACTGGATGGAAGTATAAGGTTGATCTTGAAGATGGGGTTAAGATGAGTTATGAGTGGTTTAGGGAGAATTATAAATAGTTAATTTGTATGAATTAGTGAAAGTGGTGAAATATAAATGGAAATAGTTGTAGCTGGTACAGGATATGTAGGTCTAGTAACAGGTGTTTGTTTATCAGAGGTTGGACATAAAGTTACTTGTGTAGATATAGATGAAAATAAGGTTAACATGATGAAAAAAGGAATTTCACCTATATATGAACCTGGTTTAGAAGAATTATTAAAAAAGAATTATGAAGCTAAAAAATTAGATTTCACTACTGATTATGAAAAGGCTTATAAAGATGTAGATGTAATTTTTATAGGAGTTGGAACACCAGAAAGAATTGATGGATCAGCAAATTTAGATTATGTATTTGCTGTAGTTAAGCAAATAGCTGAAAACGTAGAAAAAGACTGTTTAGTTGTATTAAAATCTACAGTGCCAATTGGAACTAATGATAGAATTGAAGAAATTATAAAAGAAAATTTAGTGAATGATGTAAATGTTGAAGTGGCTTCAAATCCTGAATTTTTGTCACAAGGCACTGCGGTTAAAGATACCCTACATGCTAGTAGAATTGTAATTGGTGTGGAAACAGAAAATGCTCAGAATATATTGACTCAAATTTATGAACCTTTTAATCAACCACTAGTTATAACAAAAAGAAGAAGTGCTGAAATGATAAAATATGCATCAAACGATTTCTTAGCACTTAAAATATCTTACATGAATGAAATAGCTAATTTTTGTGAAATTGTTGGTGCAGATGTAGAAGATGTTGCCAAAGGAATGAGTTATGACCCTAGAATAGGAGATAAGTTTTTGAATGCTGGGATAGGTTATGGTGGTTCATGTTTTCCAAAAGATACAAAAGCACTTCATTGGTTAGCTAATGATCATGGTTATGAAATTAAAACTATAAAAGCTGCTATTGAGGTTAATCAAAATCAGAAATACAAGTTGTTTAGAAAAGCTAAACAAAGATTTGGTAGTTTAAGAGGAATGAAGGTAGCTATTCTTGGTTTAACATTTAAGCCTGGAACTGATGATTTAAGAGAAGCTCCTTCTATACCAAATGTAAGAAGGTTATTAGATGAAGGGACAGAAATAATAGCCTATGATCCTATAGGTATAAACAATTTTAAAAAATTGTACCCAACAGGAATAAATTATGTGAACAATCCACAAGACGCATTAAAAGATGCAGATATTGCATTTATATTTACTGAGTGGAAAGAGATAACATCAATTGCTTTAGCTGATTATAAACGTCTTATGAAAACACCTATAATATATGATGGAAGAAATTGTTACTCTATAGAAGCGGCGGAAAAATATCAGGTAGATTATTACTCTGTGGGAAGAAAAGAAGTTTTGAATATTGTTGATATGGCTATAGGAGAAGTGGCTGCTAGTAAATAAAAGATTATTAGGTTAATGTATAAAAACTTAACTTTGAGAAAAGGAATGAAATATGAAAAACAAAAAGAAATTATTAGTTTATGCTCATTACTTTTATCCAGATGTAGCATCTACAGGACAGATTTTAACTGAGTTATGTGAGGGGTTGCAAGATGAATTTGATATAACTGTTATATGTGTGGTTCCTAGTTACAATGGCAAAGTAGATGAAAAGTATAAGAAAAATAAGATATTTATAGAGAGATATGCTAATATAAAAGTTATAAGAGTTAGAGTGCCAGAGTTTGATAAGAAGAACAAAATAAGTAGGATTAAAAACATATTAGCTTATTTTTTCAATGCTATTTATGCTACTTTTAAAGTTGGGGAACAGGATATAATATTTAGTGTTTCTCAGCCTCCAATTTTAGGTGGAGTTCTCGGGGTAATTGGAAAGATTGTAAAGAGAGCAAAGTTTATTTATAACATTCAGGATTTTAATCCTGAGCAGACTATGGCAGTTGGATATAGTAAAAATAAAATTATACTTAATGTTGCTATGGCGGTAGATAAGTTTTCTTGCAAGAGAGCTGATAAGGTGATTCTTGTGGGAAGAGATATGCAGGAAACCTTAAGGAATAGGTTTAAAAATAAAAAAGTGCCTAAGAATGTTTTTATAAATAACTGGATTGATGAAAAAGAGATTTATTCTTTATCGGATAATAATGAAAAAGTATTAGTTTTTAAAAAGAAATATGGTTTGGAAAATAAAACTGTAATTATGTATTCTGGAAACATAGGGTTATATTATGATTTAGAAAACTTAATAAAGGTTATTGCTAGGTTTAGTGGTAGAGATGATGTAGCCTTCGCTTTCATAGGAGCTGGAAGTGTAAAGCAGGATATAGAAAATTATGTAAATGAAAATAAACTAGATAATGTTAAATTCATACCTTATCAAGATAAAGCAAATTTAATTTATTCTTTAAATGCAGGAGATGTACATTTAGTAGTTAATGCTAAAGGGATAAAGGGAGTATCAGTACCTAGTAAACTTTATGGAGTAATGGCTGCTGGTAAAACTGTATTTGGAGTTTTGGATGAAGGTTCAGAAGCTAGGTTAATTATAGAAGAATGCGGATGCGGAGTATGTATTGAACCAGGGAAGTACAATTTAATTTATGATGAACTAAAGAAAATTATTGATAATATTGATGAATATAAGACACTTGGAATTCAAGGTAAAGAATATGTTGATAAGTACATAAAGAAGGATGTTGCAATAGTGAAGTATAGTAGGGAAATTCTTTGTGAAGATTAGGTAGTAATACATATGAAAATTAATAAAAAGTAAGTATTTAGGGGAGTAGTAATGTTTAAAAGTAATTATTATAAAATATTTATGAAATTAAATAAGGTAAGTTTTGGTAAAAATTTAAATTTATTTGGAGTGCCAGTAATATTTAAGAAAAAGGGATCAGTGTTAAAGATTGGAGAAAATTGCAGTATAAAAAGCAGTTTTCTTTCTAATTTAATAGGGATAAACCATAGAACTATAATTGTTACAAGAACAGAAGAGGCAAAGATACATATAGGAAATAATGTAGGTATTTCTGGAGTTACAATATATGCTAGAAAAGGTATAACTATAGGAGATAATACTTTGATTGGTGGGAATGTGAAGATATTAGATAATGATTTTCATCCTTTAGAGGTTGAGGCAAGGAATAGGGACGATAAGAATATGATAAGAAGCAAGGAAATCTTTATTGGAAGAAATTGTTTTATTGGATGTAATACACTGATACTTAAGGGAAGTAAAATTGGGGATGGATGTGTAGTTGGAGCGGGTGCAGTAGTTTGTGGTAAGTTTGAAGGAAATAGTGTCGTTGCTGGAAATCCGGCTAGAGTAATAAAGAGACTGTGAGACAGATAAAATATGTTAAATAATAAATATGTTTTGTTTATAATTTCAACCACCGATTCATGGGTTATAAAGAATATTAACACATATATAACTCTACTATAGCAGAAAATTTTAGTTTGAAAAGCTGAGCTCACAAATAATGTAAAATGAGGGTGATTGATTTGAATACAAATAGAATTTTAGAAACTATAGAGAAGATGAAAGCTACTGTAATCGCATTTGATATATTTGATACAGTAATTCATAGGGAAGTATCTCCAGATCATGTTGTTAGAATGTGGGCAAAGCGGCTAATAGATTATTATGATTTAAATATGAGTATTAGTCACTTGGTATTACTGAAACTAAATGCAAGACGCTTTGCAAAATTGGATAATGTGAGAAAAGGGCTTGATAAGGAATGTAGATATGATCAAATGACAATGAGAATATATAAATTCATGGGTATACAGGATTCATATGAGGAATTTAATGCCAGGTGTATTGATTTTGAATTGGAGGTAGAAAAAAAAGTTGGATATATTGATGAGAAATTTCTGCAATTATATCTTAAATTACTTTGTATGGATATGCAAATTGTTTTTATTTCAGATTTCTATCTGAATGGAAGTGTTTTGTGTAAATTGTTTATAGCAAAAGGATTAGATATTAAAGAAAATCAGATATTTTCTTCCAGTGATTTCTGTAAAACAAAGATTACTGGCAATTTGTATCAATGCGTTTTAGAAAAATTAAAAATTATACCAGATAAAGTATTAATGATTGGAGACTCAAAGACAAGCGATTATAAAAATGCAAGACTCAAAGGTTTGAATTCTTATTATGTTGATAGTTCTCAGTATCATGAAAGATATAAAGCTTTTGAGGAAGAGTTTCAGAAAAACAGAATAATTTTAGATTTGCTTTTAAAAGAAGAGTGGGTGCAAAAAAGAAAAATACCTTTTTCTCATGTTGCCTTTTGTATGTTCTCTTTTGTTGATAATTTATATAAGCAGTTGCTTAGAGAAAATAGAAAAGATGTATTTTTTTTATCAAGGGAAGGAGAGCTATTTAAACGATTATTTGATGTATATCAAGAAATTGTTATTACGAATGGGCAGGAAAAAATTAATACATATTATCTTAAAGTTTCGAGACATTCAACATTAATTGCATCAATCTTTGATATTAAAGAGGATAGCTTTCGGGAAATATATAAGAATTATCCTGATATCACATTAGAGGCTTTCTTGAAAAATTTAGGGCTAGAAGAAAATGACGTAATAGTTGCGGAATTTCAAGACATTCTTATATCGAAAGAGGTGATTAGCGATTTCAAAAACAGTAGTATATATGATGAAGTATTAGAATCAGAAGTTTTTCAGAAGGAATGTACGCTACGTGCAAAGCAACAACGAAAATTATTCATTAAGTATCTTGATAGCTTTAACGTAGATTATCGGTCAAAAGGGCTTTGTATTGTTGATGTTGGTTATAGCGGAACAGCACAAGAGAATATAAAGAGAATTCTTTCTAATGAAGTCGCAATACATGGTTATTATATGTTTTCGTATGCCAACCCTAAAACAATGAATTCTACGAATAAAAAGATTGGAGTTTTATACGATAAAAATAATAGTAATAGAAAAAAAAACTATTTTGCCTATAATTCTGCAGTTCTTGAAATGATATCATTGGCATCACATGGTTCCATAAATGACTATATTATGGAAGGTGAAGTTGTAGTCCCAACGTATACGTCTATAGCAAGTGAGGAAAAGGCATATAGAGAGGTTACATTGCCAATTCGGCAGAATATAGAAGATGCAATGAGGGAAATATGTGGTGCTTATTCTCAAACAATGTTTGTTAAAAAAGATTATTATAAGCTATTTTTAAAACAATATCGAAGATTTATTTTTAATCCTACATTGGAAGAAATGTCTATGTATGTCCAAATCCCTTTTGTTGATAATTTTGCTGCTTACGTATCGTATGATAGTCCTGACGTAAAGAAACGATCAGTTTTACTTAATTTTTCAAAGTTGATTTTAAGCTGTGGTAGATTGATTAGAAAGCAAAATACCCATTGGGTCGCTGTAGCTTTAAATCGACTTGGACTAAAAGTATTCAATTCCTTGTTATATACTTTTGCACCGATATCCTTATTTATTTTTGACATACTAGAATTAATAGAAAAAAAGAAGAAAGGGGTGACATAATGAAAGTTGTTCACATTTGTTTATCTGGAGTGGTAACTGATAACTTTTCTTATCAGGATAATTTGTTGTCTAAATATCATGTAAAATTAGGATATCATGTGACGTTTATTGCTTCTCAATGGGAATACAATACAAAAGGTATTTTAAAACCTTTTGAAAAAAATGATTATGTCAATGATGACGGTGTAAAAATGATTCGATTGAAAATGCGTGGAAAAGACGATTTCAATAAAAAATATAAACGGTTTTATGGTTTAAGAGAGGCGTTGGAGGTAGAGCATCCTGGTATTATATTTATACATGGTTGTCAATTCCCTGATATTGATAAAGTAGTTAATTATTTAAAAAAAAATATTGAAGTAAAAGTCTATATAGATAATCATGCGGATTTCTCTAATAGTGCTACAAATTGGTTGTCTAAAAATATATTACATAAAATTTTGTGGAAGCGTTGTGCACAGTTAATTGAACCATATACAATAAAATTTTATGGAGTACTTCCTGCAAGGGTTGATTTCCTTAAAAATATTTATAAACTTCCAGCTGAGAAATGTGAATTATTAGTTATGGGAAGTGATGATGAGAGAGTACTACAGGCTAAAAGACTAGAAGTAAGAAAAAAAATTAGAACTAGTTTTAATATATGTGATAATGATTTTCTTATCATTACAGGTGGGAAAATAGACTTATTTAAAATACAGACACTTTTATTAATGCAAGCTGTAAAGAATATTCAAAATGAAAGGGTCAAATTAATTGTATTTGGTTCGGTAGTACCAGAACTTAAGGACAAGATTAATGTGTTATCTGATAAAACTAAAGTACAATATATTGGTTGGATACAATCAAATGACTCTTATGATTATTTTGCAGCAGCAGACCTTGCAGTGTTTCCCGGTAGGCACTCGGTATTTTGGGAACAGGTTGTTGGGCAAGGTATTCCAATGATTTGTAAATACTGGGAGGGTACAACTCATGTAGATTTGGGTGGCAATGTTGAATTCTTGAAGGAAGATAGTGTAAAAGAAATTAAAAAGAAATTAGAGCAAATTATAAACAATCCTCAACAATATAATCGAATGAAGTCTATAGCTCAAGAAAAAGGAATGAAAGTGTTTTCATATAAAGAAATTGCAAGAAGGAGTATAGGAGGTGCTGAGGATGATTCATGTAATTACAGCGGTACATAATAGATATAGCATAACTGAAAAGTTAATTGATCAACTTTTAAGGCAGACATATAAAGATATTCATCTGATTTTGGTGGACGATGGTTCTACTGATGGTACAGCTGATATGGTGAATACCAGATTCCCAAATTCGACGATTATCACAGGTAATGGCAATTTGTGGTGGGGTGGTGCCTTACACAAAGCATACAAATGGATAGATGCTAGTTGTAATGACAAGGAAGAATATGTATTGATTTCCAATGACGATGTTGAATTTGAGAGCGATTATATTGAAAAAGGCGTGAAGTATCTTAAGACGTCTAATAAAACTTTAATTAGTGGTGTAGGAATTGGAAACATAACACATAAAGTAGTTGATTTGCCAATTATATGGGATTTTCCAAAATTTAAGGGTAACCCTGTTCTGGATTTGTCACTAAGTGGAAACTGTGTTTCCACGCGGAGCCTTTTCTGCAGGACAACAGATATAATTAAAATAGGTGGATTTCATCCAATACTCCTACCACACTATCTTTCAGACTACGAATGGACAATGAGAGCCTCAAAAAAAGGATATAGTATTAGGGCATTTAATGATCTTACTTATATTGTAAAAGAAGATACTACTGGTTTACGTGTACGAAAACAAATGACCGGTAAGCAACTGATGAGTAAGAAGTCAAATGCGAATCCAATTTACAGGTTATCATTTTTATTAATGGCTACACCGGTAAACTATTGGCTTTCGGCAATGAAAAGTCAATTCGAAAGGATGTGATATATTAGAATGTCAGTTATAGTGGTAATTTGTGCGGCTTTTTTAGCGTTGCTATGCTATTTAAGATATCATACTTTTTATAATCCAGGTTTTCTGTTTTGCGCATTTTGGACTATTATAATCGGATTAGGTTCTTTGAGACTATATGGTGAAATCGAGGCTTCAAATCATGTGTATTTTATATTTCTAGTTGGAATTATATGTTATGCATTTGGAGCTATTTTAATAGGAGAGAAGACAATTAAAATTCGCAAAAACGGTAATGCAAAATCTTCATATATCCTAAATCGGAACGATTTGCAAGAAAAGTTATTTAGTGTATTAGCAATCATAAGTATTGTTTTGTGCACTAGAAATCTGATTAAGGCTCTTCCTCAATTAATGAGTGGGGCTAGTTTGGGAGAACTTCGCGCGTCATATTGGACCGTAGGTGAGGGAGTTATTTCGAATGCAAAAGACTATTTTATTCAGAATGTTATCAATGAGACACTAATTACCACTCTTATACCAATTGGAGTTATTGAATTTGTAAAAAACAAAAAGAAAAAATTCCCATTGTTTGTCTCGATTTATTTGTTGCTTTCACAGTGGATTATAAATGGAGGTAGAATTAAATTTGTAGATTTTATTCTTTACTTTAGTATTAGCATGATGCTGATGTCAAAAAAAATACATGTGACAAAAAAACAGAAGAAAGTCTTCGCTGTTATTATAATAGCTGTTATTAGTACACTAGTTTATACAACAAATCAGCGTCAAGGACATCAAGGTTTCTGGTATGCTTTATATAATGATTATACTTGCAGCATCCCGTTGATGGAAATTACTACGAAATTGGCCGAAAATAGTGGCGATATTACATATGGCATAATTGGACTTCGGGGTTTCATAGAGCCAATCACAACGGTTTTACAGAGCATTGGACATATCGATTCTATTCCGCAATTTTTAACCCTGGCAAAATATACAAACGTATTTTTTTCTATTGGCGATGGCCAGCGTAACAATGCTTATGTTTCTTCGTTCTTCTATTTCTACTTGGATTGGCGTATGCTTGGCGTAATATTTGGAAATTTAATCTATGGAGTTTTGAGCCAAAATGCATATAATTTAGCAAAAAGAAGGACCGACAGTTGTAGTATGGCAATTTATTTGCTATTTGTCAGCACCATATTTACATCAAATATAAGATTCAATTTTTCAACACCAGCTTATGCCTATGGTGTGGTCTTAATATATATATTGTATCATTTCAAACTAAAGAATAAGAAGGTTCAATATGAAAGAGCTGTTGTATAGTATTTATAATGTCTTTCTAAATTTATGGAATTGTCTTCTGTTGAAACGCAAAAAAGTGCGCTATGGGAAGACTTTGAAAATCAATGGTAGATTGCGTTTGCATGGAAATGGAACGATGACAATTGGAGATAATGTACGTATCAATTCTTGTGAAAGTGCAAATCCTATTGGTGGAATGGAGCATACTGTAATATCTATGCGGAATAATGCTCCATTAACAATAGGCCATAATGTCGGTATGTCTAACGTTGCAATATTTTGCCATAAAAGAATAACCATTGAAGACAACGTTTTTCTTGGAGGTGGGGTTAAAATCTACGATACAGATTTTCATTCGTTAGATTATTCTCTTCGAGGAAAAGGGATAGATATTGATGTTCCAGTAAGCAAATCTATTGTGATCAAGAGCAATGCATTTATTGGTGCACATTCACTTATCCTAAAGGGAGTAACGATTGGAAAATATTCAATTATAGGTGCTGGTTCTGTTGTGACCAAAAATATTCCTGACAATGAAATTTGGGCAGGAAATCCGGCGCATTTTATTAGAAAAGGAGACGTAAAATGAAGGAGTGGCTGTTCAAATTCGCTTCGATAAAGCGAGTATACGATTATAAAAAAAAGGGTGTGTTGATTGAACGACATGTGACAATCGGAAGTGGATGTACATTTTATGGTGCCAACCGTTTAGCGAGTGGGACAAATATAAGAAAATTATCTTTTGGTTATGCTTCTTACTGTGGAGAGGAAACTTATGTTCATAACGCATTAATAGGTAAATATACATGCATTGGGCCCAGAACTCGTACAATTGATGGCAAACATCCAACCAAAGATTTTGTGTCTATCCATCCGGCTTTTTATTCAACCAGAAAGCAAGCAGGTTTTACATATGTAAACAACAATAAATTCGAAGAATTACCTCATCCCAAATATGATGGCTATTCAATTAAAATTGGCAACGATGTTTGGATTGGTGCGGATGTAAGAATTTTGGATGGCGTTGAAATAGGCGATGGAGCAATTGTTGCCACGGGCGCTGTTGTGTCAAATGATATTCCTTCATATGCGATTGTTGGCGGGGTTCCGGCAAAAATAATAAGATATCGCTTTTCAGAGGACGACATTAAGTTTTTGCAGCAACTTCAATGGTGGGACAAAGATGAAAAATGGATCAAGGCACACGTGGATCAATTTGGAGATATAAAGATTTTAATACAAGAGGTAAAAAAAGATGGAGAATGATAAGATATCAATTATTATTCCGAACTACAATAAAGTTGATTTTTTGGAACAATGCGTCATGAGTGCGATAGAACAAACTTATGAAAATAAAGAAGTAATTGTTGTGGATGACTATTCTACGGATTCTTCTACAAATATCATTAGAAGTTTGGCAGAGCATTATGATGTTGTCAAACCAATTTTGTTACAAAAAAATGGGGGCGTATCCAACGCGAGAAATATTGGCATTTCACAAGCATTAGGTAAATATGTGACATTTTTGGATGCTGATGACTATTATTATAACCCAGCGAAAATAGAGAACGAAATATCTCTATTGAAACAGTACGCTGAAAGAGGAGCGGATATAGTCGCCTACTCAAAAGTTGTTAGGGTAAATTATACTAATACTCAAAAAAAATTACCTGTAACGAATAGACGGAAATATGTAAACGGGGATGCCAAAGTTGATTTTGTCTCAAATAACAAAGCAAGTAATATTCCTCGTGACTACTGCATTAAAAAGGAAATTATCGAAAAGTGTGGATTGTATTGTTACGAGGTGGATTTCTACGAAGATTTAGATTTGCTGTTACGGCTTTCATTTATTGTTCCATTCTATTGCACATTTGAATATGGGACGGCCTATCGCAATACACCTGATGGCCTTTCCAAACGAACACATCAAGAAAGCAAAGCTACTGTTTCGGCAATATGCCAAATGTATTATAAGCAGCTAACAGCTAGTGAAAAAGTACAGGTTAAGCTTAAAAGTGTTCTGGTTTTGGCTGGAAAGATTCGAGGAAAATTGAAATCAGTTGTTTCGAAACAATAAGATGTAAGTTGTTTTCAATCGATATTTGAAGGGGGGAGATGAAAATAAAGGGAAAATTCACTTCGATTATTAGAAAATTGAAAACTTCGAATTTTATTAAGAATATTTCGAAAATGTTGACAGGAACAATAGCAGGACAAGCAATCTCTGTATTACTTGTACCGGTTTCGACCAGAATTTATGGTGTCACTGAGTATGGCAATCTAGCACTTTTCATATCAACAGCTACTCTGGTTGTTGGCTTTATGGGATTTGGTTTACAATCTGCAATCATGGTTGCGGATACAGATGATGAAGCGAAGGATCTATACAAAATAGCGATACATGGTTCTGGTGTAATCTTGTCGATTGTTTATGGGGTATGTGCAATTTCTGCACCATGGTTTAAAATTTGCAATGTGGAAATGAATTATTATTTGTTACTGTTTCTCTTATTTATTCATTCCTATGTGCTTAATGCAACCAATATGACATATGCATGGCTGAATCGGTTGGGAAAGTATAATGTACTATTGGTAAATCCAATTCTTACGCCACTTATAAATAACGGGCTTTTAATTATTCTTGGCTTGAATGGCTATAAGAATGCCGGGCTTTACGTGGGTACGATAATAAGTCAGGTGTTGACACTTTTGCATATGCAGCGTCATAAAGGTTCTATGAAGACGCATATGACGGTTCAATCAAGCAAGGATTTGCTGAAAAAGAACCGTGACTTTATAGTTTTTCAATATCCCTCATCTTTGATGAATAGTATCGCAAACCAGTTGCCGGTACAAATTCTTTCCATGTTTTTTGGAAAATCAGTGGTTGGTTATTATTCAATGACACAAAGGTTGTTGAATATACCGATATCACTAATTGGTGGATCCATTACCAGGGTGTATTTCAAAGATGCTGCCGAAAGACAAAGGACATCCGGAGATGCTCGAAAATTTACTTTCAAAATTGCAAAAACTATCATGTTACTTTATTGCATTCCTACAGTTATTATTATGGCGTTTGGGGATACTTTGGTTCCGCTCTTATTGGGTTCCAATTGGGAGGGTTGCGGACCTTATATTCAAATAATGATTGTTTGGAATATGTTTTTTCTGTTGGTTCATTGCTTTGGTGGGTTTCCATCAATCATTGGTATGCAAAAGAGAGATATGATGAATGCTATGGTGACGTTGGTGACGGATGCGATTGTTCTTTACGGGTTCAGCGCAGTATGGCATAATCCGCTAATTTCTCTTGTTTGTTTTGCGTTGCTACATGTCTTTATGCATATCTGGTTTTATAACGACATGTTCAGCATTGACCCCGATTTGAAAAACAGGTACGCAAAATTATCGATAGGTACGCTCGTTTCAGTTTGTGCAATATCAATTGGAATTAAATTTATAATAAGTTGGTTGTAAAAATATGAGGAGGAAAAATTAAAATGAGGATGAACCGATTCATGTATGTGCTTAAATGGAATGCTGTGAAGCTTTGTAACAAACTGAGCCATCGGAAGTATGCTTTCAAGAAATATCTTGGGCAAAGAATTTTGAGTGCAGAAGAAGGAAATGACCTATTAAAAGAAGCAATTCAAAATGGAGAACCATTTATGGCTGGACGTTTTGGTGCTACTGAGCTTAACACTATGGTGAAGTTTGAAAACAGTTCTAAGCAACATAGCCAGAAGCAAAATGCGGCTTTGCAACAGTTGGGGACATGGTCCGGGTTCTTTCCGTTAGATTATGATTCAGCACACAAATTTGTTGACATAATGGAGCAAGCCATAGAATCAATTGATTTAATAGGCGTATGGTTTAATCCTATGGAAGATTATATAATTGGACAATATGAAAAAACGATTCCAAAGACGTGTATGCTAGAAAGTTTGGAACCATATTATTTTGAACAGCCATGGACAAGTGCTTTACGTGGGAAAAAGGTTCTGGTTATTCATCCATTTGCTAAAGAAATTGAGAGTCAGTATGAAAAAAGAGAAAAGCTGTTTCCTAACAAAACGGATGTTTTGCCTGAATTTGAATTGACTACAATCAAAGCGGTTCAAACAATTGCAGGTGAAAAAGATGAACGTTTTGCAAGTTGGTTTGATGCGCTTGATTATATGTACAAGGAGGCAATGAAATGTGATTTTGACGTCGCGATTATCGGATGTGGAGCATATGGTTTTCCTTTGGCCGCGAGATTGAAACAAGCTGGAAAAATAACGGTTCATATGGGCGGTGCTCTCCAGATACTGTTCGGAATTAGAGGGAGCAGATGGGACAATATTCCGCAATTTCAGGCTCTTTTCAATGAATATTGGGTGCATCCATCTCCGGAAGATATACCTGGAAAATCAAAGACTGTGGAAAACGGTTGCTATTGGTAATATTTTTTTATTAGAAACAAATAAACGTATTCACTACGTTCATCCATATATTGGAAGACATAAATTGGCATGCGTAGGCTTGGCGAAAGTGTGACAGCAGATGCGAATTAAAGGTGAAAAAGTTAGGATGAAAAGTGAGAGATAAAGGAATCGTCAAATAGTTCAATTTTAATTTGAAAATATTAGCAAGCTCAAGCAAGGTCTCGCAACGATCACCGGGAGTTGTGAACGTTTCGTGAACAACGTATGCGGAGGCTAGGTGAAGATGGAACATCTGATGCGAGTGCGACCTTAATTACAGCATAATACCCTCGTAGTAGAGTGAACACTGCTGTGAACCTGCAATTGGTAACTAATATTTTCGAGACCAGTATAAGAGCCTAATATCTTATGGATACTGAGTCTGACTAATACTCCTGCCAGCATTGCAGTAATGTAATGTTGCGAAGCATAGGTGAAGACGGAGACACTGGCAGTAATGCTACACTTCGGGTTTAGTCACATATGGTTATAATTTCCTTGTACTTAAATTTCGTAACAGATAATCCCTATCCCTAGTTCAGATGGGAGGGTGTAAGTAGCAACACAGCTTGTCCGTTTCACTTCCAAACTCTGTAAGGGGTCAGACCCTTGGGATAAAATGGTATGCTAAGTAATGACGTTAAATGAATGATCATACAATATAATAAAGGTTATATGGAATAATAGTATTGATATATTTAAAAATTAAGTTTATATTGATTTAATTTTATTCAAGAACGTCAATATTAGCAAATAGCAAGGCGAAGAAGTTGGGAAGTAAAGTTAAGAAACTTAGAAAAGAATATAAACAAAAAACTTGGCGGTAGCCAGGGTGGAACTACTGAAATTTATATTTTGGTAGTTTTTTTGTCGTGAGGGGATGCTTTTCACGACATTAATTTAATATTTTAAAAGTAGAGTAGAATAAAATGTAATTTTCTGATAAAATAAGAATATAGGAAGGAATGATAATATGGAAAGATTAAAGCCTCTAAATGACTTCATCTTTAAGAAAACCTTCGGTGAGGAAGAAACAAAAGATAATTTAATAGCACTCCTTAATGCAATCTTAAGTAAAAAAGATAGAGATAAATTAGTAACACTTGAAATAGTTGAAAATAAAGAGCTAACACCTGAATTAATTGGAGATAAGACAGGAATAATAGATGTTAGAGCTAAAACAAAAGATGGTACACAACTTGAAATAGAAGTGCA
>NZ_DATCQT010000071.1:0-6051 GCF_036569345.1 Clostridium sp.
TGTTTTTGTTTTATTTTCTCTTTTAAATTTTTATTTGTAGCTGTAATTATTCTTACATCAACACTTGTTGAAATATTGCTCCCAATCCTCATAAAATTTTTTTGTTCTATAACTCTTAAAAGTATAGCTTGAAGATCAAGCGGCATATCCCCTATTTCATCTAGAAATATGGTGCCTTTATTAGCTAACTCAAAAATCCCAATACTTCCTCCTTTTCTTGAACCTGTAAAAGCACCTTCATCATATCCAAATAATTCTGTAGATATTACCTTCGATGATATCGCAATAATTGCTATTATTATTATTATTATAGTACTATTTCAACTTTTGTAATTCTTTTCGTAAAAATCAGCTTCTTTCATTTTTTCTCAGTTTAATACAAGATTTTCCGATATGATGTGGGTGTACAGTCGATAAACCGCTTGAACATTTTGGAAAAATAGCTAGGACTGACAAACCCACACCTGTTGCAGATTTCAGTAATTGATTCGTCGGTCTCGCGTAAGAGGCGAGCAGCCACAGATATACGGTATTTGATCAAATACTGCATAGGTGACATCCCAAGTATGGACTGAAAGCATCGTAAACACTCCCGTTTACTGATGATGGATACATCAGCAATTTGCTTTAATCCTAAGCTTTCCCCATAGGATTTATGGATAAAATTCAGCATTTGTTTCACACGGACAGAGTCCATATTTTCACCTTGCTTTTGCTGTTCCAAGACAGGGAGCATGTTTTGGATAATCAGATAGCATACATGGGACAAGTTTTCCCATACCAACAGTTCATAGCCGAATTCTTCTTTTTGAAAGGCATCATAGGCTGACTGGATACAGTGCAGTGTCTGTGCCTGCCATTCAATCGTTTTATGGAACACGATACAAGAAAGCTCGTTTGTGCTGCTTAGGGGGCGCATATACCGCTGTTCGATGATACTTTCGACCTCGCCATAAATCAGAGAAGGCCGGAACACAAAGGAATTCAGTATACATCCATCATTCCCTTCAATCTGCGCAGAATGCAACACACCTGAATTGATGAATGCTCCTTCACCTTTATGCAGCGTGTAACTCATTTTACTCATACTTAGGCATACCGCTCCACTATGGACCACCAACAGTTCGATTTCATCGTGCCAATGCCAAGGAATATCCCCAGTCACTCCCTTGCTTATATCTGAAAAGTACCCTCCACAGGGGAACATGGGAGTACCCCTGGTTTCCAACTCACGCTTATCTTCTGCTATTTTAAGACCACATGGTTTAATTGACATAGATTTCTCCTTTTTGGCGTTTTTATTATATTATACGTCTTATTTGTTATTGATACAAAAAAATATTATCGGTATTATTATAGTATAAATTAAAATTTCAAAAGGGAGATTGAAATCAGTGTTTACAATTTTATTAATAATCATTTATATTTCATTTATTAGTTTAGGGTTACCGGATGCACTGCTAGGTTCGGCATGGCCAAGCATGTATGGAGATTTGCATGTGCCGATGTCTTTTGCAGGTATTATCTCCATGATTATCGCAGGCGGAACGATTATCTCCAGCCTTTTTAGTGACGGACTGATTAAGAAATTGGGGACCGGAAAAGTAACGACACTGAGCGTGTGTATGACAGCGGTGGCACTATTTGGGTTTTCCATATCTAATTCTTTTGTTATGTTATGTTTGTGGGCAATTCCTTATGGGTTGGGGGCTGGTTCCGTGGATGCTGCACTCAATAACTTTGTAGCAGTACACTATAAGGCAAAACATATGAGCTGGCTTCACTGTTTTTGGGGAATAGGAGCTACATTGGGTCCATATATCATGGGATTTTGTCTGACTGGAGGGATGCTTTGGAATGCCGGTTATCGTTTCATTTTCATAATTCAGATATGTTTGACTACAATTCTAATTTTTTCCATACCACTTTGGAAAAAGAACAGTACAGAAACAGATGAAAAACAAAAAACAGCAAAAAGTCTTAGCATAAAAGAACTAGTAAAATTACCGGGAGCAAAATCGGTTTTGGTAGCATTTTTCTCATATTGCGCATTAGAAACTACAACCGGTCTTTGGGGTAGCAGTTATATGGTAATGGAAAGAGGAATATCAGCAAACGAGGCAGCTATGTGGATCTCCCTATTCTATTTAGGAATTACTGTTGGAAGATTCCTATGCGGCTTTATTACTATGAAAATAGGTGACAAAAATATGGTCCGTCTAGGACAGGGAATAGCAGTGTTCGGCATTATTGCATTACTACTCCCATTAGGAAAGTCGACACTGTGCGCCGGATTTGTCCTAATCGGTATGGGATGTGCACCAATTTATCCAAGCCTTTTACATGCGACACCGGATAACTTTGGAAAAGATTTGTCTCAGGCAATCATGGGAATGCAGATGGCTTGTGCCTATATAGGAAGTACCTTTATGCCACCTTTATTTGGATTGATTGCAGAGCATATCAGCATAAAATTGTATCCATTCTACCTAATCATTTTTGTATTGCTTATGCTATGTATGGTAGAAAACCTAAATAAAACCAAACAGATGGATATGAGGTGCTAAGTGGTTTTGATGCTTATGAGCAAGAATAATATAAAAAGACGTTAGGAGGAAAGTAAATGTTAGCAGATTATCATATTCATACCAGTTTTAGTGATGATTCAACTTATCCGATGGACGAGGAAATCAAAAAAGCCATCTCTCTGAGATTAGATGAAATTTGTTTTACGGAACATATCGATTATGGCGTGAAGACGGAACTTAATTGTGACTGTGAATCTTATCACAAAGAATTTCTAAGATGTAAGGAAAAATTCGGAAGTCAGATAGGATTAAAATTTGGAATTGAATTTGGCATGCAGACAAATACTGTTTCGGAATTTCAAAAAACATTCGACAGTTATAATTTTGACTTTGTTATTTTGTCTTGCCATCAAGTAGATAATAAGGAATTTTGGAGACAGGATTTTCAAAATGGAAAAACCCAAAAGGAATACAATGAGAGGTATTATGAGGAAATCCTAAAAGTGATGCAAATGTATGATAATTATTGTGTATTAGGTCATTTGGATATGATTATACGATATGACAAGGGAGGAGAATATGCTTTCATGTATGTAAAAGATATCATAATGGAAATTTTAAAATATTCTATAGCACATGGAAAAGGTATCGAAGTAAATACATCCTGTTTTCGCTATGGCCTGAAAGACTTAACACCATCGAGAGAAATTCTAAAACTTTACAAGGAGCTTGGTGGGACAATTATAACGATAGGTTCAGATGCACATCAAGAGGATCATGTGGGGTTTAAAATTAGTTATGCCCAGGAGGAATTGAAGAAGTTAGGATATACTCATATTTACACATATGAAAAAATGATACCAATAATACATGAATTATAATAAGGTGATACGAAAACGACTTCTAATCATAATCATTTGTTTATAGAAAAAAATATGAAAGCAAAGAGGGATTCTAAGATGGGTTGGTTAGATTTGCACATGCATTCGAATTTTAGTAATGACGGTGAATTTTCACCAAAGGAATTAATGGAGCTTTGTTTTGAAGCTGGTGTAAGGGTAGTAGCTTTAGCAGATCATAACTCTGTGAAAGGAGTAGAGGAAGCCAATCTGCATGCAAAACAATTAGGGATTCAATTGATTCCGGCCATAGAATTGGATTGTAGTTTTAGAGGGGTGGATTTACATGTGTTAGGCTATGGTATCGATGAGACATACGATTTTTTTGAGATGGTAGAGGAAAATGTTCAGGATCAAGAACGGGCTACATCGTTGAAACGGATGGAACTTGTAAAAAAAATGGGGATTTTCTATAATTACTTTGAAGCCATAAAACTGTCGCGAACTGGTGTTGTAACAGGAGAGATGATTGCTGAAGCAGCACTTAATGATGATAGGAATAAGAACAATCTACTAATGAGGCCCTATTATCCTCATGGAGAGCGAAGTGACAATCCATATGTAAACTTTTATTGGGATATATGCTCGGTTGGGAAAGGAGCATATGTTCCAATGAAATTTATGAGCCTTATGGATGCCATTGAGCTAATTTATGCAGCGGGTGGAATTGCGATTTTAGCACATCCCGGAAACAATGTGAAGGAAGATGAAGATCTACTACATCATATTGTGCAGGCTGGAATCACGGGTATGGAAGTGTATAGCACTTATCATTCACAGGAACAGATTGAGTTTTATGCAGGACAGGCAGAGAAATACGATTTAATTAAGACTATTGGCAGTGATTTTCATGGAAAAATAAAACCTGTCATAAAATTAGGTGCTGTTAACTGTAAAAATTTAGAAGAAGAAATTTATCATGCATTTATACGAAAACTGTCAAAATTCAGAAGAAGAGATTTATCATACATTGATATGATAAATGAGGACCATTATAAGCAGTAATCTACCAGATGGCTTTGATGGAAATGATGTTTCTGGTGGAATAGAAAGTTCAGAAGAATATGGCGAAAATCAGCAATTTCAGTCGCAAGATCCTTCAAGAAATAGCCCTACATATTCTGTGGGGCCCTATGTCATTAAACCTACTAATTATACGTACAAGCTACCATCAAAGAAATCGATGGGTTAAATTTAAAAGTAGGGACCTGCACTTATTGAGGAAGCTATTCTTAAGAGAGGTCATATTCAACTAATTTTCTATATAATGTTCGTCTTGATATTCCAAGATATTTAGCTGTTTTTGTTTTATTGTACTTATTGATATCTAGTGCTTTTATCATCTTTTCTTTATCACTTAAATTTACCGTATTTTTATCATTTATAACTATTGCAGTAGAATTATTAAGTTGCACAGGAGGATACAGTTTAGATTCATCATAAAGTTGCAAGTCAGTGTTAAAATAAAGTTCTATATGTCTTAAAGTTATCATTGCATCGTCATAAATTTGAATTGTACCTTCCAAAAAGTTTTGTAATTCACGTACATTCCCAGGCCATGTATAGGTAACAAAAAAATCTTTAGCCTCAGGGGAAAGAGTAACAGGAAGCTTGTTTATTCTCTTACAAATAAGATTTATAAAGTTATTTGCTAGGAGAAGAATATCTTCTTTTCTTTCTCTTAACGGAGGTATATTTATCCTTATAATTGCAAGGCGATAGAAAAGATCTTCTCTAAATTGTTTTTGTTTTATTTTCTCTTTTAAATTTTTATTTGTAGCTGCTATTATTCTTACATCAACACTTGTTGAAATATTGCTCCCAATTCTCATAAAACTTTTTTGTTCTATAACTCTTAATAGTATAGCTTGAAGATCAAGCGGCATATCTCCTATTTCATCTAGAAATATGGTGCCTTTATTAGCTAACTCAAATTTCCCAATACTTCCTCCTTTTCTTGAACCAGTAAAAGCACCTTCATCATATCCAAATAATTCTGTAGATATTAGGTCTTTAGGAAGTGCTGCACAGTTGATGGCTATAAAGGGTTCATTTTTTCTTGGACTTTCATTGTGTATTGCTTGTGCAATAACATCTTTTCCAACTCCACTTTCTCCAAGTAATAATATATTGCTGCTACTAAATGAAGCTGCTTTTGCATGATGCAATATATCTGAGTAATTTTCACTTTTACCTATAATAGTCGAAAAAGTAAATCGTGCATTATTACCAGTATGATTTGATATTAAATTGTTTAATCGCTCAGTAGAATTGATATGTATAGATAGTCCATTAATATGAAATTTATTTTCAAAAAAATGAGTTGTACTAACACTTACATAAATTTGTTTATCATTTATAGTTAACCTTATAGGTATATCTGTTACAATTTCATTATTGTTAATTATTTTCCAGAATTTTTTATTATCTGGACAATGATCAATTACTTCTTCAAGAGACTTATAATATAAATCTTTAGGGGGAATATTTAATATGTCAAATACATTTTTATTATTAAAAAGTACATGGTTTTTTCCACTAGACTGATCTATACCTATTATTCCATAACCCTTTATAGCGCTAGTAATAGTTGTTATACTATTAAACCAAAATAATTGAAGATT
>NZ_DATCQT010000072.1:0-1848 GCF_036569345.1 Clostridium sp.
GGCAATAATTTAATTTGGAATCTATCTTCTCCTACAATAAATGGCATCGTATCAACCCCTTACAGTATATATTCGACACCAATGAGCTAATTCCTTTTTGATTTAAAACTTACTGTATTAATTGTTAGACAGACTCACGTGAACCTCTCAGCTAATACGGCTCCAATCATTCGGCTGTTGGTAATATTCCCATTTTCCAATGTGCAAACAAATTTCTATCCATTTTTGCATTGCTTCCTAACCACTATTCTGCTCTTCGCTGTGTTTTCTTTTCTTATGTTTTCTTCGAACCCACTTTACTAAAGCATTATTGATATATCTTATTACTGCATACATTTCGGTTTTAATCAAGTGTTATTAGTTATATAATTTTGCACTATTCGTTACTATTTCTCATAAAATAGATTGAATGTAGATCAGAATCATAACTCCATAACTATGGATCTATAGTTTCAAATATTACACTTTAACTGATGTAAAAAAAATCAGCTATGCCTTACAACCTTGGCAGAATGTATCTTATAACTGAGGAACAATTTAATGAGGTACACATAAAGACCTTTACCATTTTTAAAATGTTCACTAAAAATTTGCCTGTGCAGAAATATTTAAAAGTAATTGAAGACGGGATAAGTGAAACGTACACAAATTTATCGAAGTATGAAATAGAAGATTATCTGAAATCAAGTATAAATAATTAGTAGGTTTAATGACACGATGCCCCACAGAATTTGTGGTGCCTTATAATTCTTGTATCTAGGTAAATCACTTTACAATATTAGTACTAAAGGAATAACTTATACTGATGAATTACAACTACTTAACTCCTTAATAGATATAAATTTATAACCATTTTGATTAAATGTCCTAATAATTTGGTGAAGTACAGAATTTTCATCATATTTATAAATTGGATATTGATCATCATTTTTAACAATTTTTATAAATTCAAATTCAATATTAGGATGATAAAATAAACTTCCTAAGTCATTATTTTTCAAATTATTTATTTTTCTCAGCATATTGTTTAAGTCCTCTTTACCGTCCACGTAATTAAGCAGTGTAGGAACATATATGGTTTTCTTATTACTTCCTTTGTATTTACTATTTGGATCATAAATGTAATTAAAATATTTCTCCATTATATTATGTTGATAGTTGTTGCTCCATAATGTGGTGTTTCAAAGCAAATATATGGCAAATCTAAATCATTAGCGCATTTTATAGCTAACTCTAGTCTCTCGCAAATATTTTTTTCATCAGTATTATATTTTTCGCTAAATTCATTATCATCTATACTGACCCCATTCTTAAATTGATGTGTATAGCCATGAATCCCAATAAACCCATTTTTATTAATTAAATAGTCCATTGTAAAAACAAAATCTGCATTATACATGTTATTGATTTTTGATGGGTCATTATCAATGTTTTTAGTTTTATCTATATAACGAGGTACCCATGCAATATGAAAAGGAACTCCACATGAGTAGAGATAATCACCTATCACTCTCAATTTTTCTAATTGCTGCGCTGTCTTATATCTTTGTGCAGCTGTTATGTCCTCGAACCTTATTAGTGCATGTTTTGAACTGGACAGATTTTTCGCTAAAGGAACAATTTTTTCTCTATTCCAAAATAAGTTGATATTCTTATTTTCTATATTCCATTTTGCTTTTAAATCTAACATTGTAACTAAATCAAACAAAGAAATGTATATAACATCATTATTTTTGATAATATTCTTTTTTAGATTGAATTTTACATTATGCTCATCATCGTACCAATATTTTTTATTTTTAATATTTATAAAAATATTTTTATTATTAATACTGATATCTATTACAT
>NZ_DATCQT010000073.1:0-27714 GCF_036569345.1 Clostridium sp.
AATTAAAGTCATAGATAATGAGGTTATAAAACTAACAGGGACAGCTAGGAAACTTCGAGTGGAGCTAGTAACTCTTGAAAAGGAAAGAATGGACATTGACAAGGCCCTAAGGGAACTTACTAACTCAAAAACAGAAATAGAAACCAGTGGCAAGGAAAAAAGGGCAGAAATAGATCGTTTGACTGTGCAAATAGTTGAACTTTGTGGATTCACTCCGACGGCTAAGGGCGCTCCAATAGAGCGAACCCCTATAATTGAAGTGGAGAAGGTAAGAAATGAAATAAAAGATATAACTAACAAAGAGGCTAGTTTAAAAGATATTTATGAAAGAGAAAGTATAGAAAAGCAAAACGTTCAAACTCAAAAAATCAGTGAAGAAAACAAAAAAGAGATGCTTTCAAAGATGCTTGCTGAGGGACAAATAAAACTAAATGAGTCTCTCAAAGAAAACTATTTTGAAACTAATGAGGTTGCTGCTCTATATTTAATTCCAAGACAGGCATTGTTGTTATTAGAAAAGGAAATTAAACAGTATGAAGAAGTTAAACGTGGCATCCTAGATAATTTGCGAAGATTAGAAAATTTACTTCAGGGAAAAGAAATAGATGTTACTCTTTTTGAAGAACTAAAAGAAAAAAGAGAAGTTATTGGAGCAGTTTTAGAAGAGAAAACAGGAGCGATAGGCGCTCAATTTAGGGCGCTTCAGGAAATGGAAAGAAAGATACAAGAAATTAAAACCCTTTTAAAGAATAAAAAGGAAGTAGAACATAAGATTAGTCTTTTAAGAGAACTTGACACTTTAATCCAAGGTAATAGATTTGTGGAATATGTAGCCACAAAGCAGTTAAAATATATATCTATGGAAGCCTCAAAACGGTTGAAGGATATAACAAGAGGTCGCTATGCATTGGAGCTTGATGCTGATGGAGCTTTTGTAATGAGGGATGATTTCAATGGAGGCACAAGGCGTGAAACCAACACCTTATCCGGAGGGGAAACCTTCTTAACCTCATTATGTCTTGCACTGGCGCTTTCCTCACAAATTCAATTGAAAGGCAGTGCTCCACTAGAATTTTTCTTCTTAGATGAAGGATTTGGAACACTAGACACGGATCTATTAGATGTAGTAATGAACTCGCTTGAAAAACTTCACTCAAGCACATTGTCTGTAGGGATAATAAGTCACGTGGAGGAGCTTCGCAATAGAGTACCAATAAAACTAATAGTAACTCCAGCACAGCAAGGTGAAGGTGGAAGCAAAGTAAAACTAGAGTATACGTAAAAAAGTGTACTGTTCTCTAGAGTGCCTTGCAATAAGAGTTCGAAACGGGAAATTCGTTAAGAAATTCTAGACTTTTGCAAATATTAAATTCTTTAACGCTCACACTCAGCGTCCTGATTCGGGTTCGCTAGCTTCCACTTCCTGTGGAAGCTTACGAGAATTTTATATTGGCAAAAGAAGAATTTTTAGATGGAATTTCAATGTTTCTTCGCCTCGATTTGCAAGTCACTCTGGAGAGATACAATTTGTCCTTAGTTTGTCAGGCGAGTCTTGCAGCCTACGGTTAAGGGTTTTGATGAGATTTTTGAATAATTTTAATGCATTTAATATTTTTAATTAGAAATTATTAACATAATGAAGGTGAAAGCATGTAGAAGGTTCTACTAGCAGAACCTTCATAAGTTATTAAGTTACTAGAATTTAAACGGAGGAGAAAACATGAAATATTTTTTATATTATTTTTTAGTTATTAATTTATATGGAATTTTTATAATATACTCAGATAAGAAAAAATCACAAACAGGCAAATGGAGAACCCCAGAAAACACTCTTTTCACAATAGCTTTTGCCTATGGTGCTTTGGGCATATTTTTAGGTATGCGTTTATTTAGGCATAAAACTAAACATAATAAGTTTGTAATAGGGATACCAGCAATACTAATAGTTCAAATATTTATATTCTTTAGATACATTTATAGAGTATTTTAAATTTCACAATTTTGTGTACTTTAACAAATGTGGTGTGTCCTGACAGGGCACATTTTCTATCAGGGAAAATCCTGTTAAGGCAAGCTTTAACAATTATTTAGTTATGATTGTAGTAGTAGTACTTCTACTCCACTTCCTAATAAAAGAGAACTTCCAAGTAGAAAAAGTATTATTAATATAGTTGCTTGTCTTTCGGAAATAGCCTCATTTTTCATTTATGCCTCCTACATTACTCGCCAAAATTAATCATATTCATTAATTTTATCCAATTTAGATATGTTTTACTCTTATTATTTTAGACCTGTGGATAACTACACCACAAAATTCAATAAATCCTTATAATAACTGTATTTTTTAGCATATCATGTCTCAAGTAACATGTTATTAGACAAAGTTATCCTCATTTCGTGGATAACTTTCTTTAAATTGTGGATAAATTTTTAATTGTCTGAAAATTAGTCTTAATATAAATATTTTCTTTTATATTTTTTTACACATAAAGTTTTTTAAAAAGTCAACAATTTAATCTGATTTTTTTCTTGAAATTGGATTATATTAGAGATAATTATAGTGATAATTTATACGTTTTTCATTGACAAAAAAAAGTGTTTTAAATTTCACGATTTTGCCTTGAAATTTTAATTTATTGAGGTTATAATGAAGGTCGAGATTATCCAACAAATTATTATAAATTTTGCATGTTAAAGAAATAAAGGATAATCTAATAAATGTTAAAATAACAACTAATAAAAAGAAGAAATGATATTGCAGAATTAATTTAGTAATAAGTTAAGCCTGTGGATAACTTTTCTGTAAAATAGAATAAATTTTCATAAATATTGTATTATTATCATAATATGGTTTATTTAGTGAAGAATTTAAGAAAGTTATCCTCTTTTAGTGGATAACTTTCTTAATTCTGTGGATAAATCTTTAATTGTCTGAAAATATATTATAATTCTGACTATAATATTTCTCTAGTGCATCATGGAATTTAACTAAAAACAACAAATTTCGTTAAGAAATTCAAACGTTTTTCCTATCTAAAAATATATAATTATAAAAACCTGCGTCCTCACTCGGTTTCTTTAAACTAGATTTCCGTGCAACCATATGACAATTTCTTTATGTTTACACTGAATACAGGTTACAATATAAAGTTTCTTTTCTATCATCTTTAAGTCTAAACTTTTCTCTAATCTTAATTACCTCATCTTGGCAGATATCAGCAATAACTAAACCTTCCTCATTATAAAAGGTGCTTATTATATTTCCTAGTGGATCTATAACCATTGAGTCACCACTGTAGTTTAATCCATTACCTTCGCCTACTCGGTTTATTCCAGCAATATAACACTGATTTTCTATAGCTCTAGCTTTTAGTAGAGTAATCCAATGTTCACGGCGCTCGCAAGGCCAGTTAGCTGCAACTGTAATTAAAGTAGCAGTTCTTGAAGCTATCTGAAATATTTCTGGAAAACGTAAATCATAGCAGATAAAAGGGGCAATGGTAAAACCAAAAGCATTGAAAAGGTTGATTTCATTTCCACTTTCATAAAATTTAGTTTCATCTCCAAAGGAGAAAGGATGGATTTTACTGTAATTTACAAGCTCAACGCCTTCAGGTACACCTTGAAGAGTCACTCGAGGTACGCCTTGAAGAGTCACTCGAGGCACGCCTCGAAGAATCACTCGAGGCGACACTACAGAGTACTTATTTTTGGAGTGGGATGTTCCTTCTACATATCCAAATCCTATATGAATATTAAATTTAGAACTCATTGCCTTAAAAAATTCTAAAGTCTCATGATTATTTTCCCCTACAAAAGAAGTATTCATAGAAAAGCCTGTTAAGGTCATTTCAGGGAAAAAGATCATATTTACATTCTCATCAACTGCTTGTTTTATAAATTGTATCGCAACTTCTTTATTTTTAACTTTATCTTCAAAAATAATATCTAATTGAGCAAGTGCTAATTTCATTTTATCAACTCCTTATAGTTTATAAATGCTTTCTATGTGTTTAAACTTATTGAATTTTACAATAAATCCATACAATCTTATCTATTATAAAGTATTCAGATATCAGTTAATTTAATTGTTCACAAATAATATCTCCCTATAATACATATTATATCAGAGTAAGGAAATAATGCGTGAGTATCTCAATTTGCATATGTTAATTGGAAGCGTATTTGAAATTATGGATATGTAAATTAAGCCTTCTATTATAATGTTAGTAAAATTAAATGATGATATATATATAATCAATAAAGGTGAAAGCCGGTAGGACAGTGAAAAATAGTATATAATGAAGTAACTAACGAATGATCTACTATTTAGAACAGACTACATGATGGACCTTTATGGGACAATTATATATACTGAATGCAACTAGAGAAAGTGGTGAATATATGTTAAAATGTGCGAAACAATTTGCTTCAAGGATTATAGATGATGATATTACTGCTTTAGCAGCTCAGCTTACTTATTATTTATTGCTATCATTTTTTCCTTTTTTATTACTCCTACTTACCATGTTAGGGTATAGTGATCTACAAAATACAGATGTACTACAATACTTACACCAGATAATGCCTAAGAGTGCTTTTGACTTAATTTATACCACGCTTATAAGTGTGTCGAAAGCAAGGACTGGTAATTTATTATCATTAAGCATAATAGGGATAATATGGTCGGGTTCCAGTGGTTTCACAGCTATAATAAAGGGGTTAAACAAAGCCTACGATGAGGAAGAAACAAGACCTTATTGGAAAATTCTAGCTATATCCATATTATTTATGGTAGGACTTGCAGTTTCAATTATTGTGGCAGTAGCATTTGTAGTATTTGGACAAATGATAGGTAGAACCATTGCAACACATTTGGATCTATCAAGTAGTTTTATATTAAACTGGGATATTATAAGATACTTGGTATCTCTAGCTGGAATGGAACTTACATTTACAGCATTATATCATTTTACCCCTTGTAGAAGATTAACCTGGAGAGAGGTATTACCTGGAGCTACCGTTAGCACTTTAGGATGGTTAATAGCTTCTTTAGGCTTTGCATATTATGTAAATAATTATAACAACTACTCCGGTATTTATGGCAGTATAGGAGGAGTAATAGTACTTATGGTGTGGTTATATATAACTTCTATAATAATCTTACTAGGGGGGGAACTTAATGCCCTATTAGCTTTTCAAAAAGAAGGAAAAGAAAAGCCTAAGTGTAAGAGATATTAATATTTATAAGCATCAAGATTCTCAACGAGTCGGTAATAAAGTATTGATATATTCTTCTTTTGCTAATATAAAATCTTCTACACTATACAAATGACATATATTTGTATGTTATTTTCGTTTTGAGCTCTTATTGCAAGTCACTCAGTAAACACCGCGAATGCTCTAGTGTATCCCTATATTGGTAATGATTATAACTAGATTGTTGTGTATAATTGGGTTATATTTAACAAAAGGTATAAACAAACATAATAGCGAAAAAAGTAGTTATATATTGTCAATATACATCTTTCATAAAATATTAACACTTATTTAAAGGTAATATGGTATACTTAATAATGCAGTGAGTACAAAGATAAATGTATTAAAATGGAATTGAACTTCATTAAATGACATTTAAGAAAAGAGATAAAATGAATATAATTTATATATATACATAGAATAAGCATTACAGCATGCTAGATGATGATTAAAAATGAAATGAAGGCTTTAAATTGATTATAGATTGGTGGGCTACTAGGATATAGTAATTTACGTGTTTTGGGAAAATTAAATAAGAGGTGGTTAATATGAAGGCATTAGGAAAATGGGAAAAACCAATATTAATACTAAGTGATGTAGTACTAGTAAACTTGGCATATATGTTAGCTTTCTATTTTAGATATAATTATAGGGATTTTGGGTTCTATTTCAACAGTTACAAATCGGTAGCTTTAATTATAACAGTTATATACATAGCTTGTTTTTATCTCTTTAGGATTTATGCAAGTCTTTGGAGTTATGCAAGTATAGATGAATTTATGCTAGTTATAAGTAGTTGCCTTACTGCAAATATTGTAACCATTATAGCAACTAGACTTCTTGGACATAACTTTGCCTATGGTGCAAGTGTAATAGCCTGTGCTTTTAGTATTATTTTTATAGGTGGGTTTAGAATGTCCTATAGAGTATATGGTAGGTTCGAAAGTATTTTAAATTGGAATGCCAGTAAAGGTGATAAAAAGAGGGTAATGATAATTGGTGCAGGAGCTGCTGCAGCTATGGTTATTAAAGAAATGAAAAGCAGTGACCAGAGTAAATATAGGCCCGTAGCTGTTATTGATGATGATGATCACAAAAAAGGGAACAACATTTTGGGGGTAAAGGTTCTTGGAAGTAGAAAAGACATACCTACCATAGTGAAAGAAAAAGCTATAGAAATTATACTTATAGCTATTCCAACCATAGAAGATGAAGAAAAAAAACAAATTATAGAAATATGTAAAGTCACAAACTGTAGGATAGAAATTATTCCAGGCATGTATGAAATAATGGACGGAAAAATTTCATTAAATCAAATTAGAAAAGTAGATATTGAAGACTTACTGGGCCGTAAAGCCGTGGTACTTGATATGGAGGGCATAGCAGGTTATATTACTGGTAAAGTCATATTAGTAACAGGCGGTGGTGGCTCTATTGGGTCTGAATTGTGCCGTCAAATTACTAAATTTGATCCAAAGCAATTAATAATATTAGATATATATGAAAATAATGCTTATGATCTGCAAATTGAACTTCAATATAAATATCCTAAATTAGATTTAAAAGTATTGATAGGATCTGTTAAAGATGTACGACGCCTTGAAGGCATCTTTGAAACTTATTCACCAAATATAATTTTCCATGCAGCGGCGCATAAACATGTTCCACTAATGGAAGTGAGCCCTATGGAAGCCATAAAAAACAACGTGTTTGGTACTTACAATGTGGCATGTTGCGCCCATAAGTATAATGCAGAGAGGTTCGTTATGATATCCACAGACAAAGCAGTAAACCCAACTAATGTTATGGGTGCTACTAAAAGAATGTGTGAAATGATAGTACAATCTATGAACAGCATAAGTAAAACACAATTTGTAGCAGTGAGATTTGGGAACGTATTAGGAAGTAATGGGTCAGTTATACCCCTATTTAATAAACAAATAGCACATGGTGGTCCAGTTACACTTACTAATAAATATATTACTAGGTTCTTTATGACAATACCAGAGGCTGCTCAATTAGTGCTTCAAGCAGGAGCATATGCTAAAGGCGGAGAAATATTTGTGCTTGATATGGGGAAACCTGTTAAGATATATGATTTAGCTTGGGATTTAATAAAACTATCGGGTTTTGTTCCGAATGAAGATATAAAAATAGAAGTTATAGGTCTTCGGCCGGGAGAAAAGCTTTATGAAGAACTTCTAATGAGCGAAGAAGGACTTACAAATACTAAACATGAGAAGATTTTTATTGGAAAACCAACATTTACTGATTTAGATGAGATGAAAGAAAGATTAAAACAACTTACTGAAATTATTGAAAAAGATGATGTAGAATTATTGATTACAAAAATAAAAGAAATAGTTCCTACGTACAATAGAAGTATAGTAGAAAGCGAAGTTGCCACTGTAGCAGAATAATTTAAAAACAGGAGGAACATAATGGGAAGATTTCTGGATGTTATAATTAGTTTATTAATATTGGTGATATTATCACCATTATTTTTAATTTTAGCAGTAATAATAAAGCTTAATTCAAAAGGACCAGTATTTTTTACTCAAATGAGAATAGGTCAAGATAATAGACAATTTAAATTCTATAAATTTAGGACAATGAAAACTGGAACTCCTAATGTAGCGACTGATAAACTAGATAATTCAAAAAGTTATATAACTGCAATCGGAAAAATTTTAAGAAAAACAAGTATCGATGAACTTCCACAGTTAATTAATACATTCAAAGGCGATATGACTTTTGTTGGACCAAGACCTGCTTTGTATAATCAGCTCGAGCTTAATGAGATGAGAACAGAGGCAGGAGTTCATAAACTACTTCCAGGGGTTACTGGATGGGCTCAAATTAATGGACGAGACAATAATGATGATCGAGAAAAAACGGAGTATGACGTATATTATAAAGAAAATAAATCATTCGCTCTTGATATGAAAATATTATTTAAAACGGTTTTTAAAGTTTTAAAGGCAGAAGGCATTGATGATGATGTAACTAAAAAAAAAAGCTTCGATAAGATTTAGCAAAGGGTATTAGTTATTTAGGTAAAACGAAAGATTTACATGCAAATATAAATATGCTATTGTATGTAGAGATACTTTTGAAAATATTTATATAAAAATTAAATTGCATAAAAGAAAGATAAAAATAATAACTCCGCAAAGGGGGAAATAAATGAGAAATATTCTAATTACAGGTCAAAATAGTTATGTTGGTACAAGTTTAAAAAAGTATCTAAGTAAGTGGCCAGGTGGTTACACAATAGATGCCATTTCAGTAAGAAGCGATGAATGGAAGAAAAAAGATTTCTCTCAATATGATGTTATATACCATGTAGCTGCGGTAGTTCACAAGAAAGAAAAACCTGAAATGAAAAGTTTTTATGATATAGTAAATAAAGATTTACCTATTGAAGTAGCTAAAAAAGCTAAAAGTGAAGGAATAAAGCAATTTATATTTATGAGTACAATGGCTGTTTATGGTGAGGATGGTAATCTTGATAAAAATGTAGTAATAGGTCTGAATACTGAGACTAATCCAAGAACTTATTATGGTAAGAGTAAGTTGCTCGCTGAGATTGAGCTTAATAAACTTAATGATGATAAATTTAAGGTTGCAATATTAAGACCTCCATTGATTTATGGATCTAATTGTACTGGAAATTATGCAAAGCTTGAGAAGTTAGCTTTAAGCTTGCCAGTATTCCCTATGATTGATAACCAGAGAAGTATGTTATATATAGATAAATTAAATGAATATGTTAAGGGATACATAGATGATGAGTTAGAGGGATTATTTCTTCCACAAGATGAGCAGTATGTAAATACAAGTTTACTTGTTAAAAAAATTGCCACCGACAATGGAAAGAAGATGTATTTATCTAAAAGTCTTGGTTTTATAGTTAAATTAATTGGCAAAAATTTTAACTTAGTACAAAAAGTTTTCGGAAATTTGGTTTACGAAAAGTAAATTATTTGTAACATAATATTCTAATCAAAATTAATAAAAAGTAGGGATAGTATGGAAAAATTAAAAAGTACGGAAGAATTAAAATATTCAGTATTAATGTCAGTTTATTATAAAGAAAATCCTGATTATTTTAGGGATAGCATAAATAGTATGTTAGATCAAACTATAAAGCCTGATGAAATTGTAATTGTAAAGGATGGAAAGCTAACCAAAGGTCTTGATGATGTTCTATGTGAATTTCATGATAGTGAGATTATTAAAGTTATTGCATTAGATGTAAATAAAGGTTTAGGAGAAGCATTAAATATAGGCCTTAAAAGTTGCAATAATGAATTAATAGCACGTATGGATTCTGATGATTTATCAGTTAACAATAGATGCGAAAGACAACTAGAAAGTTTTAAGTGTAATGAAAATCTTAGTGTAGTAGGAACTGCAGTATCTGAGTTTATAGATGACCCTAGCGTTAGCATTGCTTATAAAGGTGTTAAGACTAGTGATAAGGATATTAAAGAGAAAATGAAATTTAGAAACCCTTTTAATCACCCTAGTGTAATGTTTAAAAAAAGTGATGTTTTAAAAGTTGGTAGTTATCAGCATTGGTTTTTAAATGAAGATTGGTATTTATGGATAAGAATGATGCAAAAGAACTCTACATTTGAAAATATAGATGAGCCTTTATTAAAAATGAGGACAACAAATGATACATACATGCGTCGAGGTGGGTGGAAATACTTTGTCACTCAAAAACATTTATTTGATTATATGTTAAAAAACAAAATAATAAATGTAAATGAATATCTTTATAACAATTCAATTAGATTCGTTACGCGTCTATTAATACCAAACAAAATTAGAAAAATATTATATTTGAAAATGCTTAGGTCTAAGGTGTAACCAAGCAAGGTATAGCCAAGTAAAGCGCAAGTTTATTACAATATTGCTTGACCATTACAGGGAAAGGATGATTTTATGACCTTTATTTTTATCGTATTTAGACCATATCATGTTATATCATCTTACAATATTATTCAAGTAATTAAGAGTAAGTATCCAGATGCTAAATGCATAGGTTATATATCAAATTCTACAGACGAATTTTGGGATGATCTTTTCAATTATGAAAAAATATTCGACGAGAAATATTATTCACTTAATCTATTTTTAGAAAAAAGTATACTTAATATAGGAAATGTCTTACATAATAATATAAAGATTAAGTCTAAAATTAACACCTTATATTTAAATAATCCTAAGGTTGATGGAATCATAACATTTAGCGATAACTGGAAAATTTTTCAGGATGTAGCTTTTAAGTATAAAGATGTAACCCAAAATTGCATAGTTATGGATGAGGGTACGGCTTTATATTGTAAAAACAGTGTTGTGGAATCCTCAGGTATTAGAAAATTATTTAGAAAAGTAACATATGGATGGAATTTTGAAAATTGTTCTATGGGAGAACATTCGAGAACTAAAAAAATTTATGCTAACTATCCAGAAAAGGTAAAGGCGAAATCTCGAAAAGTTTATTCAATGCCTAAATTGGATTATTTAAACATATTAGAAACTTTAAAAATTAAATCTGAAAAGTTAGATTCTAATAAAAAAAAGTGCCTATATATTTCTAGTCCAACATATTTTTTAAATAATGCTGATAAGGATAATTCGATTAAGAGTACAATGCAGCTTTTTGAAGTTTTATCTGAGTATAATATAGAGATTTTCTTTAAAATGCATCCCGCAAATGAAACTTTAGATGATATAAGGATATATTTAGATAAGTTTAAGAACATAAAAGTTATCGAAGATCAATCAATACCGGTAGAACTTTTGTGCTTCACAAACAAATTTGATTATATTATCAGTCCGTTATCATCAGCACTTTTAAATTTAGCAACTTTTAAGTTCAACTGTATTAGTTTGCCTTATTTTGCATCTAGGTTTTTGCAATATAAAGAAATATTAGAATTATTCAAAACAAATGGAATAAAGGTTGCCATGAATAAAGATGAGTTACTTTCCATAATAAAATTTAATGAAACAAATTTTGAAGATGAAAATATTTCAGATAAAGATGGCAAAGATAAGACTGTTAATACAAATGAAGAAATCAATGACTTGCAACAGCAAATTGAAGATAATTCGGAGTTTTTGAACTCATTTATTAATTAATATATAAAACGTGTTAAATAATATACACGTAAAGTAAGGAAGATGATGTATGAAAGAAAAAGTTATTGATTGGGTTGATTCATGTAATAAAAAAGAAATATTTTATTGGGTTCATTTTGTTTTCTATTTCCTCAGTAATTTAAATGTTTATTTTGTAAGTTATGTAAGGGCCTCTATATTGGTTATGTACTTACTTGCATTTCTTTATTTGTTTATAAAAAATCATAAATTTAAACTTCCACCAAGATACTTTCTAATCGCATTTGGTTTGTATGTTGTATTTAATACTTTAATTATAAGAAATTTTAGTGTACATATTGTATACTGCATAATATCATTTATAATTATAAAGGAACTTAAGTTTACAAAAAGTCAGGTTTTATCCTTAATTAATAAAACGGCCATTGTATACCTTTTAGTATCCCTTGTGTTGAATTATACACCGCTAAGTTTTCTATCTTTGTATAATGACAGATTAATAACAAATAAATTTTTCCCGCATTTATTATATAGATTCTTAGGAATAGAAGGCACTCCAGCGGGTGCAGATATATTTTATTCACTAGTACTCATTAGCAACATAGTTCTTAATAAAACTAAAAACAGACGTTTTTTTATTACCTTGAGTGTAATAATATTGGTATGGACTTCAAGCTTTGCTCCCATTTTAAGTATTGTAGGAGCTCTTCTAATTCTACCTTTCAGTAATAACAAAGTAGCTAAAGCCACATATGGTAGTATGATATGGCTATATCAATTTATAATTATTTTTATATATAGTTTTGGATTTGTGCATTTAAATGAGATTTTAAATGTTAGCAGTACTTGGAGAGCAAGAATATGGTTCAAAATGTATTGGAGTTTAGTATCAAACTCTACTTTAAGTACATGGAATTTAGGAAGAAAGGCACTTGTTAATTTTGTGCATCAAACAACAACAAATAACCCGCATAACTATAGTTTATTTTTACTAGAGTTTGCAGGAATACCAATGTTTATTATCATTATTGGGGTTACAACTATGTATTTTGCAAATATGAAAGATAAATATATGATTTTTGTAGTAGCAACATTATTTATTTATGCGTCAACAAATACCTTTATATTTAGTATTAGGGGAAATCCTATATTTCTATATATATTAGTTACGTATTTATCATTTGAAAATGAACCTAAAATAGAATGAGATAATTATAAGTGGAAGAAGGGGTATTATGAAATTAGCCTATATAATACAAACTCATAAAGGCGAAAAACAATTGATAAGTCTAATTAATCAACTTTCAGATAAGGATACGGACATTTTTTTACATATAGATAAGAAAAATGAACAATTATATTTAGATTTATATAAGCTATATTTAAATAATACCAGTGTGTATTTTGTTAAGGATAGAGAAAGTGTAAACTGGTCAGCATATAGCATGGTTAGAGCAACTCTAAAATTAATGAATATGGTTAAAGATACTGGTAAAAAATATGATTACATAAGTTTTATAAGCGGACAAGATTACCCTATAAAATCAAATGATTATATTAGAAATTTTCTTACCAAAAATCAGGGTAAAGAGTTTATGGAATATAGAGATATTAAAGGTTATTTCTGGAGATTGAAATGTTATAATTTCTTTAGGGAAAATCCAAATAATAGAAAATTTTATATGAGGATTTTAGACAATCTGATCCGTTATCCTCAAAAATTATTAGTTAGAAGAAATAATTTTAAAGACATGAATTTATATTCGGGTTCTGCATGGACTACATTAACTTATAATTGTTTGATATATATATTAAAGTACTTGGAAGAGAATCCACAATTTAAGAAGCAGTTTGAGTATACCTCATGTTCTGATGAACACTTTTTTCAAATGATTGTTATGAACTCACATTTTAAAAATGATGTAATTAATAATAACCTAAGATATACTGATTGGTCAGGTGGTGGCAGTAGTCCTAAAACTTTGACAATCAAAGACTATGATAACTTAATAAAAAGTGATAGGCTATATGCAAGAAAATTCAACTTAGATGAAGACGAGAATATAATTAAGATGTTAAAAGAAAGTTTTCTTAAAGAAAGATAGTATAACTGGTAACAAAGGAGAGTGTGTATGTTTAAGATAGGGAATAAAGTTATAGGTGATGGTAATCCAACTTTTATTATAGCAGAGGCTGGAGTTAATCATAATGGAGACATAAATATAGCAAAACAGTTGGTGGACAAAGCTATATTTGCTGGAGCTGATGCTATAAAATTTCAGACTTTTAAAACTGAAAAATTAGTTACTGGATATGCAAATATGGCTGATTATCAAAAGAATAATATAGGCAAAGTTGACTCACAGTTTAATATGTTAAAGAAACTAGAACTAACCTACGAAAACTTTATAGAACTACAAAAATATTGTATACATAAAGGCATTATGTTTTTGTCTACACCTTTTGATTTTGAAAGCGCTGATTTTTTAGCGTCAATTGGCATGGAGGCTTTTAAAATTAGTTCGGGAGATTTAACTAATATCCCCTTTCTTCAATATATAGCAAGATTTAATAAACCTATGATTTTATCATCTGGTATGGCAACTCTATCAGAAATTGAAGATGCAATAAATACAATTTACCTTTTGGGTAATAGTGAAGTAGCAGTTTTGCACTGTACTTCAAATTATCCAGCTAAGTTGCAAAATGTTAATTTAAAGGCTATGAATACCATAAAAAATGCCTTTCAGATTGTGTCAGGATACTCTGACCATACTCAGGGAATAACTATATCCATAGCGGCAGCTGCAATGGGAAGTAATATAATTGAAAAACATTTTACAATAGACAAAAATATGGAAGGTCCAGATCATAAAGCATCACTGAATCCTCTCGAGCTAAAAGAAATGGTTGAAGCAATTAGAGATATAGAAATAGCGCTTGGTACTGGAATTAAAAGATATAACACTAGCGAAGTAGATACTATGAAGGCAGCAAGAAAAAGTGTTGTAGCTTCTAGAAATATAAAAATGGGTGAGATTATAAACTTAACTGACTTAGATTATAAAAGACCAGGAACTGGACTTTCACCTAAGCTATACATAGATATTATTGGTAAAACAACTAACAGAGATATAAAAATAGATGAGCAAATAACCTTAAATATGGTGGAATAAAAATGAGCTGAATCGTTTAACATCTACATAAAATAGGAGAATAACAATTAATAATTGCTATTCCCCCAGAGCGCTGCAAGGAGGATATATATGAAAAGAAAAATAGCAGTTATAACAGGTACAAGAGCAGATTATGGAATATTTTATCATGTTCTTAAAGAAATTGAAAAACATGAGCTACTTACCCTTAAACTTATTGTTTGTGGAATGCATTTATGTCCTGAATTTGGAATGACTATAAATGAAATAGAAAAAGATGAATTTGTTGTATCAGATAAGTTCGAAACAATACTCGCGTCAGATACAGGAACAGCAATGGCAAAATCTATAGGGATTTCAATTATAAGTATGGCTCAAAGTTTTGAGAGAATAAAACCAGATGTAGTATTAATACTAGGGGATAGAGGAGAGATGCTAGCGGCAGCAACTGCAGCTATACATATGAACATTCCTGTAGCTCATATTCATGGTGGAGAAGTAACAGGAACGGTAGATGAATCTGTAAGACACGCTATAACTAAACTTTCTCATATCCATTTTCCAGCAAATGAGGACAGCAAACAAAGAATCATTAAATTAGGTGAGAAAGAAAAAAATATTTTTGTAGTAGGTGCTCCGGGTCTTGATTACATTAAAAAAACAACATATTTATCAAGAAGTGAAATGCTCAAGAGATTCGAATTAGAAGATGACAAGATATTTTTACTAACTCAGCATCCAGTAACTACAGAGCGGGACTTGGTGGAATGGCAAATCAGAGAAACACTAGATGCGGTTGTAGAACTAGGATATCAAACTATAGTTTCATATCCAAACAGTGATAATGGTGGTCGCGAAATTATAAAAGTTATTGAGGAATATAGAGCTAAATATCCTTTCTTAAAGGTATTTAGAAATTTAACTCAAGTAGAGTACCTAAGCTTTTTAGAAATAGCAGAAGTAATGATAGGGAATTCATCATCAGGTATAATTGAAGCACCTAGCTTTAAATTACCTGTAGTTAACATAGGATCACGGCAGGGTGGAAGATTAAGAGCTTGCAATATAATAGATATACCTTATGGAAAAGAATCTGTAAAAGCAGGCATTAAAAAAGCAATAAGCGATGAGAGTTTTAAGAAACAATTAGAAACTTGCACAAATCCTTATGGCGATGGAAATGCCAGTGGTAAAATAGCTCGAATTTTAAGTGAAATAAAGCTAGATCGGGAACTTATACAAAAGAGAATTACTTATTAACTTAGAAGTTAAAGTTGAGGTGATATTATGGAGAAAATCGTACTTGTAGGTGCCGGGGGGCACTGCAAGGTTATTATAGATATTATAAAAAGTATTGGCAAATATGATATTATAGGTGTAACGGATAAAGCATGCATCGACGAAAAAAATGTATTAGATATCCCTATAATAGGTGATGACAGCATTTTGAAAGAATTATATAACAGTGGTGTAAAAAATGCATTTGTATGTGTTGGCGCACTTCAAAATATTTCGATTAGAGACACAATATATAACAATTTATTGGCTATAGGATTTAATATACCGGTGCTTATACATAAAGAGGCAATAGTTTCACCTTATGCAACAATTGCCTTTGGAACTTGCGTAATGGCTGGAGCAATAGTTAATCCAGGTGTTATTATAGGAGAAAATTGTATAATAAATACGGGCTCAGTAATCGAACATGATTGCAATTTGCAAAGAAACACTCATATTTCACCTAGGGCTTGTCTAGCCGGAGCGGTGAGTATAGGGGAAAGCACTCATGTAGGTATGGGAAGTTCTATAATTCAAACAGTACATATAGGCAGCAATGTAATTATAGGAGCCGGAGCTGTGGTTATTGAAAATATAGTAGATAATGTAGTTGCCGTAGGAGTTCCATCAAAAATTATAAAGTGCAGGTGATATTATGAGATTTTCAATTGATAGTTATTGTATAGGAGTTAGTTCTACAATAAAAGAAGCCATGAAAGTTATAGATAAAAACTTAACTGGAGGCGCTCTAGTTGTAAATGAAAATAATGAATTAGTAGGAACTATTACAGATGGTGATATAAGACGTGCTATGCTTAAAGACTCCAGTATAAATGATGGTATAGAGAATACATATTCTAAAAACTATAAATATGTTACAGAGCAACATAGTAAAAAGAAAGCAAGAGAATATATGCTTAAAAATAAGATAAGACAGATACCTGTTATTGATAAAGATAAAAAGCTTATGGATTTATATTTTATAGATGATATATTATCTTATGATGTAAAAGATAATTATGTTTTTATTTTAGCAGGAGGTCTGGGAACTAGATTAAGACCTTTAACAGAAACAGTACCTAAACCTATGCTAACTGTTGGTGATAAACCGATACTAGAGCTTTTAATAGAACAATTTAAAGAATTTGGTTTTAGAAACTTTATTATTTCTATTAATTATAAAGGAGAAATAATAGAGGAATACTTTAAAGACGGAAAAGAGTTTGATGTTAATATAGAATACATTAGAGAAACTAAAAAACTAGGTACAGCAGGCTCAATTGCCTTAGCAAAAGCGAAATTCATAAAACCTTTCATAGTTATAAATGGAGATATACTTACAGGAATAGATTTTGAAAAATTTTTAAATCACCATATAGAAAACAACTTCAATATAACTGTAGGTGTTAGAAATTATGAAATGAGTGTCCCTTATGGGGTAGTAGTTACTGATAATATGCTTATAGAGTCTTTGGAAGAGAAACCTACATATAACTTTCACATTAGTGGAGGAGTATACGTTGTTAATCCTGAAATTATAAAATACATACAGGAAGATGAAGTTTATAATATGACAGATTTAATAGAAGACGCAATTAGCAATAAATATAAGTCAGGTGTATATGAAATAACTGAGTATTGGAAGGATATAGGACAAATAGAGGACTATAGAAAGGCCAACACGGATATTCATGAATTTTTTAAAATATAAAAAGAATGGTTTAATTTTTAATCAAAAGGAGTAGATGAGATGAATTGGCAAGGGAAAAAAGTTTTAATCACAGGTGCAGAAGGTTTTATAGGAAGTCATTTAACAGAGAGATTAGTGGAACTTGGAGCAGATGTTACAGCACTTGCTCAATATAATTCTTTTAATAACTGGGGATGGATTGATACTTTCGATAAGAAGGTTAAAGATAGTATTAAAGTTGTTACTGGGGACATAAGAGAGTATGATGGAATGAAAAGAATTATAAAAGGTCAAGAAGTAGTATTTCATCTTGCTGCACTTATTGCAATCCCGTATTCTTATTTATCACCTATGGCATATGTAAGAACAAATGTTGAAGGTACTACTAATGTCTTAGAAGCTTGTAGAGAATATGGAGTAGAAAAAATTGTACATACATCCACTAGTGAAACCTATGGCACAGCACTTTATGTACCAATTGATGAAAAACACCCAATGCAGGGTCAATCTCCATATTCAGCATCAAAAATAGGAGCAGACAAGATGGCAGAAAGTTATTATAAAAGTTTTAATATGCCTATAGCGACTATTAGACCATTTAATACTTACGGACCAAGACAATCTGCAAGAGCTGTAATTCCAACAATAATATCACAGATACTCGCAGGAAAAACAGAAATCAAGCTTGGAAGTTTAACTCCAACTAGAGACTTTAACTTTGTTAAAGACACTGCTGAGGCGTTCATAAAGATAGCAGAAAGTGAAAAAACTATTGGTGAAGTTATAAATGCTGGTTCAAATCACGAGATAACAATAGGAGAAACAGTTAAAAAAATAATAAGCATAATAGGTAAGGATGTAAAAATTCTTTGCGATGATGAGAGATTAAGACCGAAAAACAGTGAAGTTAATAGATTATGGGCTGATAATACTAAAATAAAAGAATTAACAGGCTGGAAGCCTAATTACACTATAGATGACGGTCTCGAAGCAACAGTAAAATGGATAAGAAATAACATGCAGTATTTTAAAACAGACATATACAATGTTTAAAAAAATTAGGAGGTTTTTGTTATGATACCTTTATGTATACCAGAAATTAGAGGCAATGAGTTAAAATATGTTAAAGACTGTATAGATACTAATTGGGTATCTTCAGTAGGTAGTTATGTTAATTTATTTGAAGAAAAATTTAGTGAATATGTAGGTAGCAAAAGTGCTGTAGTTACAATGAATGGTACAGCAGCTCTTCAGCTAGCATTAATGACACTTGGAATAGGAGAAGGAGATGAAGTTATAGTTCCTTCGTTAACATTTATATCTCCAGTTAACACTATAAAATACGTAGGGGCAGAGCCCGTGTTTGTAGATGTATGCAGAGATACTTTTGTTATGGATGCAGAAAAAATAGAAGAATTAATAACATCTAAAACAAAAGCAATAATGCCAGTACATATTTATGGTCATCCTGTAGATATGACTAGGGTAATGCAAATAGCGAAAAAACATAATCTATTAGTTATAGAAGATGCGACTGAAGCATTAGGATCTACTTGCAATGGTAAAATGAGCGGAACCATAGGTGATATAGGATGCTTTAGTTTTAATGGAAATAAGCTTATAACTACTGGAGCAGGTGGAATGCTTGTAACTAACAATACAAAGCATGGCGAGCGGGCAAAATTTTTATCTACTCAAACAAAAGTAGTTACTGAAAATAAAGCATTCTACCATTCAGAAATAGGATATAACTTCAGAATGCCAAATCTTTTGGCTGCGTTTGGGGTAGCTCAACTTGAAAATGTTAAAGATTATTTAAAAATTAAAAGAGAAAATGCAGTCTATTACAATGAACTGTTAGGTAAGGTTAAAGGAATTACATTGCCTGCAGAAAGAGAAAATGTAGAAAATTGTTATTGGCTATATTCAATCCTAGTTGAAGATGAATATGGTATATCAAGGGACGAACTTATACAAAAATTAAATGCAGAAAAAATAGAGGCAAGACCTTTCTTTATGCCTATACACGATATGCCTCCATATAAAGGCAGCAGACATGGGGATTTAACAGTTACAAATGAATTATACGCACGAGGAATAAATCTTCCGAGTTCTGTAGGACTTAAAAAAGAAGATATAAAAGCAGTATGTGAACTAATAAAAAATTCCAAGAAATAACTTTGTTATTTCTTGGTTTTTAATAATATTTAAGGACGTAAGTTATTGATCAAGCCACTTTAGTGTGGGGTTTATGCTTTATCATTAAGGTGGATAGGAGATAGAAATGAATATAGATTTTCTAAAGAAATTATATCAAAGTCGATTGGTTAAAAGTGGAATTTGGTTCACTATAGGAACATTTTGCATTCAAGGTATTAATTTTTTAACAGTCCCAATTCTTACGAGATTACTTTCAACAAGTGATTTTGGAACGGTAGGTATATATACTGTTTATGTTACAATTTTAACTTCCATTATTAGTTTAGGACTTGAATCTGCAGTTAATACAGGGAAATTTGACTTTAAAGAGGACTTTGATGGATTTTTATCATCAATACTTTTTCTTTCAACAATTCCACTATTAATAGGGCTAATAATAGCACTAATTTTCAAACAATTCATTGCTGCTAAATTGGGCATAAGTCCAAACTTAGTAAATATATTAGTTTTTCAAAGTTTTTTTACTTTTGTTATTAGTTTTGCAACAACTAGATATTCAGTTGAATATAAGTATAAAAAATTCTTGATTGTTTCAATAACAAGTACATTGTTAAATGTTTTACTATCTATTGCTTGGATACAAAGGTTAAATGTTGATAAATATTATGGAAGAATTTACGGTTCAGCACTTGTTGTGATAGTTTATGGTGTGATATTATATGCAATATTTATTATAAAAGGAAAAAAGCTAATAAATTTAAAATATTGGAAGTATGCACTTGGAATTTCCGTTCCATTGGTATTTCATATCCTATCTCAAATAATTTTAACCTCTGCTGATACTATAATGATAGGTAATATGGTTGGCAAAAGCGCAGCAGGTATCTATAATTTTTCATATAAAATTGGTATGATTTTAAGTATTGTGTGGATGGCAGCAAATAAAGCTTGGGTGCCTTGGTTTTTCGGGAAAATGGATGAGAAAAACTATGATGAGATCTCAGAGAAGGTAAGGTACTATATAATTTTATTTTCTTTAATATCATTTGTTTTAATTTTCATTTCCCCAGAAGTTTCGAGTATTATGGGAACTAAGGCTTATTTAGAAGGAATACAGATGGTACCACTTATTATGATAGGGTATTACTTTGCTTTCTTGTATAGCATTCCAGTAAATTTAGAATTTTACACCAAAAATACTAAGTATATAGCCCTAGGAACAGTATTGGCAGCGGTCGCTAATATAGGACTTAATTATATCCTCATTCCTAGATTTGGTTATATGGCGGCAGCTTGGAACACAATAGTATCTTATTTTTTACTTTTCGTTTATCATTATATAATTGCTTTAAAAGTATCTGATATAAGGATATGTAATATTAAAGACTTTATATATGGAATATCATTTATAGCTGTAATTAGTGTAATTTTTTATGTCTCTAGAGATATTTGGATTATAAGATATACAATGATTATTTTGGCAGGAATTTTAGGAATATTAGTTTTAAAGAAAAGGTTAGCAAAAGCTAAATAAAAGTTTCTTTAACTTGTAAGGAACTAAAGGAGATTTAAGTATGAAGTTTTTAGTTGTAGGTTCAGGCTCTATGGGAAAAAGAAGAATTAGACTTATTAAGGAAAATTATAAGGATATTACTCTTATTGGCGTAGACCTAAGCATTGATAGATGTGAGCAAATTAAAGAACTATTTAATTTAAAAACATATACAAATTTGGATGAAGCTATAGATGTAGAAAAGCCAGATGCAGCTTTTATTTGTACATCTCCAATATATCATAGTGAAATAATTTTGAATTGCTTAAAAAAGAATATAAATGTATTTACTGAAATAAATTTAATCTCAGATAATTATGATGAAATTATTGAGGTAGCTAAAGAAAAGAAATTAAAGTTATTTTTATCTTCAACTTTCCTATATAGAAATGAAATTAAATATATAATTGACAAAGTTTGCAATAAAGGCAAATTAGCCTACTCATATCATGTAGGTCAGTATCTTCCAGATTGGCATCCTTGGGAAAACTATAAAGACTTTTTTGTATCAGATAAAAGGACAAATGGATGTAGAGAACTTATGGCTATAGAGTTACCATGGATCGTAAAAGCTTTTGGTGATATTAAAAATGTTCATGTTATTAGAAATAATATCACTAATTTAAAGTTGAATTACTGTGATAATTATATGATAATGTTTGAACATGAAAATGGTAACGTTGGATCATTTAATGTGGATATTGCTTCGAGAAAAGCAACAAGAAGTTTAGAAGTTTATAATGAAGAGCTTCATATTAAATGGGAGGGAACTCCAGAAACATTATATGATTATAATTTTGATAATAAGGATTTTGAAACAATTAATACATATGAATCAATCGATAGAAATACTAAATATGTTAGTAATATTATAGAAAATGCTTATTTGAGTGAAATCACTACTTTTATGAATTTTATTAATGGTGATGGAAATAATATTATACATACATTTGAGGATGATTATAAAATTATTAAAGTTATTGACCAGATTGAAGGAAGAAAATAATGAAGATTTTGTTTATAGGGTTAGGTTCTATAGGTAAAAGGCATTTAAAGAATGTATTGCAATATCTTAGCAAAAATAAAATAAAATCCGAAATCCATTGTTTAAAATCAAAAAAAAGCAGTAATTTAATGGATGATGTAGATAAAATTTTATATTCTATTAGTGATTTAGATAACGATTATGATTGCATTTTCATAACAAACCCAACGCATTTGCATTATGATACTCTGAAAAGCGTGATAGAAAAAGGAAGATATTTCTTCCTTGAAAAACCTGCTTTTGATAGTTATAAATACGATATTAGTTTTATTAATAATGATTTATCTAAAAGAATATATGTAGCCGCTCCGCTTAGATATACCCCTATATTTAAGGAAATAAAAAATATTATTAAAAATGAGAAAGTATACAGTTTAAGGTCAATATGTTCTACGTATTTACCTGGTTGGAGACCTAATCAAGATTATAGGGAAGTCTACAGTGCTCATAAAGATCAAGGTGGAGGAGTTTCAATTGATTGTATTCATGAGTTAGATTATATAACTGATTTAGTTGGATTTCCAGAAAGAATATATAATCTTCAAGATAAAGTATCAAATTTGGAAGTTAGTTGTGAGGATATTTCAATATATGTTGCAAGAACCAAAAATGTATTTATCGAACTTCATTTAGATTACTTCGGTAAGCAATCGAGAAGAGAAGTAGAGCTAATTACTGAAAATGGCCTAATTCGCGGAGATTTTATAAACAAAACAGTATACAATTCTAGAAGTAAACAAGAAAAAGTATTTGAGTATGATACAAATCATATGTATGTAAAGGAAATTGAGTACTTTTTTGAAAATGTTTGTGGCGGAAAAGGAAATTGGAATGATATCTACGAGGCAGTAAAACTACTGAAAATAATAAAGGAGTCTGAAGAAGATGAACATTTTAATAACAGTTTGTGGAAGAGCAGGATCTAAAGGTGTTAAAAATAAAAACGCTAGAGATTTTTTAGGAATTCCACTTATTAATTACACTATAGTTGCAGCTGATCTATTCAAAAAAAGAAATCCTAATTACAATATAGATATAAGCATTAATACCGATAGTCAGCAACTATTAAATATGTTTAGTGAAGATAAAAATGTTGAATGCATAAATAGGCCAAAAGAATTGGCTATGGATAATTCACCAAAGGTACCATCAATAAGATATTCACTAAAATATATGGAAGCAAAATTAAATACAACATATGATTATGTAATTGATTTGGATATTACATCGCCTTTAAGAAAAACAGAAGATATCGACAATGCAATAAAGAAAGCCGAAGCAAATTTAGATTTGGATGTTGTATTTTCAGTAGTAAATTCAAGGAGAAACCCATATTTTAATATGGTGGAGCAAAAAAACGGGAAAATACAGAAAATAATATCCTCCGAGTTTGTTGCTAGGCAACAAGCCCCAAAAGTTTATGATATGAATGCTTCTATTTATTGTTATAGGCGTTATAGTTTGCTAAACAAACTTGAAAACAGTCCTCTTGATGGACTCTTTGACATTATATTAATGAAAGATACTGCAGTACTCGATATAGATTCAGAAGAAGATCATGAACTAATGCAGATACTAGCGAAGCACTTTTTCAAGAATGAATTTAACGAGCTATACGAACATGTTAAGGTATATAAAGAGACCATAGAGTAATATTGAAATTAGAAGGAGGGTTAAGTTATGGAGATGGAACTCAGTAAACAAGAATTAATAACCCACATTAATAGGCAGTTATCCAATAACTTTGGACCATGTGGAGATATTGTGCCTTTTATAGACATCACCTTGGAGAGACTTCAAACATGTTTTCAGAGGACCAAAAATAAATATTACCATAAAGTGGGCATTGGGAATGAATATTTTTCTCCTTACCATTCAGGGCAGTATTCAATATTTTTGTATTACCTTGCGAACACGGTGCATCGCAAGGGTGGAGATGCAAATTTAGCAGCTAAGATTTATTATCTTAATAAAATAATGCATTCTGTCGATTGGTACTATGAAATTGAATTGCCTGAGTACTTTGGACTTGAGCATCCTATGGCAAGTGTCTTAGGTAGAGCTAAATATAGCGATGGCTTTTTCTTTTACCAAGGGTGTACAGTTGGAGGTAATAAGGGTAAGTATCCACAAATGGGCAAAAATGTGATTTTGTATTCTAATGTTACTATCCTTGGAGACGCCAAGATAGGTAGCAACGTAGTAATATCTACTGGTACTACTATTAAAGATGAGGTTATTCCAGATAATTGTTTAGTATTTGGCACGTCACCAAATTTGATTATTAAACAAAAAGATGAGTTGTACATAGGAAAGATTGTATCGCATTTTTGGGTGGAATAGTTTATAAAATTAAAGAAATCAGGGGCTTGTGCTTCTGAATTAAAGATTTAACAAAATTGTTAAAATAACCACAAGATTATTAAAATGATTTTGTACCATTTGAAACGAGGTGGGGAAGTGGATTTTTCTCGGAAAATTCTATTTTTATTAACATGCGTATATATTATGCTATTACCTTTAATTCCAGAAGATGTTAAGTTTAAGGGGATGCCACTCACTGACTTAATTTTGGCATTAATAATTTTTGCCTACATTATGAATTTAATAGTTTCGAGGAAAGGTAGAGAAAATTTTATTAAGGGTATTATAAATTTCTTTACAGATAAATTGAGTATATTTATGGCAATATTATTGGTTATGATGCTTGTGTCTACTTCTTATGCAGTAGATAAAAAGCTAGCATTAAGTGAAAGTGCAAGGTTTATGTCGTATATATTTATGTATTTTCTTATAAAATATGAGCTGAATAAGAAAAAACAGATAAATGTTGTATTAAATTGCTATATATTTACTTCCTTTATTTTAAGCTGTATAGGCATTGTTCAGTATTTTACAGGATTCGCTCTGGATGATAGCTTTAAAAAAGCAAATGATTTAGGTGGAGGTATAAGAATAGCGGCGACACTTTTTAATCCAAATGCTTACGGTGCTTATTTAATACTAATAATTTTTCCAGTGATTATGTTAAGCATTTATGAAAAGAAAAAGAAAAAGAAAATAGTTTACATATTACTTTCAATATTGGTTATTTCTAATTTATTAATGACTTTTTCTAGAAATGCAGTATTAGGTTTTGTAATAGGATTATTAGTGCTTACGTTAATTTATAGTATTAAGTTGATTTTTGCTCTTGGTGGTTTTGGTATTTTGATATGTTTCATTCCTTCTGTTTTCCAAAGATTTAAAGGGATGGCTATTTTATCAAAGGATGATCCAAGAGTTAAACTTTGGGAAACTGCTTTGAAGATGATAAAGGATCATCCAATTCGAGGTGTTGGTAATGGAAATTATGTTACTAGATATAATGATTATATAATGAAATATAAGGAACTACAGTATTATTACTATAGGAGTTATCCATCTCATAATTCATATTTAAAAGTACAAAGTGAATTGGGTATAATTGGAATAGTTTCTTTCTTAGGTATATTAGCAACTGCACTATTTAGAGTTAACAAATTGTATAAAGCAACTATAGATAAATTCCATAAACCATTTTATATTGGTGTAATGGCAAGCATGACTGCTTTCTTATTTATGAACTTATCAGACAATTTATTCTTTGTGCCTAAAGTAACAACTTATTTTTGGATTTTATTGGCTACTTCGGAAGCATTATTGAATAATCTTCACAAGGAGAGTTTAAGTAAAAACATTAAATAAATAATTATTTTAAACTATGTTAAGTAAAAAAATTAACATAGTTTATTTTATTGGCATAAAATCCATTAAAAATAATTTATGGTATAAAACAAATGTGATAGTGTTAACTAACTTATGAAAAAACTATAATGAAAATATTAGGATTTAAAATGCAGATTGAAAAGCAAAAATGTATCTTGAATAAATTTAATATGCTTTATTTGTAGCCGAATTCCTAAAAATTGAGAACTTTATTTTCTATGAATAATAAAAAGCAGCACAAATACACCTGTTTAAATTATTTGCTTTTTACAGAAAACTGACGGGTAAAACTAATTTTATTATATTAAACGTAGATTCTGGATTAGGCTATGCGCTCTGTTTTTGGAGTATAAGTTGTTGTGAAAGTTCGATTAACTTTTGCCATTTTCCCGGCATAGTAGGAATCTTTTCAAGTTCAGGGATTGAGTTCAATGGTCCCCAATAAGCGTAGCTATGTGGGCGGAGAAAGTTGTAATAGGCTACAAATAGCGCCAAGTGCGTGTTGGAACCTTCCTCACTGCCAAAGCCATTTGTAACCCTATAGGAGAATTTAAATGTTCTGTTGAGACGTTCTATTATTTGTTTAAGCCAACGATATTCAGTTGAAATAGGATCAGAGTTAGTAAGTCCAATTACTTGTATTACGTCAAAGTCCATGTTATTAAGTTTAAACTGTTGCTCCGCAAGCTTATATGCGGTATAACCATCAGCAACGAATTTAAGAGACTTGCCGGGAAAAACTTTAAACTTATCAAAAGCCATACGCATAGTTAAAATACATGGCCCAGCATCACGGCTATAAGATGCTTGGTAACCTAAAATTGATTTCTTGATGGCGTCCATAACAAGCCAGACATACTGAGTAGTCCCTTTTACTTTAGTATATGTTTCATCAGCAGCGAGATAATCAGTAGGTTTATAGTCATAATTGTCAACAAAGGGTTTAACTAAAGCGGCAGCTGTGATGGCATATCTACTAACCATGACATGAGATATTTTAACACCATGGATTTCCCATAGAGCAAGCGCCGTACGGCGTGTAGATATTCCTAAATTAATGTTGTATGTTAAACAAAGGCCCATTACATGAGGAGAAAAGTTTCTGAAATTAAGGGTTGTAGCACCTTTTGGCATAGAAGATAAATCCACATCAAAGTAATTAGTGGTAAACTCACGATAAATGTAATGGAGTTTGAATTTGTGTTTATCTTTCTTGTATTCTTTAATGTCTTCAAGTGAAAGTTTTGCAAGAGAATTAAGATAAAAAGTACATTTTTTATTAACACATTTATGAATATAAAAATTCTTACGGTCCTTCTTTTTATTTAGAGCATGTCCACAAAATGGGCAGAGGAGTTTTTCAGTTTTGAGATCATCTTTGTTTTTATTGAAATGTAAATCACAGACTTTGCACCAAAGTTGACCACGACCGCCAGCGTTATCATAAATATAGTTGTGCGGAGCACCACATTGAGGGCAGACAGTATCAAGTGATACAGGATTTTTACCACGAGAATTCACAGTTTTTTTGTCTTTGCCATGAACGGTTTTATAATTATTTAGAAGTTCAGTGTAATTAAACTTTTCAAAAGTTTTAATAATCGGTAGTTTATCTACAGTAAGTTTTTTATATTTAGGACTTGTCATATCATATTTTGGAGTCTTTAGAGGTATATTTTTCACAATAAAAACA
>NZ_DATCQT010000074.1:0-4543 GCF_036569345.1 Clostridium sp.
CACTTCCTTATTTTTTACTTTAATAATAAAAGTTTATATGAAGTGTTCATTATAAGATACTTTTTTCTATTTTATAGAGTAAAAAAATTAAACTAATGCAATTAGTACTCATCCGCCACCGCTGTTAGCGGTTTAGTTCAATTGAGTTTTCACGACTTTTGTCTTTTTCAATCTTAATATATAAAATGCTTTTTATCTTTAAATAAACGAAATATATTTTATTTTCTTATATATAGTTTATGGTAAAAATAGTATAATTAGCTAAACATTTATGTCATAATCGTAATAAAATGCGTCACATATGAATTATTTACAACAACACCATAAATCGAAATTTGTAAGGGGGGTTAATATGGCAAACAAAAAATTAGCTTTATACATAATGAAGCAATTAGAAGGATTGGAAGATATAAAATCTATACCTATGATGGGTGGTTACTTATTCTATTATAAAGGTAGAATATTTGGTGGAATCTATGGAACAGGCTTTATGGTAAAAATTACTGAAGCAAGTAAGCATTATATGCCTGATAGCATTTCAGAAAGTCCATATGAGGGTGCAAAGCCAATGTTGCCTGTAGATATTGCCGATAATAGTGAGCTGTTAAAACAAATGGTAGTAGCTATGTATGAAGAATTACCCGAACCAAAACCAAAAAAGAAAAAGATAAAGAAATAAAAGAGGAGGATTTCAGAAATGAGTAGTTTTAGTTGTTGTGGTACTGAATGCAGTAGTTGTGGTTGCTATGGAACCATGTGTAATGGATGTAATGAAATCAAAGGTATGGTTTTTCATAGCGAAAAAGGAAAGGCATGTGCTATTTATGAATGTGCTATCAATAACCACAAATATGGTGATTGTTCTGCTTGTAGTGAGGTGCCTTGCTCAATATGGAGAAATACGAGAGACCCTAAATTTACGGATGAAGAATTCGAGAAAAACATAAATCAAAGAATGGAGAATTTAAGAAGCAAATGATAAATTCCAATTTATAGAATCAAATAAAATTAGCATGATTTTTAGCTTTAGTTATGTCGGAATATTCGTATATTGCGTCGCAACTGTAATTTATTGAGTAGCAACTGTATTAAAATGCATAGTAATATTAAGCAATATCATACCAAATATAGTAAATTATTAATGAATACAAATATAGAAAGAAAGATGAGGAACAAAGTTAATGAAAGAATTTATTTTCCCTTATGAAAAATTTAAGATGAAAATATCAGAGCATTTTGGAAAAGAATATCTGATGGAAAAAGTGGAGAGAGTATTGGGTGGAGCACAAAAATTTGTTTATAAAATTACAACTCAAAATGGCTTTATGTTTGTTATATACATTTGGCATGAAAGTACTTCTTATTTTTCGGATTTGGAACACAAAGATATCTTTACGTCGTGTAGTTCAGAGTTATTTGAGATTAACAACCACTTTATGATAGAGCATGGTGTTTGCACACCAAAGCTATATTACATGGATAGAACAAAAGAAGGTTTTTCGTTTGAGTATGCGTATGTTGAATATATTGATGGCTTGGATATTGATGCTATTATTGAGAAACATCCTGAACGTGTTGAAGAGGCAATGGCATCATTAAAGAAGAATCTCGATAAAATGTATGCAATTACAAGTAGCCAGGCAGGTACACTAAATTGTCTTCAGAGTAAAGATTTCTCGATAGTGGCATATGCATTTAATGGAGCAAAAAAGAACCTTAATTATCTTACGGATACTGATTTGGAACATAAAACGTTGTATTTGAAAGCGGACATGATTTTAAACAAAATATATGGTGAGATTGAAGAAAATGAGGAATATTGTTTTGTACACTATGAACTAGGTCCAAATCATGTAATGGTGGATGAAAACAATGTTACTTATTTAATTGATATTGAGGGAGCAAAGTTTTTTGATGTTGAAATGGAATACAGTTTTCTACAGATGAGATTTGGTGAAAACTATTGCTATTTGCAGAGAGATAATCTGGATTTTAAAAAAATGAGATTCTACTTATTATGGCACTATTTAGGAAATATTTCGGCATCATACCAGTTGCTAAAGAAGAATTATTATGATATGGATGAAGTTCGTGGAATGATTTCATGGTTAACAAATTGCTTGGAGAAATTTTGTAATAGTGAGACATCAACAATTCATAAATACGTTAAATAATGTGTAGGTAAGTTAATTCGTAGTTTTCTTATATGTCGACACTAGTAAACCCATATCATTAGATATGGGTTTACTAGTGTCTGAGTTTAACACAAAACATATTCTGTATAACTGGACTATACTGAATGTCATGAAAAAAGACTTTAACGACGTTTTTATATTAACATCTTTAATATACTAAATCCTAGACAAACTATTTTTATCATTTATGTTGAATCTTTACCAAAAATGATATAAAATAGAAAAGAAAAGGTTTTCTACTAATGATTCTCAGAGGTTAATCTTCTGTTATTTTCTAATAAGTTATTATAATGCTGAAATTAATAAATAGTTTATTATGGAATTAAATATGGATTTAGCAATAATGAAAAGATATATTTATCTTTTATATTTTTACATTTATAGAAAACGTTTTCTATAAATGTAACTATAAAATAATAAAGTAATACAAAACTTGGAGGTAATATTAATGCCAACCTTAAATAATACAATTGAGATACTTAATTCTAAGTCTACTAAGATCCTGTTTGGGGATTTGTATGGGCAAGAGGAGGAAGTTATAGTTAAACAGATTCTTAGGTATACTAGTTTAGTTAAAGAATATGATAAGAAATTTAAAACAAATGATATTTATATTTTCAGCTCACCAGGGCGTTCAGAAATAAGTGGAAACCATACGGATCATAACTTAGGTAAGGTGATTGCTGCTAGTATTAATTTGGACTGCATTGGAGTTACAGAAGTGACAGATAATAATAAGATAAGTATAAAAAGCTTAACATATAATGAAGATTTCGTTATTGATTTAGATGACTTAGAGAGTGCTGAAAAGGATACTGAAGCGGCATTATTAGTTAAAGGGGTTTTAGAAGGTGTAAAAAAATATGGATATAAAATAGGAGGATTTAATGTTTGTATAACTAGTGATGTAATATGTGCAGCAGGTGTTAGCTCATCAGCATCCTTTGAAATGTTATTATGTTCAATTATTAATTATTTTTATAATAATAATGAAATGGATATAATTACTTGCGGTAAAGTTGGTAAATATGCGGAAAATACAAGGTGGAATAAACAATCTGGGTTGTTAGACCAATTAGCCTGTGCTCATGGTGGATTAATTACAATAGATTTTAAAGACCCAGAATTTCCTATAATAAAAGATATAGATTACACAACAATAGAGCAGATATATGATTTGGTAATTGTCTCAACTGGTGCAAATCATGCAGATTTGAGTGAAGAATATTCATCAATACCAATAGAAATGAAAGCAGTTGCAAGCAATCTTGGCGCAAGCGTTTTAAGAGGCGTCACATTAGAAGATTTGCTTAATAATTTAGACAATCTGAGAGAGGTGGCTGGAGATAGGGCCATTTTAAGATCACTACATTTCTTTGAGGAAAATAAACGTGTAGATAAGCAGATGGATGCTTTAAATATGGGTAATTATAGTGACTTTATTAAGCTAGTAAATGAATCAGGCAATTCATCATGGAAATGGCTCCAAAATTGTTATTCAATATCAGCTACTCATGAACAGGCAGTGACCTTATACTTAGCATTAAGTGAATTATTTATAAAGAAAAATGGTGCTGGTGCGTGCAGAGTACATGGTGGTGGCTTTGCAGGTGTAATACTGGTTTTATTACCAAAGGAAATTACTAAAGAATATATAACATACATGAGGAAATACAATAATAATGGTATATATAAAGTGAATATAAGAAAATATGGAGCTGTAAACATAAACAGTTTATTAGCATGAGTGAATTCATAATTGGGGTTGATTTAGGTGGAACTAATATTAAGGTTGCAATATTTAATTTGGATTTAAAATTGATCGTTGAAGTACGTAAGTCAACAGAAGCGCAAAATGGACCTGCATATGTTCTAAACAAAATCATACACATAGTTGAAGATATGATGGAAAATCTTAATATTACGGAGAAGTTAATCTATTGTATGGGAATGGGTATTCCAGGACTATTGGATCCGTACGAGGGTAAATCATTTTTTTCACCAAATTTTTCAGGTTGGGAAAATATACACGTTGTTAACGAAATGAAAAAGAGATTCCACTTTCCAGTATTTATCGATAATGATGTTCGTGTAAATCTATATGGGGAGTGGCTATATGGTGCTGGATTGAATTCAAAGAATCTAATACTTATTACATTGGGTACTGGTTTAGGATCAGGAATAGTTATGGATGGTAAAGTTATGTATGGAGAAACAGCGAGTGCAGGAGAAATCGGGCATATGAATATGTATAGAGAAGGACGTCCTTGCAAGTGTGGAAGTTCTGGATGTTTAGGAAGATATGTTTCAGCAGTTGGAATGGTTAATACCTTTATTGAAAAATTAAA
>NZ_DATCQT010000075.1:0-5659 GCF_036569345.1 Clostridium sp.
TGGTACACTCGACCATAATAAATACCATTGATAAGTATATGGAAATGTTGAAGTTAGACGAAAAAGGTTTGAAACGTGTCAATTCTTTAAGGAAGTTAGTAGGGAATTCAGTTATTTAATTAAATAAAATACAATTTGTTGAAACGCCGTATGAGCTCGAAAGTCTCACGTACGGTGTGAATGGGGGGAAAACTTGGAGATAACATCAAAGAGTTACCTATCCATATAGACGAGGAAACAGTTAAAACTATAGGGGAAGAATTCCAACAATTATCAATGAGATAACAAAAGACCAGAATAAATCCTGGTCTTTTGTTAGTTATTAAAATTATAATGCAATACAATTACGATTTATTTAATAGACCATCATTACCTTAATGTTTAAAAGACTAATATGGTTTTTTATGTGCCACAAAAAAGGAGGCTTTAAAAAAGTAAAATAAACAAAAGACTCTTTGTTAAAAATCTCTTTTAGTTAGTTAAAATTTAGTAAGAATCTAATTAAATTTTACTGTTTTAAAATTAAAAATTTTTTATTAAATATAATATACATCTATTTAATTTTCGAGTTGCAATAGTATTTTCATTGTTTTATTCCTAAATATAATTTTGTTTTCCTTTTTACAATTTGTTTATTTCTCAGGGTTTTTTCTGTTTTATTTACTTATTTAAATTTTTTAATAGGTTTTTAATACTTGTTTTTTGTGTACTGGATATTTTTATTTCTTCATCCACTTTATCAATACTTAATTCCTTCAAAATTTTTTTTAACATATTTCTTAATTCAACTTCATCAATTTTTGTCTTATATTCTTTTTCTACATTTTCTACTTGCTTACCTTGTTTTGCCATATCTTTTTCAATCAGATTCTTGATATAAGACGCAAATGCAATATCCTGATTCTCCGCATATTCCAGTAATTTAATATCTCTTTTATTTGTAAGATTAAATGGTATAGGCTTACTTTTCCTATTGCTCATTAAATTCACTATCTGCAACTAGATCATAAATATTTTGATTAATCATTTGACTATTTTCTACTAATTGAATTACTGGAAATTGCTTTTGCCAATAAGTTATAGTGTCTGCACCACCGCCACCGATAAGATATATTTTAGAAGCATTTTTAACTTTAAAATCATTTTTAATATATGAAGCCGTTTCGACGATGTGGTTCTCGACAATTGGTCTAATATCTGTTATATCTGTCTCTTTGTTATCAATAATAACAGTTTTTTTATTAATAATTTTTTCGATTTCAGAAGGTTTAAAGTCAGCACCTTCCTTATTTGTATTTAAATAAGAAGTTATATCTGCATACATTTTATTCATACCTTCATTGTAACTTGCACTTGTCGTTATGGCTAATTCTTCCCACTGTGTTACATTTATCGTTCCTGCCCCATTATCAATAACCAAAACATTGTATTCTTCTTCTGTTTTAATTGGGTAAGCACCTTCAATAAATACCAAACAATCATTAATTCTTATATTATATAAAGTATCCTTTACTTTGATTTGTTGTTGTCCAAAATACTTTATATGTTTTTGCAATTTATCACCCAAAAGTTTAAATTTCTTTTCTGGTAATCCAATTACTAAATTAGCTTCAATAAAATCTTCTTTTGAGCTAAGAGCTATTGCAGTTAATAAACATAATTTATAATATTTTTCAAAATACCTATTATCTCCTGTAAAAGCAGCACCTTCACCAACAATAAATTTTGTTCCTTCAAATTCGACTTGATGAATTTCTTTCTTTACTTTTCCAAAATTAATTATTTCACCAACTTTTACTTTGCTGGCAAATTTACCTTCATTAAATTTTGTATACCCATTTCCAACATCAATTCCTAAATTCATAATTAAATCCTCCTATTTATATCCGAGTATATACATTGTATGTACTTATTGCAATTTATTTTTTTATTATAATAACATTATACCATCAAGTACATACTTTGCATATACTTAGTGCATACTTTTCTAAAAATATTTTCATTTCATATATACTAAGTATATACTTCTCATATACTAGTTTTTACTCAAGAAAAAGTATAAAATACTGTTTAAAAGAATCCTATATGTATGTATTAATAATAATTCCCATCCTAATAATTTTTTTCCTGATACCTCAAAGTTGTATTCTCTTTGAGAATAATTTTTTAATGTGCTTTCTTTCTTTTAACCATGATCTTTACTTTCAGCTCTTTGACGATTTACCTCTTTTTTTCTAATCAGGGTTATTCAGGATTAAGTAAAACTGCAAATAAAGAAAGGCATTAACATTAATATGCTTTGCCCTCTTAGATATTTATAAATAAAGTTTTATCCACAACACTTTCCTCGCTTTTATATCATACATAACACTAACCTACCTTTTGATGAATTTAATACAACACATTCCTACCTTTTTAAATTAAAACAGGTAATACATAACAATAACTTACCCTTTTAATTCATCATTTATCGAAATACATATAAACTAGAAGCTGAATAGGTAGGTTTTTGTTGTGTATAAATTGTCAATCATACAAATGCGAGGATTCTGTTGGGTTACTCTTCATCTGAGGCTACTTCATCAAATGGAGTACTTTGAGAACCGGTATCAACATTATCATCATAAGTAACATCCCATCCTAACAGCTTTTTTTCTAAATCATCAAAATCATATTCCCTTTGTTTATAATCATTAAAACCACCCTTAGTTTCTTTATATGTCAAAGTCCAGTTTCCTTCTATTGCTCTCATCAAAGCACCTAAATAAGATTTTATCTCATTTTTCTTCCCATACTCATCTATTACTAATTTCTTTTCTCTTATGTACTGTCTGATAGATGCCTTCAACTGATATATTTTAATTGAAATAGATGTCTTTTCAACAAGTTTATCAATTTGTTTAGGACTTATTGTAACTCCTAAAAGTTCTCTGAACTCTTTCACAACGTTGTGTTCATTATATTCCGAGGGAACTGTATCGGGATTATCAAGGAAACTTATTTGTTCCCTACCTTGGAAGTTTACTGATTGTTTTACCATTTTAAATTTTACCTTCTCAACTTTTTTATTCACTTTATACAAGCTGTCATCTAGTTCGATATATAAGTCTGTAACTTTATTAATCTGCATTACAGCAGGTTTTAAAATTCTTTGTTTAAAATTAGAGTACTGAGGATATTCAGTATCCTCTATCCCCAACAAAAACCTCAGTTGTCCCACTTCAAAAACTCTTTGCCCAAATACTTGATACTGCTTTAATAATTCGTATATTCTACAAGCATAGTAACTTCTTATATATTTCTTAACATCAAAATCGAATCTTGTGTAATCACTTTTAAATACTAATAAATCAGAAATTAAATCGGGATGAAACTGGAGGGCAACTGCATTTCTGTCTTCAGCTATTTTACAGGTTATAACCCATCTTTTCTTAATTAAATCATTGTTTTCAATATATGTAATATTCCTGTTATATAGCCTATTTGCAGTCGCTACTAACTCAGAGTATATAGTATTGTTTTTAATATTATATTCTTTTTTGTAATCTGAAACATAGACATAAAGTAATTCAAAATCCTTTTGTTTTATAAGTGACTTTACATCTTCAGCAGATAAATTTTTATCTAACATGACAACTTCAAGATTTGATAAGGCAAGGTCTATCAACCTATTCTCAGATGTTGTTAGTTTATAGCTACCTTCAATTAGATTATTGGACTTTACAATTTCTCTTTTTATAATTTCTTGTTTTTTAATTATCATTAATCCAATCCTCCTAAGTTCCTTATATATTGTTAGAATTTTTTAATAAGGTAGGTTTTTGTTGCGTATTGGTATTCTTTTGTTGTAGTTTAGTAGGTTTTTGTTATCAAAAGGTAGGTTTTTGTTACACATTAGTAGGTTTTTGTTGTGGACACGCCAGTTCGTGTCATTCATACCAACCGTCCGATTGAAAAGAAACTGTTTTAAACTGTTTTAAACTATTTTAAACCTTCTTAAACTACTACATGAGGATTTTGTTGTGGTTTAAGAAATCTGTGGATAACTTATAAATTAGACTGATATCTTATTAATAATATTATACCGTATTCTTTTAGAAAAAGACATTTATGCAATTAAATACGGTATTTTTATATTAAAGTCTCTTTTCTATTCTTCCTTATTGAATTTTAAAGCGTTTATAGCTTTTACAATGATCAAATCAACAAACTCAGACTTATCATACCCTGTCCTATCTTTCCCTGCCCCACGACCTGCATATTCAGCGATTAAGGCTATCGTAGATTCCCTCATGAAGAAAGTTACATATTTTTTCTTATCTCTATTCTGAGTCTTCAAGGTAAGTTGTATAGGAGAATTATCTATTACTTTGGTTTCTTTAGGATCTTCCTTTGTTTCAACAGCCCGTTCTTCTTTTGCTTCAGTTTTATTAATTACTTTTTTATGGGCTATATTTCTCTTAGGTTTAGATTTAGCAGGATCATCTGCCACGGTGTCAGTTTCATGTTTAGGCTGAGTAGTTTCATCTACCTTTTCTATCACAGGTACAGGGGTAATTACTTCTTCTTTTTCTTGTAATAGTGAATTATGCTCTTTTACTCCTAGAACATTTTCATTCGTGAACATACTTTTAATTTTTCCTTTTTGTATTGCCATATTATATCGCCTCGATTTCTTTTAATTCTTGTATAAATTCTACATATGCTAGATAACCTGCATTCTTCACATTATAGTAACTAATTGGTAAATTCACCAATGACGTTTCTTGTAATCTTATGTTGTTTGGAATTATAGTTCCAAATGATAATTCTTTAAGTATAGTGTTGTGATTAACATAATATATAAAATCTTTTGAAATTTTTATTCTTTTATCATATTTGTTTATTAACAAGCCACAAATATTATTTTCTATTTCAAGTTCATCACAGAGAGAATTCCATTGACTCATTATATTCATTGCTCCTTGAATGCTGTGCATTCCAATCTCTGTGACAATAATAATACTGTCTGAAATAAACAAAGCATTTAAATTGGAAATACTCATAGCAGGAGGGGTATCACAAATAACATAGTCATATTTAGCAAGGTACTCTTTGTTCTTCTTCATCCATTTCTTCATAATTCCATGTCTCAACGTTACAGATATAAGTTCCATTTCCGTAGCAGTAAGTCCTTTGTCACTAGGTATCAAATCTACAGTGGGCATATCAGCAATAGGTTTTTCTAAAATTACATCTATAGGAGCAATATCATTTTTTAGAACATTACTTATGGAGTCATACCTTTCTGTAAATTGACTTATATTAAAATTGCTAGTCATATTTCCTTGAGAGTCGAAATCTATTACCAAAACTTTCTTATTCTCCTTGGCAAGGAACCCTACTAAATTAAATGCAACATTGGTTTTACCTGTGCCACCTTTCATGGTTGCGAATGATAATATCTTTGGATTAGCCATTTATTTCCTCCCTTTTATTATAAGTATATTATATTTTTAATTTTAACATATTTTGTTATAAATTAAAATAGTATTTTTGTGTTAAAATAATTACTATAAGTATAATACAATAGTATATACAATACAAATAAAAATATTTTATATTTGTATTGTATATATAAAATACAATACAAATAATATGTATTAAAATTTTACATATA
>NZ_DATCQT010000076.1:0-1707 GCF_036569345.1 Clostridium sp.
TGTATACTTTGATTGTAATACTTTATACCCAGTAAATCCACCCACTAAAACCACTAAAATTATTACAAGTTTTATTGTTTTTTTTATATTTGTTTTCGAATCTACGACTTTAGTTTTGATTTTACTATTTGTATTATTTGCTTGGTTAAATTGTAAATTTGTTTCTTGATCCTCAACCGTTGCCCCTCCACAATTCTCGCAATATTTATCTTCTGTTTCGATTTTACATTTCAAACAAAACATTTTATACTTCCTTTCCGCTATTTCTTATTATGTATGCTTTGCACTCTTTCCATATAATTCGAACTCCATGCGTAATTATCGCTTGAAAGCCCTCGATTATTACCTAGTACATTCTCAAAATAATTAATTCTATATGCCACTAATGGTCTAAGCTCTACGAATAGCCTTGATACGTCTTTATCTCCTAGTTTAAATGCATATAACTTATCTAAATAACTTAGCATATCACTAGAAAATCCTTGTTTATGCGTTGCTCTATCGGCTTTCACAAATTTTTCTCTCTCATAGAGCATATAAAAAATGCTTGTCCACTTTTTAGTTAAATGCCATAAAACCAACCTTACTATACAGTAAAAGCTATACATTATTATTACTAATAAATGTGAAAATATTGTACCTAAAGAGGAAACACCACTATGTGTTATTGTTGCTAAAATATTACTACTTAAAATTCCCAAAGTTAGAGCAAATGGAGCAATTATTAAAAATAATATTGCACTTGCTCGTCCTAGCACTATATTTCCATCATGTAGCAATCTTAAATTTGCTATATTAGTCTTTATTTGTGCAAATTCGTTATAAATAACGGCTTTCAATTCTTCCCTTGGAAGTGTGTCTATTGCTCCATTAGATACAAAAATTGAATTGCCATAACTATTTGTTTCTATATCAAGGCTATCAAATGTAAATATTTTAACTGTTCCAGTTAGATATTCAAATTTCATTTTTTCAATTTTTCTAACTAACAATTTAATCTTCTTTCCAGTAAGATTATTTAATGCATCAATAATTTTATATTGCATGTATACTGGCGAAGAATAACCCTTAATCCGTTCTATCCTTCAACTCTTCAATTATTGGTTGTAAGAGTTTTTCTTCCCTTCCTATCGTATTTCTACCATTTGCAAAGAAGGCAACGCAACGTTGTCCAACGCTTGAATACATGCTAAAAATTAAAATTATGTATAATATTAAAGTCCTAATAGTTCCATTAAACGGGAGCCATTGAACTGGTATAAAACATGACAATCCAAACTGTAAAAAACCTATGAACACTATATTTATAAGTATATTAAAAATTGGTATTAATCGTAACATTTATTTAATCAACCATCCTTATTTTTATTTTTGCATACCTAAATTTAGGTACTTTTATAAAAACTATTGCTTCACCTACTTTTAATTGCCCAAACTCTCTAGGCTTATAAACAAATTCTTCTTCTAAACTTACATTTGTACTACTTTGTTCTTGTTTACCGCTTTCCTTACTACTTGAAAACATTGGTTTATATATATCCTTTGTACCAATCCCATTACTTAACACTTGTTGAGAAGAAAAAACGTCTTGTCTTAAAGCTATTTTTACATTTGTACAACCCCATATTTGGTCTAATAACTTACTAGAATTATTAATTGTCATATCTGCTAATTCTTGAGTAGAAATTATATTTCTAAAACCATATG
>NZ_DATCQT010000077.1:0-10921 GCF_036569345.1 Clostridium sp.
GGGACAGAAACGGCAATAGAATTACCTTTTATTACCAAATAGTTTTTTATTCATTGGTTGCAATGGTCTCAGCTTTCCAGATAATATTTCTTTTGCTGAGTCAAATGAATAATGCCCTACAATATTTATATGATCATAGCCAAGAGGAGAAAGTCGTTTTACGTCATCTAAATTCACGATATACCCTGCATTTCGAATAGCATCTAAGGCTTTTTCCATATAGACTGTATTCCAGAGGATAATAGCGTTTGTAACTAACCCTAATGTATTTAATTGATCTTCCTGACCTTCACGATGAGGTTGATGAATCTCTCCTTTCTTGCCATATATAACGATTCTTTTAAGCCCATTTTCCGATTCCCCACGATTTAGTTGTGTCAAAATACGCCTGCGATAATTCTTGTCATCCAAAAATGACAGTTCGTAAGTGGTCTTAAAAATTCGTCCGAATTCGCCCATTGCACGACCAAGCATAGTTGGCTTCCCGCCTCTTTGTAACATTTTTATAAGATTTGTAGGATTTATGGTTCCAAGTTTGAGTGAACCAGCGACCCTAAGCATATCATCCCAGGACTTAATTATAAGTTCTTCACGTAATTTGTGTTTAGATAGACTATTCAATACACCATAGTCTGCATTTGGATCAAATCGCCAAAGCCTTGTACTTCCTATATCAGCAAGACGTGGGCTAAAGCGATAACCCAATAATGCAAATAATCCAAATATAATATCACTGTATCCGGCGGTATCTGTCATTATTTCACGAGGTTTAGACGTTGTCTGTTGACCTAAAACCAATTCAAGTAAATATAAGGAATCACGGATAGTTCCTGTAATAACAAGTTTATTTAGTCCAGCAAATTGGTCACTGATAAGATCATAACTTGTTATGCCACGTCCAATGCCGAAATAACGTGGGTTGGGACCTGCATAAATAGTTTTTGGTGGTACAACAAATCTAATTCCATCTGCAGACGCAACATCCCCTTCACCCCATGATTTAGCTAAAGTCATCTTAGAGATATGATCAGCAAGGACAGCATTTGCCTGTGTAATTGTCTCTGTACGAAAATAGTTTTGTTCCACCCATGTTAATCTGTCATATTCCAGTGCAGGTATGCCTGGCTGAACTACGGGTCCAAGTCCGATATTACATGCCTTGGCTATGAAAATAGCACATATGCTAACAGACAAATCTTTGATTCTAGAATTACCTTGACTTATATGAGTAAATTGGTCTGTAAATCTGGTTAATGCAGTTATCTCCATTAATAATCCTGGTAAATCTGTATTGGGCATTAGAGATTCAATCTGCTTCCTCAACAATACTAAAGACTTTGACTCTTCAAGTCGGTTAATGTGAGAGAGAACAATTTTTTCCTTACCCTTAATCATCTCAACTCGAACTTCTGGATTATCATCCCAATTTTTAATTGTATTCTTAAATGCAATATCCAAGTTTTTCTTTAATGGATTCAACGATTCTTCCGCATTCGAAGGCCAACCTAATGTGCTTAATACCTTGCTTTTAACACTTTCCCAAGCTGGTCCCTGTAAAAGTTTGATTCTTGGATCATTGTATCTATCACTTTTTTCTAGATAGATATCATAATTTTTAATACCTTCAAGCATTTTTTCTATTGCCCAGAAAGTATAAGGACAAGAGCTTATCATATCCCCTTTAAAAACAACTCTTTTCCAACTTGCTGAAATTCCCACAGTGGGTGCATCCGCAAACTTATTTTTTCTGGTCTTTGACTCAACTTTCGAAAGAAAATCCCATGCAGCAAGAGCAGGTTGTCCTGCTGCTGATGCCCTAAATTTAATAGTGGCTAAAAGTGCTGGAAGAAATCTACGAATGGAAGTATAATACCTAAAGAGTTCTTTGTACTCAACAGTCTGATCTATTGGTCTCGTAAGAGTATCTATCATTCCAATGGCCAATTTTAACCGTTCTTTGGGTATGCTTGAAAATATGGTTTTTCGTATTGTTTCATCGGGTACCTTTTCATCCAACAACAACAAACAAGCTCTACTGAGTTCTCGTGCTGAGCTGTCCAGATCTTTCAAAGATCGTAGTCTTTCTTTTTCTCCTTTTCTGTTTGCACCATTGAATAAAGTTGAAAAATATCGTTCCATATAGTCGATGATATCATCTTGGGAACTGGTAGTATATGTTATAGCGAACGCAACTAATGTTGCCATGCGACGTTCATCTGGCATCCTTTCAATGGTTTGAGCTCTAGCGATTGAAGCATACCGGGATAAAACAGATATTCTTCCTATAGGTATTCTGGATATGTTCCATTGATAAGCTCCTATTGAATAAATCATTTTAAATCGTTTAATTGCTTTTAAAAATCCACTAGGAGACTCATGTGTTACAGACTGTCTAAGCATTTCTAAACCGGTTTTATTTTTAGCATCTACTATAAGCAATTTTTCAAGTATTTCTCGTTGATTGGCATCCGGAAGAGAAGCTAGTTTATGCCATAACCTTGAGGTTGCACGTTCACGAATTTGAGATATAAGCCTTTCTAAAACTGTAGCACCAGGTAATAATATATTTTGTTCTATTAACCTGGCCATAGTAAGGTCAAAAACAACACTTGGACGTTCGGGTGCTAGCCAAAAGTGATTATATAGCCAACGGACTAACATAAAATGGTGAGGCTGTTTCATAAAATCATGATATCCGTATATTTCCCTAATTTCTTGTGTGTGATTTCTAATAGTTCTGCTATTCCAATAATCAGACAGAGCATTTACATCAATATCTAATTGCTGAGCCACATATACAGAAACATTATCGGGTACATTTGCCGGTTCAGATAAAAATGTACCCAAAAATCTCACCGTTCCAAGTTGTATGGCAAATCCTAAACGATTAGAATCACTTCGCAGTTGAAAAATAATCATTCTGTCTTGATCATCCAACCAAAAGTATTTTGCTAGTTGATCTGATCCAAGTTCTTCAGTAAACTTACCGTATCGAGCTTTCTGTTCACAGGTCAAAAAATCCGCAGACATTAAAACATCTCCTGTCAAAAATGATGTTATTTAAGAATTAGTAATTTTACTAAAAATTACTGTATCCAATCTACTAAAATAGCTATTGGAGTAATAGGAGCATTTGTGTACTGAAAAATAGTTACTATAATAAAATCTTTAATATCTTTGGCGATCATAAAGAAAAATGAAGTTGCTACCTTGTTTAGTTAATGAATATTATAAGAATGATATGTAATAAATTTACCATAGATTATGCTCATTTTATGTGCTACAAAAATTTCTTCAATTCATTAAGTTGCCATTCTCGTTCAAAGGTTATAGCGTCGATATCATTTGAACTAATTAAGCCTATTGTTTTTATTGCATAATCTGATGCTACCATTGCATGTTCTCTCATATGTCCACTTGATACTGCTTGACCAACTACTCTTAATGCTGTTTTCTTTATTTCCGAATCGCACTCACGAGCAATTTTATGAATTTTAAAGCCAGCCTGTCTTACATCATACATCCTCGCTTTACCTGTCTGCCATAATTCATTTACTATAAATCCACCAACTATTGCATCTATCGAATTATAATCTATATCTACAGTATCCAAAATATGTTTTGCCATGAGTAACGACCATTTTGCTAAATCTACTTGGTTCATTTTTTCATATAGTTCATCAATTTTCGCCCTTAATTCACTATTATCTTTTATCTTTATTTTCACTTTTGTTGGCATAATACACCTCCTCAAAATATGAATAATATTTGCTTCACAATAAAATACGAATCTGAATTAGCTTTCAAATATAGTGGTACTGATCTCTTCTATTACCTTGTATAGAGTCGGTTTTGTGATACTAAACATATCACACAGGTCTTTCACTGTTGTTTTTTTCTGTTGATACAACTCATATAGAGCCTTTTTTTTATTATCATCAAGTTTGGGTTTTCTACCACCCTTTCTTCCTCTGGCTCTCGCTGCTTCTAATCCTTCTTTTGTTCTTTGGCTTATTAAATCTCTTTCAAATTGGCTTATTCCAGCCATAAAAGTAAACATCAATTTTCCTTGAGGTGTTGTGGTATCTAACCAGCTTTCTTTTAAGCTTTTAATATTAGCACCCTTCCTCTCAATCTGATCAACTAAGCCAAATAGATCTTTTGTACTCCTACTTAACCTTGTAAGATCTGATACTAATATAACATCACCTTTTCTTAATTTATCTAGTAGCCTATTTAATTCTGGTCTATCTGCTTTTGTTCCAGTTATTTTTTCTTGTATTATTTCTTCTGCACCTGCAGAATTTAAAGAATCTAATTGTCTATCTAAATTTTGTTCCTGAGTACTTACTCTTGCATATCCAAATTCCATGATTCAAACATCCCTTCATAGTAATCTATATTAATATGGTAAATTAAACGGTTAAATCAGTCAATATATTTACTATGAATTATTTACTAAGTTTATTTACTATTCAAATGGCTTATCTTCATTTTTATATTTACCCAATGAGAAAGTAAAATAAACGAGCGTTTGATTTACCGTCTCGTATAGGTAGAATACGTTTATGCTTGTTACAAATAGCATGGATTAATATGGTAATTCTATTGCCGTTTCTGTCCCATTACTACACAACCCCCTATTAGATAAGGCAAGAGAACTTGTAGTTGCTTCATTTAAGTACAGAAAGCACTTTGACCAAGAACATCCTGAGTATCATATAAACACATGGGATGCTGGATGGTATCAAATAAAGGGGTTATTAAAGGCTTATATGCCAGAAGAACTAAAAGAATTTAATATTTTATATAAGCAATTTGAGGATAGAATGAGACCATTGGTTTATGAGTTAGGTTTTTTGTATAAATAGGGTTAGCTAATTAGCACTTTCAGGAAGTTATATAGTAAATAATTAAAGCAGTATTGTAAAGATAAGACTTTATAGAAACAATCTCACCAACAAATTACAAAAGTATGATAGTACAGTCATTAGAATGTTGGTAGTAATAGAAAAAAATAAGTACATTTAAAATGTACTTATTTAAATAAATCTACTAAAATTATCTTGGAATCATTTGAATTATATATAATAATTATTATATATAAATTTCGTCTAATTTAAAGTGATATGACCAACTTAGTTATACAAGGTTATACGTTATGTTAAATCAAAACTTGCTATTATGTTGTATATCATTGATATATTTGAACAAAGGTAGAGTTATCAACGCTTTGAAGGGTTTAGTCCAGTTTAACACAATATCCTTTGTGTTAAACTCAAAATAACTAATAACAAACTAATTGAACGGGTTTACTTTACATATATTTTTTTATGACAGGCGAATTTATTATCTTAAGTAAATAGCTTTTATTTTGGAAGTAGATTTGTATTATAGTAATATTGCTTATTCTAAAAAATAATCTATGTATAATTTTTTTATATATTACTAATGCTATGAATGGTGATATATATATGAGTAAAGATAAAAATACAGACACAAACGTAAATTTATATAGTAATTATGAAAAAAATTATTCATTAATTGATGAAACTTTAAAAGATTGTCCCGATATTATAAGACGGCAAGTTATTTTAAATTCAGGAAAAAAAGGTTGTTTCTTTTTTGTTCAAGGTTTATGTGATCTTGATCTTTTTCAAAGAGACTTTATGACTCCTTTACTTAATTTACAAAAGTTAGACTCTGAAGAAATTAAATATCTTTCTAATAAGCTCCCCGTAGCGGGACTGACCTTTCCAATAATAATTGATAAGATAATACAAGATATATTAGCGGGAAATGCAGTTTTTATATGTGACGGATTAAATACAGGAATTTCATGTACCCTAAAAAAATATGAGAAAAGAACCATCCAAGAGCCAGAAGGTGAAAAAAGTGTAAGAGGAGATCATGATGGCTTTATTGAAGACCTGGCAACTAATATAGCTACTATACGACGAAAATTAAAAACTCCCAACCTTAAATTTAAGGACTTTATTATTGGAAATGTATCGCATCAAACAGTCTCTGTAGCATACCTTGAAAATATTGCTAATCCTAATTTACTACAAATTATTTCTGACAAAATAAATCAAGTAGATAGTGACAGTTTTATAGCAATTGGATATTTGGAACAAATTATTGCGGACCATCCAAATTCTATTTTTCCTCAATACCTTGCTACAGAAAGGCCAGATAAAGCTATAGCAGGATTATTAGAAGGTAAATTTATAATAATGCTTCAAGAAACATCCTTTGTAATGATAGCTCCTGTAACTTATCATGCCTTCACTCAAGCACCTGAAGATTATTCAACCCATTGGGTAGGAGCAAGTTACCTACGTATTCTTCGTACGTTTGCAACATTAATAGCATTTTTTCTTCCAGGCATATATATTTCATTACTAAGCTTTCATTACTACATGATACCGCTGCCTTTACTAGTCCAACTAGCACAATCCAGAGCAAAGGTACCTTTTCCTCCTGTTATTGAAGCATTTATGGTTGAATTTATGATAGAAATGGTAAGAGAAGCTTCAATTAGACTTCCATCTTTTATAACTGCATCTATTAGTATTGTTGGAGGATTAATAATAGGTCAGACAGCTATACAGGCTGGAATAGTAAGTAACCTTATGGTAATAGTAATTGCTACTTCTGCCATTGCAGGCTTTACCATGCCTACTTATGATTTAGGAATTTCTATTAGGCTTGTTAAATATGCCATTATGATAACCTCATCAATATTTGGTATTTTGGGTGTAATCATTCCCATGGTAATGTTACTCGCACACCTAATAGTATTAGATTCTCTCGGAGAACCCTATTTTCAACCTATAGCGCCTTTTAAATTTGGTGATTTAAAAGACACCTTTATAAGAGCTCCAATTAGGTATTTGAAAAAAAGGCCAGATATAGCGAACCCACTAGATAAGGAAAGAGGGAAGAAGAATGGATAAAAGGAAAAACAATATTACCTCTGCTCAATTGATGGGACTTATTGTATCTATTCAAGTAGGTTCAGGTATTGTTGGCTTACCAAGTGATTTAGCTACAGTTTGTGGCCATGATGGTTGGATCTCAGTATTAATATATGGAATAATTATAACTGCTGTAATTGCACTGATAATAAAGCTTATGAATAGGTATAACAACAAATCTATATATGAAATAAATAAGTTCTTATACGGAAAATACCTAGGTGGTTTGTTAAATTTACTTATAGTTCTATATTTGTGGTACAGCGTATGTCTATGTTTAAGAAGTTATATAAATATAATACATATTGATTTATTAAGATCAACTCCTTCATTTGTACTATGTGTTTTTACTTTAATACCTACTTGCTACCTAGCATGGTACGGATTAAAATATATAACAAGATTTGCACAAATGATATATTTTTCAATTGGTTTCTATCTTATTTTGTGTTTACTTGTATTTAGTGACTTAAGATTGAATTTTTTAATGCCAATTGCCCAAAGCGGTATAGATGGTATAAAGGCTAGTTTTAGTCCTTGTATTTTTGCATTCCTGGGTTATGATGTGATTTCGATTATATACCCAGAAATTACCAACAAACAAAAAGCCATGAAATTTGCTATAGGAGCTAATACAATTACCACTATATTTTATATAATTATTGTTCTCGTTATTACGTCTTTTTTTGGAGAAGAAATGCTAAAAAAAAGTATAAATCCAATGATTAAACTATCAAGATCTTATAGAGCCCCAATAATTGAAAGAATGGATGTGCTATTTATATCTGTATTGCTACCAGCAATGGCTATGTCGATTGGCGGATATTTTTCTGTAACCTATTATAGTATACGTAAACTATTAAATCTAAAGAAAAAGGCTATATACCTAATTGTATTTACCTCAATAACAATATTATTAAGTAATGTACCTAAAAGTATATCAAATATTAAAGTTTACACTAATATTATGACGATATCCGGAACTATATTTTCAATATTTTTAGTCATATGCTACTTATTTTCTTTCATTCGAAAAAAAGGAGTGAATCCACATGTATAAAGGAATAAAAAAAATATTTCTATTATTAATTATTATTCCATTTATACTTTGTGGTTGCTGGGATGAAGTAATAGTAGAAAAAATTAGTTTTCTGACACTAATAGGTATAGAGCGAGCTCCTCAAGGAAACTTAAAGGTTACCTATGGCATGCCCCTAATTGACCCAGATATTAAAGGTTCTAGAGTAGAGCTTTTAGATACTCAGACTAATTTACTAAAGCTGTCTACGGAATTTTTTAATAAAAGGGCCAGTAAGGAACTGTTGGCAGGTAAAATCCAGCTATTTTTATATTCTAAAGAGCTTGCTGGAGAAGGACGTATAGCTGGTATTAATTCAGTATTAGAAAGGGATAAAACAAACGCAATGCTTACATGGATTATTGTTGTTGATGGAAGCCCTAGAAGTTTAATACACCAATCAGAAGAAAATTTTAAGGATAAACCTATAACATCTGCATATGTGAATTCGCTTCTTGAGCGTGCGGTTAGAACTGGGATCATCAATGAAACAAGAGTTTTCAAATATGACTTAATAAGCATGGCCCCAGGTATTGATAATACAGCTCCAATGCTTAAGATTACTGATAATTCTATTGAAGTCACAGGTTCAGCCTTATTTTCAGAAGAAAAAATGGTTGGAAGTATAAATGCACAAGATAGTGGACTTTTAATGGCAATGATGAAAACTTTAAAACATAAAACATATGTCTACAATGCTTGTATTCCGGCTAGCGCTAATGAAACTTATAGTGAAAGACTAAGCTCAGCTATTCACCTTAGTCAAAACAGTAAAAAAATAAACATCTCAATTAAGAATAATAAACCTGTAGTAGATATCTATTTAGACTTATCTGGATATGCTGATGATTATAAATGGGATCATTTAAATAATCAAAATGAAGTAAAAAAGGTAAGTGATTATGTACAGGAGCAACTCAGGCAAAATTGTCAAAAATTGATTGGGTACATGCAAAGTAAAAAAAGTGATCCAATCGGTATAGGTGATATGGTAAGAGCCAAGTATAACAGCTACTTTAAAAAAGTAGATTGGCATACGGAATATAAAGGGGCAAAAATAACCGTTCATGTAAAATTTAATTTGGTCGAATATGGGGATATACAATAGTTAATTTAAACATAGCAAACACTGTATTTTAATTTATATATATAAAGGAGAATTTTAATGGAAAATAAGATTATATTTAAAAATATTTATCATAGGCGTTTAAAAATACCTGATGAAAAAATTGAAGAATTAAGAACGATGTTAATAAATGAGTACAAAGAACATAGTCCAATTTCTATAACAAAGTTCATTAAGTTGATAACAGACAATCCTGCACTCCCTACTTTTAATAAAATACAACAATGTTTTAAAACTTCTTCATTCAAAAAAATATTCATGAATGGTTCATTAGGCGTTACTATAAATCAATCAAACAAATATGATGATAAATGTACCGAAGAAAAAAGATCTGATATATCGAAGGAAATAGCCCAAATATACGCAAATAATAATAATATAATATCAGAACATATACTTAAAGAAAATAAGTTATATCCGACTTATATTAAATGTTATTTTACCTCTATCGGTGAGGCTTATAAATTGGCTGGTATTAAGGCAACATACACTAAACCCCATCATATAACTAAAGACGAATTTATAAATCTGTTCACTAAATTAATTCCTGAGTTTTCTAAAAATAATGTCCCGTTTAGTTTAGAAGAATTAAGAAAGCGTGGTCTTACACACTATTATATAAATATGTACTTTGGTGATCTTTATAGTCTATTAAAGTCTTTTAACATTTCTATCTGAACTGTATGTAAATTAGTTATTTCATAAACAAAACCCATTCAACATAATATCTGTTATATTGTATGCTTTTATTATATTACACTGAAAACATTCATTATTGGCTTACAGCCAATACCCAAAAAAGTTAAAATATAGTAAACTAGAGAGGCTGGAACATAAAAGTCCATGCAATAAAAAATACGAATGTATGTTTACAAAATGCTAACAATAATATAGTGCAATATAACTGAGGTGATGTTATTGGAATTAGAGTGGAACCAACAAAGAGTAACAGCTGAGATTATGAAATACAAAGAATTATTAGATGAGGCAATTATAACAGAAGAAGAGTTTTCTGTTAAAGAAGAAGAATTATTGTTTTTTATTAAGAAAAATACTTAAAATAAGTATGCAATAATAAGGAGCTTAAAAGTTTGGCTTCTTTTTCTTGTTTTTCAGACAAGAAAGCTTATTTTTTTCTGTAATTTGTTTTGTTAGTCATAAAATGAATAGGTTCGGATTCAGATGTTGAGCCGATAAGAGCTATCATCTTAAGTATATACTTAGACGACGGTAGCTACGAAAGTTGCTCAATGTCTGAAACGAGCTATTGAACGATGCCGCGTTAGCTCTACTATGGAGATTCAATCTTTCTCCTCTTTCTGAAATTAGTTTTAACATTAAGACTATTAACTGTAATTTCCACAATTGTATCCATAATCCTTATTATTTTAGATTGTCTGCTAAAAATATACGCACTTTCCCCCTCCCCTAAATAAGATTTTATGCTATTTTATTTATTTCTCCTGGCGGAGAATAGTTTTGGCGATTCAACTTCTCTTTTGTAACCATTTCTCCCTTTCCACAGCAAGAACAAATATTTATATCTATTCCTGTCAGCTTAAAAAGAAGTTCTGCTGCATTTAACTTAACTTCTGAATTTTGGTTTTTACTTTCTACTGCACCTGTAAGTTCTTTGCATCTTTGAAGTTTAGTTGATCTATTCCTATTGCTTAAAATTCCATAGTGTCTAATTTTAACAAACTTTCTTGGTAAAACATGCATCAAAAATCTTCTCAT
>NZ_DATCQT010000078.1:0-2877 GCF_036569345.1 Clostridium sp.
TCTGCTACTCCTAAGATAGGAAGAAATGATACTTGTATATGTGGAAGTGGTAAAAAATATAAGAAATGTTGTGGTTCTAAGGTTATTCAGTTATTTTAATGGGAAAAAGATAGTTATACTATGAATTTAAGCTAAAGATGATTTATAATTTTTTGATAAGATCTGAAAAGTATATGGAGATTATAATCCCAATATGAAGATTATATGAAATTAATATAAATGCAACAATAATTAACTCAACTGTTAGAAAAAAAATTGTATGGATTGAATAAGCCCAAATGCATAACCGAAGAATAAAGTTTTATATACCATTTTTTACATTAATTGATTTATTGGCTTTCTTAAAGACAAAGCTAATAAATTCCTTTACCTTTTCAACTAAAAGTTTATCAGACTTAACGTTATCAACAATATTATGGATTTGATTCAAGTCGTTTAGTAATGCAACTGCTTCTTTTGATTTTCCTTTAAGTCTCATTTCCTCAGCACTTTTCATTAGCTCTGCATCCAAATATGGGTATACCTCAGAATCAGGCAAAGCCATTAATTTATTAAAACTATTTTTGTTCAAAATGGTAATAGACTTAGTTGTTGCTGATGCTACTAACACTTCAAGATAATCAAATATCTTAATCTTTTCATCATATTTATAGTAATTTTTAACTGTATTTCTAAAAATAGAAATGATAAAATCCTTCACCTTTTTTAACAATATTGAGTCATTATCAACCTTCTTAACTATATTTTCAATTTCTTTAATGTTTTTATACAAAGAGCTGCCTTGTTCATCATACCCTAACCTACACATGGCCAAATCACAATGAATTAAAGACTTGTGTAGATATTCATAATAGTCAGAATCATGTTTATTAACAAATTTATCAAGATATGAATTTAAGCCATGCATCATACCTTCTGTAATTACTGATAATACTAATTTATTAAGATAATTAAACATTTTGGACTGTTCTTCAGCCTCTTGATCATGACCATTATTATTGTATTTATAATGATTTCCGTTATTACTGTTTTTGTGTTTTTCTTTCTCATCGTATTCTGCTCTTGTTTTTGGAGTGTACAAAATTTGATATGCTAAATTAATCTGTTTCATCTTTTCTTCAGCAGTTTCTTTATCATCAATACTGTTTGTATCAGGATGATATTTAAGAGCTAAAGCCCTGTATGCATTTCTTATAACCTCATAAGATGCACGGGGACTAACTTCTAATAGTTCATAATAATCCATGAATAATCACCTCCTATAAACAGTCATATGTCTATAACATCATATATACTCAATTTCCTATGACTTTTATTAATTACTGAAATCAGTATCAATATAGTTTTCTCTGATAATTGAGTTGATTCAAATTATAATAATACTGCTATTTTGTCTATATGTGGTTGATTTTATCAATTATTTATTTTAGTGGCTTATTTCCTTAAAGTTTTATAAAAGCAAAAACTAAATAATAGATAATTGTTATTATAGTGTAACAATAAACCTATTACAAATCTTTTAGAAAATAAATAAAGCACATACGCTTTAGAAAGAATATAGTATTATCAGGATAACAACTAATTAATTATCTGAATTAGTTGATTTGGGAGGAGGTAAAAAACTTGATTAATTTAATTAACACAATTTTCAATGTGCTTTATTATGCAATAATTATTGAAGTGATTTTATCTTGGGTTTATTCTAATCGTACAAATCAATATATAGAATTATTGCATAAAGTTACTAACCCACTTCTTCAACCTGGTAGGAAAATTCAGGATAGATTTTTTAATAATATGATTATTGATTTTTCACCAATGATAGCACTATTTATTTTAATGATATTAAAACAAATAGTGTTTAGTATATTAGGAACACTGGGTTTAAATTAATCCAGTGTAAAAACTTTAAATTAGAATTAACTACTTAGTTTACTATGTGAATATTGGTGTTTTATTAGCAGCGTGGTATAAACTGAAACAGAGAGATTTACATTTACGTAAGTCTCTCTGTTTCCATTTAGTAATTATAAATTATTTTTTAAGCAGTATATTAATTATTACAATACGTATTTACATATATTATCGTAAAGTTCAAGAGAGTAAGCTTTGTCAAGTACCGTTACCCACAATTCCATCAATCACTAATTTATTGGTTTTCTGATATTCTTTAACACGTTTTACAGTTTCATTTCCATAAATACCATCGATAGCTGCACGAGTTCTCCATTGAATATATCTTATGGCTGCTATGTACCCTGTAGAATTAGTGCTACATAGAGGTCTTTTCATAATATTTTTTACTTCAGATAATACTTTAGGTCCACATATTCCATCAATAGAAAGGTTAAGTATTTGCTCAAGTTTTTTAGTAAGACTTATGGTTAGTGGATCACTGAATCCATCTATAACTAAAGCTTTATTACTTGCATCTCTTATTTTCATAAAATTTAAGCACTTTTGTAGATATTTAATATCTTCGGAAGTTGTGTTTTTAGCGATTTCAGATTTGGGAGTGGAATCATAAACATGAAGCTTATTTTGCTCAATTATGGTAATTAGTTTTTGGGGGTACTCATTGTCAGTGCAGTAGCCAGAGTTATAAACGTTTTGGCAAGCTTCCCTGTAATCTTTAGATGTTATTACAGATTTGTACCTTGTGAAGCTTAAAAGCTTTCCATGGTCGAGTATGCTAGATTCGAGCGTATCATACTTTCTAAACTTACACACCAGGGGAGTGTTTACACCACTTATAAATTCATGAGTGTTAAATTCTTGAACTTCATATCCACAACCTGCTGTCCATTTTATACCGAAGATGTTATTACCTTTAACATGCTGCAACCAGCCTGTTTCTAGTATGGCTTGAGCTATGGT
>NZ_DATCQT010000079.1:0-5140 GCF_036569345.1 Clostridium sp.
CTTTATTTCTTCATTCTTAATAGTTTTAACAATTTCTTTATTATTATTTAAAAATTTCATATCGACTGCTGTATTATTAGTTTTAAATTTTTGTATTTCATTTTTATACTTATCTAAAAACCAATTATATGGTTTTGATGAATTAAAAAACTCTTTGGGGTGTTCTATATATTCAGCTAAAAAACATGAAGTCTTTAATTGTGTGGAAGTTGGAGGTTGCAAATGGGCAACATTGGGTTTGTTTTTCAGAAATTTAATAGATGTATTTGTAAGTAAGATATATTTATTGTTATTTAAACTTATAATTTTAAAAAGTTTGCTTTCTTGCATGGCATGAATATCATTGAAGGTTTGACGTTCTGATTTGCCAGAAAATTTATATATTTGTTGTAAAAACATATAACCGCCAAAACAATTAATGATTTTTAGATAATGTTGATATTTTAAAACTATATCTATATAAGTATATGGATTTATTTCAAGTGCTGATGGTATTAATATATCTTCTTCAAGCTTCAATTTTTAACATCTCCCCACAACCAATTTCAGCAGCAATATTATATTTTTCTTGTATCTGTTCTTTCGTATAATTTTTTGTGGTTACCTCTACTCCCACTGAAATTCCATTACTAGAAAATGTTGCATCTACCATTGTATTTAAATTTTTAGTAGGATTATCTAATTTATATTGTTTTATTAAATCATTTTCATTTAACCAAGTTTTTCTTTGCTCTCGTTCTAAACTATAATATATACTAGATAATTTTAAATCGTGATCTATTTGTCTTTCATTACTTCTATAAAAATTATCTATATCACTATTAATTTTTACATGCGATTTACCTTTTTCATCAAGATAATAAACTTTAATTGTATTTGTTCCATGAATTACTATACCTTTAGAATATATATAACATTCCTTTTCAAGATTCTTTAATCTTTTTTCGCTTAACCCAATAATTTTTCTTGCATCAAAGTTTGAGGTCACACCAGTTCGTGCTATGCCTTTCATTAATTCAAGATCTCTTCCAGTTATACACTTGATTGATGGACCAGATTTCCTCCCTCTTGCCATTTTTTAATACTCCTTTTTTTTGCAATAAATTTATTTGTTTTCAATCTTAAATTTACAATATCCCATTCTTTAGAAAATAAATTTATAATTTCATTAAAATCATATTTTATACCATTAGATAATTTCTTTTTATTTAATTCAACTATGCAGAAAGAATCACTATTTGATATCCTACTAATCTCATTTATTAATTTTTCTTTATCAGAAATAAACATAAATAAAAAATTGCACATTATAATATCATATTTTTTTTGTAGTGGTATACCATTACTTAAATCAGTTTGAATAAAATTAATTTTAGTTATATCTATTTCACTAAATTTATTTATATCTATGGCAGTAATATTCTCGAATCCAAGTTTATTAAGATAATAAATATTTCTTGCCCTCCCACATCCTAGATCTATTATTTTATCTTTTACATTTATTTCGTTTATAAATTTATTTATAAAAAATCTTGTGTAGTCACTCCTGCTTTTGCTTGAACATTGTGGGCATATCCTTAAATCTTTCATATAATCACCTATTTACTCATTAAATATTTTTTGAATTTAGTAAAGTTACATTGGGGGGCTATATTAGAAATGTTATTGATAACGTGGACAAATGAACACAAGTCAATTAAAAAAGCAAATTTGTTGCGATCGCTTGCGATTTTTTGTTGCTGTTTGGTGTTTATTTGTCCACCTAGATTTACAGTGCAACTGTAATATCATATATCTGTTGAGGATACTGTGTTTGCTATGCAAAAACAGTATCCATTTTGACTGCAATTCACATTGATTTATGTAACTGCATAATCTCTCTATATATATTTTAATACTTTCTATTATTATTATCAAGTGTTTTACTTGATGATTTTTCTTCATTTGGTATTTCTTTCTGTATTTTATTAACCTTTCCTTCTGTCTCATCTTTTGTTTCAAAATCCTCTTCTATATACTTTTTTAATACTTTAGGTACATTTTTATTATATAATCCATCTAAATATTTAATGATTTCCTCATCAAGTTCTTTACCTTTATCTTTTAATGATACCCTAATCGCTTTGACTTTTTCCTCATTATATTCTAATTTAAATTGAAATTTTTTCATATTATCTCTCCTATACATATTTTATTTTATTTCTAAATTATAGCTTTCTTATAACAGTATACACCATTTTACTTTTTAACAACCTTTTCAACTGCTTTCGTAGGTGCTTTTTTAGCTATTTTTTTAGTTGCTTTTTTTTTGTTTTGTATCGCTAAATTATTTTTTTTAAGTTGTTGAATATGTTTTTCTTTCTCCACATATATAAGAAATACTTTATAATTATCTTGATATACTTTTATTTCTGTATTATGTTTCAATTGAATTTGGTTTAATTGTTCCAGTTGTTTCTCTTGTGTTTTTTTTAATTTTAATAAAATATTATCACTTTTTATACTTACTTTATCTGTTTTTATATTTGATTTATCTTTGATTTTTTTAATATCATTAACCTTTTGATCTAGTTTATTTATCTTTTCTATGAGTGAAGATTTAGTTATTTTCAAAGTCGCATTTTGCTGTTCACTATCAACTATTTTTGATTTATAACTATTGATTTTTTGATTTGTATTAGTCTGTTCTTCTTGAATTTCATACTTATATTGACTATTTAAACTAGTAATCTTTTCATTAGCCATATTAATCAAATTTTCGTTATTTTTTATATTATTATTGATAGAAACTATTTCCTTATTTATATTACTTATTTCACTTTTAGTTATATTAATAATGTAGTCATTTTGTGTTTCCGATTTAAGATTATTGTTAATTTTCACTTTTCTATAATCACAATATATAGTAGTGGAATTGTTTTTAATTACATTATTATCATTACTTGCACTTTCATCAGCTGTATTAGAATTAAAATCATCTGTAGTTATATTACTAGGATCTATACTTACATTTGAATTTGAGCTTGAATTTTGGCTAACTTTTAATGCAATAGCTTCATAATTTTCTGGTATATTTTCAATTCTAACAATATAAATATCATCTGTATTTAGTATCGTTTTTACTGCTAATTTCTGTTTTACATTAACTTTAGCTTTAGCAGAAAAATTAAGTTTTGTTGCTATATAATCTCCAGAATCTTTATAAGATAATTCTACTTCCATGAAGTTTTTGTCCTTATTGTGCTCCCATCTGTTTATAGATAATTTTGTAGAACCTGCATTTACTTCCTTACCTAAACTGCTATTCATAACAGTAGAATTATCGGGTAATATACTGTTTGCATTGAAAAATATGAAGTACATTATTATTATTATTATAAATGAAATATAATAAAATAATGATTTATTATGCTTAACACTTGTATTTGAATAAGCTAAATTTTGAATCACATTTTCACCTCATTTTAATTAATAAATGGTGTATTCTTTAATGGTTTATTAATTAATAAATCATCAACTACCCATTTATTATCAACATTTCTTAATTTTAATTCTATCAATATTGGTGTTGTACTATCTGTTTTATTTACTTGCATTTCTTGGTCAGCTAATACTAAAACACTTACATTGTTATCATCTTGTATTGCCTTAGAATATAATCTAATATTTTCAATAGATATTTTGTAATTAACATCACTTTGCAACTCATCTTTTTTTGTTGGTTCTAATTTGTTTATTAAGTAAGTAGTTGAGTACGGTTTTATATTGTCATAAATTTTATCTTTACTTAAAGCATCATAGTTAAAAAAAGCATTTAAAAATTGATTTGAAACTTCATTTATCTTTACTGCTCTATCGCTATCTTTTGTATCAATTTTTTTATTTAATTCACTTATTTTATTGTTATTGTTTTTTAATTTCTCCTTTGTACTTGTAAGATTTTTATCACTTGTTATGTAATTTTTATAATTTTTATAGTTCATAATTATTACTGTTGTTAGTGATATTATAAAAACTATATTGCTCATAATTAAGTATTTATTTACTTTTTTATTGCCTGACATATTTAATCCTCCTAAGTTTACTTCTCATTATATTTCCCAAACCCTGCTAAATCAGACCGATTATAACTCTGAATTTTAACAACATCATTGCTCTTAGGTGCATTTATCATTATACCGTCACCGATATACATTCCTATGTGATGTATGTTTCTAACATCACCAAAAAAAACTAAATCTCCAATCTCTGGGGTAGTAGTTTTTGTTGAATTATCATAGTACCCTTGTGCTGTTGAACGTTGTATTTTGTATCCAGATTTTTGATAACAATAATATATTAATCCACTACAATCAAAAGTATTTGGACCAGCAGCTCCCCATATATACGCTTTACCTTTCTGTTCTTGTGCTATTTGTATAACTTTTTCTAGTTTACCAGAGCCACCTTTTACAGTCTCAGAACTTGTATAATACTTAAAAACATGAGCTACATAATTCACATCTCCATAGCTTGACCATCCAACTTTTTTAGCTTGCACCGTAGAAAATTCTTGTGCAACTGCAAGTGAATATCCCCCTTTCGATTTAGCAAAACCGATAAATCCTTGACCAAAATTATAAGTTTGAAGTGCTAAACTAATATTTTTAGTATCATTAATATCTTTAACACCAGCCTTTGTAATAGAGTCTTTAAATTCTTGTACTCCACAAAAAACCGAATAATCTGGATTAGTTATTCCATTAGGCATTTTCGGATATTCCGTATTGTAAGCTCCTTCACTAGCTTGCATTACGTCAATTGAAGACCCTCCACTTTCTTGTTGAATAAGTGCTAGAATTAGATTTACATATTGAGGTATACCAAATTGTTTTGCATATTTTTCAACCTCTGGTTTCCATGCTAAAACAGTTGCTGATACATTAGAGGTTCCCATAGCGACACCATTATTATTGTTTGTATTGCCATTACTTCCTATAAGTATTAATGCTGTTGTAGAAACAATTACAATTAATAAAAGTAATGGCAATATAGCTACCATTACTTTTATTAATAATTTTCTTATTGATTTTTTTATTATTTTTTTAAGCACTTTTTAAGCACCACCTTGGAACATATCCAATTCTTTTTCACTTGCTTC
>NZ_DATCQT010000080.1:0-5047 GCF_036569345.1 Clostridium sp.
AATTCTAGATTTAACTAAATAAGTATCATCTACTTTTGTACTATTATTATAATGCTGAAAGTAATCACCATATTTCATAATCCCTTGATTCATTTGTATTGTTTTAATTACTTTATCCCTAAGAATTTTGACAGTAATTAAAGCTTTATATGAAATATTATTTAAAGTAATATCCTTTGCTTGATTTGAATTAATAAGGATGTTGAAGGATGAAACAGCACTATTACGTTGAGAAGTGAGGGAATCTGACATTTCAGGGATATAATCTTGATTTGAATTGTTAAATTTGATAAACTTATTTATGTATGCCAAGTCTATTGTCATCCAATCTACCTCCTATTAATTTTATATTACTGATTAGGGTTTTTAAGCTTATGTGTAAGTCTGTCCCTGTTTAGGTAACTTTGGATTGACGTATCAACATCATCGCCAATAGATTTCAACATTTTCTCATAAGAATCCCTGTCATTTGCAGGAGAGAAGAGGTTTAATTCTGATGACTTGAATGTTAATCCTAATATTTTTAATTTGTTGCGATTTTCGCACATGAGTAAAAAATACATGCAATCGTTTAATAAATTTATTTCAATATCAGTCAATTGATTATTGAATTGTATATCGTCCTTATCGTAGAAGTCTATTTGTGGGACACCTGATTCATATATCATAGAAATTGAATTCTTTAATAGACTTAAACTATGAGCTTCAACTAGACTTGCTATTTCTACTGGGTCAGTAATTCCTGCATATGAAGTATATGACTTATCATTCATCAATTTACTCATATAAAAATCACCATAAACCTCATCATATAATGTATTTGCCATAAGCTATCACCTACCTATATTCTTATATCAAGAATTGCTTCTATTGCATGTAATTTATTCATTTTCCATTCTATTGTTCCTTCACTATCTTTTTTTCTTATAACAGCTATGAATGCTTCTTTCATTCTTTCAGGACATCCTGCCATAACTTTTTTAATTTCCTCTGTTGATTTATCTAAAAATGTATCCATATCTTCTGGATAAACTATATTTTCATATATATATTGCAATCCTAAATCATTGATTGCACTTTGATGTTTCTTATTTATTAATATAGAACCTATTTGTAATCCATTCTGTGGATATCCTGCAATTTCTTGTAACTCACTAAACTGAATATTAACTTTTGAACCATATTTAGGCATTTTCTTAAAATTTCCTGAGTTTCTAGTTCCTAAATCATAAGCACCTAAATCATCAATTTCAAATTTTGGAATATTACATATAACTTCTACAAATTCATTTCCTGCTGTTGGAGCATTTGCTTGAGTCTGTTTAAATTCCTTTTTATCATTTTCAAATGTCTTTTTTTCTTGCATAAATTGTGTTTGCATATCTTTAAAATCTTTCATTTGTTGCATTAATTCAGATAACATTTGTGCTTGTGTATTATCTGTTTCTACAACTTTGTCTACTTTTACTTCTGTTTTTTCTACTTCTTCACTTTTAATTTTAGCCATTTAAAATCTCACTCCTATATTTTTATATTATTTTAATAAGAGTGAGAAATAAATCCCACTCTTTTGATACTAATATTTACTTATTTAAAACTAAGATAATCTGTAAATACCATATTTACCTTTTGCTACTACTGCTATTCCGTATTGTTTTATGAATTTGTAGTTAACTGACATATCATCAGCCTCAAATACATTAGATGACTCTCTGATTATAGCGTCTCCTTCAATACCAAGTTTAACAATTTTTTGGTCAGATGCTGGAAGTATGTATATAAACTTATCATCTAAAGCAAAATTATCTGTGTTTGGTACATGTGCTTGTGCTAATTCCATTAAATCTGTTCCTAAGAAGTTACCTAAGAAACCTTTAGCATTAAATTGTTCTTTCATTGATTCGCTCATGTATCCTTGAAGATTTGCACTAGCTTGTAATATACTTGATAATCCTATCTGAGTACCAAATGCTGAAGCTGTATCAGAATGAGAACCTGCTTTAACATGATTAGCTAAAGTTAAGAAAGTTTGTGGGTTAAATGCTGAACCGTCTACTTTGTAGTTAGCTCCTAAACCTGCTAAAGTTCCAACTAATGCAGTGTTAACATCTGCTTTCATTTGTGTAAACATAGCTTTCTGAACTGAGTTTATTCTGTTTGACCAGTTTACTCTACCAGAAAGTATATTAAATCCACTTTCTTTTATAGATACGCCTCTTGCTTCAGTATCAAGTGAAATGTTATCAGTATGTAAAATATCTGAAGTCATTACTGTTGTACCTTTACCTAATTTTGTAACGCTTGGAAGGTATGGTGTTTCAACTTCAAATAATATTTTATCTCCCCATCCTACTGTCTGAATTTCTGTCATGAAGTCTAATTGAGTTTCTAAAGTTGTAGCAACGATAGAATCAATAGTTACTGCCATTAAACCAAAGAAGTTATGTTTTTGAACTGGGTCTAAATCCTGTAATCTTACATTACCATTTCTGTATTTTGAAACATCAATACCACAAGTTGTTGCAACTGCTTTCTTAAAATTATCTTCCTCATGTGTCTTTTCTTCATATAAATCTTTAGCAAAAGTAAATATTGAATTCTCTTTTGCAATACCTCCTATTTCCTCTTTACTAAAACGTCTGATATCTGCCATTTATAATTCCTCCTAAAATTTATTATTGTCTTTTATATTATTTAAATATTGTTATGTATAATTTTTTATATCATTTTAAACTTGGTAAAACTATGCTTCTCTTATAACTCTGAATCCTAATGTTGTTCTTTGTCCTATTCTGATTGGTTCAGCTATTGCGGTTATTCTATAAGCTACTACTCCAACTGTTGCTGTAGCTGTAACTGCCATTTTATAAGCACCGTTTACTGGTGAAGCATATGAACCTACTGCTATAGTACCTGTTACTGCGTCATTACTAAGAACAACTTCTTGTCCTATTTTAACAATAACACCTTTAACTATTTCGTCTTGAGCTGATACTAATTGGTCTATAACCTCTGTTCCTACATAAGCTATAAATTCTTTTGCAACTAAAAGTGTTGCTGTAGCTAAGTTAGCTGTTGCTGGTTTAACTGCTGTGTAAACATCCTTGTTACCTACTACTGTTACTCCTAATGCTACTGCACTACCATTCTCTGTTGCTGCGTCTGCGATTTTAACTGATTTGAATACATACTCCTTGTTTTCTCCTACTAATTGAATTATACTTGTTGCCATTATAAATTCCTCCTTTTAAGTCCTGTTCGGACTATTTGGTTATTTTTTATTTTAATATTTATATATATAAAATAACGCTTTTACACGTTAAAATATCCTTGTGTTTTGTATTATTATAACTTGTTATTTTGTTTCTTTTTTACACCATTTAGTTTTATAATCTGGTTCTTTTTCTTCAGTTTTTTCTTCTTTTGCTTCATATTTGTAAACTCCAAAACTCATTATCTGAGAATCTTCTTTTTTCTTTTTAGCAAAAGTTTTACTTGCAAATTTGCCTAACATTACAAATAATTCTGTTTCAACAGATTCTAATTCTTCTTCTACTGCTTTAACTTTTAAATCTTTAAATTCTTGAGTTTCAACTAAACAAGCAAATTCTTCTTTAGCAAATAATTCAGCCATTTTAGCTTCTTTTTCTTTAAGTTTATAAGAATTTAATTCAGTTTCTACAGTTTCTTTATCTATTATTAATGTAGCGAATTCACTTTGTAATTTCTCTAAATCAGCATTTACTTTATCAAAATCTTTCTTTGATTTATCAACTACAGGAGTTGTTTTATCAGCTTCTGCTTTTTTATCATCTGCAACTTTTTTTGCATCAGTTGTAGCTTTATCAGTAGCTTTTTTTACAATAGCTTCTGTTTTCTTTGCAAATAATGATTTCATACTTGAAAATCCCATATCTGCAAGTTCTGTTTCTTCGTCATCTCCACCAACTAGTGGTCTCCAATCCCCTCTTGTATAAGCTACTTTATTAGCAAAATCCAATGTAACTTGGTCTCCTGTCATAGCATAAGGAACACCATAACATTCATCACAGTCACAATCACAAACGATTACTAATTTATCATCTGTTATAAGGTCACACATAAAATACTGTTGAGATTCACAAGGTTCACCCCAGTAATCTACTGTCGAAACTATCATTTCTTCTAGTTCTTCATTAATTGCAGAAGATATTTGACTAACACTTAATGTAAAAGTTTTAGTTTCTTCTACTGCAATAGGTTCAACTTCTGGTTCAACTGTTGTTTCTGTTTCTACAATTTCTTCAGTTTCTTCTACTACATTTTCTGGAGCAGGTGTCTCTTCAACTTCTAAAAGAGGTGCTACTTCTGGTACTAACGGTTCTTCAACTATTACTTCTATTTCTTCTGGTTCAACTTTTAGTTCTTCACTCATATTCTTTCCTCCTTGTATATTAAAATTTTTAAATTCTTTTAACATTACTTCATATTCTTTTCTGAACTCTGTCTTCATTGAGTATGTATCAAAATGACTGCCTCCAAAACATGGCTCAACATCAGATTCACCTCTATAAGATACAGTTCCATCTGAATTTCTAACACAATCTGTCCCCAATACAGTTAATGCTTCAAAGGAAAAATCCGTTATATGATACAATTCATCCTTTTTATCAAAATAACCTCCATTATCCCCTATGGAAATTTCCATAGATTGGTTGAAACGTCTATCAAAAACATTTTTTGCTTCAGGGTATCTTTTAGTCCATAAAATTATGCCCTCAACCACAAGATAATTTTGATTGTCTCCTTGAATTTCCCAATAACATTTTGCATCACTGGAGACAAATCCTATAGGTGATGGACGTACTATTGTTTTTTCATGTTCTGCGTAGTTACCCTTTATATCAGCATTTATTTCATTTTTAACATTAGATAAGTATTCTCCTACAATTGGCGTTCCAAATATACTTGGTAATGCTTTTTCATAAGCTTCTTTAGAAATAAAACTTCCATTTGGGTTTCCATCAGTATATGCAACATAGCATTTTCCTTTAGAAAAACCTTCGTT
>NZ_DATCQT010000081.1:0-26933 GCF_036569345.1 Clostridium sp.
ATCTTATATATATAATTATATAAGTTATATACTATATGTTTTAACCATATGTAGAATTCTCCGCCCTTCTTACCGCCTTCATCAGCAAATTGTTTTATCAAATACTGATATGCGTCTCCAAGTATATCCTCAGATTCCAAATTAGGGTTTGCAAGGTTAATAGTATCCAAAACCAAAAGCAGTTGTGAAAGCTTCTTATCTGGAACTCTCTCAATGGATAACCATAAGTAATTTGCTGTAGATAGAACACCAATAAGCTCTGCATTTTTAGGTTCGTCCTCTAATGATTTAAAAGCTTTATCTAATTCAGGACCTACATTTAAATTCAAGCTTTTAAGCTTACTCCATCTTTCACTTTCAGGCACATAAAAAGTTTCATAAATAGAGCTGTCATTTAAGAGCATTTCTACTTCTTCCTCAACCATTCCCTGCTCAACAAATTCCTTTTCTCTAAATCCTCTTTCTTCATCAAATTCATCATTTAATCTCTTTAAGAATAGCAATCCAAATATATAGTCCTTATATTCAGCGGCCGATAATTCGCCCCTCAAAATATCTGCACAAGACCATAACGCAGTCTCTAAATTTTGTAATGTTAATTTCTCCATGGTATTCTCTCCTCGTTCATCTATATTCATTATGATAATCTATTCATTTTAGTTTACTACATTTTTGTATTTTTTTGACTATAGGAATTCGGTTTAAGTATAGAAACACCTAATATCAATAAAAAAAGTTCTGTAATACAATTATTTCTACAAAGACTCACTTCCCATATCATTCATTAACTTATTTTTTATTGTCAAAAAACAATTAAATCCTGCCAATTATTTTAGTAGATACTTATATTTTCTATAAGTACCACCTCTATTAAGCAGGATTAATTAACTATATTAATTTAAAAAACTCCTTCAATATTATATTATTTAGATTTTTAACTCCTGTATTTATTAAAAGTTTTATAATTCCGTTATTACCTTAGCTTCATCATAAAATTTTTCGGTGTTTTCATATATTCCACAACCAATATTTTCTCCCATTGTTTCTATTAACTCACTTCTATGAAACATTTCAATATCCTTTTTCAATACTTCCACTACATATGCTTCATACACATTTCTATATTTGTCATCATCAAATTCAAAATCATATTTTCGCTCAATTTCATCTTCCCAGTCTTCATACTGTTTTTCAAAATCACTAAAATCATTATATCCTCCTACTATTTCAGAAAGTGAGTCTAAATCATAATATGCGTCTATGTTAGCAACTACTCTCATTGTAGTATCATCTTCACTGTAAAACGTTCCATCCTGTAATCTTGTATACACTTCACTCGTTTCAAGGTCTATTTCAATTATACATCCAAGCTGTGACCTTGCATAATCTACTAACGTCTCTGCTATATTAAAATTGCCTATTGCTTCTATAGCTTCATCCCTTGTAATTACTTCATATTCTTCCATCTCATTAGTTCCTTTATTTAATAATTCTACTCTTATTTTATTCATAAGTTACATTCCTCCATTTTTTTATTTATTAATCCTACTAAAATTATTATATTCTGATATTCAATTTTGATAACCTTATATACTGCCAATTACGCTCTATGTCTAATTTACAGCCATCCCTTCTTCAAGTGATTTAAATGTTTCTAATGCAATACAAATACTGAAATCTTTTCTTAACCTATATGCCTCTGAATCTACATGACTTTGTAATATTTCTTCCATAGTATAAGTGTGCTGAAAGCAGATTCTTTCATCTTCATCCTCAATGAAAATATTATATTCATTTTTGTTTGTTACTGGTGTATTTTGTATCCCAAATTTATATTCCAATATATCTGAAATATGACTAAGCTTTTCACAAGCCAATTTTTCCTTTAATTTCTCTTCTCTTTCCTTATTCATTACGTTAACTTTTTTCATTAACAAACATCCCCTTAAATTTTATTTTATATTACGCAGAATATTCCGAACAATTTAGTTATTCATGTATTAAGCCTATTAGTTTTTGATATATTAATCATTTAGCATAACAACTCTATATTCACTGCTTAGTGCGTCTCCGAATATTATTCCCACTAATAGTCATCTGGTATCTCCCGCTCATACTCAAAATAAGGTTCACAATAGGACTCCTCTTCCCCATTCTCATTTATAAAATCATATTTTTCCTTATCCATTGAATAAGATGTGCTTTTCCTCCAGATACCCCCTTCACAATTAAAATCATCCTCTAATTTAATATCATTTGTATTTTCCATTAATAACCTCTCCTTAGTATTTATTTTCCTTAGTTTAAAATCCAGAGCTTCAACATAAACATTCCTATCTATATTTTTTAAAATCCATTCCAGTATGTATTTATAACCATATACTGGAATTTATTTATTTGCTTAACTGCAATCCCTATTTCTATACCTTTAGATACCAATATGTAATCATATCTCATATCCCTTGTCCTATTTCTATATATTTTCAGCTTATTATCTCCAATGAACTCTGCAACATCTGATTTTACATTATCAATATTAATTACTTTGTTATCCAATTTATTTTTAAGCTCTATTATTAATTCTTTTTCTGTCTTATCAAAATATGTTTTCATAATTTCCTCCGTTCTATCACTCTAATTCACTTCTATATAGTACGTATTATTTATTACTTGATTCTAAAAAATTTGCAATTTTTCTAATCAATCTCTTATCAATAGTCACAAAGAACCGTATTTCCCTGTCATCATCGGGTACTTCTATCTAAAACCAGAAAATATTATTAACAGTCAAATTTGTAACCTTATCGTGTATTTCTCTATACCCTTTGCTTTTTACATCGTACATATTAGTATTTTTAGTAACCCAACTGTTAATTTCTAAATTCATTCCATATCTGTCACATACTTCTTTAACCTGTATTTCCCATTGTTTAATGTCTTTACCCTCCACTTTCAATTTCTCTGTAATCTTCCTTGCGATTACCATGTATTTTTCACCAGGATTTTCAGTACAAATATCCAGTTCATCAATCGTTGCATATTCCTTGTCTTCAAAAATTCTCTCACATGGGAAATAATCTGCAAATGTAATTTCAATCTTATAAATTAAGTCTAATTCCTTATCTGTATACTGAATATTTTCAGTATCAAACATTTGCAAAATGTCTCTTTGATAACACCTTTCTCCATCCATTACTAAAAACTGTTTTCCTTTTTTAAATGTTGTGTCATTTCCTACAGACCCCCAAACTTCATCTACTGTAGTCCTGATTTGCTTATTTAATGTTACCCTTGCACTGCAACTGCACACATCATCATCTGCTGTTCTGAGATTATATTTTCTAAACAAATCAATAATCTTATCTAAATCCGAGTTTCTGTTTGTGTTTATAAAACTTGATTGACTTCCCATTTTATCCTTCTTTCTGCCCCTCTGTGGGAACAACTCAATTATGAACAATTCCAATTTTTAACTTTTCAACAATTAGTTGTTACAAATCCATATTTAATTACTTTTGTATTTTAGGTTAGCTCTACACCTCGCTACAAAAATGTTTTATTTTTTAGAAAATAATCTATTTCTGTACAGCTTTAAGATAATTTTCTTGTTTTATAGTTTTTATAAGTTCCCGTTTCTGTCTCCATAGCATGTATAGCATTACCTAAATTATAAAATTGCTCTATCATGTCATCTTCATTATCCTCAATTTTGTACTGTACATTAGTTATTTCTAACAAATGCTCATTATACATTTTTTTAAATGTTATCTTATCCAATTCAAATCGTGTAACTGAACATGATTTTGTATTGAACATTATACATTTTAATTTTTTACCCTCTCCTTTATTATTTATAAAAAGACATGCCCCATCAAAACATCTCCCCACATATATAAACCCTGCCTCTATTGCTTTAATTATATTTTTAAATTCATTATCTAACAAAAATATATTCACTCTCTTTCTTTCCATTTTATATACCTCCACTTTCTTTATTTTTATGTTTTTCCTCTTCAATCAGCCTCTTACTTATATATTGTTTAATGATTTCGACTTAGTTAATTAGCCTTATCCCACTACGTACAAAGCTGTTATATAAGCCTGGATATGTGTGCGGACTACCACCGCAAATTTCTTTAAATATTCGTCTGTCATAGGTACTCTTACAATTTCTTCTGGCTTTCCTTTTGCAACAATCATCCCAGTCTCACTCTCTTCTCCCGCTCCTGTCTCTGCTGAAAAAATCCATGCAACCTTATCACCTGGGGTGATTTTAAACTGCCTTGATAAAGACTTGCCATCAGACCTTTCCTTACCCCGTTCCTTCAACTTACTTGCTGATATGCCACCCATATCAACATATATCTCTCGACAGTATTTATATCCACTTTTAGCCTTTATCTCATTAGCCTGTTTTGCTAATCCAGATAATCTACCACTTAATATGTCATTAATTAGCACCATTGCTTTATCCACATCTATATACACCGATATATTCTTCAATTGTCTTTTATTTTTTTCAAGATTTTGGTCATACTCAATAAAATTAATCTGCACTTTGTTGATTTTAAAAGCATTGTTCATTACCTCTAAAAACACATTCCGTCCATTTAATCTTAGGATTTGCTTAAATTCATTATTATTATCCTTCATCATTTTTTACTCCTTATAGTTTCCGAAATTATTTTTAATTAAATTGCAGGAATATAAAAACATAGTTTCCTTGAATCCACATTAGAATATATTCCTGCCAAGATTTTCAGATACAATATATTCTAATGAATGCTGTTTTCTCTTATAGTTAGTAACTCAAAGATTTCTTCTTTAATATTTAAAACCATTAATTCTTTATATGAATATGATTTTAGAGGAAATTTTCCACCACAATCGGAACATTCTATTAATATTCCATATTCCTTTATCTTCTTATTAGTAGCTGATAGATTAGAGACACCTACCCTCTCCAACATGGACGAAAGTATATTTAATTTATTAACACCCATTTCATTAGGGAAGTTATCTATTTTTATATTATTTATTTTATTTTTTCTCATATTAAACAATCTCCTTTTCGTTTTTTATTTTTTGTAAAATAGTTAGTTATTGATATTTTCTCTAAAGTAATATATAATTTATTTGATTATTTTAATTTAGAGCTTGGGTAACACTTCAATGTTAGCCCAAGCGTTTTTACTTATTTGATTCCAAAAATCTCTTTAAGTAATATATCACCTCCAAAAATGTCTCTTTTTCTTTTCCAGAACTCAAATGCCATTCTAATTACGACAAAGCAGTCAAATGTATTTAACTTATGTATCTTTTGGAACAGCTTGTCTTTATCAACAGCATAAATATCGCCAGAACTATATTCATAATTAATTACACCTTCAACCATTCTCAAAAGGACTTCTTTATCATCATTCCAGGGAGTGTACATAAAACCATTAAATGCCGAAATTAGCAGATTGGCCTCACCTAATGTAAATAATCCTTTTAATTGTTCCTTTTGATTCTGATACAAGCGATTTAAGCTTAGAACCATTTGCTCATTTTTATAATCACAATTAGAACCTACCTCAGCAGGAAACTGACTTAATGCTTCCCCCACATCAGTATTGCTACCATCTTTATACTGTAACTTTAGAAATAAACCACCTCCATTATTATTTTCCTCACCGTTATACTTTAAAACTTTATCATTCATTTTCTTTTTCCTCCTGTTTTATGTTTTATAGTCATTTTTTCATCTTCTCATTGACTATAGTTTTATATTATACTCCTTAGTGACGTTTGTCAATATATTTTTTAAAAATATTTTATTGTCCATAGAATGTATAAAAAAAGATACAACTTATTAAGTTGTATCATATATATATCAATACTTTATTTTAATTTTCTTATACTTTTTCTGTAATCATCCAGTCCATCAATTATCTTTTTAAGTACGTACATTGTATTTTCCTCATTTGCTGTGCCAAACTCAAATACATCATTTATTAATCTAATTAGTATTTCTTTTTCAATACTGTTTAATAATTGTTTTTCACTTCCATTTTCTATTTTTGCTGGAACTTCTATATCATTTATGCGTATCATTGATTCTATACTACTCTGGCGTGAATTATCACTTAATATATTCTCATGCCCAAAGCTCTTTAAAACTTCATTAAAATCTAAATTAAATTTTTCTATTAGGACACATACAAGAGAAAATGATACGTTTTCTCTGTTGCCATTTTCAATACGGTTCATGTAGGAGGCTGTTATTAATGCTTTATCTTTTTCAACCAACACTCCTTTATCATCTAACTCCTTCACCTTCTGAGTTAAATCTTTCTCAATATCCATCAAAGACTTATTTAATTTCTTACGTTCTCTTTGTATTATTTTACCAAATGTCAAAGCTTCATTATTAACATCCTCAATATAATCATTTTTCATTGCAATACTCACTCCTTTACACTTAAAATCTTATCATTTCCATGTCATATTGTCAATGAAATAATATTAAATGAACTTTTGGCAATTAAATATTTCAAAAATATGTAAATATCTCAGTTCCTTGATGATGTTGCTTTGATAACCGCATACATAAGGAATATTATATTGTTGCCTTCCCATATTTATGTTCTCCTTTTATCCTAATCGTCATATTTAAAGATTTCACCGCACTTTTATAATATAGATTGGATTGGTCTAATACTATATTCACATTTTTAAAGTTAATAGAAAAATAGGGGAGCTATCCCCCATAATTCACTGCTATTAATAGCCTTCTTACTTCTTTTTTATTTATATTGTGTCTTAATAGAATAAGTAAACCTTGTTACTCTCAACCAATCCTATGCTGTTCTACCTTCTATTCCGCTAAATCCACTTAGTATCATTTCTACTAAATTTGAATTTCTAACAGCCTGTACTTTCTTTATAGCTGTATCAAATGTATCTGCGGCCGCAATTATTACCAATTGCTTTTTAGCACGAGAACAAGCTGTATACAACATATTTAGCCCAATAATATCTTTATGACTTTTTAGCAGACAAAGGATTACAATATTAAATTCGCTACCTTGACTTTTATGTATGGTAATTGCAAAAGCAGGGTCTAATTCCTTTATGCTATTAGTCTTATACTCAACAGTTTTATCTCGGTACTTTACAATTGTTCTTCTTCCATTGTTATCATCCTCGTTTTTCACAACCATTCCCATTTCCCCATTAAATGTGTAGGTATCTTTATTATAATTATTTACATTTTGCATTACCTTATCTCCAACAACAATATTGTAATATGCTCTTCTTGGATTTGGATTAAATTCATCCTGAACAATCTTGTTTAAATTTTTAGTCCCACCTTCATGCTCCTTAACTGCACTAAGAATTTGAATATTGTGCAATTTATGTCCCTCATTAATCAGTTTATCAACAGTCTTTTTTACTTTCTCAGTAATATCAGATTCTTTTTTCAAATCAATTAATTCAAATTCGCCCTTCTTACACTTCAATCCATTTTCATCTGAAAACCCAATCCCTTTAGCCATCTTGTGTATATTTTTTATAATAGTAGAACCCTCTCCCTGACGAAATATTTTAGTGAGCTTAACTTTTTTAATTAAATTGCTTTGGATTAAATTTATAAATATCTCTCCTGCTCCAATCGAAGACAGCTGACATTCATCCCCAAGCATTAATATTCGAGTGTTTTTATTTATTGATTGCAATATATAGTAAAATAATTTCATATTTACCATGGTACTTTCTTCTATTATAAGGAAATCAATCTCTTTCTCTTGGGGTATAAATTCCTTTCCCTTAATTAGTCCCAGGAATCTATGAATTGTTCTTGCACTTGTACCCTCTGGTAATACTTCATTAACTTTAGCTACAGCCTTACCAGTAAACGCAACCACTTCAATATTTGCTTCTTTATATACATCATTTATGCAGTTTACAATCGCTCTTAACGTTTCAGTCTTGCCAGTGCCAGGAAATCCATGTAAAATTGAAACATTCTCGGTGAGGGCATTTCTTACAGCCTGAGCTTGTTCAGGGGTCAACGTCTTGTCTCCATCGGCATAGTTACTAATGAAGCTCTCTACCCTTTCTTTGGTGGCTTCACTAACTCCATTTATATTTAATAATTTCTTTGATATAATATCTGCTATCCCTATCTCATACTCAAAGAATTCCCTTTTATACAGGCAGTCTTGACCATTTTCATTGCTATAAATTTTAGTATTTCCTTCTGCTTTAAGTTCATCAATAGCCTCTTCAATAACCTTATTAGCTATATTACCTGCCACTAAGAATCCACCATATTTAACCATATATTCATTTAACTTTTCTATCAGTTCCCATACTGATACAAATACATGTCCAAATTTCTCTGAGCTATATTTAAGGTATCCCGTAACCGCACACTTTACTCTATTTAAGTTATTGTGAGCTAATCCCACCTTAATTGCTACACCGTCCACAATCTTTAATCTCACCCCATAATCACTTAGCAAATATGGATTATGGCTTATAACTTCAAGTGCGTTTGAACCTAAATCCTTATAAATCATATTTGCTGTTATCTCTGGGATTTTATTTAATATACAGTATTCCCTTATACCTAATAGCTCAGCATACTTTTTAGCCTTCTCTGATATATATTTTGCCTTAACCTCGGTCAATATTCCAAATTCCATTTGCTCCCCTGAAAAACCTGTTAAACATTCAATCTGTTCTTCTCCTATTTCCTTCATTATATGTTCCTTAATTTGGTAGCTAATATTTCTGTCACTCGCAAGAGTTTCTTTGATGAAGGTAGATATATTATTTATCTCTGAAATCTGTTTAACTCTAAAAGCTTTGCCTCCAATTTCTTCACCAATATAAGCCTCATATTCCTTCCCTAACTCTAATTGCATATATGTGTACATAATATCAATAGTTCTGCTTTCGTTGCCTTCCTTAACCATAATAGTAGCTTTGCAAGTATCCTTAATATTATCCTCATACTTAATCCTAAGAACAGTAAATCTTATCTTTTGTTCCATCATTTTTTTAATCTCCTCTATAATCCTATTTCACTTTCGTAAATATTAAAATATAATACATTCCCTTTTATCAAGTAATTCGATGAAAAACCTTGTCTAAAAACCCTCTCATGCTTATTGATAAAATTAATCATCTCTTCATCGTTTTTACATTCTAAATGCTCAGCAAACCCCAATATTCCTTTAATTTCTTCAATATTTAGAGCATTAAACGTTGGGTTTTCTAATGTTATAAGTTTTTTTCCATCTTTCTTTGAGGTAATAGTTGCAAACTTTAATCGCTTTTTTATGCTTATTTCATTTTCAAAATTTGGGTTCAATCCTAATTGCTTGTATAAGTTCTCATAAGCTTCATACTTTTTTATTACAGTCATATACAACTGGGCTATTACAAACAGCTCTTTCCCCGTCTCTTCATGGCATTTTGTTAAGCCCTTAATTGTCAGCCTACTTTTCAATTTTGAAACTACATCTTGCAATTCAATGTATTCATCGCCTACTAACCCAATACTTTTTTTCAGTTGTAAATAATTATCCATTTCATTAAACTCAATCTGGTATCCGTTTTTAAATAAATCAATCAACAATTCACGCTGATTTCTATACTTATTGAAGTTCTTCATTAGGGTATCTATGTATATCGTGTAACACCTTATATTCATTTCAGACACTAATTCTTCTATTGTTTTTACCATATGTATCAACTCCTTATAACAAGGATACTAAGAAATCAATATTAGTTATATAGTTATGAGGTTCTATACTGCTTGACACCTTGGACAGCAAAAATATGGCCACAGCGGCCATATTTCAAACAATGAAAAAAAGGACTTCCTAAAAAGTCCAAAGTATTACTGAATTAATTATTATTTATGGAGAGCCAGAGTTTGTAGTTTATTTGCCATTAAACTCATGTTAGGATTGTTATTGATGTGAAGTTTGGATACGTATAGTTGAAAAGTCTTAAAATAAATAGTTACTTTTTACTAAGTAATAAGATCAAGGGCTTACGCCCTTGAATATAATAACTTTATTTACTAATGGTATACTTTTATATTATCGTACCATCTGCCTTGAATCTACGCTCCTTACGCACCTACCTTATAATAGTTCCCATAAACACTATTGTATAGTTCCTCACCAAAAATAGCTCTACAAGTAGCCCCTGTAAGCTTCGTAGCATTGACCTTTGCATTTTTTATCATAGTGATTCTTTTTTCTGCTTCATTTAGCACTTCCTCAGTATATGTAGTTATTATATAAGAATTTTCTTCCTTTTTGTAACCAATAGCTCTGTGTCTATACTTATCTTGTAATTCTTCATAAGAAATTTTCTTTAGTAGTCCAAGTATGCAGAAAAGGTTTAACTTAGGATTTATCGTACCCTTTCCGAATTTCAGCTTTTTATCTATCTCTTCTGAATTAACAGCCTTTACGCCAATAAAATCATTAGCAAAGGTAAAAATATTCTCACCCAAATAGCTTCTCGATGAATAATCAGTTTGCTCCATTCCATAGATATTTATAAACTTTAAAAAATCACCATGATACTTTAAGCAGTCTGACAACATTGGATATTTACTTTCCATTACGCTATCTTCATTTAATATTTTTAAATTGTTTTCATATTTTTTTATTTGATTTACCTCATATTCTATCTCTATATTTAGTAATTGGCACAGTTGCGTAATGGCCGAGTATTGGTCTTTATTATTGAAACAAATTTCATACAAATCTATAATTGTAAAATACATGTTATAACTATAATCATTAGAATCCTCATTGGATTTTAAAAAATAAAGTTGCTTCTGAGTTTTAGTATTAAAGGAAATAAAGGCTTTTAATTTTGAAGTGTAGAGAGATAGCCTATACACATACATGCCTAACGCTACCTGCTCTTGTATTACGTAATCAATATTAATGAATCCATCTTTAGAATTAATAATCTTACTCATGGAACATTCTGCTTCCTCCCTCGTAGCTTCTATCCCTTCATAATATTCTTCATTTAAAAATACTTGGCTTTCAAATATCTCTGCATACTGACTATCAATTCCAAACATGACTCTCATATCGACTTTTTCCTGCAAAAGCTTAATTGCTTCCTCAGTTGTTTCTACAGTAGTATTTAATGATAGCCTGGATTTAATATAATTTAAATTTTCTATTAAATGTTCTTTATAGGCATTATCACCAGACATATATTCTTTTGTTCTTTCTATTTCCTGTCTCTTTATAAAGTAAAGCTTATTATTAGTTTCCTCCATCATTCCATTATTCTTTATATCCATTGCATGAGTTTTATTATCACTCAATTGAATCATCAATTCTTTAGTGTCCATTTTCTCCTCCAATTTACATTATAAATTTGTCAGGTTCAGGGTTCGGACTAAGTAACATAAATAGTTTTTAAGTTACTTAGCAACAGCTCTTCAATATTTGTTAGTGATGAAATGTCCTTATGCGTTAGCATTATAATTTAAAAAATCAATATAATATTTAAGTGCCTGTTGATGTAATTCAATTATAAAATTATTTTTAATGTTTATATATACTTTGGAGGTTCTATAAAGGCTGACTACCTTTTTTTCAGGTAAAATTGGTATACAGATATAAAGCTAATGCTTTACTTAATGAAAATATGAAAATTAGATTTGTTATATTTTTATTTAAATTTAAAGTTATTTCTTACGAAATACTTGCTTAGGAGTTTTATATATAATGGTGAATCCTTCTGCTACAGAAATTGATAGCTCATTTAGTCAACTTGTTATAATGGAACTACTTATGCAGTTCTTGATATAAGTTCATTTACCTAAAGTGTGTTTTTAAGATATAAACTACAACAACTATTATATTAAATTTTTTATTTAAACCTTTAATACTTACAAGAGAAATAAGCCTTAGACAAAAGAAGAATAGGAAGGAGTTCCCTTTATGGAATAGCAACATTCAACTTAATATTTAGAATTATATGGCATTTACAACTTTGCCATAAAATTTCAAGAACATTTATAACTACTTTTATTGTTATATGTAATATGATTACCCTCAATATGCTGGTAAAATCAATACATATATACAAATCAATTCTTTAATTAATAAAATAGGACATTTAGGGTTATAAGAGCATTTCATGCGAAATGCTTAATTAGAGCTTCTATCTTAAAAAGTAAGGTCTTTACGCTGTGGTAGACAGCTACTTTTACTACAAATTAATATTTTTCCTTTAAATTTATCCCTATTAAAAAAATAAACCCAGTCCATTATTTAAGTGGACTGAGTTGATATTTTTACTTTTTCTTTTCCTAATGCTACTTATTTCAGTAAGACTAATTCATTGAAATCTTTACAATTATTATCAACGAGCAGTTTTCTATCATCTACTACATTGTAATTGAAGTATGTTTTTGTAATATCAACCAAACAATTTGTACCACAATCATCGTTATCCGTACATACTTTAATTACATTTATTCCTGTAAACTGATTTAAGTACACACCTATTTTTTTATATCTTCCTACTCCACCAATTGAAAGCAATAGTGCATTATCTAATTTTCCATACATTATTTGATAAAAACTAAAGAGGTCAATAGTAGCCTCGAACACATATAAAGTATTAATTCTATTCCCTAACTTTAAAGTAAATCCATATTTCTCGTCTGAGTTATTTATTGTGCCTTTATACTTTATATAGGAACACGTTCCGATACGCTCACCGCCAACCAGTATCCCCTCGCTGTTGTAGTTCTTAAAAATTAAATTATGGCTATCATCTTCTGCAATAAGTTCCTTTTTTATTAATTCATTTATAATCTTGGTACTTATTCCTCTGGTCTTGCTAAGATAGGCATAAGACCTCTTCATATTATCTGAATAAGCTATTAGTATTTCACCTTTTCCCACTTTTTCTGTTACTTCTCTCTTATTTTTAATAGCTGTATCACTATAGCTAAATTTCCCGTTTTGCAAATAATCTACAGCCACTCTAAAGCCTCTACTACTATTATCCTTTGTAATATTATTCTTTGTAAATTCTATAATGTCACCGCACTGCCCCTCGTTAACCCAGTGGTATTTATATATCCCATTTTGATTTTTTATAACTAAGGAAGTATGTTCAATACATCTGTAATAATTTTTTCCATGTTGTTTAAAATTAAACCCTTTTACATCTTCTATAAATGACTTTAAATCTAAACGTTTTAATTCCTGTATTTCTTCTTGTGAAATAAGTGCCATATTTATCTTTCCCCTTTACATTTTATGTTTCGTATTTCTATATTTTACATAATGTAAAGTTAATTAAGAATAGCTAAATGGTCGTATATCGTTCTACGAATATTGTGAATTTGTTTCGCCTAAATTATTTTTACTAAGTTATTCGTATAAACTTTATACTTTTTATGCTTTAAATAACATCATATCAGTTTAATATGTCTGGCAGTTACATAAGTTGTCACTACATTTACAACTTGTATCTGTCTTTCGTCTTTATTCATATGTAACTGTCAATATTTGTTTACATATTTACAATTACAGATAACACTGCATATTATAATCACAGTTATTTTTAATTTTTTCTATACGCTTATATCTTTATTCACATATACCCATTGTATAAAAATACAAGTTCCTTTAAGATGGCTTTATGCTGATAATAATTACATTCACGAAATATCCACAATGTTTATAACATTAACCCTTATAAGAATCATAGTATTTTCTTTAGAAAATAGGCACCCTAAATTAACTCTACCAAAAAAATATACCGTCATGGTTTATATTATATTAGTATACAATATGTCATTCATTTTTAAAGTTATATTCTATTACACCTATCAGCATTAAGATACATCGCTTACAGACCCTGTTTGTTCTTGTGTACTTTTTAATACAATTACACCTAAACTACAAATACTATTCATAAGGTCAAACATAAGTTGATTTGTTATATTGTTAAATTACAAGTTAAAAGTACCATTTAGAAATATTCTTAAACTATGAGCGTAGTATTATAAATAATCATTTATAAGTTATTTATATTACATTTATTTTTATTTAAATTTTAAATGAAATAATGAACTCTTTTTTTAGTACATTAAGGATTATGATTCGGGGGTAGTTGTTAATATTCTGACAATTCATAATTATACTTAGATTAATTCATTTATACATATGAAACATAGTAAAAAAAGCTATGTATCTTTAGAATTTGTCCACTTTAAATGAATCAAATCTAAAAATATATAGCTCTTGTAAATCATCATTGTAGTGATATTTTATTTTTCAATCAATTATTACCTTTTATCTGCATAACATCTTTAACTGTCAGTCCAGTAATTTCGCTTATCTTACTTTCATTAAAAAATCCAGTCGAAACTAATTCCAATCCAATTCTAATCCGTTCTTTTATAATCGCAAAAACTATATCTGTTGCAATCCTATCCTTCTCCATATACTCTTCCTCCAAAACTTCAAATTCTTCCATCGTCTTTCCCTCCTAAATCCCATCTTTAATCCATACCTTCTCTATTTTTTAATATCCGCTCTTAGTATTGTTATTTATAGTTATTATAATATCACCCTCACATTCTATATAATTATCAATGCTATATACTTGTCTTATAAATTCAATTTAGTCTACGGTGTCGACCTTCGTAGAACATTATAACTCTTATCTCCTTGTTAAATTTAAACTATACTTAAATTATAAATAACTAATGAAAAGGAGCAAATCGAATTATGGAAGAAGCATTATTTCACTTGCAAAACAAGCTAAACAAATCACTATTAAATACTTACATAAGCTTAGATGAATACAATTATAATTTACTTTTAAATAGTATCCTTTACATGATTAGCTCATTTGCCCAAGGTGCTAAGCTTAGTGTAGAGACCATCATCCATGAATTTACTCAAAGCTATATCATAATTAAGTATAAAAATGACGTATTGGCTACAAATGAGAGCTTATCCATCTATATTGAAATTAAAAATAATATAATAGTTAATGCCGAAGTTTCCATTTTATCATAACTATAAGAATTTAACTCTCTTATCCCTAATCCTTGCCCCTAACTTTTAAGGAACTTTAACAACTCTTGATTCATTCTATCAATCGTAATCGTGAAATCAGGTACAATCGTCTTTCCTTTACTCATTAGTGCTACTTCGCTCTTCCTGATTTTACAAGAGCTAATATCACCTTAAAGCGAAGCGGCCTTCTTTTAATAATAACTTAGTTATGCCTAATCCTTCTTTTCTGTATTTGCAATCTTAATTATCATATAAATCGTAAATATGCCTATAGTCGATATAGAAATAACTCCAAACACCGCTAACACTAATATCCCTGCTGTATCACTCATACCTAATCACCCCCCTCTCAAATTCCTATGTGTTCATTTGCCTATTGGCAATATAAAAATGGCACTTTGCTTTCGCAAAGTGCCATTTTTATGATTTATTTTTTCTATATAAACATTCAAATTTATTATTAACCATTATTTTCACCATCACCATCAATTTATATAAATTATTTCTATTTTATACTTTAAATTTGCAACAATACAAATATATAATTCTTTTTATCCCTTTATCCATATCATTTTATCACGATTTGATAGTTTTTACACGTAGACTATTGGCAACTTCTTCTAATTATATAACATTGCTGTTTAAGTTAATTCAGAAATAAGACCAGTGATATTTTTACTGGTTTCATGTCTAATCTATATGCTCCTCATTATCAATTAAATCTTCTCCAATATACTCATTAAATACGTAAATATACCTTTTAACAATTCTTGCCATCATCTTAACGGTATTTTCTATATCCTTATAGTTAAGTGGATTTACATATGTTGCTATCTTCTGAAAACGTGTATCCCAAGAGGTAATTAAAAAATCTAATTTTTCTGAAATTTCCTCTCTTTTTTGGTATAATCTGTAGAATATTTGTTTTGTCTTGAATTGAGCGAAGATAACTTCTACCCCATATAATCCTTTTTTATTATAAACAACTCTTATATCTATATCTTCAAATCCTGGTCCAATACTAAAATAACCTTTTTTTACATCTTTATATTGGTAAACATTAGGGTAATCTACAAAATCTTTTCTAAGCTCCTTTATTGTCATTAGAAGAACTTGTTGTTTACGAGTATAGCTTATACTATCTTCTATAAATTCTGAACTTACTGTACCATTTCCACTATAGTTCTTTATGCTTTCTACATATGAAAAATGACTTTCACTATTTAAGCTTCCCAACATTTCTATTTGCTTAAATAAGTTAACCTTATTAATTTGTTCAACCATTTTAATAATATTTTCATTTAATCTTAATGCTACAAACTCAATATTTCTGCCATTGGCAAGAGCTATATAGTTCCTAATTTCTGCTAAGTCATGCTCTTTAAATTCTTTAGCTATCCAAACAAGTAAAGTATTTCCCTTTCCCACCATAAATATTAAATCTTTGACTTGTTTTAGATGGTCTTTATCGCTTTTATTCAGTTGAACTTCTATTAAACATCTTCTTCCACCATGATATGCAGTAATATCTACTTTCCTTTCTTGCTTTCTTTCAAGACTTATTTTATGTAATTTTATCTGCAAAGTCTCACAAATCATATCTGGATATAATTTTGTATATACTAAATATAGCAATTCGGGGTGAGAATTGTCAAAACTCATATTTAACCTCCTCCAATTAAAAGCAAAATCAGCATTAAGCTGATTTTACATTTTCCCTTAATTTATCAATTTGCTGTAATAGTTTCGCTTCCTTGACTCTTGAATCATCATCTTCTTCTACATATAGTTCTATACATTTAACTATTTCTTGCAAACTTAATTTCACATCAATATTTGCTTTTATATTTGCAAAAATAAAATCACCTTTCAATATTAATTTGTCCAAAGTGACTACATCACTCGAAGAAGTTTGAAAAAATTCTGGAAACATTTCTTGAATATCAGTTATTGGAATATCAAAGTACTTACTTAATTTACCAACAATGTACATAGTTGGATTCCTTCTATTTCCTCGTTCTAATCTCGATAGATATGCGGGTGAAATTTGTAAATCTTTTTCCATATCGTGCATGGAGACCCCCTTTGAAAGTCTCATTTCTTTTAGCAACTTTCCAAATAAGTACACTTCATCTGTTCCTTGCATATACATCTCTTCCTTTCCTTTTTAAATTTTACTAATATAAATAGTCCCTTTTTTATACATGCTACTTCTATAGCTCCTTTTCTTATTTTGCTGTTTTTATATTATAGTTATTTTTTCTTATTTTTATTATTCTGTAACTCAATCTACAGGTTATATAATACTTAAAATTATTTGCTCTCAAAAAACAAAACTTGCTCAGCCAAAAGGATGAGCAAGTTTACTATTTAGTTCTTTATCTTAATTTTTATGTAAGCATAACAACGCCATACTTATTCAATCCTACTTCTGCTTGTTGTATTAATTATTAAAATATACTTCCATGTGTTCGTCTTCAATATCGACAAATTCTAAACTTGACGACAATTATCTAAACTTTCATATAGAAAATAATAATTCTGTCATTTTTATTTTTAGCATACATCATCTATATCATCCATATCTTTAGGGAAAACATCTTCATAAATACTAAAATCAAATTCTTTTCCACAAATTTTACAAAAAAAATGTGATACTACATCTACTCTATAACAATGTTTGCGAGGATTTACAAATTTACCGTTGGGCTTTAATTTTCCGAATCGTTCAAACACCTCGGGGTCTTCCGAACCATAATATTCAAACATATCGTCATCATCTTCAAAATATTTTGTTTCATCATTGATGATATATTTCTCTCCCTTCGCAAGACATTCCTCTATAATAGGCATTTCATCTTCATAGTCCCCATCAGAATAATAGCCCGTTGCATTACAATGTGAGCAATAAACAAACTCATTTTCTAAATCCAAAGGTGTTTCTTTTAATCCCTCACCACATTCACCACATGTAAGCACTGCACTCAATTGATACCTCAAGTTACCTCGTTCGTAATCAACACTTTCTAAATCAACTTCCATATCACCAAAACTTACAAATTCATTACATTCACACTTTGCCATATTATTTTTCTCCTCTTTCAACCCTTATTTTCTACATATTTCTCAGTTAATGTGGTTAAATCCCCCTTATATTTCATAAAAATTATAACATTTTTTAAATTGTTTGTAACTCTAATTCGATTGATTTTACATAGAATTAGTAAATGCTATTGAATTTTAATATCATCAATTTTATAATCTTTTTCCTCAATATTAATAATCTTTGTTTTTAGTTCAATTATTTTTTCTTCTGGAAATATTATCGTGCCATTTTTTTTAAAAATCAGTACCTTAATTCTCCAAGTAATTTCAATTGGATTATCAGTTATTTTTGTATCATATTTTAAACTATCATCAATGTATTCTATTAACTGAGTTGATAGTATATTTGATTTTAACTGGTTCAAAAATCCAATATTACGTTTATTATCAATCCATTCTTTTGTGAAAATATCATCTAAATCAGTTGAATTTAGGTCCTGTGGAGGTACACTATTTAGCATACTCAACAAAATTTTTATTTTATCAAACCCCATACCTGCTTCTAAATCATAGTAAATTTTTTTGTACTGATTTTTTTGCCATTGATAATATATTTGTTCATCCCCCGACCCATATAGACTATTATCAATTACTACCTCTGGTATCTTATCTCCTGTTATATCCTTAAAAATAAACCCACTATAAAACCCACTAAAAATTATTTTATATTCTGAGCCATTCCATTGATAAAAATATATATCATTTTCATGCGTCATACTTCCCCAAGTTATTATTTCTGGTATATTATCATTGTTCACATCCGCAACTATCATGTTTAATTTCCAGAAGGGGGTATAAGGAGCTATAAATCCATAGTTTTTTGTATTTGGTTTGAGCCTATATGTATTACCATTATATTGCACTATTTCAACCACATAACCTTGATTTTTTTCATCTGCAAGGATTTTAATTTTGTCATTAATCTTATCTCCTGTAGTGTCCTTTTCAATTACTTCTATAAGTTTGTAGCTTTCAGGAAGTGATGTCGCATAAGCTTGTTTTGGATTACTGGCTATAATTATAATAATTAGTAATAGTATTAATAACAACTTTAATTCTTTATACATTATGAATTCACCCTCCAATCCTAATTATAAAATCAATCATTATTTATGCTACTTTTTCAAGCTGATTATAATAGTTTACAACAGCTCCTCTTCTTAATTCATTTTCAAAACTTAAATATTTATAATTAAAATATCATTTCTCTTGAGCTACTTAAATATATTTTTCTTTATACTAAAACTTCTTTCTGAGACATTACTTCAACACCCTTTTAGTTTATTATTATCTTAATCTATTATTTAAAACCTTAAATAAATCATTTAAAATAATATAAACCAGTAGGATTTTTTTATCCCACTGGTTTAATTCAAATAATAAATTCAAGAAAATTCCTCATTAATTAATAACCTAATATCCTCCTACACAAGCGTTAACGCTTTAAATATTACTCATAGACACACCTCTAAGTGGTAATAGTATTTGTCTCCATTCATTTGCCTTCTTATCAAATTTCACAGCATTAGCAGGGCTTGTAGACGGCAAATTAAATAGGCTTAGATTGTTTTCATTTATTTTATTAACTACTAATTGTCTATAAAGCGATTCTGCCTTTTTACCATTAAAATATATATTTCTTAAATTGGGATATTTAATAAATAGCAACTCAAAATCATTTGCAACTGGATTTTTAATGTTAGAATCACTACTATCCTTTCTATCACAGCTTTTAAGAACATCCCAAATAGCAATCTTATTATTCAATAAAACTGCTTTCTTACTTTCATAATTATCATCTATCTCTTTACCAAATATAGAAAATATAATTTTCCAAAATTGATTTCTCTCAAAAGCGTAGTATTCTTGCTTTATTAAAGAATCTGCTCCTGGCATAGTACCTAAAATCAATATTTCACAATTTTTATCTATTATTGGTTTTAACCCCACTACCATCGCATTTACCCACTTTCATCACTTTACTCAAAATAACTTATTACTTTATTTATTAAACTTCTAAACTCATGTTCGTTTTTGATATATTTGTCTATACTTATAAAATCTCTATCATCAGCACTATCCTTATAGTCTTCTAAAAATATTCAACCTTAACTTAGCTCTTTTTTAAACAGCTAATGAGATAATACTTATTACAACACTTCCTTTAATTCCATTAAAGAAGAGACCCTTTTGTTTTCTCCATATTTCTTGCAACTGCCATTTCTATCTATAAATACTGAAAACATTCCAATCCTATTAGCTCCTAAAATATCTTTTTCTTCATCTCCAACAAAGACCATTTCATCTAAATTAGAATGCAAACATTTCACCAAATCTATGTACCCCTTGATTTCAGGCTTTCTAAAACCCACCTCCACAGAAGATAAAACCACATCAATATATTCTGATATTGATGCAATATCCTTTTTCACAAATTCATATCCCATTCCATATGGTACATCAGTAAGAATACCAATTTTAATATCTTTACTTTTTAAGTATTTCAGTATACTTATAGTATCATCATAAAGTTTAAATTCCTTTCTAAAATATGAAAAGAATGTATCTTCTGCATTTTTCAAATGGGTATCTATAGGCACATTCCAACAAGTTAAAATTTCTCCAAGAATTTTATCTGCTGTCACTTCTATTGTTCTTGGATTTGGCCTTGTATTGTATTTAGATAAAATCTGTTCTCCATCAAATAAAAGTTTATCATTTACTTTGCAATTACATCTTACTGCAACATCGGTTAAAGCACGACCATATAATGTTTGCCAACTCATTGGTATACCTTTATAATTGATTAGTGTTCCGCCTAAATCAAAACCTATGGCCTTCATAAGTATCCCTCCATTTTTACACAAAGATTGTTGATTTTTACTATATAATTTCTAAAATCCACTCAACAGCTTGTAATAAATTATCAGCTATATAATCTGCCTCTACTTTTGACCATTTACTCCTGTCTTTACCTAACGTCTCAGTACCAGACCCAGTTAATACAAGTATCTTACCCATATTAACTCTTTCTGCGGCCATCATGTCACTCCATCTGTCTCCAATTACGATACATTTTGTAAGGTCAAGTCCATATTCTTCTTTTGCCTTTAACAATAATCCAGTTTCAGGTTTTCTACATTTGCAGTTTTGCTCTGATGTATGAGGACATATATAAGCTTTTTCAATACCAAAACCAATTAACTCCTTTATAAAATCCTCTTCTGTGGCTTCTCCAACTGAAATACCTGGTTGATTAGAAAATGCAAATACTCTGATTCCTTTGCTCTTTAGCATATTTATAGCTTTATCTGTAAACTGGTATAGAACAAATTTATCAGGGTATGTTACGTCAGTATCTCCGCCCATAGTGCCATCTCTATCTATAAATACTGCTTGTACATCTTTTATCACTATTATCATCTCCATTTAAATGATTGTTCTCATAATTAGAATTTCACGAATTATTAAATCTCTAATATGTATTTTCTTCTACATTCAAATCTATTTATCCTTCCAATATGTGAATTTTTACTTTACTCAAACTATCAATAACGCTAACATCTGAAACTTTCACATTGTCGCCACTTCTATTTATCCAAATACCTTTCATATTAATTTTCTTACACGAGATTATATCCGTATTTAAATCATCCCCTATGTAGTAACAATTTTGAGGATTTATATTTGCCCTTTCACATGCGATTTGAAATATCTGTACATTAGGCTTAGCAACACCAACATCCCCAGCAGTAATAACAATTTCAAAATAATCTCTAATTCCCATTTTTTCAAGTTTATTAAGTTGTTGCTCTAAATCACCATTGCTTATAATTCCCAATCTATAATTGTTAAGGCTCTCCAAACAAGGAATTACATCTTCAAATGGCTTCCAATTATTTTCATATTCTAATAGGTACTCATTAAATTTCACTTCAGCTTCAACATCTGATAACTTAATCCCAGATAACTGAAACAGTTCTTTAATCCTCTCGATTCTTTGCTGTGCAAAAGTTAATTCTCCATTTAAGTATCTATTAAAATACTTATCAGAAATTTCACACCACAACTTATAAAACTCATTTTCATTATATATAAAGTGTTCCTTGTTATGGTTATAAAACTTTATTACTAAATACTCAGAATTTGTATGGTCAAGTAATGTTCCATCTAAATCGAAAAAAATTACCATGCTATCCCCTTTTGCTTTACAAATAACATTTTGAATAAAATCATTTTTCCCATCAGTATAGGCATTTCTATCATTAGGATACCTTTCTGATAATTCTTTCTTTAGCCTTGAATATTCTCTTGCAACCTCTGTATGCTCTATCAAGTAATCACGAAACAAGACGTTGTTATTCCACTCTTTACCATTACATTCAACCACATGTATATGGTGTGTTCTATAATTCTCTCCTCCCTTAACAAAGAGAACTCTTTCATCAGTTCCATATTCAGGGCAATAGATAAATCCATTGCTTTCCAACATCTCTACAATGTTAGGTATATAATCCAAGGATTTTAAACCAATTAAAATATCAATAATTGGTTTAGCGTCAAGTCCTGGAATTGATGTACTTCCTACATGTTGTATATCTATTACATAATCTTTTATCAGCGAGTTTAATATATCTTTTTCTGCTTCAAAAATTTCTTTCCAGTTATTTTCATGCTTAACTAACTTTACTGTACCTCTTTTTAAACCAATCATCTCTCTTATCTCCTAAACCTTTAAATTAATTACAGAACCTTAGATTATTTACTTCTCAATATTCAGACTTTGCAATGAATCCAGTCTTTTCCCCTCTTTTAAATCCTGGATTTTCATAAAATCTCAAAGTTTCTTCTTTTTTAGAGCCAGTAAGAAGCATTACCTTCACTATAAGTAAATTCTAATACCCAGTTTTCATTGATTTTTGTTAAAGGAAAGATTATTTCTGACTTAAAAATCTTTAGTTTTTCTATTAATATATTCATATCATTAACTTCCAAGCTTAGCAAACAATTATCTCCCCCAGTTACTATTTCATTAACATTACTATTGTTAAACAGGCTAAATCTAAAACCACCTATAATAAAAATACTGAATATATCATTTTTCTTATCCACCTATCTTCGACTATAATAACTTTATTAAGTAATTTTCAGACTTATCAATTTTCTGAATTAATCACTTAATTCTTGCCATTGCATATTCATCAGCATATACTTCATTTCTTAATGCTGACATCCTTATGCTTCCTTCTACCTCAAAACCAAATTTTTTATATAGCCCAATTCCTCTCTCATTATCCTTAAAAACTGAAAGCTCTAATCTTTTTAAATTCAACTCATTATCTGCCAAGTTCATAACATGTTTCATAAGCATTGAGCCTACTCCCTTACTATGAAAATCACTATTCACCATAATTGTTATACAACCTACATGACATTTTCTTGGATTTCCATGCACTTTTAAAATTATTAGGCCAATTACTCTTTCTTCAAATTCAGATACATACCAATAGTCATTTGTCCCTTTACTTTCAATAAGTGTTTTTATTCTATTTTTCGGTTCATCTTTATAAGATAATATATTCTCCATAACCTTTGGCATTTGCCTTATATTATATAATTCCAAAGAATCATTAATTGTAGCTTCTCTTATAGTAAAATCCATAATACTCCTCCAAATAATTTATTGTTAAATTACTTTTAGTATACTATTTACTCGTTCCTGTACTGATAAATCTCCTTCAAGCCTTACTATAGGACACGTTAAAGAACTTAACCACTCCTGATGTAATGCCTTACTTCGTATGTCAATACCACCATCATCATATTGGGAAGCCCATTCAATAAATTCTAAGAATTGATTGTATTTTTTCCCACCTGGTTCTATATCTTCACCATATATCGGCTTTTCTCGCTGAATAAGTCTGTTAATTTTATATTCTTTGGTATCCATAAATAGATAACTACATCAAAAGATGGTATAAAAATATCTCCCCACCCACATAAAGACCCTGATAGTATCCAGTTACCATGTTTCTTTATAGAGTAATTACAAGTTTGCTATATTAACGTAAAGCTCCTTTCTTTATAGCTAATGATTGTCTATATTGTTTGGCTTCGTTGGTGTACGTAAACTCTACATCTTTTATTCCAAACTCATTAACTATGCTTTCAATCTCTTCAAGAGTAACCTCAAAAAATTCTTTTCTTAAATTTATTCTGTTTAATTTTCTTTCACACAATTTTTTATGAATTTTCGATTCAAGCTCAGGTGCATTTTTCGTGAAAATCTTAGCATGTATATCAAATGGAAATGGAACTGATGGTCCACTTAATTCGTATATTCTTTCATCTGGGTCAAGTCTTCTGGTCATGCCTATTTTAAAAACATTTTCGCCAAAAGAACCAATATTACTAATTATATATATGTGCCCAGATTTCGTTATTTGGGCCTGTGATATAGCTCTTTTATTTTCTTCTGCTTCCTGTATCTTTGTTTCCAACTCTACAATTGTTTTTTGGAGTTTTAAAATATTATTTCCTGTTGACTTTTCAAGTTCTTTTCTGGCTTGTTCTAATGCTTTACCATATTGTCTTGACTCCTTATTCGCTTCTTCAAGTGCTTTATCAAATTGTCTCTGAGCCTTCTCTTCTTCTGCCATTTGTTCTCTTATAATTCTTTGTTCTTCCTTTTCTTGATATAATCTTTCTTGATACTCATAAACAAGATATAATTCTTTTTTCTTTAATTGCAAATATTCATAAGCAACCTGACACTTTATTACATCCCCCGCTTCATTTATAAAATCATAAGCTTTGTCAATTTTATTATCCATTAAATTAATATTCTTATAACTTACATTTGTAATAATGCTATAACAATCATCATTAAATGTTCTTAACATAAGTTGTATATACCTATAAATCATACTTTTTCCCATGGCAGTAGTATGAATTACTGACAATATATCATTACAAACACATGCTTTTTCAACCATTATTAAATCTTTTTCTTCTTTTCTTATACCTTCGAGCTTTTCCTTATATAATAATGAATTCTCAAAGTTATACTTTGTCTCATAAAATCCTACTTTATCTAAACTAATATCTCTTCTTATCTCTACCAGTTCATGTTTTAATTTACTTGTATCCTTATTTAATTGTAATAATTTCAGTTTCCCATTTGTAATTTGTTCATAATAATATTTAAGATTTGATTCTTTAATTTTTATTTCCATTTCCTTTAAAATAAATTTATTTACTTCATCATTAACCTTTTGGTATAATATTTTAATTAAAAGATATAAAAAATTATATTTCTGATATTCTTTTATAACTCTTTCATGTACTTCTTCCATTAGAAAATCCTTTTTTATTTTAATATCGTCTTCAATCTTTAAACACAAAATTTTATATTGATTATTCTTTTCTTCAATAGTTATGTTTAGCGTAGCTAATTCATTTACTAAATTGAGTTTTGTTATCTCAATTTCTGAAAACATATTGCGTCTATAATTATTAATTTTTGTTTCTTCTTCTTTTTTTAAATTTTTAATATCCTCTTTAACCTTTTGGCACAAAATTTTATATTCTTGGTTTTTTTCTACTTCAATTTCTTTAAGTATCTTTATTCTGTATTCATCGAATTTTATCTTTTCCTCTTTTTTTAGACTATCAATATTCTCTTTAATCTTTTGATACATTATTTTATATAATAATGATAAAAATTTGTATTGTTGATTCTTTTTTTCAATAAGATTTAACAATGAAACCTTTTTAACCTCAACATCTGCAAATATTTCACTTCGATATTTATTGATTTTTACTTTTTCGTATTCTATGTTTTTATTTAACTCTCTTTTTGCTATTGCAAGTTTTTCGTCTATTCCATCACTAATACTTCTCTCTGTTTCTTCAATTTTCATTTCACTTTTTTTAGTTCTCATATGCTTTTTCCAGCAAATCAATGTATACGAGCATAATATAATTATAATAACCATTTCAACAATTGAAACAAATATCCACATACAAATCAACCTTTCTATTAGCCCTTAATCGTTGTCATATCAAGCTTTACACTGTTTTATTTTTATTTTTGCCTAATTACTTATTCTACCATGTAATCAAATATTATTCAATCTATGATGTAATCAATGTATTCTTTACTCAATTCTCTTATCTGACTTTTTAGGTTACACCCTCTCTAACCTTCACCCATATATCATCACCTCCATTTTTGCCCTCACCACCATTTCCATCACGAATATTAGAGTTTGTCTCAAACCTACCCCATTCTCCTCTCCTAAACTGCTCATAATTTACACGAAACACGAATATTAAAGTCTGTCCAAGTTCTTTCATTTTATCAAGCTTCCCATCATGTCTTCATTCTCTCTGTTTAAGTTCAAAGAGCTTGTTTCTCCCTTAAATCCATCTCTATGTCATACTCTAACACTATCTTCCTTAGTTCTATGCCATCTTTATTGCTATCCGCTTATATCGTCTTAGAGCTAATCATTCTAAACCTTCCGCTCATTTTATATCACACTTTTTTCTATCATTTATTTAGGGGAATTATCTGTCTTTTAATCTGATGTTAGTGTGGTTGGTCCTCTGTCAAGAAAAAGTACAAATTAAAATGAGAAGGTTATGTTAGCAATTCACTAAACTTAAATTGCTATTGATATATTAAGTTTGTTTGCTTTCTCGTATTCCATTTCAAACTCATCAGGTGACATATAGTTA
>NZ_DATCQT010000082.1:0-10936 GCF_036569345.1 Clostridium sp.
GAACTATATCCTATTGTAAGTCTAACCTATGGGTATATCACTAAAAACACACGGATCAGAAACAAACTACCAAAAGAACATCGGGTTGACGCACTGTGCATTAGTGGTAATCCTAAAGCCAAAAGATTGAACTATTTCTACTTCTCTAAGAAAGTAAGATGTCACAACAGGCAAATCCATAAAGCGAACATCTTAAAAGGTGGCATCAAAAAATTAAACCAAGCACAATTTGAGGTGAAAGGGTTTAGATTGTTTGACAAAATTCAGTATCAAGGAAAGCTATATTATATCTTTGGAAGGAGAAACAGCGGTTTCTTTGACATTAGAACTTTAGATGGGACTAAGGTAAACAAAGGTAGTGTAAACTGTAAAACGTTCAAACTAATTGAGAGAAGAAAAAGTCTATTAACGGAGAGGAGGATGGCGGGTTAGGTATGCGTAACTGCATTCCTCCACTACCCTAAAGGGATAGTGGTTTCCTGCCTAGCTTTTATGAGAATACTATTTCAATCTATAATATAGTATGGTATAATAATTAAGAATGGAGTTGGGTTATTATGGATAATGAAATATTAAAAGAGATTCTTGCAGAGTTAAAAGAGCATACAACTATCCTTAGTGGTCATTCAACTATCCTAAGTGGCAACACAACTGAACTACAGAGCATTAGTCAATGTGTTAAGAAAATAAAAGAGGATATATCAGAAATCCAGACAACAATTGACAGGTATTCAAGACTAGAAAAGCGAATCGAAGTGCTTGAGAAGAAAGCTGGTTAGTGGAAAAAAGGGAGGGACGAATTGATGGAAAACGAGAAGTTTCAAGAGTTTATGGGGGATCAATTTGCCAAGATGTTCACAGAGATGCAAAAGGTAAGTGGGAAAGTGGATGGACTAAGTACAAGGGTAGATGAACTAAGTACAAAAGTAGATGAACTAAGTGATAGTCAAGTTCGCATGGAGAATAAATTTGATGAACAAATAGCCGTGTTACATGATTTTAGAACTACCCAAGAGGAAGTAAACAAAACTGTTATCGAAAGACTAGATCGAATTGAGGTAAAAGTAGAGGTTTTACAGATTGAAACTGCACATATAAGAAGGGTAAAGTGATGGATGATAACGAATTTCAAAAATTAGTATTGGATAGTTTTAAGGAAATTAATGAAAATTTTAAAACTATGGACAACAATTTCAAAGAGATTAATGGCAAATTATCAGAACATGACCAACAGTTCAAAACTCTAACAGAAAAATTAATAGAGCATGATCAACAATTCATAGACATCAAAGCTCTTGCTAGTCAACATCATAAGGAACTCGAAAAGGTAGCAGTACAAGTGGAGAATTTAGTCGTTGGTCAAGAAGCATTGCAAGATGATATGGACTATTTGCTTAGGCGTTCTTTAAGGAAGAAAATATAGAAAATAACCATATAAACTATTGTAATGTTAAATAATTTAATGTATAATAACATATAAATAATTTTAAGAAAGAAGGTGTATGTAAATGATGAAATTAATTAATTCAATCGTCCTCTCATTCTTCAAACAACAATCAGAAACATATGAAGAAAGATGGAACAGGACTTACTTCTCTAAGTAAAACAAACTATAAAATAATGTAAGGTGGTGTTGCTTTATTTAACATAACCAAGAGTATGAACATATCATTAAGGAGGGGGATGAGGAAAATGATAAAGGGAATCAAGATAATGCTTGTGCCTAACAATAAACAAAATACTTTAATGTTTCAAAATGCTGGAACTGCAAGATGGGCATATAATTGGGCATTAGGTAGAGAAAAAGAGAATTATGCTAATGGTGGTAAGTTTATTTGTGATAATGACTTGAGGAAAGAATTGACTCAATTGAAGAAAACCGATGAACTTGGTTGGTTAAATAGTGTTTCTAATAATGTACCAAAACAGGCAATTAAAGATGCTTGTGGTGCTTATCAGAGATTCTTTAAAGGTCAAGCTAAATTCCCCCAATTCAAAACCAGAAGAAAATCCCCTCCTAAATTTTATCAAGATAATATTAAAATTCAATTCACAATGACTCATGTTAAATTTGAAGGACTTGCAAAGAGTAAAAAAGAAAACAAACAAAAACTTAATTGGGTAAGATTAGCTGAACACGATAGGGTTCCTTTTGGTAAAGATATTAAGTATATTAATCCCAGAATATCGCATGATGGATTAAATTGGTTTATTAGCGTAGGGATAGAATATCCTGACAGTATTGATACACCAATGAATAAAGAAATTGGAATTGATTTAGGGATTAAAGATTTAGCAATATGTTCCGATGGTAAAATTTATGGCAATATTAACAAAACTAAAAAGATGAAACAATTAGAAAAGAAAAAGAAGAGATTGCAAAGACAAGTTTCTAGAAAATATGAAGATAACCGTGATGTTTTAAAATATATTAAAACCAAGAATATTATTAAGTTAGAACTTAAAATTAGAACTGTTCAGCATAAATTAAATGGTGCTAGAAATAATTACATTCAACAGACAACTTCTGAGATAGTAGGACGAGAACCAAGTCATATCACTATTGAAGACTTGAATGTAAGCGGAATGATGAAAAACAAACATCTATCTAAGGCAATTCAACAGCAAAGTTTCTATGAATTCGGAAGACAATTAAAATATAAAGGATTATGGAATCATATTGAGATAAGGATTGCTGATAGATGGTATCCAAGTTCAAAAACTTGTCATGAATGTGGTCAGATTAATAAGTTATTGAAATTAAGTGATAGAGAATGGGCTTGTACCGAATGTGGAAGTATTTTGGATAGGGATCTTAATGCTTCATTAAATTTAAGAGATACTGAGAGATATGAAATATTTAAAGTTAGTTAATTGTAATAAAATACCCATTCGTTAGTGGGGAGTTTAAGCCTTTGGAGTGTTAAACAACTTGAGTAGCAATAGTAATATTGCAAAAAAGAACATGATGAACAAGGAATGAAACATAGGGTTATAAATTATTTTATAACTTCTTATAAGTTTTTAGTAACGGTTATATTGCTTTTGATGTTCCTAAAGGCGTAACTGGATTTAATATGGAGGCTACTGGTGGAATGACAGGCAAACCTATTATTCTCAAGATTAACTAGTTAATTGCTTAAATTAGAAAGGAGTATTAATGATGAAAGAATATTTACGATATGCTTCAATTATATCTGCAATTGTGTTTGCCATAGCTGGAATTATGTTGTTACAGATCAAAACTGTATCAGGTACTAGTGTAGCTGAACAATATTATCATTATGTGGGAATTATGTCATTTGGTATGGGTATATTCTCTAGTGGTATTTTGGGTGCTTTGCAATGTTTACTCCCCGAACCTGTTGTAGTTAAGGAAACTTCAAGTGAAGATTAAAAATAACAAAGATGGCGTGAATAAGTGATATAATAAGAGATAAATCTCAGTTTAATTACTGAGATTTATTTTTTATATGGTATTGACTTATATTATATATATGTAGTATAATAAGTTATAAGGAATTGAGAGGGTGTTGGAGATGAAAAAAGTTTATCCAGTAGAACAAAACCAAATAGCAAATATCAGAAAATCAATACATCATGGAACATTTGGTGATAGGAATGAATTCTTATTATTGCTTCTATTAAATACAGCACTTCGGATCTCAGATGCATTAACTATTACAGTAGGTATGGTTAGGAATAAAGAATTTCTTGAGATTATTGAAATGAAAACAAAAAAGCATAAACATTTCCCTATGAATATTTTTCTAAAAGATACCATTAACGAATACACTAAGGACATGGAAGATAATGATTTCTTGTTTGAAGCAAGAGACAAAGATAAAGATGGTAACAGCAGACCAATATCTCGAATGCAAGCCCATCGTATTTTTAAAGAAGCTACTGAGAAGGTTGGTTTAAAGAACTGCGCAGCTCATTCATGGAGAAAATCTTATGCCCGTGGATTGTATGAGAAAACTAAAGATTTGAGTTTGATTATGAGATTATTAAACCATAGTAGCGAAGCAATGACATTGAAATATCTACATCTCACAGAAGAAAGAGATAATGAAAGGATTATGGATTTCTCATTATTTTAAGATTTTTAAGAAGGAGGAATTATCATGAGTGAAAAATCGGATGACAGAAAAAGATTTCTGCTTAGAATATGGGATGGGTTAAGGAGCTTCATAATTGGTTCGATTCTATTTTCACTTTTCTGGACTGCTTGTATTGATTATATACAATGGAATTTACCAAGGATGTTTATTGATATTGGAGCGTTGGTTATAGTTTGGGATTATATTGATGTAAAATTGAAGACTAATAAAGAGGAGGTTAATAAGGGGTGACTAAGAATAATAATGGACTAGGTGATTGGTTGGGTATTTTTATGGGGACTTTCTTCGTATTCGTATTCTTTGCCTCATTTGGTTATTACCTGATGGGTGCAATATTATCCTTTGTGTTTGTTTTCTATTGTTTATACAAAGTGTTAGAGAAATGAGCTAGGAAGGTTAGGTGCAGATGATGAATAAATGGGATAAAGATAAGAAGTTATTTATATTTGGTTCTGTCGGTACAATTGCACTTATGATAATACTTACCTTCATATTAAAAAATGAATTTGCCTTCGTAATAGCATTTATACCATACAATATTTATCTTTTCTTCGGTTGGCGTAGGCGCAACAGTCCTAAGGACAGAAAAGAAATGTATAAGGTTGTAATAATTTTATTGCTCATACCTTTTGCCATAGCTGTCATGATATGGAGCTTAAATTCTAATACTGCAATGTATTAAGAGGTTATCTAAAGAGTGATAAGATCAAATGCTGATTTCATTTTATAAGAAAGGAGAAATTACATAATGACAAGAGGTAATTTTAAACAAAACATAAGCAACATAGAAGATTATGTATTTGGAATATACGAAGAACAAATTGCAGAACAAGAATATTTAAAAGACGATTGGCTTTATCAATATTTACCTTGGATCGTAGGCACAGTGGCAATTGGATTTATATTAATTGTGGCAACTATAAAATTCTAGGAAGAAGTTAAAGACAATACTTTCAAATGTTAATTTTAATGGCATGAAAGGAGATAAATAAATGATAAGTGAAGAACAATTAAGAGCTAGGGTCAAGTATTTGCTGAACAAGCAAAGATATTTAGAAAAGGACATTCATTATGCAGAGGTAGACTATATAGATATTAGTCAGTCAAGAGAAAATTTAGATTCCGTTAAATATGAACTAGATATATTACATTATGTTTTAACAGGCATAGAAAATGAATCAATGTTTAGTGACTAGAATGAAAAACCGATTTCGAATGTTTAGAAGGGAGAAATACATAAATGAAAATATCAGAAGACATGCTAAACTTCCCAGAAAAATATATACCAATTGGTTTGTATTGTCATGGAAGAATGAAACCACAAATGGAAATATGTCCTTTCTGGGATAATGATGAAACAAAACATAAACAAGAAAACGGCTATTGCCATTATCTAAAACAAGGTGATTGGGATCTTGGGTATACAGGATTGCTATGGGACATGTACAAAGAATGCGATATAAAATTAGATGACTAGTTTACCCATTCAAACGGCAATTTTAATTGAGAAGGGAAGGAATATATAGTGATTAAACCTAATAAAGTTGATGAACAAATAATATTCTATTGCAAGAATTGGTTTGAACATATCGACATAGTTGAGGATATAAAAAAGATAATGGGTTATTACTATGTTAGTGATCCTATTTATTATGATGAGCAGGATGTATTAGATAGAGTATTTAAAACAGCTTCTCAATGTGTACCTGTTGAACATTTTCAAGAAAGAGTAGTTAATTTATTCAGGAGAAATAAAACAGTTAGTAGGTTAGATATGATTCAAAGTATTTGTGGGTTACTTTGTGGACTAAATACTAATATGTGGGGTGGAGAAGTAATAATTGAAATGACTGAACCAAATTATGAAATACTACCTAAAAGAGTAAATATTGAAGTGACTCCAGAAGAATGGAATAATGGTCACTGGGATGACTCAGGAGATTAATAACCCATAAATCATCACATTCATAGGAGAGAAAGGAATTAACAATATGAAATGTATTCCGAGCAAAACAATACAAGCAATGGATTACCGCAAATTAGTTAAAACATTTGAAAGAGAAGTAAATGAATATGGTGGTAAAAGGTTTGATGCTCTTGGTGGAATTGAACCTATGTATAATCAAAACAGGATCAATATGCTTAGGAATGAATTATTTAATAGGTTAAAACTTGTCACCATATAAATGACAACATTTATGGGATAGAAAGGAATAGATATAATGTATAGTAGCAGTTTAGACTATTGGTATAAGAAAGGAAGTAAATCAGTAATGGAAGAATTAACATTTGAGATAACTGACATTGTTATTCAACGGAGCATGGGTGGTAGAACTAATTTAAGAGCAAAATGCATCCAAGATAATATGTTGCTTGATATAGAAGTCATGAATACACAGAGAACTAATAAAGATTTCGTAAAACAAAAATTTATTGAAGAACATAGTAGAATGCTAAAATTAAAAGAAAAGCATAAAGATGATATTATTATTGGGACTGTCCTATAAATTACATCTTTTATGTGATTTGACTTCTGCTTACTAATAATATATAATGTTATTATAGTTAGTTTAGGAGATGAGTACAGATGAGTAAGAAAACTATTATGAGCCAAAAACAACTTTTAAACATCATATATAGCAGTGATGAATTTAAGAGATATGGGACATCAATAAGTAGAGGAATTATTAGTGGCATCGAAGGAATGCCATCTTCAAATAGCATTATTAAAATACTGGGTACTACGAATAGATTCTTGATTAAAAGTATTCTTGAATTAAACAAACCAACAATGAAGCAAGAAATAGTTATGTTCCCAAGAGAACAATGGATTATGTATTAATTATTGAAGGGAGGTGAAACACATGCAAAAATTCATTAGTGAATTAAGTGCAGTCTGGAATACATTTTCAGATGAAACTAAGGGGAATTTAGCAACATTAATTGCAGGTAAAAAGAATAGTGCTAAATTTACAGAGTATCTAAATAAATAAGGTTACATATAAGGGGGAGAGAAATCTCCTCTTAAAATCATATAATAAGGAGATTGATAAAATGTTTAAAAAGATAAAGCAATTATTTTGCAATCATACTTATATATTAGATGTATGGCAGGATCATATAAGCGTAGGAGATAAATACAATAATATAGTGAGTGCTAAAATAGTTCTCAGTTGTTCAAGATGTAATAAAGAGGTAATTATTTACGATAAATGGTCTAGGCATATAAATTGGTTAAGAGGAGTTGGTACAAATAACTAATCTAGATTAAAAGGATTCATTTAAAGGAGGAGGGGATACATATGAAAAAATGGTCATGTTCCGCATGTGGTAGAGAAATAGAAGTCTATGACGATTATGAAGAAGAATATTGTTGTGATGGTATGTGGTGTGGATGTCAGGGAAGAGAAATTAATCCTGTATTTTGTAATGAATGTGAAGAAATGATTCATGGAAAACATTAAAACTGTTCTTTTAAGGGAGGGATAAATAATGACTACATATAAAGTATATTTTGATTTTATACAAAACATATGCAAATGCAAAGAATACGGTTTTGAAGAAAATATAACAGTTGATACTTGCAGACATGAAAAAAATCATCCTAAAGGTTGTAGTTGGGGAAATTGCAATGAAGTTGTATGTCCGTTACTAAAATAATACCCCACGATAAAAATCATAGTTTATCGGGTAAAGGAGGTGGTTTAATGACAAATTGTTGGTTCTGTGGTGCTGAGATAAATTAAAGTAAATACTATAAGGATGTGAATTATCATAAAGAAGGAGCAACAGCAGAGAGCATTACTTTTTATAGACCAAGGTCTTACTCAAAAACAAATAGCAGACCAATTAAATATTCATGAGATGACAGTATACCGTTGGTGCAAGAAAAACGGCATTAAAAGTAAGGGCAATGGGTCTAATCTGCGTAATAAAAGAAGTGGTAAATTATTGTTTGTAGACACTATACATAAAACAAATGATAAGAAGTGGATTTGGCTGTGCCAATGTGATTGTGGAAATACAATTTATTTGCTAAGTAAAGATTTTAATGTAGTCAAAGATTGCGGTTGCAGCAGTGGGGTCTTAAAACGCAAATCACTTAACAGGCATCTATTTAACGGTGTGTTTAAAACTGAAACAAGGCTATATGGAATATGGCGTGGTATGAAAACAAGATGTACTATTAACGATAGTTTTACGCACTCATGGGATAGATATGGTGGTAGAGGGATAAGAGTATGCTTTGAATGGAGTAATTCAGAAAATGGGTTTTACAACTTTAAGAAATGGTCGAATTCAAATGGTTATACGGATAAACTAACTATAGATAGGATTGACAATGATGGTAACTACGAGCCGTCTAACTGTAAGTGGTCTACCAATAAGGAGCAAGCAAGAAATAAAAGTACAAATGTTTTAATAGAATACTTAGGTGAGATCAAGCCTATGTGCCAATGGTGCGAGGAATATGGGATATCAAAAGATACATTTAGGGTTAGAATTAAAAAGCTTAATTGGACATTAGATAAAGCATTAACAACACCAGTTGCTAAATATAAAACGGGAAGGAGTTAAAGATAATGACAAGATGCTATTGGTGTGGAGCACCTATGATTTGGTGTGATGATTCTACATATGAAGACTTATTGTTAGAAGGAGAGGGAATTATAGCTACTCTGAGCTGTACTATTTGTAGTGCAAGTGCTGATTTCTATAGTGGAACTGAAGAAGATAAATAATAAATAAGGAGTGAATTAACATATATAATATTAACGATATTACGAATACAATTTTACAAGGTAATGTACTAAGTGAACTGAAAAATATTCCAGACAATACAATAAATATGGTAATTACTAGTCCTCCATATTGGGGATTAAGAAATTATAATACAAACTCTCAAATTTGGGATGAAAATAAGAATTGTGATCATGAATGGGAATTTGCTAAACCAAGAAGGCAAAGAAGTAATAGTGATATAGTAGATAAAAATAGTAAGCAAGCAACTCAAAACGCAAGTGCATTCAATTCTTCTGGTGGTGAGTTTTGTACAAAGTGTGGAGCATGGAAGGGAGAATTAGGATCAGAGCCAGCATTCAAACTTTACATAAAACATATGTGTGATATTTTTGATGAAGTAAAAAGAGTTCTTACTCTAGATGGTACTTGTTGGGTTAATCTTGGTGATACATATGCAGGTGGAAAAGTAAACGATATTGTGCCTAACAAAAGCTTATATTGTATTCCTGATAGGTTCAAAATTGAAATGATTGATCGAGGATGGATATGTAGAAATGATATTATTTGGCACAAACCTAATGCAATGCCATCAAGTGTCAAAGATAGATTCACTGTAGATTATGAAAGATTATTCTTTTTTACTAAAAGTAAGAAATATTACTTTGAACAGCAAAAAGAACCTGTGAAAGATAGTTACTTTGGGAAACGTGGTAGTAGTAAAACAAGGACTAAATTCCAAAGTGCAATGTGTGGAGATAAAAGTGATACAGTTACAAAATACATAGAGAGAAATAAAAGGTCAATGTGGTCAATAAATACTCAACCATTAAAGGAAGCTCATTTCGCAGTATTCCCAGAAGAGTTGGTAAAGACACCAGTTAAGGCAGGATGCCCTGAGAGTGGAATAGTGATGGATATATTCATGGGAAGTGGTACAACTGCATTAGTGGCTAAAGGATTGGACAGAAATTACATAGGTATTGAATTAAATCCCGAATACATAAACATTGCTAAAAACAGAATAGAATCTATAAGTAATAAATAATTTATAATACACCCTTGTAATTACATGCAGGGTGTATTATAATGTAATTAAGGAATAAACATTAAAGGAAGTGACACAAATAAAACATATATGGCTAAAGAATAATGAAGGATTAAAAGAAGAAATTCCTTTCAGTATTGATATGTGGTACAACCGTCACGATAAATCATGGGTAGTACAATTAAAGGATGAAGATAATAATCAATTAGGAGATTCAACTTATGTCCATTCAAAACCTGAAGCTGTAAGTCATGTTAATTGGTTGAAAGAAAAATATAACGTGCCACTTATTAGAACTTGAAATACTTCGAAATAATACATTTAAGCTATTTATAGTCTAGCAAATTGAAGCATTTGGGAGTATAATAGAGCATGGTGGAGGTGTTATTTATGTGTGAATGTAAAGGTTGTGAACAATTCCCATTTGGTTGTGAAAGTCCAGAATGTTTAACTGGTGAAGATGTTGTAATACGTTAAAAGTTTAGTTTGAAAGGAGGGAACAAATATGTATCGAATATTTAAAATGATTGATGATGATATGGCTAAAAGTATTAGCTATGAAGTATATAAAGATGATGCAATTATATTTTGTATGAAGATGAATGGTGGATATCCCAAAAATGAAAACCCATACTTTTTTATAAAGGAATAAAACACGCATTTAATGTGGTCGGCTTGCATATAATAACATATAAATAATATATTATTAGTTCTTGTATTAATATGAGGAGGTATGGTATAATGAATAAAGACCAAACTTCAGAAACATTTTTACTTGAGGCAATCAAATTTCTTGAGTTAGCAGCAGACCAGTATAGTAGAATTCCACATGTGGCAATTATGAGGATCAAGAGTATTATTGAAGAACTGGAAGAAATAATTGAGGAGGTATGTTAGTGACTAAATCAATTGGTGAGCGCATACGAGATTTACGTGATGATAATGATTTCAAGCAAGGCGAATTAGCAAAATATATTGGTGTATCTAGGCAAGTTCTTTCAAATTGGGAAAGAGGATATACTCC
>NZ_DATCQT010000083.1:0-5549 GCF_036569345.1 Clostridium sp.
CCTTTGCAACTGAAAAATTGAAAACAGGTAGTAATGAATTTACAATTTCCATACTCAATAAAAATGGAGCACCTTTACCTAATGCCAATTTAAAAGCCACTGCAGTTATGAACAAATCTTCTGATATGGGTGGTATGACAGAAGATAAGCCTATGATGATAGATTTAAAAGAAGGTTCCAAAAAAGGTGAATATACAGGTATGGTAGACTTCAAAACTAAAGGTAAATGGATTATTAAATCTACTTTTGATGTAAAAGGACAGGCAAAAAACGCTGATTTCGATGTTGATGTACAAAGCGCAGGCCCTAACTTTCTTATAATTGGCGGATTTTCAGGAGTAATTATATTAGTTATAGTTGTAGCTGCTGTAAATAAGAAAAAATCTATTAAATCTTAGAAATGGAGGCCTCATACTAATGGCAGATATTAAAATACCTTTAAAACAGGATTTACCTTCTTCGACAGTAAAAAAAGAAAAAGATTTATTAAAAAATAAAAAGTTTAAAAAATTCATTAAAAGTAAAAAGTATCCCGGCGTATTTCAGTTGCCAGTAGCGCTAATTTTTGCCTTTATCGTCTTTGAGTTAATCGCTGGACCTGCTGAGGCTCATGATAATTTTGGTACTGCTGGAACTTGGGTGTTATGGTGGCCACTACTTCCTATCCTTCTACTTTTTTTCGGTAGATTTTGGTGTATTGTATGTCCTTTTGGATTCTTAAATGATGTGGTTCAGAAATTTGTAGGTAACAACAAACCTGTACCAAAATTTCTAAAAAAATATGGTATTTGGATTATTGATATAACTTTTCTTATGATCACATGGAGCGACCATGTTTGGGGAATAGTTGAGAACCCTCGTGGTTCTGGTGTATTGCTTTTAATGATAACTACTGCTGTAATATTCTCTGGTGCACTCTTTGAGAGAAGGACTTGGTGCAGATATTTATGTTTCCTTGGTGGATTATCTGGCAATTATTCCAGAGCGGGTATGGTGGAACTACGTGGAACCAAAGAGATATGTAAAAAATGTACAACAGCTTCTTGTTACAAAGGCACAAATGAAGTTCCCGGATGTCCTATGTTCGAATTTCCTAAAACTATGGATAGTAGTGCAGAATGTAACTTATGCGGTAATTGCGTTAAGAATTGTCCAAACGACTCTATAACAATCAGTACTCGTATTCCTACTCAAGAATTGTGGAATATCAAAAAACCAAAAATAGAAGTTGCATTTTTGGCCATCGTTATTATGGGTATTGTGTTTGTTCAAAACATAACAATGCTAAAAATATGGGGCGAAATATTGAATTCCCTTGAAAATATACTAGGGACAACAAATTATTATATAACCTTTACTGTAACTTTCCTTATAGCTATGCTAATTCCTGTTGCGTTACTACTTTTAACAGGTCTTATTGCTAAAAAATTCAACAAAGCTTCTGTTAAAGAAAATTTCACCAGGTTTGGATATGCTATTATACCATTAGATTTAGCTGGACATATAGCTCATAACCTGTTTCACTTGCTAGCAGAAGGTAAATCAGTGGGTTACACTTTTATGAGTCTTTTCGGGATGAATTCCCATGGGGCTTCAACTGCAATACTCCCTAGTCCAACTATTCAAATGCTTCAGTATATAATAATTATAATTGGAACTATAGGTTCAATATATACGGCTTATAGAATTGCTAAAAGCAGTCAAACTAATGAAAAAATTTTAGGAACATCGGTAGTTTATGCAATTCTAATGGTATTACTTGCAGTAACAAATATACTATTATTTTCTCTTCCAATGGCAATGCGTATGTAATAAATATAAATAGCAAACGGAGAGTATTTATGTTTAAATTCTTTATACTCTCCGTTTTTACAAGTTGCTATAAATTTTCCAGTAATTATATCTCAAGTAACTTAGGACTTAACAATTTTCGTAATATCCCCCTTGATGTAAGGAGGTAAGGAGGCTTAAATAATGTCAGAAATTATTCCAGACGTACAAAGTATATTTTCATCAATTGCTACTAAATATGATAAATTAAACACAATATTAACTTTAAACATTGACCAGCAATGGAGAAAAAAAGCTGTAAAACTATGTAACATTAAAAAAGATGATAAAGTATTAGATTTATGCTGTGGTACAGGTAAAATGATAGAACTTGAATGCACCGCAGTTGGCGCAAATACTAAAGTTATAGGCCTAGACTTTAATAAAGAAATGATTAATGTAGGTATCGCGAAGCTTAATCAATCATTAAATAATTATGAATTTAACTTAATTAAGGGAGATGCAATGGAGCTTCCCTTTGAGGCTAATAGCTTTCAATGCATAACAATAGCATTTGGATTACGAAATGTACCTGACAAAATTAAGGCTATTTCAGAAATGTATAGGGTTTTAAAACCAGGTGGAAAAGTAGTTTGCTTAGAATTGTCTAAGCCTGAAATACCTATTTTCAGAAATATATATAACCTATATTTCAACTTTGTACTACCAGTTATCGGCTACTTAGGCACCAGAGATAAAGCAGCTTATTATTATCTAAGAGATTCAGTAAATGGATTTATGACAAAAAATCAACTTAAAAGTGAATTTAAAAATATTGGTTTTGAAAATTCAGGGTTTAAATCCCTAACTTGTGGGGTATCTTCTATACATTATGGCATTAAACCCTTATAAAAATAAATACTTTACTTTGCTATATTAAAGCAAAGCGCTTTGCTTTAATATAGCAAAGCCGTAATAAGAAAAGGAGTTATGATTATATGCATATCTTAGTTTGTGTGAAACAAGTGCCTGATACTACCGAAATTAAAATGGATCCCATAACAAATACCATGGACAGATCAAGTGCACCTACTATTATTAATCCTTATGACGCTCACGCTGTTGAAGAAGCAGTTAAAATAAAAAAACAATATGGTGGGAAAGTTTCTATTATCTCAATGGGACCTCCAAAGGCAGAAGAAGTTATTAAAAAATGTATTGAAACGGGTGCAGATGAAGGATATCTACTATCAGACCGTGCCTTTGCAGGATCAGATACATTATCTACTAGCTATATTCTTGCTATGGGCATAAAAAAAATAATGGAGATTGAACCAATTGATTTGGTTTTCTGCGGTAAACAAGCCATAGATGGAGATACAGCACAAGTTGGCCCAGGTATTGCATGTCGTTTGGGTATGCCTCAGTTAACTTACGTTGAAGCTATTGAAACATTTGATTTGAAAAAAAATGTTGTTGTGCTCCATAGAAAAATTGACAATGGATATGAAGTTGTGCAATCAAAGATCCCATGCCTGATAACAGTTGAAAAAGATATTAATGAATTAACCTTTTCACCTTTACCAAATATGATTAAAGCAGCCCGTTATAAACCTATTACTTGGGGATTCAATGATTTAAGCGGTGATCTAAGCCAATTGGGATTAAAGGGATCTCCAACATCTGTACGACGTATTTTTCCACCTAAGCAAAGAGCCGGTGGAGAATTGCTTAAAGGTAGTGAGGATGAAGTCGTAAAAACGCTAGTTAACAAATTAAAAGGAGGAATACGTAAGTGGCAGCTATAGATAAAGAATATTCCGGTGTATGGGTTTTTGTGGAACAGTTGGAAGGAAAACTAGCTTCAGTTACCCTCGAACTTATTGGCGAAGCAAAAAAACTTGCTTCCAGTTTAAATGTACGAGTATCAGTTGTTTTAATAGGCGACAAAGTAGGAACTATTGTGCCTACACTTATTGAGCATGGGGCCGATACAGTTTATATCATCGATGATCCAGTATTTCATTTTTACAGAGCTGAAACCTATAAAAGTGCCTTTTGCTACCTTGTAGAAAAATATAAACCAGAGATATTATTAATGGGGGCAACAACCACTGGCCGCGATCTTGCTGGTGCAGTTGCAACTACTCTGAAGACAGGATTAACTGCTGATTGTACAGCCCTTGATATTGATTTAGAGAAAAAGATCTTACTTGCTAGTAGGCCTGCCTTTGGTGGAAATATTATGGCTACCATTGTATGTAAAGACCATAGACCTCAAATGGCCACTGTCCATCCAAAGGTTATGAAAATGCCTATTCCTGAACCAAATAGGAATGGTATAGTTGTAAGAGAGACATTTGCCATTGAAGAAGAGTCTTTAAAAACTATAGTTCTAGAAATAGTTAAAGATGGATTAGAAAATGTTAAACTTGAAGACGCAAAAATTATAGTTAGTGGCGGCCGTGGTATACAAAATGAACAGGTCTTTAAGTTACTTGATGAACTTGCGACGATCCTTGGGGGTGTTACCGCTGGAAGCCGCGGAGCTGTTGAAAAAGATTTAATTGATCATAACCGTCAGGTTGGTCAGACAGGTCAAACAGTATCTCCAAAACTATATTTTGCAATAGGTATTTCGGGCGCAATACAACATATTGTTGGATTACAGGGCTCTGAAACCATAGTTGCTATAAATACAGATCCTGAGTGTCCTATGATGAAAATGGCCACCTATAGCATTGTTGGAGATGCGCTTAAAATATTGCCCAAATTAATTGAAGTTTTTAAGCAATCTTTATGTGATATAAAAAATGTAGGGCTTAAGAATTCAAATTGCATTTTGAAGGGAGAGGTTGCAGTTGAGTGAAAAATTTGATGCTATTATTGTTGGAGCTGGGGTTTCCGGACTCTCGGCAGCCTATATAATGTCCAAAGCTGGCCTTAAAGTTATTGTAATCGAAAAAGGTCAACACCCGGGTTCAAAAAATGTTATGGGTGGAGTACTCTACCGTCATATGATGGAAGAAATCATTCCCGATTTTTGGAAGGATGCCCCTATAGAACGCCCCATTGTTGAACAAAACTTGTGGATAATGGGTAAAGAATCTGTTGTTAAAACAGGATATAAAGGCATGGAATGGTCAAAAGCTCCCTACAACAACTTTACTGTTTTTAGAGGTAAATTTGATCAATGGTTTGCAAAGAAATGTGTTGAAGTTGGTGCACTGATTATTAATGAAACAGTAGTAAAAGAATGCATAATGGAAAATAATAAAGTGGTTGGCGTCCGCACGGACAGACCTAATGGAGAAATATTTGCTGATGTAGTTGTCCTTGCAGACGGAGTAAATTCATTACTAGGTAAAAGTCTTGGCTTCCATAAGGAATGGCACAAAGACCAAGTTGCTCTTTGCGTTATGGAAGAATTAAAATTACCTTCTGAAAAAATAGAAGAACGCTTTAATCTTGATAAAGGAATGGGAGCAACCATTGAAATATTTGGTGATAGCACCTTAGGTATGATAGGTACAGCCTTCATCTATACAAATAAAGATCATTTATCTATTGGATGTGGTGCCTTACTCTCGCAAATGTATGAGAAACACATTAAACCTTATGAACTATTAGAGTATATTAAGAATCACCCCATAATTAAGCCTTTAATTGCAGGAAGTCAGCCCTGCGAATATTATGCACACTTAATTCCAGAAGGTGGTTATAAGAGCATTCCCAAATTAGTGGATAATGGAGTTATAGTTATCGGTGATGCCGCTCAG
>NZ_DATCQT010000084.1:0-10115 GCF_036569345.1 Clostridium sp.
ATACGACGGGAATTCCCCGACCGCGTCGCATCGACATTGCAAACGTCACCGCGTCCGAACAGCGTGCGCCAAAATGCTGGCCCCGATGCAGAACGTCAATGCCGCAAAACTTCCTGCTGCATTCCGATGGACCCGAAAGGAGGAACGCCAATTTGCGATCGTCACGTTCGATCCACGAAATGTTGGCCGCCTGACCCGGCGACCGATTTTTTTTCCGAACAACTCCCCGTCAGAACGCCGCAGCATTGTGGCTGATAGATGGCTAGCCTCTGTAATACCTCAGCTTTTGGGCGCGCGCGCGAGATGACGTTTTTCTGACGATTGACGTTGACAGATCCGAGTTGGAGGGCCTATAAACCGGCCACTGAGCGCGGCGGCGCCGGGGCCCACGGGTCCGGGCGGGTGTTCGCGCCTTTGAAGCTCCTCATCAAGGTGAGTGACTTAACAGCCGATAGGTGTCGGTTGTGATTCGTTGTCTTGTGAGGTTGCTGGCTCCTCTGCAACAGAGGCGCCATGATTTTCTCCCTTATGGGAGGGCGATGCTTCGGCGTCGGGTTGTTTGACAAGTTTAGATGAAGAAAGAGAAACGTGGACGGCGGAGTCCTTGCGGGTCTCGGTTCTGAAGCATTCGGCGCAAGCTGGTGTTTTTGGATTGAGGCCGGACGAAAGACTTCGGCGGTACACGTTTTGATACAAAGGTTACACCATCGTTGTTTGCGCTGTGAAGCGCGGACGGCAGGTTCGCTCAAATCTCAGGATTTGCTCGGACCAAGTATGGTGGGACCTCGTCAATACGATGTGATCAGCCGGTTCAAAGTTCAAGTCCAACTTGAGAGTTTGATCCTGGCTCAGAGCGAACGCTGGCGTCAGGCTTAACACATGCAAGTCGAACGGGCATAGCAATATGTCAGTGGCAGACGGGTGAGTAACGCGTGGGAACATACCTCTTGGTTCGGAACAACACAGGGAAACTTGTGCTAATACCGGATAAGCCCTTACGGGGAAAGATTTATCGCCGAGAGATTGGCCCGCGTCTGATTAGCTAGTTGGTGTGGTAAAAGCGCACCAAGGCGACGATCAGTAGCTGGTCTGAGAGGATGATCAGCCACATTGGGACTGAGACACGGCCCAAACTCCTACGGGAGGCAGCAGTGGGGAATATTGGACAATGGGCGCAAGCCTGATCCAGCCATGCCGCGTGAGTGATGAAGGCCCTAGGGTTGTAAAGCTCTTTTGTGCGGGAAGATAATGACGGTACCGCAAGAATAAGCCCCGGCTAACTTCGTGCCAGCAGCCGCGGTAATACGAAGGGGGCTAGCGTTGCTCGGAATCACTGGGCGTAAAGGGTGCGTAGGCGGGTTTCTAAGTCAGAGGTGAAATCCTGGAGCTCAACTCCAGAACTGCCTTTGATACTGGAAGTCTTGAGTATGGGAGAGGTGAGTGGAACTGCGAGTGTAGAGGTGAAATTCGTAGATATTCGCAAGAACACCAGTGGCGAAGGCGGCTCACTGGCCCATTACTGACGCTGAGGCACGAAAGCGTGGGGAGCAAACAGGATTAGATACCCTGGTAGTCCACGCCGTAAACGATGAATGCCAGCCGTTAGTGGGTTTACTCACTAGTGGCGCAGCTAACGCTTTAAGCATTCCGCCTGGGGAGTACGGTCGCAAGATTAAAACTCAAAGGAATTGACGGGGGCCCGCACAAGCGGTGGAGCATGTGGTTTAATTCGACGCAACGCGAAGAACCTTACCAGCCCTTGACTTCCCGATCGGGGGACCAGAGATGGACATCTTCAATTGGTCGGTGACAGGTGCTGCATGGCTGTCGTCAGCTCGTGTCGTGAGATGTTGGGTTAAGTCCCGCAACGAGCGCAACCCCCGTCCTTAGTTGCTACCATTTAGTTGAGCACTCTAGGGAGACTGCCGGTGATAAGCCGCGAGGAAGGTGGGGATGACGTCAAGTCCTCATGGCCCTTACGGGCTGGGCTACACACGTGCTACAATGGCGGTGACAATGGGACGCTAAGGGGCAACCCCTCGCAAATCTCAAAAAGCCGTCTCAGTTCGGATTGGGCTCTGCAACTCGAGCCCATGAAGTTGGAATCGCTAGTAATCGTGGATCAGCATGCCACGGTGAATACGTTCCCGGGCCTTGTACACACCGCCCGTCACACCATGAGAGTTGGTAACACCCGAAGTCCGTGAGGTAACCGTAAGGAGCCAGCGGCCGAAGGTGGGATTGATGATTGGGGTGAAGTCGTAACAAGGTAGCCGTAGGAGAACCTGCGGCTGGATCACCTCCTTTCTAGGGAGTAGATGCTTTGACTTCGGTCAAAGTACAAGAAGAATATTAATTTATTTTTCAAAAATTCTAATGTAATTATTCGGTACCTAATTCTCTGTTTAATTTTGAGAGACTAATAGTCTGAAAAATGTAATGAGCAATTGTATAAATGCTATTTAGTGTTTACTATTGGTCATTTTATTTTTTTGAAAAAGTATTTTCAAAATTTTTAATTATAATACTTATAAACTATAGATATAATATTAGAGGAGGACTATATGAATTTAATAGCAGCAGTTGATTTGAATTGGGGGATTGGATATAAGTGTGAATTATTAGAAAAAATACCTGAAGATATGAAGTACTTTAAAGAAAATACCCTAGGAAAAGTTATTGTCATGGGAAGAAATACACTTGAATCTTTCCCTAATAAGAAGCCATTAGAACAAAGAATTAATATAGTGCTTACTAAAAATAAAAACTATAACTGTGAAGGGGCCATTCTATGTTATTCATTAGAGGAACTTTTTAAAGAATTAAAAAAATATAATAATGAAGATATATTTATTATAGGTGGAGAATCTATTTATGCTCAATTGATTATTCATTGTCGTAAGGCATATATAACTAAAATATATAATGAGTATGAACATGATAAAATATTAGTGAATTTAGATAAACACCCGCTATGGGAAAAAGTTTCAACTAGTAAAAAACGAGAATTTAAAGAGGGCATATATTACACCTTTAATACTTATGTTAAAAAATTATAATGATGATATAAAAAAACAAACTTCCACAATTTTGTGGAAGTTTGTTTTTAAGTTTTTTAATTATAATAATTTACTAATAAGCAAAAATCAGTTTGCCTAGAGTAGTAGCTACCTTCTTAGAAGTTAACCATGTATTCGTTACAGTGTTATCATAAAAATATAAGGCTCCATTAGTTGGGTCTGTTCCTTTTAGTGCTTCATATGCTGCGTTAGTTGCAGTATTAGATGCGGTATTATTAATCATACCATTCATTACTGGAGTGAACTGGTAACAATTATTGTTTTTCTCATTGATTACTGCACTAATATTACTAGGATACTGTGAACTTTGAACTCTATTCACTACTACAGCTCCTACAGAAAGCATTGCGTCGTAGCTCTCGCCAGATGCCTCAGCAGTTATTAATCTAGCTAATAACTTTACGTCACTATTGGAATACTTAATAACTTTAGAAGTGTCCTGTGGCTGAGCTTGTCCACTTTTAGGAGTAGTCTGTGGTAGGGCTTGTTCACTACCTGAATTAGTTGGAATTTTAAAGACATCTCCAGGATAAATAGTATCACTCCACTTATTATTTTCACTTCTTATCATATTCAAAGGTAAACTATATCTCTTTGCTATGAAATATAGGGTGTCTCCACTAACTACTTTATAAGTTTTATTTGGAACATCAAGTAATTGCCCAGAATATATGGTGTCGTTTGATAGTCCATTATTTTTAATTAAAACATTAGCAGTTGTGTTATAAGCGTTACTGATTTCACCTAATGTATCACCAGATTTAACTTTATATGAAGCAGCAAATACAGAGATGCTACTAGCTAAAGTTAGCGTTAACGCTAAAAGAGTAGTTTTCAAATTTAATTTAATAATAACGAGCCTCCTTCAAAAGCCTACGAGGTTAGTTGACGGATTCGGGTTAAAGGCACCCTACTCTAAAAAAGAGATTCACCCCATAAGGAAATCCCCCGTTCTCCATTTAGGAGATTTGGCAATGTAATGTCTATATTATAACATAAAACGACAAATTAATCTATGTAAGAAATTGGTATTGAAATTTGAACTTTAATACAAAAAAATGCTAATGTAAATAGTAAAAATATTGTTGACTAATATATTCTGAAAAATAATTCATTTAGGAATATATATATTTTATTTTTTTGCTAATACTATAGTTAAACGATACAATAAGTGTTTTGTAGCGAAAAAAGAAAGTGGAGGTGTTATTTTTGGAAAATGATAATAATAGAAAAGTAAGTAGAGAAAAACAAATTGTAGAAGATCAAAATGGAGCGAAAAAAATATTTGTAAGCGAAGTTCAGAAATTCAATAAGCCAGAAGGTTATGATGACGCTTTTAAACAATATTATCCTGAACAAGAATAAAGTCCTTTAATTTTTTAAAATAAAATAGAGTATGAATGTTTAAGGTAAAATAGAATAATATTCATCAATTAAATAAAGAACCAAGCTCAAACTTTGAGCTTGGTTCTTTGAGTTTTGCATAAAGTACAGCTAATTTATGAATTTGCTTTTTAGTACTGGGTTAATTACAATAAGTTTCTGTAGAGAGTATCCCATAAACGAATTAAATACTGAAGTAGGAAGCACTATGGATACAAAGAGTACTAAAAAAGGAGCTGGTAAACCAAATAGAGTAAGAGCTGAACCTAGAAAAATACCTCCACTTATTAAAGTTCCAAGAAAATAAATACCTGCTAATTTAAGCGGAGAATCAGAATTCAAATTCTTATAAATAACATATACTATTATTGAGGTTAGTGTTTTATCTATAATGCTAGGGAGTTGACCACCTGGAAAAGTAGTACTTAAAGCAGATAAAAGACCTGCTACTATTCCTGTAGTAATAGCCATTTTAAAATCTTTCGTGAGTATTATTGATAAAATCATAAATATCAATAAGAAATCTGGCTTCATTCCTAAAAATATACCTGGTGTAATTTGATGTAATATAAGACCTATTGCAAGTAACAGAGAAGTTATTATTATTTTATTTGTTTTCATAAAAAGCAGCTCCTTTTCAAAATAATTAATATTTGTTGGTTTTGATATTATTTTAAAAGCTAGTATCTTTCAGAACATCACATTAACCACCACCTTTGAATTATTATTTAAAATAAAAAAAACTTTCACCCTATATTAGGGCGAAAGATATTCGCTGTACCACCTAAATTATGCTACAAAAATTAAGCATATTTTATAATTCGAGCACTAAAATACTCTAGCCCTTTTAACAGTGGGCATCCGGTAACTACTACTCTCAAAATATGATTTCGGGTTACTTCTAGCAGGTCCATTCACTAAAGTTATCAATACTGAGATCACACTATCCTCAGCTCTCTGAAATTGCATTGCCTTAACTACTCTTCCTGATCAATGAATTTATAATATTATCAATCTAAAAAACAAGTTAATTAATGATATCACTATGATATTCAACTGAATTTATAAGATTAAAAAAATTATAGCACTAAAATCATTAAATGTAAAGAGCTATTTTGTTTAATATATATTATTACATTAATTTATTAATTTTATAGAAATTATTGAAAAATGGATTCTTTTAGTGGATAAGATAAACTTTTAAGTTTATAATTATTATTAATGTTCTGGGAATAAGGGGGAAAGGGATTATGTTAGGTACAATTGTAAACTCATTATCAATATTAATGGGAGGAATTATAGGTTCGTTTTTTAAAAATAAAATTTCTAATACATACAATGAGACAATTATGAAAGCTTTAGGACTATGTGTAATAATTATTGGACTAAAGGGTGCACTTCAGGGGAATAACATATTGCTACTAATTATTAGCATTACATTAGGAACCCTAATTGGTGAAATAATAAAAATTGAAAAAGGTATAGAAAATGTTGGAGCGTGGCTAGATAGTAAAGTTTCAAGCCAAAATGGATTGGCAAATGGGTTTGTAACAGCTAGTTTGGTGTTTTGTGTTGGTGCAATGTCTATAATGGGATCACTTGAGAGTGGTCTTTCTAAAAATTATAGTATATTGTACGCCAAATCTTTACTAGATGGTATATTTGCAATTATATTTTCATCTTCGCTGGGTATTGGAGTATGTTTTTCGGCTATAACAGTTTTTATATACCAAGGTATTATAACTTTAACAGCTTCTCTCATGAAACAATTTTTAATATCTTCTGTAGTAAATGATATGTCTGCTGTTGGGGGATTACTAATTGTAGCAATTGGTGCAAATATGCTCGATATTAAGAGAATAAAAGTTGGGAACATGCTTCCAGCTATTTTCGTGCCTCTTTTATATTATATGATTAGAATGGCCATTGGGTTTTAGTAAAGATTAAAACTATTATAAATAAAGACAAGACTTCAGTAACATTATAAATATTACTGAAGTCTTGTCTTTATTTAGCTATTTTATTGAAATTCAATTGTGCTATTATCAAGCCAAGTCCACTCAGGTTTAAAAACTTTTACATCATCTAAAAGCTGATGAAAAGCCAAATCCGCTTGCTTCGCTTCGAAAAGTACATCTAAATCCATTCCTAAAGGAATACATTTTTCAATAAACTCAATGAAGGATGCTGCATCAATATTATCAGCATGTTTTTTGTCTTTCTCACCGGTTTTTGGGGTAGAAAAATGTACTTTTGGTGGTAGTGGTTGACCTTCCCAAGTTGAAAATATATCTTTTAACATAGGTTCTAGTTCATCACCACCGCTATTGCAGTTATGGTGGTGTACATCTAATACCATAGGTGCATTTATTTCTTTGCATATGTTTAATACTTCTTTGGTAGTAAAGCTTTTATCATCATTTTCAAATACTAATAATTGTGTTATTTCCTTTGGTAAGTTATTAAAATTCTTAAAGAATCTTTCTGTAGCAGCAGCTTTTCCGCCTTCTTTACCACCAATGTGCAAGACCATTTTTCCTAAGGGATAATTAAGATCTTTAAAAAGATTTGCGTGGAACTGAAGATTTTTTGTAGTAGTTTTTATTACTTCTTCCTTAGAACTGTTTATAACATTTGATTCATCAGGATGAGTATCTACCCTTAAATTATTATTGTTAATGAAATTTCCAAGCCAATCAAAATCCATTTTTAGAATTCTTCTAAATTCCCAATCTGTAACTTCAGGATGAGTTGCTAATGGAATTAAAGCAGAAGTTATCCTATAAAAATGTACATTGTTTTTTACAGTGTATTCTAGAATTTTATACAAATCATTAACGTTTGATACCGCTACCTTTTGTAGTTTTTCAAGTTTGTCTCTGGCCGTCGATTGTTTAGTATATGTAGAAAAAGTTACTGTGCTTGCGGAAGTTATTTTTGCTGCCTTTAAAGCTGTAGCCACGTATCCTAATCTTATTTGCATAATATCACTCCTCATATAATATTGTTATATTTTTGAATATAAATTAAAACATCTCTATTAACTGATATTCTTTAATATATTTAAATTGTTGTTCAATATCAAAATTCATTCTGTAAATTATAATATTCTTTAATAAGTATAAGTTTATAGCTATCATTCTGCCTATAATGAAGTTGATTTATAAATATTGTACTAAATATATTAAGTAAATATTTATAAATTTATTAATCAGATAGTTATATGCAGACGTTAATACTTCAGAATCTGTATAAAATATTTTAAATGCTTCTTAAAAACCACTTATTATTCAAATATAATATTAAAAAAGAATTAAGAATAAACCCAAATTTAATCATATCACAAAACTATAGTATATGTAAAACAATATACACATAATTGAATAAATATTTGCATAGTTTGATGGGTTTCATTACAAAAAAGATAAAAATATATTATAATATCATTTTTATTGGAAGCCCAATCCTTATTGTTGTTCCTTCTTCAAGTCTGCTTTCTACTATAATAGAACCGTTGTGTTTTCCTATAATCCATTTTGCAATAGATAAACCAAGGCCTGTTCCGCCACTTTCTTTTGCTCTTGATTTATCACATCTATAAAATCTATTAAAAATATAGGGAAGTTCATCTTTGGGAATACCTATCCCCGTATCTTCTATTTCAAGCATTAAATTTTTCGTCTTAATATAGCTATTTAACTTAATACTTCCGCCGATTGGAGTATACTTTATGCTGTTATCAATAAAAATTCGTAATGCTTGTTTTAGTAATTTTTTGTCTGCATAAACAAGTAATTCTTCATTGATATTAGTTGAAATTCCATGATTAGGGTCAATTAGTTTCGTTTCTTTTATAATTTCATCTACTAATTCATTGATATAAAACTCTTCTTTGTAAATTTTTTGTGTGTTCTTATCACTTCTCGCAAGGAAGAGAAGTTTTTCCACTAATTGTTGCATATTGTAAGATTCATCTTTGATAGCTTCAATAGATTCCACAAGTATCTCTTTGTCATCTTTTCCCCAACGATGCAACATGTTTGCATAACCTTGGATAACAGCTATGGGAGTTCTCAGTTCATGTGAGGCATCCGATACAAACTGATTCTGCATTTCATATGAAGTCTGAATACGATCTAACATTTCATTAAAAGTTTCAGCTAGTTGTTTCAACTCATCGTGAGAATTGCTAACATTTAGCCTTTTTTCCAAAGCATTAATTGAAATAGCTTTTGTTGTTTTCGTCATATTTTTTATTGGAAGAAGCATTTTTTTACTTGATTTAGAGCCAACTCCTAATATGATAACTAAAGAAAATATATTTATGATAAAAATAATAAAAGTGAAAATACCCCAATATTCATTTTCTTTAACTAAATTTTTAGAAAATTGTAATAAAATAATTTTATTTTTAACTCTTACTTTAGTTGTAACAAAAACGAGTTGTTCATTTACATTATTAATAAAAGGGTAAGGTGAACTATCTTTATGATAAGATAAATTTTTTTTATCCTTTTGAGTAGAATAAAGAAGAACTTTTTTTTCGTCAAAAATATTAAATGTCACATATTCTAAATTAGAAAATATATTAACATTAATGCCCTGAATATCCTTTCCTAATTTAGTATAATTAATAGCTACTGCACTATATTTACTTAGTTCACCTTGTGCTTCATTTAACAAAAAGAATCTAAAACCGATAATTAAACCAACACTTAAGAGGAACATTGTAATAGAAAAAATAAGAGTATATACCGCGGTCATCTTAAAACTAATTGAAAACCTGAGCCGTTTATGAATTTTGTGTACTAGTTTTTTTACTAATTTAGGTATAAAATTTAGTATTATCCTTGTCACCCTCAATAGAAATCGGAAGTACTGTAATATAAGCTTAAAGACAAATTTAAAATTATTCATCTTTTAAAAGATATCCCACCCCTCGCACTGTATGAATAAATTTCTTGCTGAATCTATCATCTATTTTACTTCTTAAATATCTTATGTAAACATCTACTACATTAGTATCTCCCATATATTCATATCCCCATACCTTGTCTATAATTTTATTTCTTGTAAGCACAATATTTTTATTTTCTACTAGAAATTTAAGTAAATCAAATTCCGTTTTAGTTAGATCTATAGAGTTATTTCTAAAAGTAACCATATGTTGATCTAAGTCAATGGCCAATTCTCCAATAGATAATATATTTAATATGCCCTTGAATACTGGTATTTTTTTTAATGCTGTCCTTATTCTTGCAAGTAATTCTTCAATAGCAAAAGGTTTAGTCATATAGTCATCGGCACCTATGTCAAGGCCCAAAACTTTATCCATTATTTCATCTTTAGCAGTGAGCATTATGACAGGAATTGCTGACACTTGCCTTAGTCTTCTTAATACTTCAAGGCCATTTAAGGAAGGCAACATAACATCAAGAATTATGAGGTCAAAAATTTCACTAGTGGCTTTATCTAAACCCTCACGTCCATCATGAGATTGCGTAACCGTATAACCTTCATATCGTAGTTCTAATTCAAGAAATCGAGCTATTTTTATTTCATCTTCAATTATTAAAATTTTTTGCCCACTCATATATACGCTATACCTCCAAAATATATTATGTTATTAATTTATTATATATTATTTTATAT
>NZ_DATCQT010000085.1:0-32181 GCF_036569345.1 Clostridium sp.
TTGATGATCTCCAAAAATATTAAGTGCATGAGTAGTTAACGCTCTAGCAGCTACATGGAATACTCCTGGTAGTAGTTCTCCTGCTATTTTATACATATTTGGGATCATTAATAATAATCCTTGAGAACAAGTAAAAGTTGAAGTTAATGCTCCCGTTTGAAGTGAACCATGAACTGCTCCTGCTGCTCCTGCTTCTGATTGCATTTCCATTATTTTAACTTTTTGACCAAATACATTTTTTGTTCCTTTAGCTGCTAATTCATCACAATACTCTGCCATTGTTGAAGATGGTGTTATTGGGTAAATAGCCGCAACATCGGTATATGCATAGGCAACGTGTGCTGCTGCTGTATTTCCGTCCATAGTTTTCATTTTTCTCATTTAATAAGCCTTCTTTCATCGAATTATTTGATATTTAGATTTAACATTTAATAATATCTAATTACTCATCTCAATACTTACTTTTGGTTATCTTACTATGACTGAATCTTATTGACAAACCTTACCTGGATTCAATATACTTTTAGGATCAAATGCTAATTTTATATTTTTCATTAGTAATTATTTGGTAAGATGGTCTGACCACTTCTTATATTTATAATAACACACTATTTAAAATATTCTACATAAATTTAAAAATTTAATGTGGAATTTACAAAATGTCTCTAATAAAGTTCTAGAAATGGCTACATTTTCGCGGTAAATGTATTTAAGCATTTTATTAATTTATTGTAATTGTTTTTGGCTATTACTTCTCTATTCTTTACATTTCCTATTTCTTCTTTATTAAAATCTTCATTATTATTTAAATTCACTAGGGCCACCTTTATAGTTTCTTTAAAACTCGGAATCATATTTATTATTTTTTTTACTCCATAAATATATTCCTCATCATAAAGCTTAAAACATTGAAATAAACCTGATGTAAGTCTCCCCTCTTCAAATATGTAAATATATCTATCACTCATCACATCCGATAAATCAACTTCAACTTTGTGCTTATACAATCTAAAGATAACACCATTCTTTTCAATGAAAACAGGGAATATCATAGAGAAAAGTACCATCATTTCTTTTTCTTCCTCAACCAATCCTGAAAAATCATTTTCGTTAAGCCTCTCTACTATGTTATCTGTAAAGATAGATTCACGTATTTCTTTTCCCAACTTACTTCTTAATGTCTGCTCTTTCTCATCAAATAAAAAATTGTCTATTGAATTAAATAATTTGTTCAATGGGCCCATACTCTCATCTTTTTTCATAATCATAATACCTCCTAAATCACCATACATTACATTTATAGAATTGAATTTATTTTTTAATGTTTATATTATATTTCAAGAAATCATTTGAATATTTCGAGAACTACCTTCCATAAAAGAGGATATAAAAGAACAGCGACAACTCCTGAAATAGCCATAGTTAAACCACTCATTGCTCCCTCAATTTCCCCTATTTCCATAGACCTTGCTGTTCCTAATGCGTGAGCAGATGCTCCCATAGCAATTCCTAGAGCAACTTTATCTTTAATTTTAAAAACTTTATGCAAAAGTGGTCCAGCAATAGATCCTATAATCCCGGTCATTATAATAGCTACAACTGTAATTGACGAAAGTCCACCTAGTTGCTTTGACAAAGCTATCCCTATGGGTGTTGTTATTGATTTTGGTATTAAAGATTCAGTAAGCACAGTAGTTAATCCAAATAATTTTGAAAGAAATACTACACATATAAAACCCGAAATAGCCCCACTGGAAATTCCTATAAGTATTGGAATAGCATTTTCTTTAAATAAAGCAAATTTCTTATACATGGGTAAAGCTAATGCTACTGTGGCAGGAAATAAAAAGAATGAAATTATTTGACCCCCGTTATTATAGTCTTCATATGTAATATGGAATTTTGTAAGAAAAAAAATAAGTATAATAATTGCTATTAATAGTGGATTAAATATTGAAAGTCTTCCTTTTTTCTTTATATAAACTCCAATTTCATAAGCAATAAGAGATGTTATTACGCCAAATATTGGTGAAGTAATTAAATCATTCATTTTTACATCCCTTCCTTAAATCTTTAACTACCAAAGCTGTTACAACCCAAACCAAACAGGTAGAAAAAACAACTATAATTATAAACGGTATCCATTTCCCTTTTAATACGCCAAAAGCCGTCATTAGACCAACTCCCGCAGGAATAAAGAAAAAAGACATATTCGATAAAAGAAACTCACAAAGTTCCTCTATCATTACGACTTTAATTATCTCTATTTGTAGTCCTAAAAATAGTAAAATAAGTCCTATAACCGCTCCCGGAATTGGCAAATGTAATGTTATCTGTAATACGGTGCCAACAACATATGGAATTAAAACAATCATTAATTGCCTTAAGTATTTCATTTTTTCACCTACTCTTTAAAGATTTTTTTACTTAACAATATAGATCTATTATTATACTTTTTTACATAATATTCAATATTGCATTGCACAAACATTAATCATTAATTTTGTCTATTTGCACAAAAGTAATTTTTTTATATACAGTGTTTATTTTTGAATATTCCATTATAAATAAAAATATGTGATAGATTTCAACAAAACTACTATATTATAAAGACTCCTATAAAAACCTATAAAAGGTATTTGTAGGAGTCTGATATTTTTTAATAAATCGATGTGCTATTCAATTAAAATAGACAATATAATTTAAAAGGAGTGATAGAGTTTTCACTTTCTATTAAAAGTTAAGCATAGCACTATAAAGCCAAAATAGGTCAATGTAATTTCTAGGGTTTCTATTTGTAATCTTGTAAATATTATTTAAACGATATCTAATAGTGTTTCTATGAATAAATAATCTACTTGATACATTATTGAGCTCTCCATTTTCTTCTATTAAAACTTTTAAAGTTTCTCTTAATACCCCTTCTTTATCATTTAATGCTATTAATTGGTACGTGTCCTCTAATTCGCCAATTTTCCATTTTTCACTATTCTGAGAAAACAACATCTCACTCTTTAATAAATCAAAAATATAAATATTATCATTTGGGTGTATCTTTTTCCCAAATAAAAGTGTTTCTTTAGCTATATTAAAAGATTTATAGATGTCATTTAACTTGTCATAGATTTTTCCCATGGATATCTTTACAGTAATGTCTATTTGATTGCATATTTTTTCACTGATTTCTTTTAGTTTTTCACTATAATCTTCAATTTTATCATTAATATGTAGACATTTATGTAATATCACAATTGTTTTCGAATCAATTACTGCTGCTAGAGATTCCATAAATGTCCCTTCCAATATGTTTATCATTTTATTTAATATATTCAAATCAATATTGTCTGGATTATCTTTAAAATTCACTTCAATTATAAAGATAGCCATTGGATTATTGTATGGAATTTGAAATCTTTTAATATATTTATCCAATAAAAAAAGAGAATCTTGTTTGTTATAAATAAGTGCTAGCATAACATCTTGCTTCATTCTCTTGTTACTTGCTAATTCACTCAATACATATTCTTGCTCAATCATCATTTCTGCAGTCATTTTAACTAATTTACCATAACCTAAAACCTCTTTTGGTTTCCCGGTAATACCGATTACTCCAATAACTCTATTTTGAAACTCAATAACTTGGTTGGTTCCTGAATATACACCGCTTAACTTCTTACTTTGATTTTCACTGACATTAAATTCTGATTTTCTTTTAAGCGTTATTATCGCACCTTCATGTTTATCTCCTATTCTGTCCTTATTTCCTGATGCTATAATAATGCCTAATGTATTGGTTATAATAATATTATAATTAACAACATTCATAGTCCTTTCAACAATACTTCCAGCTAATTTACTACTTAAAACTTCCACTAACTACATCCCCTTTTATTTAAAATCCAACAATCTCAATCCCAGCCATATAACAGTTATCTTTATAAACAGTTCCATTTTGCTTATTATATAAATAAATTTTCACTTGACCTAAAACTTCTTCTTTGATTATTTTTTGCATTTTCCCTTGCTCCGGAGCAATTAATTCTCCTGCTTCTTTTATATTTGCTTCTATTTTAAGTTTAACATTACTATTTTCTAATAATATTGATATCTTTTCATTTGTTATACTTTCAATTTTTAATTTACTGTGATTATAAGTTGCAAACCTATATTCCCTTCCATCAATAAGTAAATTACATATATATCCTAAAAAGCTTTTTCTCATAAATGGTATATCCGCAATAGAACAAAAAATACTTGTATTTCTATTTTTAAAGTTGTTACATTGAATCCAAATATATTTCTTGGGAAAAGAAGTTCCCCAATCTTTTTCAATATATCCTTTTCCATTGTTAATATCTATTTCTTCATCATTAATCCTAAGTAATCCATTAACTATATGATTCATGCTAACAATTCCATGATAACATTCCATTTTAGGGACATATGCAAAATACCCCATTATATTAGGGTTTAAAATAGACTTTTTAATAGGAGTGAATGATCCGAACTTTAATGTACCTTCTATATGTAAATCCCCATCTACTATTTCAATTGATATCATAAACTTCGAGAAAATATTTTCTCCTATTTGTAACATAAAAGGATTATTGCTATATTTAAAGTCTTTGATAGGATATTTAACATATCCAGTTTTTATAGTTTTCTTATTATTATCATCTAGACTTACAAATATATACTGAACAAAACAATGAACATCATTATCAAATAAGCTAATACCGGGTATAAAACTTATAACCCGTTTCTCATCCTTTGAAACTTGCTTATAGTACCATCCTTCAAAATATCCCTTACTTCTGTTATTTCCTTGAAACAATAGAGGATGTATAATTTTCTTTAGCGACACATTTATCTCACCCTTCACCAAATTGCCTTATTTTCATATCAATTTTGCTCTTAAATTTTTACAATTCTTTGAGTTATTCTATTCTACATTTTACACTAACACTATATAAATATACAAATGAATAATAAATAAAATAAGCACATATTCATTACAAATATGTGCTTATTTCCTTATAATAACCATGATAAAATTCGAACGTAAATTCTAACAAACTTTGTCAGATTATATTTGAGTCAATTGTATTATTACTTTCTTTGTAGTGATTTAACCTGGTAACAGCCGGCCCCTCTATAATATCTCCTTCAAAAGTAAATCTTGATCCATGACAAGGGCAATCCCAAGATTTTTCTGCACTATTCCATTTTAGTTCACACCCTAAATGTGTACATGTTATATCAACTATATGTAGCTCACCATTTTTGTCTCTATATGCACCATATCTTTCACCATCAATCTGTACCATCTTTCCCTCATCATTTTTTAAATCAAAATTATATTCTCCAACTTGAAGTTTTCCTTTTATTAACTGCTTTGCAACATCAAAATTTTCTTTAGCGAAGTTCTTAATTGCATCAGCTGAAATATTACGTGATGGATTATATACCTCTTGATAAGGGCTTTCATTTTTAACTATAATATCTCTTAGTATACCTGCAGCTGCTGTCCCGTTTGTCATCCCCCATTCACCATAACCAGTAGCAACATAAATATTTTCAGACGTTGAAGTAAGATTACCTACATATGGTACACCATCTAATGTTATATAATCTTGAGTTGACCATCTATATAGAAATTTTTCAACGTCAAAGTTTTTTTCAGCATAATTTTTTAAATTAACATAATGTTTAATCATGTCACCACCATGGGCAGTTTTATGGTCTTGACCTCCAATAATTATCATCTGACCATCATTATACTTTTGCATTCTAAAATACCAACCTGCATCACCTGCATCTACAAATGTACCTTTTGGCAATTCCTCCTTTATTATTGCGGATATTACATATGACCTTTGTGGGCGAAGTCTTGAAAAATACAATCCTAAACCATCATAAAAAGGAAAATGTGAAGCCAAAACAACTTTTTTAGCTATTATTTTAAATCCTGTATCCGTTATTACCGTATATAACTTATCATGTTCTATATCTACAGCTCTTGTATGTTCATATATTTGACTATCATTACCAGAAATGTTTTCCGCCATTTTAAGAAGATACTTTCTAGGATGAAATTGTGCCTGATTTTCAAAGCATAATGCACCCTTTATTATAAAAGGCAAATCCAGATCTTCAACATATTTCGCTTTTATTCCTAGGCTTTTAGCTGCAGCCGCTTCTTCGATAATTGTATCTATATATTTTTCATCTGTCGCAAAAATATATGCGGGTAACCTACAAAAATCACAATCAATATCATATTTCTTGACCATGTCCTCTATGAAATCTATGGCCCCTTCATTAGCATCTGCATACTGCTTAGCTTTTTCCCTTCCCATAGTGTTGATTAATTTACTATATATTATATCATGTTGCGAAGTAACATACGCTGTACTATGTCCCGTAGTTCCCTGAACTATTTTATCTGCTTCGATTAGTGCAACTTTTATACCTTCTTCTTTTAAAAGGAGGGCCGTTGTAATTCCCGTAATGCCTCCCCCTATAATTACTATATCAACATTTATATCTTTTTCTAACGTTGGGTAATTTGTCTCATTAGTTGAATCAAGCCAATACGATTTTGGTGTTAAAATATTGTTAATACACATATTATCTTTTTCATTCATAAATTTACTCCCTTTCATAAACATAATTAAACATATATATTTTGTGTTTATATAACCGAAAATATGTATTTTACAAAAAAATTAAGATAATAAATGTATCTATATTTAAAATATGGTAAAATGATTAACATAGATTTGATTTTGAAGGAGAGAATAAAATGCGTAGACCAATTTAATACACAATAAAGTAACAACATATTTTAAAATTAGCCTTTAAGAGAAGGTTTTTTTGTTGTGCAGCTTTGGGGGTGTATTAAAAGTGAATAAAAAAATCAACGTTTATTTAATGTATATGATTGTATTCCTACAGGGATTTGTTTTTTATGGTCCAATTGCTACGTTATATAGGCAAAACAGAAACCTATCTTTAACTAATATGTTTCTAATAGAGTCTATATCGTGGATACTTATGATTATTTTTGAAATTCCCTGGGGATGGTTTGCAGATAAATTTGGATATAAGAAAACACTTGTTATTTCTAATTTTATATTTTTTATATCAAAGATAGTTTTTTATAAAGCAAATTCCTTTGAGATGTTTTTTTTAGAACGAGTATTATTGTCAATATCATTAGCTGGAATTTCAGGTTGTGACATAGCTCTATTATATTCATCAGTTAAGAAAGATGAGAGTGAAAAAGTATTTGGACTATATAATGCATTTTCTGCTGGTGGTTATTTAATTGCTTCAATTATGTTTTCATTAATTGTTAAACAGTCCATGGATAGTACTGCATTTTGGACCATTATACCTTATGGCGTTGCGGCAGTATTAACTTTGTTTTTAAAAGAGGTTAATGTACATCATGAAGAAAAGCCTACTTTTAAGCAAAGCTTACTAACAGCTTTTAAAAAGAAAAGTATTATAATGTTGGTAATTTCTTTTGCCTTAATAAATGAAGTAGTTCAAGTAGTAAGTGTATTTTTAAATCAATCACAATATTTGCGTAGTGGAATAAATATTAAATATTTTGGACTGTTGGCAGTTGTTATGCAAATAGCGAGATTGTGCTCAACTAAGTCTTATAAATTAAGTAATAAGTTAGGTGCAAATAAAAGCATTCAACTCTTATATATACTCATTGCTATTTGTTGTACAATTCTTGTATTTACATCTAATGCTACTTTAACTGTATTTTCAATAATTGTTATATGTGGCAGTGCAGCTATAATTTCACCTATAGTTTTAGATGTTGAAAACAGAAATATAAGTACTGTTGAAAGGGCGACTCTTTTATCTGTATTTGCTATGTTTGGAGATTTAACTGCTGCGGGGGCAAACGTAATTATTGGAAAAACAGCTGATATTTCAACATCATCAGCGTTCGTAACTTGTGTGATTATGTGTGTTTTCGCCTATATATTATTAATTGCCTATAAGAAGAAAAACATTATAAAAATAAGTATAGAAAAACAGATTAACTAGCTGATTAAAAGTTAGTACCTATAATCTGATTTCTACCTTTATTCTTTGCTTCATATAAAGCATTATCAGCCTGCCTTATAAAATCAATAATTGTACTGTCGCTATCCGGTATAGTAGATGAAACACCTAATGTGACAGTTACAATACCCTTTACCTTTGAAAATTTATGAATTAAAGATAACTTTTCCACATTACGCCTGAGATTATCACCATAACTCTTTGCATTCTCTAAATTTATATCTGGAAGGACAATAACAAATTCATCTCCACCATACCGTGCAGCAAAATAGTTTTTCACTAATGATTTACAAAGTTCGTTACTGATACTTATCAAACAACTATCCCCAACTGTATGACCATAGTTATCATTATATTGTTTAAAACAATCAATATCAAAAATTATGATTGATATAACACTTTTTCTCTCTTTAGCTTTGTTCCATTCCTTTTCGATAATAGAATCAAATTTTCTTCTGTTTGGTATATCAGTAAGTCCATCATTTTCAGATAAATGAATTAATTTACTGTTGATATTCTCCAATTGTATTTGAGTTTTCCTTCTTTGTTCCATCTCAACAAGAAGATTTATTGATTTTGTTGCATTATTTATTGCTATAGCTGCATATGAAGAAAGTGCTTTTATCATTTCTATTGTAAGTTTTGTAAATGAGTTTTTTTCATATGCTTGCACTGTTATCACACCAATTAATTTATTATCTATACTAAGTGGGCAGTATATTGCAGAATTCAGTTTATAATTATTACTATTATTACTAGTAATAATAGTGTCAACATAATTTGAATGTTCATTTTTCATATCATTAATTATTATTAGCTTATTCTCTTTTAAACATTTTACTGCCATGCTTGCTTCGTTATCAAAATTAACTTTATACAACTCAGTTTTAACATAATTCTCCATAAGATACTGATACTCAATTACTCCCTTTTCCTCTTTATAAATCGCAACTCCAAAGGCATTTGCTACCATAAAACTTTGAATTGAATTATATAACATTTCATAAATTTGATTTAAGTCTAAAGTCGTGGTTAGTTTCTCTCCTAGCTCGCTTATAATTGATATGTTTTTTACAGTTTTCATAAGGTCCTCTGCTTCTTTTCTAAAGGCCTCACTTTTTTCTAATATGTTCTTCCTTTCCTCTTCTAGACTTTCAAGCTTAACCTTTGTTTTTAAATGTATAGCTCTATTTATAATTTCTATATTTTCTAATTTTTTTTCATTTTTAAAATATATTTTACAGTATTTATTTGCATTATTAATATCATTTGCTTGTTCATACAAATTGATAGTTCTTTTACAAATTTCCATAGTTTTTGCATACAGATTATTGTCTATTGAAATATTGTATGCCTCTTCTAACTTATCAAGTGCTTCCTTTCTTTTGTTTTCAAGGAAATTATTATCTATAGAAATATTGTATACCCCTTCTAACTTATCAATTGCTTCCTTTCTTTTTCCTATATTCTCAAGAAATTTGCTATAATCTATCAGAAGATCAATTCTTCCATAATCATAGGCTATTCCAGAAGAAATATGGATGGCTTTAGTGAAATATCTTTCACATACCTGATAATTTCCTTTTTTTTCATGTATTAAAGCAAATATCCCATAGGCTTCCACTATACCCCCTTTATAATCATTTTTTACTAAATATAAAATAGCTTCATTTAGATATTCTAAAGCCTTGTCGTAATTCCCCAGGTAGTATTCAACATAACCTAAGTTGGAAAGTGCAACGCCAAATGTTGCTTTGTAATTAAGTTCTCTATCAAGCTTATCAGATAAATTATAATATATAATAGCATCCTCATAACATCTAAGAACTCTATATATTTCTCCAATATTATTATATATTTTAGCAGCATAAAATTCAGCCCCAAAACTTTTATAATAATTTTTACTTGTACTAATTATTTTTGTAAGCTTTTCTGCAGAATTATAGTATTCTAAGCTTTTTCCATATTCTCCAATATGAAAATAAATGTTACCTATATTTTTATAAGCAAGTAGTTGTAAATCACATAAACTTTGTCTTTCAGATAAATTTATGCAATCAAATAAATATGTCATGGCTTTCTCATATTTACTCATGTCGCAATAGGCTTCTCCTATAAATAATAAAGCAAAAGCCATCCCGGTTTCATAATTCGCAACACTGCATTGTGAATATACATCAAGACCATATTCAATCGCCTTCTCTAAGCTTACAAATTTATTCTTTTCAAGCTTGTCCAACATTTCATTAATCGTAATATATTTACTCATAAACTTCCTCCACATATCAATTAATCCATCAATCTATTCCTTTCATAATATAACAAATTAATGCAATTTTCAATAGGCATATAATTCACTTTCAGTTATTTGTAAATAATAATTTATGAAAGGTATTGACTTGGAGTTCACTTCAGGGTGTATGGTTTTAATGTGTGATGTAGTTTCAAGTGAATGAATTATGAAAGAAAAGAATGGTTATGCTTTTTAAAAAGAAAAATAAATGGAGGAATGAAGAAATGGAAAAAATATTAATCGCTTACTTTTCAAGAAAAGATGAAAACTATGTTAACGGAAGTATTGTAAATTTGCTAGTTGGCAACACAGAAGTAGCTGCTAAAATAGCAGAGGAAGCATTTGGTGGAGATTTATTTGAGATTAAAACAGTAAAGAAATATCCTGCTGATTATACTGAGACTACAAATGTGGCGCAGGTAGAGAAAAACCAGAATGCAAGACCGGAACTTGCAACTCATGTAGAAAATATGGATGAATACGATACTATCATTCTTGGTTATCCTAACTGGTGGGGAACCATGCCAATGGCAGTGTTTGCATTCTTAGATGAATATGATTTTACTGGTAAGACGATCCTTCCGTACTGCACACATGAAGGAAGTGGACTAGGTGGAAGCGAGCAGGATATCAAACATATCTGCCCAACAGCTAATGTAGAAAAGGGATTAGCTATCCAAGGTGGTAGTGTTAATATCGCATCAGGAAAGATTAAATCCTGGCTTTCATAACAAACATCCGTTATACAACCTGTCTAAAATTAATTTAATAATACTCAAAAAATGCTTGACTTGGAGTGCACTTCAAGTGATAGGATATATATAAAACTAAGAAATATAAGTTGTTTAAGATGGAAGGAGCAAACTATGAAAGTATTATTAGTAAATGGAAGTCCACATGGAAAAGGATGTACCTATACATCATTAAACGAGATGCCAATTATTTCTTCACAGTATTGGAATATGGTACACGGTCAAACTCCAGAAGATGTGAAAAAGGATATAGAAGGACTTCAGATTATGCGTACCTTAGGCAAAAATATGGCATTCTTCTTAAAATGCAAAGAAGCTGGAATAAAATCAGGTATTGCTTTCCCAGAAAGGGAAGAAACTACATTCACAAATTTCATTTGGTAAAGGAGGTACTTTTCTATGAGGATAGCAGAAGCAAGTCAAAAATATGATATAACAGCAGATACGCTGCGGTATTATGAGCGAATTGGCTTGATTCCATCAGTGAATCGAAATGCGAGCGGAATCAGGGATTATACAGAAGAAGATTGTAATTGGGTTGAGTTTATAAAATGTATGCGTGGTGCAGGACTTTCCATTGAAGTATTAATAGAGTACGTAACCATGTTCCAGCAAGGAAATCCTACAATCAAGGCTAGAAAAAAACTTTTGATAGAACAACGTAGTCATCTTGCTGAAAAAATAGAAGAAATGCAACAAACGTTAGAACGTCTAGATAAAAAAATTGATGGATATGAAGAAAGGGTTTTGGTAAAAGAAGAACAATTGAAAAGAACGGATGACTAATTTATATTATCAAAAGATTATTGCCTTGGAGTTAACTCCAAGGCAATAATCTTTGGTCGTGTAAATAATTTTGTGTATTCTCTTTCTCTTGGCAAAAAATTGATTTATTAGGTTTGTTAAAAAATGTAAATTAAAGTCGATAAACACTTTTTATTTGTCATCCTTATATAGTATATTATTCCCACTTTTAGTCAATAATATACATGTTTAATAACAGGATAGGGCAATGCTGAGGAGCAACCCGAGCGGTTATTGATCTTCTATACAGGAACCGGGCTGCCTTTTGGTGGCCCGTTTTGCATGTTCCTGTTAGAACTAAAGCGATAAACCTTAGGGGTTTGGGGACGGAGTCCCCTGAGCTATGCTCCTGCATTTAGGATTTCACTAAATAATATATTGAGTTGGCTAATAACAAGATCCCAATTTGCGTATACCCTGGTCCATCTTTTGCTTACCTTTTCAGTAGCTAAATACAGCATCTTCATAAGACTCTCGTCACTCGGAAATATAAGCTTTGTTTTAGTTACTTTTCTAAATTGACTATTAAGACTTTCTATAGCATTTGTGGTATATATAATTCTACGAATATAATCTGGAAATACAAAGAAAGTAATAAGATTATCCCAATTATCTTCCCAGCTCTTTATTGCATTTGGATATTTACTCCCCCATATTTCCTTTGCAGAAATTAAATTTTCAAGTGCAACATCCTCGTTTAATGCACTGTAAACAGCCTTTAAATCTTTGGCGAAAGCCTTTTTGTCTTTATGTGGTATATATTTCATACTTGCTCTCAATTGATGAATTATACAACGTTGTATCTTTGCAAATGGATATACTGATCCTATTGCCTCCTTAAATCCATTTAATCCATCTACACAGAACACCAAAACATCCTGTAAGCCTCTGTTTCTAAGGTCATTCAGCACTGAAAGCCAGAACTTGCTACTCTCATTTGCTCCTACCCATATACCAAGAACCTCTTTTTCACCGTCCATATTTACACCTAATACAACATAAGCTGCTTTTATTACAATGTGCTTGTCATCACGTACTTTGTAGTGTATTGCGTCCATAAAAATAAATGAGTATGTCTTCTCTAATGGTCTATTTTGCCACTCTGTAACTACAGGCATAATCCTGTTTGTTATGTTTGAAACCATTTCTGCAGATATCTCAACATCATATAAATTCTTTACTTGCTCTGCTATATCTCTTGTAGTCATTCCAGCTGCATACAGAGCCATTATTTTATCTTCAATTCCAGTTATATTTCTCTGATGCTTAGGCAAAATTTTAGGTTCAAATTCTCCATTTCGATCACGTGGTATATTAAGCTCTACCGTCCCGAGTTCTGATTTGACAGTTTTTTTAGAGTAACCATTTCTGCTATTTAGAGTTTGTTTTTCTGATATATCATATTTGTCATACCCAAGTTCTAAATCCATCTCAGCTTCTAACGCCTCCTGGAGAACGTCTCTGAACATAGCTTTCATTGCAGTTAGAACCTCACTTGGATTTGCAAACTTTTGCTCATTGATATAATCTCTTAAAATATCTTTAGAAATTTGTGACATAAAAATACTCCTCCTTACAATTTTTGGATAAATAACTTATCTCAATTATTGCCAAGAAAGAGTACTTTTTATTCTGTTTACACAAAATTATTTACAGGCTCTAATCTTTTGAAACAGTGAACACAAGTAGATTAAGCAATCTTTTTATTTATTTTGCTCATCTGAATTTTTTATTATAGTTTCATTGAAGCTGCCTACTCTATATCCTTGCAAGTCTAATGTTACATATTTAAATCCGCATTCTTTTATCTTTTGAGCAATAGTGTCTAAAAGTTTTTCATCAAATAATTTACTTCTGTCATTTTTATTTACTTCAATTCTTGCTAAATCTCCATGACATCTTACTCTAACGGCCCTAAACCCTATGCTCATCATATATTTTTCTGCATTTTCTATCTTCTCAAAATCTTCTACTTTTAATTCATTTCCATAAGGTATTCTTGTTAAAAGACAAGCATATGCTGGCTTATCCCAAGTATTAAGTCCTAATTCTTTAGAAAAAGCTCTTATTTCTGATTTAGTTAATTTGCATTCTAAAAGTGGACTTTTTATTTCTAATTCCTTTAACGCTTTAAGACCTGGTCTATAATCACTTATATCATCAAAGTTAGTTCCATCTACTACACAGTTATAATCTTGCTTTTTAGCAATAGATAAAATCATACTAAATACTGCAGTTTTGCAAAGATAACATCTATCTTCTGGATTAAATTTTATTGAATCAATAATTGGAGCTACTATAATTTCATGCTGCACTCCTAATTCTTTAGCTAGTCCCTTTGCTTCTGCTATTTCCCACTTTGGAATATATGGAGACATAATTGTCACTGCTTTTACATTATCTCCAAGGGCTTCTTTAGCTGCTTTAAGTAAAAAAGTACTATCTACTCCACCTGAAAATGCCACAACCACTTTTCCTAAACCTTTGATATATTTTATTAATTCATTATACTTTTCATTGTTTATCATTTATCTTTCCGCCTCTCACCCATATTACATAATTTTAATTTATATCTTGTTTATAAACTGCCTTATATACCTTATCTATAGATATATTTTTTTCTTTAGCTATAGTCTTGCATTCTTCGTATTCTGGTTTATATTTCACTAGCTTCCCTTTATAATAAGATTTCTTTATTGTAATATCTCCATACTCTGTTTTTACTTTTGAAAAATCTCTATTAAGCATTATTTTTTCAACTTTATATTTTCTAACACCTATTGAAGTAGTTTCTTCAAAAATAACATCTAAAGCAACCTTTTCAACTTTTTCATTAATTAACACACTTAATTTTATCCCTGGTCTTCCCTTTTTCATAAATATAGGTGTTTTAAATACGTCTAAGGCCCCTGCTTCAAAAAGTTTTTCTTCTACATATCCATAAAGTTCTGGATTCATATCATCTATATTAGTTTCAAGTATATAATGCTCTCCTACTTTTTCAGAACTTTCCTTCTCACCTAAATATACTCTTAAAACATTTGGAATTTCTAGATCTCTATGACCTATTCCATATGCTATCTTCTTAATTAAGAAATCAACCTTTTGAGTAAATTCTTCAACGTTTGCTGCGAGTATTGCTGCCCCAGTAGGAGTGGTCGTTTCAAATTGTACTATTCCAGCATTTATAGGAATATTCTTTAAGATTTCTACTGTTGCAGGAGCTGGTACTGGCATAAGACCATGAGCACATTTAACAAATCCTCCTCCAACTTGAACTGGAGATGCGATAATTTTATCAACTTTTAGATAGTCTAAACAAATAGCTGCTCCTACCATATCTACAATTGAATCAATAGCACCTACCTCATGAAAATGTACTTCATATAAGGGTTTTCCATGAACCTTTGCTTCTGCCTCTGCAACCTTCATAAACATATCTAAACTAAGTTTTTTAACCTTATCACTTAAATTACTTGAATTTATTATTTCCTCTATATCCTTCAAGTTTCTATGGTGATGTTCGTGACTATTTAATATAACGTCTACCCTAGTCCCTGTTATTACAACTTTCTTAGATTTTTCAATTTTTATTTCATATTCAGAATTTAAGTTTACTTTTGAAAGTTCTTGTATCAAATATTCTTTAGGAACTCCTAAATCTATTAGTGCTGCTAAATTCATATCGCCACTTATTCCACAGAAACAATCGTAATATAAAATCTTCATGTTTATCACTCCTCTAATCATTTGAATTTTAATCGGCAGTAAACAATGACACCAGATTTTATTCAATCTGATGTCATTGTCTTCTTTTTATGCAGATGCTCTTGTTTTTTTTACAAACTAAAGATTCCTTCATACCATCATATTTACAGTTTATTTTTTAGTAGGGAAAGATGGTGTAATATCAAATGCTGTAGAGACATCCTTTAAAAGTTCTGTAATCTTCAAATGCTGTGGACAGGCTTTTTCACACTGCATGCATCCGATACAATCTTTAGCTTTTCCATGTGTAGAAGACAGATTTAAATAATAAACGAACTGGCTTGAAAAACTCGTGGTAGTTGCACGCTTAGCGCTGTTATATAATGCAAAATAATCTGGGATTGCAATATTTTTGGGACATCCTTTTTCGCAATATCTACAAGCGGTACAAGGAATTGCAGTATTTTCATTAATAACGTCAGTTACCTGCGCAATAATCTTATACTCTTCCTCATTCAGAGGTTTAAAGTCTTCCATATACGAGGTATTATCAAGAACCTGTTCCATAGAATTCATACCACTAAGTACCATGATAACGCCTTCCTGACTTGCAGCAAACCGGATTGCCCATGATGGAATAGATGCCTCTGGGTTGTATTCTTTCATTATGTTTTCTGCTTTTTCTGGAACGATTGCAAGGGTTCCACCCTTACATGGCTCCATGACCATAATCGGTTTGTTGTGTTTTCTTGCTACTTCATAACATCTTCTTGACTGAATACCAGGATTTTCCCAATCTATATAATTAATCTGCAACTGAACAAAATCCAGTTCTTGATGAGCAGTCAGAATTTCATCCAACAATTCAGGTGTATCATGGAATGACATACCAAAATTCTTTATTTTACCTTCTTTCTTTTTCTTTAATCCAAAGCTGAAACTATCAAGTGCACATGCTGTCTTATATGCATTAACACCTATATTGTGAAGCAGGTAATAATCAAAATATGATACCCCACAGTTTTCAAGCTGTTCATTAAATATTCTTTCCTAATCTTCTGATGTTTTTAAATCTCTCATTGGAAGTTTGGTCGTAAGTGTAAATTCATCTCTATTATGCCTTTTTACAAGTGCTTCCCTAACTGCCTCTTCACCCCTAAAACTATGATACGTATATGCAGTATCAAAGTATGTAAACCCCTTTTCCAAAAATGTATCTACCAATTTGTTTATTGTTTCGTAATCAAAAGATGTCTGATCATCTTTATCTAAAAGTGGTAATCTCATACATCCAAAACCAAATTTTTTTGCCATGTTATTTTCCTCCTCTTATAAATGATTTATCCAAACACATCGTTCTATTTACTTAATACATTATTGAAAATGGTGTATCAGTCATCAATCGTAAACAAATCATAATTACGAGTCCCCAAACCAATAACATCCGCATGTTCAAGCGTGTGGATACCGTGTCTGGATTCCATACGCTCAATCAGTGCTTTCCCATCCGTTGCAGCATAGACAAAATCCACACAAGCCTGGTCAAGTGCTACTGGATCCAGGGAAGCTAGTATGCCTATATCTTCCATTTCAGGTTTTGCTGGATGTGAATCACAATCGCAGTCTACTGAAAGATTATTCATTACACTGATATAAATAATATCTTCACCTTCATAATCGGCAACAGCCTTCGCCGCCTCCACCATGGATTCCAGAAAATCATCCTGCGGTGTGTTAATACCAAAGCCAGTAGTTGCGGTTCCTGCACTATGAATCATGCTTTTCCCCATAGAAGAAGCAATTCCAATCGACATATTTTTGATAGCTCCGCCAAAACCACCCATAGCATGGCCCTTAAAATGTGAAAGGTCTATGACAAAATCATAATTTGCTAAGTGCGAGCCAACAAAATCTTCTTTCAGATGTTTTCCTTTTGTAACGGTCAGGCTGATGCTACCATCTGCATCCATAATATCCACTGGTGCAATGCTAGTGAAACCATGCTCCACTATTACATGGCTATGGGATTCCGTAGTGGAACGTCGACCACCGTAAGCGGTATTGCACTCTACAATCGTACCGTTCACAGCCTGCACGAGGGGTTGTATAAGCTTAGTAGAAAGAAAATAATGCCCACCTGGCTCACCGGTAGATAGCTTCACTGCAACCTTTCCGGTTGCCTTTCTCTCCAATGCCTCATAAATTGCCATAAGACCTTGGGCACTGATGTCCTCAGTCATATAAACAATCGCTGTTTTTTCATTCTCACTATTTTTCTTGCTCATTACTTTTTTCATGTTAATCCCTCCTAATTAAATTCAACTATTTTATGTGCTTATTTTAGCTTACCATAAACTTCATCTGTAACGGCTTCTAACCATTCATTAGAAGCATCTTTTGCAGGTACTTCCACTGCCAAGTGTGAAAAAGTACTGTCTTTTGCTGCTCCATGCCAATGTTTTACTTCAGGTGGAATGTTAACAACATCACCTGGATGTAATTCCTGTACCTCTTTTTCCCATTCCTGATACCATCCTCTTCCCTCTGTTACGAGAAGAATCTGACCACCTTTATGATGAATATGCCAATTATTACGGCATGCAGGTTCAAATGTTACATTTCCAATTGGTACACCAGTAGTCGTAAGCATATTTAAATATGCTTGTCCAATAAAATATTTGGAAAACATCTCTGGAAGCGGCTCCCCTTTTGGAAAAATTGTATTATTTAATTTCTTTTCGTTTGTCATATTATATAGCCTCCTTTGGCAATAAAATTTACAATAGAATCATTGTACTACCTAGAGTTAACTTCAAGTCAAGTAATAGTTTCAGTTTTTCGCTTTTACTTATCCATCTGAGTAGCTGCATCATTTACACAACGAAGTGCATTGAGACTTCTTGGATAACCTAAGAAGGGTAGGCACTGAGAAATAATCTTAATTAAAAACTGCTTATCATTGCCTATCTTCATATTGGCTACCGCATGGCTTGTAAGTTGTGACTCACAACCACCCTGGGCAGATAAGAAGCAGAAAGTAATCATTTCGCGTTGTTTGTAATCAAGACCGCTACGTGTATAATAATCGCCAAAGCAATTATCAGCTAACCAATGATTGATGTGTCGTGATTCTTCCGGTCCTGACTTGTAGAATTCTTTCATTCCAGCTCCAAAGATATCAACCTGTGCCTGGATTCCTTTTTCTAAACGATTTTCAGTTGTAGTACTTACCTGTCCTTCAAGCGGTAACTTAATACCCCTTGCTGTTAGTACATCATTGATACCATGAAGGAATGGAAATACCCTTCCGATTCCAAGGTAAGCTACGGCCTGATATACAATTTCTTTCACTTCTACCGGTGTTACTTCAAAATTAAGTGCGGCAGGCACCATTGCTTTGAACTCATCTATCCCTTGACAGCCAATCAAAGTCGCAATAATTGCCATCATTCTAGTACGATCGTCTAAATCATCCTGATTTACAACTTCATCGAATGTAAAGTTATCAAATTGCTCAATAAATTCTGGGTCTGTTTCTAATAACTTTGATACATAGCCTGGAAACATCCTCTCATGATACTCTTTTGAAAAATCTGTAATTGCCATTTAAAATCGCTCCTTTATTTTCATTTTTTCTAAGTGTTTTTTCCCATTTCATATGCTTCCTGCATTACAAGAAGACCAAGAATTTATATAATTTAACGTTCCTATCACTTGAAGTGCACTCAAACTATTGAAAAAACTCCACAGCTTCCTTCATCTTTTTTCTTACTTCCACATTAAACGGACAATTCTTTTCGCAGGCACCACATTCTATACAATCTGATGCATGGTGTTTCAACTTTTCATAATGATCTCTTGCCAATTCATCTCCTACCTTTGCCAAATCAAGATATTTATTGACTAAGCCAATATTAATTTCTTGTGGACATGGCTGACAATGATTGCAATAAATACAACTCCCTTGTATATCCTGTCGTTGCATATTACCTATAAATGAATAGTCCTTTTCATTATGCGCTAAATCATAATACTTAAGAACATTTTTTAAATCTTGTAGGTTACGCACTCCTGGCAAACAGGATAAAACAGCTGGACGGTCAAGTGCATATTGTATACATTGATATATTGACATTTTTCTTCCAAGTGGCGAAGTATGATCATTCAGTAATTGCCCTCCACCATAAGGTTTCATAACTGTAATTCCAACACCAAGCTTAGAACATTCCTGATAAAGTTTCATTCTTGTATCTGATAACGTTAATTTTTCACCAGATGGTTCAAAATCATAGGCAGCGTTAAGACTTAGCATAAATATATCAATCTTACCTGTTTCTAAAAATTTCAAACATACTTTCGGAGAGTGAGAAGAAACTGCCAAGTGACGAATTATGCCATTCTGTTTCCATTTTAAAACATAATCCAAAATACCACCATGTATAATATTTTCTAAATCCTCCATTTCATCCACACAATGAATCATACCTATATCTGCATAATCAGTGTGATAGCTTTTTAATTCCTGTTCAAACCCTTTCTGCAACTGATTTAGATCTCTTGTACGTACATACTGTCCACGGGGATAATAAGCACCAAGGTGAATCTGCATTACCATCTTATCTCTATGTCCTTCTAGTGCAGCCGCAATAGCAGGCTGGACACTAGAATCATACATTACTGTATCCATAAAATTGATTCCCTGTTCCATTCCATACTCTATTATTTTACGCACCTGCTGTGGAGACGCTTCGCTTAAACCTCCCGCACCTATTCCTATTGTACTTACTTTTCCTCCACCATGAGGTAATTCTCTATATTCCATTTAAATTATTCCTTTCTGAAGTCAATGCTTCATTCATTTTTTCATTTTATTAAATTGCATGAAATGTAGTCCATTTCCCACTTATATACCTGCATACATAAATAATTGCCTTTACTATCCAATCAATAAACATAGCCACCCATGTACCGAACATTCCCATATTAAAATAAATACTTAGCAGATAAGATAGTGCAATACGGCAGAAAAACATGGACAAAATTGCAATCATCATCGGAAATTTGGCATCTCCAGATGCGCGAAATGTCACCGGCAAAGTGTAAGCAAGCGGCCAAATTACAACCATAAATCCTGCATGCCACCAAATATTTTGAGTGGCCAAGGTCGTTGCAGCCTCAGATAATCCATAAATTTTCATTATGAAAGGCAGTAATGCAAGTACCAATACACAGCTCACAACATGAGCCACATACACAACATGCATAATCTTTTTGTTATAATATTTAGCCTGTTCATAATCCCCGGCACCGACACATCTTGATATAACCACAGTTAATCCAAGACCAATTGCCATACCTGGCAGCACTTGAAACATTACAATAGTACCTGACACCGCATTTGCTGCAATTGCTGCCGTACCAAAAGTAGCAACAAGACTAAGTACAATAATTCTTCCCAGATAAAACAAACCATTTTCCAATCCAAATGGAACACCAATACTTAAGATTTTTTTAATCATTGGCCAATTAAATTTATGTTTTAAACTTTTCTTTATATATAATGGATTCCTTTTGTTTAAAGCTAAAGTGATAATAATAACTGCAGCCGCAATACGTGTTATCAATGTTGGTATAGCAACACCCGCAGTTCCAAAATTGAAGCCGTAAATAAGTATTGCATTTCCTATTGCGTGTACTATATTCATAACTAGCATCACCTTCATGGGCAGTTTTGAATTACCCATAGTACGGAAAATTGCAGCTCCTACATTATATAGTGCAAGAAACGGAATGGATATTGCTGTAATCATCAGGTATGTATTTGCATCCCCACGTACTTCTTCCGTTATCTGACCAAACAGACCGTTTAAAATAAGCGGTTTCATCAAATAAATAATGACCATGATTATGATGGAAAAGATACCGACAAACCATACCAATTGGTCCACTGCTTCTCTTGATTCTTTCATCTGTTTCTTGCCTATATACTGTCCTGCAATTACTGCACCACCGGTAGCTAGAGCTGCGAACAAACTAATTAACAGTGCCATGACGAAATCCACTAAAGACACACCCGACACAGCTGTTTCTCCCACGTGCGCTACCATGATTGAGTCTGCTAGTCCCACCAGATATTCTAAAAATTGCTCTATGATAAGTGGCAGAAATAATTTAAATAAATTCTTATTTGTAAATAACTTTTTTCCCTGTAAAGATGTCTGATTCAATTTTAGTCCTCCTATTTATATGATCTTGTCCATATCTAATACTCTATCACTTAGAGTTCACTCCAAGTCAAGGCTTTTTAAAAAATTTTTACGGTTGACACAAATCTCTATCTACCTTATAATTTAATGAAAATGAATAATATAACCAAACAAATGTAAAAAATAGTAAAAAACGAGGAAGCGAAAATTATCTTGATAAATATTATTAAAACAGCAATTATAACTATACTAATATCATTTGCATCTGGGTTAATGTTAGATTATTATAAAAATTTAGGACCTAGAATATTATGTAATCTACGAAATGGTAAATCTGTAAAAATAAACGGTAAAGAAAGTTATGCATACATTATTACTGTTAAGAACCCATCAAATAAAACAATTCATGAGTTAACTATAAATATAAGCTCACAAACTAGCTTAACGAGTACTGGTGCCACAATAACAAAAGGTTTAAAATTTGATTCTTCAATAAAGGATAACATTCTGGAGGTATATATCCCTTTTATAAGTAAGGGCGATGAGTTTTCAGTTACAATATATATAGAAACTCAATCTGCAGTGCATAATAAGCCTGTTATTGTAATTAGATCACCTGAAAATTTTAAGGAGATAGACTCTGTAGAACAAAAGGGAAAGGGAATGTTATCATTATTTTTTAATATACCTAAAAATATAAACCAGATAATCCTGAAGGTAATGAAGCCAGAACAAAAAACAGTTACTACTAAAAAAAATTTTACAACGGTTACGAGCATGGCAGGTGCTAAACAAACAATAAATAAAGAAAATAGAGAAGACCTCTCTGGAAATAAGAAACTTAGTAAGAATAGAAAGGCAATGATAATTATTGTATCAATTATTCTAGTTATGATTGCTGGAGTTTCCGGAAAATTCTACGCCAAAGGGAAGTCTTCTAATGCATCAACTTCCACTATAAAAACTATCGTTCCTAAACAGTCCACCGATAAAACAGGATCAGCGAGAGGAACAACTGAAAGTCCAAGTACAACAGGATCTGCAGGCGAAACAACCAAAACTCCAAATACAACAAGAACTCCAAGTACAACTGAAACTCCGAGTACAACTGGAACTCCAAGTACAACTGGAACTCCAAGTACAACTGGAACTCCAAGTACAACAGGAACTCCAAGTACAACAGGAACTCCAAGTACAACTGGAACTCCAAGTACAACTGAAACTCCAAGTACAACCGGAACTCCAAGTACAACTGGAACTCCAAGTACAACTGGAACTCCGAGTACAACTGGAACTCCTAGTACAACCGGAACTGCAGGTAACTAACTTATCAATATATTATTATGTAATATATTTTCATAATAAAGATGGAAATCCTTTTTATTTAAATGCATAATCTCAACAAAAATAGCACTAAAAAGGCTCTAGCACAATCTGCTAGAGCCCTAATTTATTATTTATTTTTTTGCTCATCTCTTTCTAAGAGATATAAAAGTACTTCTGTACGTTCCTTCTGTTTATTTTCCAAAAATTCTGGTGTCCAATTATAGAAACCTTTTCCGCTTTTACTTCCTAGATCTCCTGCGCAAACTTTATCCATTAACAACTTAGAAGGTTCTGTATAATTACATAAATCTTTAAATAGGTATGAAGATATGTGGTTAAATATATCTAATCCTCCTAGATCTGCACTGCATAATGGTCCAGTAACAGGTAATCTCCTTCCATGTGCATACTCCATTGCCTTATCTACTTCTTCAGGTTTTGCCCAACCTTTTTCAACTATATATAAAGCTTCGCGAAGAAGTGCAAGCTGAAGACGATTTCCTATAAACCCTAAACATTCCTTTTCCATACGAACAGCTTTTTTACCTATAAACTTTACCCATTCCAAAGTTGTTATTATAGTATCTTGTGATGTTTTTTCCCCAGGCACCACTTCTACTAAAGGAATTAACTGTGGAGGATTCCAAAAATGAGCTACAATAACTCTTTCTTTGTGTGTTGTATTTTTAGCCAAATCTGTTGGGCTAAGTCCGGATGTATTTGACACTAAGATTACTTCTGGTGAACAAATTTCATCTAACCGTTGAAAAATTTTTTGTTTAAGATCCAAATCTTCAGCTAGGGATTCTACTATAAAATCAGCATTTTTTGCTGCTTCTTCAATGGTTTTAACTCCCTTTATTTTGCTTAATATTTCTTCATAACTTTTATCTTCTAATTTTCCTTCACTCTTTAAAAGATTTAATGCATTTTTTATATTATTAAATCCTCTATCTAAACTTGCATCAGATCTACTATACATAACTACATTCAATCCTGCTTTTGCAGAAAGAAGCGCTATACCATGTCCCATAGTCCCAGTACCTAATACTGCTACATTTCTTATATTCATCATTTGTATCCTTTCAATATTATTTATTTATTGGAAAATCATAATTCCTGCGATTGCAACTATATTCCCAATTACGAATAACAACACGGAAAAACCAATCAAATCACTTAATTTTAATTTTGCTATTGCAAGGAGTGGCAGAGCCCACATTGGACATATAATATTCCAAATACTTTCTCCCCATGCAACTCCCATTGCAACTTTCCATGCTGGTACACCTAGAGCTAAAGCTGGAGGAATCATGAATGGTACTTGTATAGCCCAGTGACCGCCTGCTGAGGGAACAAACATGGTGATAATAAGTGAAGAGAAGTAACAATATAATTCAAATGTTCCTGGTGTTGCAACGCTAATTAACCAATGTGAAATTAAAGTGACAAGACCACTGCCTGTCATAATTCCCATTATTCCTGCATAGAGAGGAAACTGAAGAATAACTCCGCCAGCTGCGGTGCAACCTTTAGTAAAGGCTTCACTGTACTTAATTAATGATCCATGTAGTGCTAGTCCGAGTACAAGAAATGTTAAATTGATTATATTGATATTTAAGCTAAATCCATTAGTATAAAAATAGTATATTAGATAAGCTAAGCCTGAACCCCACAATGTAAAGTTTAATATTTTACTTCTATCTAACTTATCGCCTAATGATAAATCTTCTGTATTTTCTGGAACTTCTTCTATTTCATCCTCTTCAAAAAGCGTAGGGTCTGCAAAAACTTCTTCTCCCTTTTTCGGCATCATAAGCAAGCAGAAAAATGGAATAACAATAACTAACGTAATTAATATAAATAAATTTTGTGCTCCAAAAATAGTTTGTGTGAACGGAACTAATCCAATTAACTTCTCGGCAAAGTGCCCCGGTGTATTTATTAATAGAGGAACTGATGCCGACAATCCACCGTGTACAATAATTATACCAGAAAAAGCTGCCGTTACAAGTAAACGAAAATCTGTATCTTTGTGAACTTTAGATGCTTCTCTTGCAAGCAGTCCACCTGCTATTAATCCAAGTCCCCAGTTTACAAAATATAAACCCATTGATATAAAACTAACAAACAAAATTGTTTGCTTTGGAGTTTTGGGTATTCTAACCAATCTTTTTAAACCTTTGATTACAGCATTAGATGTTGCTAATGCATATCCACTAACTATTAAAAAAGCCATTTGCATTGAAAATGAAAGTAATTTCCAAAAACCATCACCCCAATATTGAACAATATTTATTGGAGTTGCATGAGTGAAAATCATAGCCATAGCAGCCACAAATAAAGTGATGCCCCATGCTATAGTAAATGGATTTGGTAAATACTTTGACATAAATTTAAGAAAAAAATTAAGCATTTTTTTTATCATAATTAGTTCCATCCTCTCTAACTGGATTTGTATTTATAATTTCTAAGCTGAACATAATATATTTATCTATCATTTATCGCCATCTCCAGATCATTGAAAAGTGTGTTGTTATTTAAAACTTTTGAAATCGTTTTCTAATTAAACAATTTTTTTCTACTATCGACCTCATCCTAATGGCGTATCAGGCTGAGGCCAATTAAGTAAATTTTTATTACATCCCCTGTCCACTTTACATGATGGCAGTTCAAAATTATAATTGTTGATTAAAATACTTTTCTAGTAAGACCGTAAATCTGCCTTGCTTCATCAGGAGTCGCTGCCTCAAGACCAGCTTCTTCAAGCAATCTTTTTGCACGGTCAACAAACTGAGCATTTGAATGCGCTGGTACTCCTTTTTGATATGTTACATTATCCTCCATACCGACACGAAGATGTCCACCCATCGCGATTGTCGCCATCATTATTGGCATATGGCCTCTTCCTATTCCACAACCTGACCATGTAGAACCTTCTGGAATCAAGCTTTTAAGAAATACAAGATTCTCAACGGTATTTGTCATACCTCCTGCGGCGCCAAGAACAAATTGAAAATGAAGAGGCGCTTTTAAAATCCCTTTCTTTAAATAATATAAAGCTTCATAAACCATTCCTGAGTGAAAAATTTCAATTTCTGGTTTAATATTTGATTCTTGAAGTGCTAAACCTAGCTTTTCCAAAAACCTTGGATGATTTTCAAAAATTATTCTGTGCTGCCAGTTTAATGTTCCACAATCATAAGAAGCAAGTTCCGGCAAAAGCTGTTGAAGCGGATAGATTCTCTCCTCATCTCCAAAGCCAACACTTCCTGAACTAGTAATATTAATGCAGATATCACAATCTTTTTTTGCTCTAATTAAATCAATTGTTTCCTTATACTTAGCAAAGTCTGTAGATGCTGACCCATCATCGTTACGAACATGGATATGGGCGATGGCAGCACCAGCCTTCCATGAATCATAAACATCATCAGCAATTTCCTTTGGGGTAATTGAAAGGTTTGGATTATCCTTTCTAGTTGGCCATGAACCTGTAATAGCTACTGAAATTACTCTTTTGTTACTTAAATCACTCATTTATCGTTCCTCCATTATATTTTTTTGTTAACACATATTATATCAATAGCAATGTTTATGCCATATTTTAGATCTTTTAAAATATTAATTGAAAATATTAATAAACTATCTAAATATCTAAATATCTATGAACTAAATATATATATATATCAATTATCAAATAAAAAGCAATTAATTACTGTGGAGATTTTGAACATATTCTGTAGAGTAAATGATTAAAGCCTCCACGGTATCATATCTTGTCATATAATTAATCATTAATATTCCATATTATTCATAATTGGCATGACAATTGCTTAATAAAGTATATGAAAAGTTATAAAAATTATTGGAGGAGATATTAATGAGAGTAGCAATTTATGGTTGCGGATCTATGGGAACAATATTAGGAGCTTTTTTAACTAAAAATGGTCAACAAGTTGAATTGATTGATAGTTATAATGATCATGTGAAAGCTTTAAATGAAAAGGGTGCACATATAATCGGATGTGCTAATATCACAGTTCCAGTAAAAGCAATTACACCCGATCAAATGGAAGGGAAATATGATATTGTATTTTTGTTTATAAAACAAACAGCAAATGCTGAAGTAGTTCCACGCCTTAAGAAATACCTTAATGATGATAGTGTAGTCTGCACATTGCAAAATGGTGTTCCAGAATACATCGTATCAGAATATTTAGGAGGAAATAGAACTGTAGGCGGCACTGTACTTTGGGGAGCAACATTCATATCTCCTGGCGTTTCTGAAGTGACACAAGATGTTACTTCAGGAGATACTTTATTTGAAATAGGTGAAATCGACGGCAAGATTAGTGATAGAATTATTAAGGTAGCTGGAGTTCTTGAACATATGGGACCCGTCCACATCGTTGAAAATCTAATGGGAGCACGTTGGTCTAAATTGATTTTCAACAGCTGTATGAGTGGAATGTCAGCTGTCACAGGCTCCTTATTCGGTGATGTGCTTAATAATTCAAAGGCTAGCGCTTGTTTAAGCTTTATGGCAAAAGAAATTGTTGATATTAGTGAAGTAGCTGGAATTAAATTTGTGCCTACTATGGATATGGATATGAGAGATTTCGGAAAAGTTGATACCTATGGCGATTTCGCACTATCCCAAAAATGTTTCAGAAAATTTTATGATGATAAAATGACCGCAAAGGCAAGCATGCTTCAAGATTTAGAAAAGGGCAAAAAAACAGAAGTTGACATGATTAATGGGTTTGTTGTTAAGCAAGGCATACAATATGGAATTCCTACTCCATTCAATGATGTTGCCGTTAAAGTTATTAAGGGAATAGAGAATAACGAACTTCCATTGAGTATGGAGAATCTTAGTTTTTTTGATATACCTAAAGAATATCTAAAATAGATTATAATATATTTTGATGTTAGAATAAATATGATAAGGGACAAATGCTTAAAATTAAGCATTTGTCCCTTAAATATTGGATCTTAAATATCAATACCATATTTTTTAAGTTTATTATATAAACTGCTACGATCTATATTCAATAATTTAGCTGCAGAAGATTTATTGCCTTTTGTGTTAATAAGAGTTTTAATAATTTTTTCCTTTTCTACCTCAGCTGTAATATCATTGAGTGAAACATCATTATACGATGTGTTATCATTTATTATATTTTTTTTATAAATGCGTGCTAAAAGAAAATCTAAATTTTCTAATTTTAACGAACCAAATCCTGCCATTATGCAGGCACGTTCAAGAACATGATATAACTCCCTAACGTTTCCGGTCCAAATATACTCATTGAAAAGTGCAAAAACATCTTTTTTAATATCTGTAATATCTAAACCCAAAGAATAATTTATTTTATTAATGAAATACTCACAAAGTGGTGGAATATCTTCCAAACGATCCCTTAGTGGAGGTATATTTATTTCCACAACATTAATTCTATAGAACAAATCTTTTCTGAATAATCCTTTTTCTACTTGTTCCACAATATTTTGGTTAGTAACACAAATCACACGAACATCCAGTTTTATAGTTTTTAATCCACCTACACGCTCTAGCTCGCCTTCTTGTAGTACTCTTAACAATTTTGATTGCAGCACTAAAGGCATTTCTCCAATTTCATCGAGAAGGAGTGTCCCTCCATTAGCAAGTTCGAACTTACCCATTTTCCCACCCTTTATGGCCCCTGAAAAAGATCCTGATTCATACCCAAAAAGTTCTGATTCTAATAGGTCTTTCGGGATTGCGGCACAATTGATTTTCACAAAATTCTTATCTCGTCTATTGCTAAGCTCATGAATTGCATTTGCAAAAACTTCTTTACCTGTACCTGTCTCTCCGGTGATTAAAAATGTTAAATTTGAGTTAGCAAATTTCTGAACTATAATTTTATTCCCATGATTGACTTAGAATTACCAATTACATTATTAATGTAATCTTGTTGTTTGGAGGATGATAATTCATGAATTTTCTTTTTGTATCCTAAATTCTCCTTTTGTAAATCTTTAATTTGTTTTTCCAATATCGAAACGTCATTTAAATTGTAAAAAGATGCAATACTAATTACACCGTAAAGCTTTTCATTTTCTATAATAGGAATTCTGTTGCAGACAACTGTTAGCCCATTCTTTAGAGTAAATAAGTGTCCGATTTCCTCTTTTCTTGATTTAAGAACACGAGGAATTTCTGAATCAACTATTATTTCTTGAATAGGTTTGTCATAAAAGTGTTCTTCATCGATATTTAGTAATTTTTGATAATTTTTGCTTAAAAACTTTACTCTTCCTTTATCATCAGTTATTATGGCGTAATACATGCTCTGAAAACTATACCTTAGTAGCTTGTCATAATTAGAATTATCCATATTTCAGCACTCCTTTGTATTCTTTTACATTTCTTATTCCTGGATACAAACTCTGCTCGAACTCTAGCAGTTTTGCTAGAGCCCTTTAATGCTTATCATTATTATAATTATCGTATTACTTTATATATTATCACATCTCTATTTTCAAAAACACTCTTAATATTTTTATATGTTAGTTTCATATTGGGCTCTATAAACTTGGAAAATACTAGAAAATTGATATTAGCATTTTCAATTTCTTTATAAGCGGTTTCATTATTTGAAAATATATTATCATTTATTTTTATTTTATCTTCAATTATTTTTTTATCACTATTTGAACTATAGGCATAGATATTACCCCAACCTTCTAAGTAAAAGTTTCTTTCAGAGAATGTGGAATAGTAGAAGTACTGAGCATTTCTCATGTTCTTATTTTTAGATAAATAATGTCTGTTTGTAGCAATGATATCAGTTTCTTTGCTGTTATTTTTAAGCCAAATCATTGCTTCATAATCGTATTTTGTCATGCTATCGTACTGTGGCGCTCCATCAAAATTTGATTTATATAATACTGCTCTAAGAGTATTATCACCTCTTTCAAATTGGTAAAAACTCATATAAAAAGTTGTTATCATTGAAACAGTAATAGTAATAATTACAAATACTTTAAAGACTGCCTTTGACTTTAGAAAATTATTACTTAACCAATCTATAGCACATAACTCAATAAAAGGTATGGCTGTCATAATAAAATATATTTCTGAATGTCCAATTTGCTTTAACATATAAGTTGCTAGAATTCCACATATTGCAATGCCGCCAATAATCAATTCTTCTAAGTTTACCAAAGTAATTTTCTTTACCCTTTTGTAGAACCATAATAAAAACGGAATGGAGGCAAATGGTAAAAATAAAATAAAATGAACTGGTATACTAAATACATTTAATAATTTATTTAGTATTACAATACTTGTGAGCTTATCTATATAACTCTTAATAATTGTATCACTAACTAAATACCCTAATTGAATTTGAGATGTATTTGCCCCTACATTTAATAACCAGAAATACATTATTACAAAGATTACAAGTATTTCAACCATAATTGCCACTACATTAACTTGAAAACTTCGTTTAATACTATAAATTATACATGCAACAATTACAACCAAAAGTAACGTTGCACCTAACGGGCCTTTGCTTCCAGTAGTTGCCATAATAAACAGCCCTATTCCAACAATGTGTGAGATTTTTATACTTTTGCACCTAATAGATTCTATTATTAAACTAACGCATAAAAATAGAAATGGAATAGCTAACTCAAACCCAAAGGGGTCATCTGTTAAGTGAACAAAATTCACATTTATAAATGCTCCATAGCCATTTTTAAATGCATAACCCATACTGGCACAATTAGTAAAGAAATAAATCCATGTAAATATCAATCCCTTTTTAGAATCTTTAAAAAAGGTTTTGCCTAGAATATAACTGGAGAAAACCAGAAATAACAATTTACCAATATAAAAAAATTTATAAAATAATTCTACTATATTTATTTTTGTTACATAACTCATAACAGCTAAATGAACTGATATAAAATAGTGGTATTTCAGGATGATGCCTGAAACATGGCTATCTATTGGAGGATATGTTTTTACCAAGGCTTCTGCATTACTGATTGTCCAAATTAAATCTGGATGAAACCTTGAGCTGCCCATTGGCATTGGATTACTAAGTGTAAGACCAAAAAAAGTTATTAATAACAACATTGAAAAGATAGCAATTAACTGAAATAAAACATTTGCTTCATCATCCTCACCATGTTTTTTATCTATTTTTTTATAATCTCTAAAAAGTAAACCAATTTCTAAAAAAGATAGTACTGGTCCGGCATATAATAATAATTGCTTTGAATTCAATAGATAGAAGAAAATGTAGCTAAGTATTGTAAATATAATACCAAATCCATAGGATAGGGTAAACTTATAAATCCCTCCTTTATTAAACTTTAATATTCTATAAGTTAACATACCTGGCAGCATAATAAAAAACACTTGAAATAATATATACATAGTTATGTTATATATTGAAGTATTGTATAACCTTAAACCTATTACTACAACTAGAAAAGTAATTATTGAAAAAAGTATACAAATAATTTTAAACTCTTTTTTAAAAAATAAATTATAGATATTTTTAAAAGTTATTTCTTTCATTCCTGGCACCTCTCTACGAGTATTCATACTCGTAATATATTCACCAACTAAACCAATAAAGAAAAGTTGTATGGATCCAAACAAAGCCTTATATTATGCGATTAAAACCCTATATTATACTTTTTTTATAATAGCATATTGAACTAAATAATTCAATTATTATTATGAAAGTGAGTTCTATTTTAATAATAATGCCTAATAAAAAAATATGATAACTATTAAATATTAATTTAATAGTTATCATAATCATTGTTTTACTTTAATTTAATATGGTTTGTAAGCGATGGAACACATACCGTTCCCCCAAAAAACAGCCCCACATTAGCCTGTGAAGCTGTTTCCTTTAATAAAATCCTTCTTTTGCAATTTTCTTTATGTAGTTATACTGTTTTTTAATGAGTTTCTTAAATTCGGTGT
>NZ_DATCQT010000086.1:0-5434 GCF_036569345.1 Clostridium sp.
CAATTCATCGATGTTGTTTGTTGCTATTTGTAAATTAATCCCTCTACCATAAGGAAATATTAAATCTGCTGTCTCCCAATGTCCATTTATCTCCTCTATCATGATTTGAGATTCTTTTAATGATAGAAAAGCAAACTTGTCTTTTTTTCGTTGGTATTCTAGCTTAAACAAAAGGATATTCAAGTAGAAATCTAGACTTTTTTTAATATCAGAGACACTTAGCTCTGGAATTAACGCATTAAATTTAAGCATGTAACTCTTCCTCCGATGTTGCAAACCATCTTTTGTTGAAGTTGGACCACTTTAATGGGATATAGTCCCTTTTTTCGAATTTGTGTTTCGCCTATGGGGTTCTGTATACCTGGTTTGGTCGCACTATCTTTAGATTTCTCGTCAGATAGGGCTTAATATATTGGGGTGTGGGTAACGCTTGCTTAGATTCTAATTGGTTGTATGTTTGCCAAAAAAGTACATCGCACAAAAAATTAAAATGATACCCAACGACCATCCAATAATCCCCGAATAAGGCAATGAGTTTTTAAAAACAGTACCCCCTAATGGACCAAACCCACTCAAACCCACACACCCCGCACCGATTATTCTATTCCTTGGTATTTTGTTCAATTTAGCCTCCACCCTCTGTAATGGTTTTGATTATAAAAAGATTTGTAATAATTTTATAATTGCATAAACAATAAGGAAAATAGCTCCGCTTTTCTCCATAGTCCTTACTTTCTCATCAGAAATACCAGTCCTTCCTTTTACCCAAAGAATATATCTCTTGTTGCCGGATAAAATTAACAAAGTTATTCCTGCTATAAACATAAAAAGCCATATATTGAACATAAACCAATCCAATATCATAGACTCCTTCCAACCAAAATCCATATTTAGCAAGGTGTCCTGAATGTTCTATAAATAGATCTCCTAATGCTATAATCTACCAGTACGACGCTTAATATGAAGAATACGCAGTAGACTTTTACTACCCATTAACCTTTGTTTGGAATTCTGGACATCAATATTAAAAGAATGATAATAATTATATCAAATATGATAGTCCGATATATTATTTTGTGGTCTTTAATTTTAACATAAGATAAATAATTCAATATATTTACACAAAGAGATAACATTATCAAAAATAATTGAACAATTAGCGGGTTAGTAATATGCCGTAGACTCAAGTTAAGAACTATAATCCATACAATGTCTAAAATTATTTGCTTGATATCTCTATTTCCGCTTCCGAATATATATGGGTTATATTTGCCTTTATTAAACAAGCATGTTTGTTGAATGATAAAGTAGGCACATGTAATAAATACAATTGTGATATCTAAATACTCAGACATAATCTCCCTCACGTTTCTTCACATCCTATATATACGTCATATGGATCATTAGAAGTTGGAAATTAATACAGGATATCCTACGCTTAATACGAATACTGCGACGTATAAGTTTTAAGGCTTTAGCCCTTAATTGTTTTCCTTTGTCTCAAAGCAGAAATTACGATTACTAATAATGGAATTATTGTACCAATCACAATGGAGGGAATATATATATAACCAAAAACCATTACTGAATCATTTATGAAATATAATCTAAAAATTTTTGAAAGTGCTTCTCCAGAATGGTATGGCCGTCCGTAACCAATTATAAAATTAATTTGTATTAACGATGCTAAACAAAAATTTATTAAAGGCAGAAGTAATATTTTACTTTTTTTCTTATTGTATTGTACGAATACAATTACACTTATACAGATGAATAGTGCGATTGCTAAGGAAACAAAATTAGCTATATTAAGTATCATCCAGCTCTCCATTAAAATTCTCCTCCCATTTCGCGTTCGAGGGTCAAAGGCTGTTTCAAAGAGAACATTTGCATTTCGCCCTTGAAAAACCCACTCTGCGATATCAATATAATGCTCATTTGACGTAGTCAAACTTTCTGATTCCGCCATCCGCAACCATCGTGTGAAAAATCAATTTATCAGAAGAAGTTAGTTTAAAGTGATTACCAGTGTACTGACCAAATTCGAATAATACTTTATACTTGTCAGGATATCCGTCTATATAACATACTACTTTACCTTCCTTGAGAAAAACGATCTGGTTCATTCCTTCGCTAACTGTTGAATTAATTTTTTCCCATTGGTAACCTACAAGCTGATATATGTTCTCCTCTGGAGTATATGGTGCAAAACTGTATAGAGTATCCCATTCAAATGTAGTAAACTCCGATAAATCGATGGTTGCGTTGACACTTACTGAACTAAAAGAACTATTAAACTGTTTAGCATTTATCTCCCAGATGGGAGTTGGGTGTAGAGTTTTAACCATTATGAGTCCGAGGATAACCACCAATACCGATACGATAGCTATAAATGATTTCTTTTTCATTTCGTTCTCCCTCACGGATGAATAATCGATGTAGCGTATAATCCTGTGAATGTGCTCAAAGACTGAAGTCAGGGGCTTTCGGCTACGTTATCGTAAACTAATATCTTTGGAAGCTAAGATTTGGCCACTCTGGGACTGGCTAATGACCTTTGTTAGAGGACCATCTGAAGGATTAAGAAACGTATACCATATTCTAGTCGTCCCATTTTCAACGATACTCGTTTCTTTATCTGTCGTTCGCTTTTCAGTCTGTACACTAACCCGAACAATTTGTGGATCGGAAACATTCCCAAAAGCTAACGGAAAAGGTGTGTTTTGAGTAGAGGGAAAATATTGAGCCGTTATTGGTTGCCCTAGTCCTGCATGTGAACCCTCCCCTCCTATTACCCACTCCCATCCCCAAAGAGTTTTTTTTATATATCCTGCGGCCATTGTGTAATCCTTTCCTCCATTAATACTTTTCTTAAAGAAAACTGCTTCTCCGCCCTTAACCTTTTCTTCGTGTATTATCTTTTCTACCTGTCTACCAGATTTCTCAATTGCTTGTTCGATCGTTTTCCCGGTTGCCTTGGTTGGTAATAGGTATATAAGCATCCCCCCAAGAATAAGAACCGCAATTACAACCACCGTAATTTGACTAACTCTTTTCATCACTTATTCCTCCCAAGCCAAAACTTTTATCTCAGCGATTCGAGAACGTTCTGAGATCGGCGACGTTGCTACCTAAAATATTACCCCCGATGTTTTGTTAATCCCCTGTTCTGTCGCGCATACTTTAAATTGATTTAGCAATAAAAGATATTACTTCAGCTGCTGGAACTAATAAAAACTGCGCTAAAATCGTGCCTACTATTAATCCTCCAACAATAAAAATAATACATCTATCAAACTGCAATTCAGTACATTTCCCATTTATTACATCATCTGTAAGCATTGATATAAATGGGTCTATGAATATAACCATAAGTATTGTTGACAGCCCCGTTATCACAGCTGCTAAAGTACTACATGTGGTTCTATAATCTGGATTTAAACATCCTGCATACAGCGATGCCAAAACACCAACCGTTAATATTGCAAAAGCTATGCAATTAAGTAAAATAATTTTTTTAGGCATCATATTTAAATTTTTTAGTTGTGCCAAATTTTCTTTTTTCGGTTTTGTAACGCTACTTTTAAACTGCTCTATTCCTGATCTTGAGAATCCATGTAATAGTAATCTAGGTATAGAGCGACTAATACTAAATGATTCTACACCTTTTCGAAAAACTTTTATAAATGTTGGCATTAATGCTGCGCCAATAATTGTTGCTATTGTTGTTGAGAATAATATCCATCTGAATATGTACAATAAGCTTTGAGGGTTTCCTGTTTTTATTGTACTTTCAATTGTTTTAGCCAGTAATGGCGCTTGGATACTGTTTGCAGTTCTTGAGATTAAAGCAAAAATATTAAATACTGCAAAAGACACGGCTATTCTTCCTGTTCTGACTCCAACAATTCTTACCGAATAAGCTAGAGTCGAAATGATTGAAATGATAACTGTAAGAATTAAAACGATTATTACTTGTGTAGACATTTACTCTCCCCCATCTATCACAAAATGGCTACAAAGCCATTCCACAACAATCCTTGCATGAAAGCGTTGCTTTTTGAATACGGTTAAGGGATTTGCGGTGACTTACTCTCGTCTAGAGTCTCAACAAATTTCCTAAATATCATCGGCAATACAAGTACTCAACCCATTAATGAAAATAATTAAGAGACTCTGAGTCACGTAAGCTTACTAAGAAGAATGCGTAGTTGTAGTATGAGCATGACAAGTTAGAGCCCGATTATAATGTGTTGTGAGATATGGAAATGTTGTCCAACAGAGCCCTCAATTCTGGTTGTTCAACAATTAGTTTATGGGATACATTATTTATTATTTGAGCGATTTGAACCTGGCTTTGTCCGACACTAGTAAATTCAGTTCTATTACCATCTAATAAGTACATAACAATTTTATTTCCATCAGAACTTATTTCATCTTCCACCTCGACTTCTATGGGTTTGATGGACCTAATTAACCTCCGAACTTGTTGTTCATATTCTGTCGTTGCCAGTTTTCCTTCTTCAGAAATGTCAATACCGAAAAGCTTTATATGAGAAAGGTTATCTTGTCCATCATTCATATTTTTCTCCCCCTAAAATCATCCTAGTATTAGGTTACGTTAATCCTTATCGATAATCTTTCTGTATCTTTTTTCTCCACTAAGCCAACTAATTAATCTCATCACCGTAGAAATTAAAAATGTCATTGTGAAAAGGGAAATAACTAAAATTATGTTATCTTCACTAAGCGATCGATTACGGTTATTAATACTTATACTGGGGTATATCCATAAAAAAATGATGGTTATTAAGGCCGTGATTAAAAAATAAATTAATGTGTATCGTGTCACATATTTTGCTACAGTTTTTTCATGGATAGGTTCCCATTTAGCTATAAATCTATCATTGCCATACATCTATTCCACTCCTTAATAAATGATTTCATTTTCTAAATTCCCTGGCTTATGGATAACGGGTAGCTGAGCCTTTCAGGATATCCTACGCTTTATAAGAATTAAGAATAAGGCGAGCCAAGAAACGCCTTCAACCCGAGATTTATTTGCCTTTTTGAGACGTTCTATAACAGACCTACTGTAGGAAAGTCGTTAGATCTTTTGCAAAATTGAATGTTGGGATAAACCAAGCTACCGTGAGGCTAAGAAATCCTACTGCCCAAATTAGTAAAAGAAATCGGTAACTTTCTAGTGTGGATGCCATATCCTGTTTAGTTCTCTCAGCTAGGTTAGCGGCACCAGCAGACCTTGCATAATTTATCCGTCCATCAGAACGAACGCCGTAACTACCTGTGAATGCAGCTGCTCCAATTGCAATATATATAAAGCTCAATAACGTTAGTCCGTTACCCAAAGCCATTAAACTATTCCAACCTTTTATGTAGCAAAACAATCCAACACCGCAGATATTCAAGATGC
>NZ_DATCQT010000087.1:0-17951 GCF_036569345.1 Clostridium sp.
GTTGAACATCCCATGTTAGAAGCACATTATATTGAATTGATAGAAATTCAAACTGCAAATAAAATATACAGAAAATATCTAAATCCTGGTGATAAACCTGAGGCTATATTTCTTCTAGAGGAAGAGATTTTGAGTGCACGAGAATACTGTAATATTCACGGATTATGGAAAGCATAGAATATTTCGCTGAATTTAATTGATATTCACGGAAAACTATTAAATACTAAATAGTGAAACTAAATGTATTTTTAAAGAAATGAATAAAGCAGTGAATTAAACTCACAGCTTTAAACATTTCTTTAATTTTCATAAAATTGATCTAAATTAATTAATCACATTTTATCTTCATCTTTTCTAAAATCTTTATATTCAAATTCATTTTAGCTAATCCAAGTCATGTTACATTTTTTAAGTTCCCATTTCTCATTTTTCTTTTGTGCTTCAAATGAAAATCCTATTGCACCTGTCCCAGAACGCCATTTACTTCCTTCAAAAGAAATTGAGTTCGATGAATTAGAATTGTATTTACTTATTTGAAAGACAATTCCTTCTTTAAAATACAAATCATTAAGATAACCTTTTTCTTTTAATTCATCAATATTCATATCTAACATAGTTACATGATATTTATCAGCAACATAATTAAACAGCTGTTTTTTATACCCTTCACTAAAATCTTTAAAGCCTTTAGTATTTATACTAATGTATTTAATATCAGAATTAAGTCCTGAATCCATTTGCCAAACACTGTCAAAGGCTAATATATATGCTTTTAATTTTTCATTAACACTTTTTAATGTAGATTCTGTATTAATTGTAGATTTTGTTACATTTTTACGAACTATGGTTGAATTAGTGCACCCAGTTAATATTAAACCGCATATAACAACTATTATAATTCTTCTTTTCAAATAAATCACCTCTCTTTCAGGTTCATGTAACTTTATTATATAAATTAGACGTCTAAATCATCTAATTAGCTTTAAATATATATATTTTTATACCCAATGCATATAACTATGACAGGTAATAATATCATATACTTTTATGCTGAATTTGGTATACTTTGTAACCCCAAGCGATGGTATTTACTACTGGCAGCAAAATTATATTACTGCTGATTCAATTATTGAAAATGTATTTTTCTCACAATCAATTTCAGCTAAGACACCATATGGAAGACAAATTTTAGGTTCTGTATGACCAAAGTTCATATTATACAGGATTGGTAAATCTTCTTTATTAAATTCTTTCATAACTTTATAAATTACTTCTTTGTATTTAATATAATTTTCTTCATCCTGAGGCTTTCCCCAGATGATGCCATTGATGCGGTCAAGTATTCCTGTAATTCCATAATTTCTTAACCCACATTCTACAAACCATACTGGAGGTTTTTCCTCTGATGTTTCTAAAAATAATATTGAATCATCGAAGTCTTCAAGTGTTGGAAATATCGATGTCCCACGAAGCATATCAAAAACTTCCATGCATCCGCCTATAAGCCTCCCCTTTATAACACCTTTTCCTTGTAATAATTCGTAACCATTATTAGGTTTATACTTTCTTTGAATTGCTTTATTAGACTCTTCCCAAGGTAAATATTGGCTTGTCCATTCTGATGCTGCTTTTATTTCTCCGATTGCATTATTTACGAATAATACCTTTTTAATATTTTCAACTGTGTATGAATGCATAGATGTATTTTCTGCAAAATCAACTAATAAAGTAGGTCCATATATGGTTGATATTCCCGCTTTAAAGCAAAATAAGTGTGTAGTGGTTGTATCTGAATAACCCATGAAGACTTTTGGATTCTGATTTATAATATTAAAATCAATATATGGGAGCATTCTAATACTTTCAATTCCACCAATACAAGCAATGATACCTTTTATTGATTTATCTTTAAATGCACACATTAAATCTTCTGCTCGCTTTTCAGGATGTTTGTATATATAATCTGTTCCAGCCAAAGTATATTTCATTTCTACAACCTTTAATCCAAATAATTTTTCTAAACGTTCCTTACCTTGCTTATAACGCCACAATATTTCCTTGTCACCAGCCCCACCCCAAGATAAACTTACTAATGCAACCTTATCTCCAATTTGTAACTTATATGGTTTCTTTAATTCCTTCATTTTAACACTCCTTTGTAAAATTTAATTTGTAGTCAATTAACGATTTTGCTATTATCTTTATCATAATATTTCATGTAATTTATGCTTTACAGTTTAAACATATTTGCTGACCTTGAGAAGATTATAACATTATTTTACATGTTTCTGTAATCTTTTGTAAATATCTCCATTTACTTTTATTTGATGTATTGACAATTCCTAAAAGTATAAATATGATTAACTTAGAAAATAATCGTATTTTATTTCATAATCGGTATTATTATTTTACAAAATATTCGATTAGGGGGGATGCCAATGGGTAAAAATATATCGAACATAACAGATGATCGATTCAGTAATGATATTAAGAAAATTTTTATGCTTTCATGGCCTATTATGGTAGGCATGATACTTCAAAGCCTTTTAGGGACAGTTGATACATATTTCATTGCTAAACTTGGAACAAATGAGGCCGCTGCGGCAGCTTTATCTAATTCAACCTCAAGTGTAATCTTTGTAATATCCACTCTTGTATCAGCTGGAACTATAGCTCTAGTATCTAGAAGTTATGGCGAGGGTGATATGGAAGCTGTTAGAGAATTTAGTGGACAATCCTTTTACCTATCACTTATTTTTGGACTTATATTGAGTATATTATGTTTCTTAAATACGCAAAGCATAATAAAATTAGTTTTTAATCCAGAACCTAATGTAGCAGTTCTTACAGAGAACTATTTATCTATAGTCTTTATTGGAACAATATTTGTATTTTTGAATTCAGTATTAAGAACTATACTTCAATCCCTTGGGGATACATTCACTCCACTTGTAATTTTTGGAATATCTAATGTAATAAATGCAATACTTGATCCGATTCTTATATTCAAATTTCATTTAGGAATAAGAGGTGCAGCTATTTCAACAGTTATATCCATGGTTTTCTCATGTTTGGCAATTAACATTGTTATTATTAATAAACTATACAACTCTAGTCTAAATCAATTTATATTAAGTATGAGGTTACAATTGGATAGCAGTATAAGGATTTTAAAAATAGGAGGATGGGCATGTATCCAGCAACTTGCAAGGCCTATTACCGGAGTGTTTATGTTCAGCCTTGTGTACACCGTCGGAGGTGGAGAAGGTACCGCTGCTTTTGGAATAGGAGGACAACTTTTCAACTATACCTTTATATTTCTTGTGGGTCTTTCAACTGCCATTTCAATAATGGTCGGACAAAGTCTTGGACGAGGTGATATAAATGGCTGCGATAAGATTATAAAAGAAGGACTAAAGCTTGCAACCTTTAATATGATTTTATTTTCACTACCGTATTTAATTTTCCCAGCAGCGATAATGAGTGTTTTTATTAAAGATCCCTTGGTAATAAAGACTGGAGTCGAATATTTAAGGATAGTATATATTGGTCTTATTTTTGTAGTATACCCAACGATTTATGGAGGCGCTTTTCAAGGGTCAGGAGATACATTCCCACCTATGATTTCATCATTAGTCGCGAATGTAGTTTTAAAACTTCCTATCGCATATATACTTGCGAAAGCATTTAATATGGGGACTAATGGCGTGTGGACTGCCGTAGCTTTATCTGTTGTAATTGAAGCAGTCATTATGATATTATATTTTAAAACCAATAGATGGAAGGAGAAAATTATATGATTGTAAAAACTAAGCCATCACAAGCAATTATTGAATACTTAAATCTAAACAAAATTATAAACTTAAATATATTAGGGATTATAGAAAATGAACCTGATGCAGAAATATATGTAGATAATGAAAAAGTATCTATGGGCGTTCTAGTTCGATATGGTTATTTTAACTACATTTATACAGATGATGATGCGTTTTTAGATGAAGTACTCAAAACACTATTTAAAGATAACTTTTATGGATTTTCAGGTGTATACAGACCACTTGCGGAGAAGATAAGAAACAGATATTTAGTAACATGGGAAAGTCGATGTTCTTTTTACTATCTTCCAAAAAAGAATTTAGATTTAAGTCTTATAAAAAGTCCCATAAAATCCATTGATATAAGAGATGCAGAAATAATTAATGAACTTTATACTTTCAAAAATTCAGAGAGCCTAATGAAAATTAAAAAGGATATATTAAATAGACCATCTTCCGCAATATATTCTAATGGAGATATTGCCTCATGGGTACTTATTCACAATGATAATTCCATGGGTATAATGTTCACAAAAGAGGAGTATAGGAAAAAGAACTATGCTGTTGATACTTCAATTGACCTTGCAGCAAAGATTATAGCGCGTGGGAATATTCCTTTCCTTCAAATAACTGAATCAAATAATATGTCACCAGGTCTCGCATCAAAATGTGGTTTTATAAAATATGGTTATTCAGATTGGTTTGGAATAATTGAAGGAACACCAAAAGAAATAATAGATTTAAACAATCAAAATAGAAATAATCACATTAAAAACATAGGAGAGTTTAAATATTTAGAAGGTAAAGAACTTAATTGCATGTACTCACCAACTAACATTGATAGTACATATGAAAAAATAGAAGGGTTTACTATTGAAAAAGTAATAAATAATGAAATGGCAGAAGTATGGTGTCAAACCCTAATAAATGTTCTTGAAATTAAAGGAAGCATAAAAAGCCTTCTAAAAGATATGGTTTATATGGCCGTTTCAAATAATGAAAATGGGTATATTCTATATAACGGAATTTTAAATGATGAAATAGTTTCTACAACAGCATTTTATAAATCTGGCAATCATATTCTAGGATTATATTTTACAGCTGTTTATCCTAAAATGAGGAAAAGAGGAATTGGACGAGCTACAGTTATTGAATCAATAACTGATGTAACAAAAAAAGATGATATAGAACTAATATTACTTCAAAGTCCTGATAAATATGTTGATATGTTTAAAAAGCTTGGATTTATTCACAGCCATAATATTATGAATAGTGATCTAGGTAATTAGTAATTTATTAGGATTGTATTTACTATAATTAACTTTAAAAGCCAATACTCAAAATAAGTACTTCTTTTGTGGTATCCTCGTAAAGGTGAGGTGTGGCACACTTTTCATCATTCTTAAATTTATTATTACATTGCCATATCGTCTTGCGGTATTTACTGGTGGAGAGTGCCATACCTTGCTTCTGTAGAAACTCCCACACTCGCCGCAGACAATTTTTCCTAAAAAAGAGGCTCCTCCTGTTTGTAGCCTTTGGCACTTTTCGTTTTTTAAGTTCATGTTAAACAATAATTATATAATAAAACATCTATTCTGAAAGGGGTAAACTTATGGAATCAATAGAATTTATTCAGTTATGTGAAGAGAAATTTAAATACTTGAAACAAGATTTTGGGTTTAATCTTATTGAAAAGAATGCTGAATCTATAAATCCATATATTATATTTGTAAAGAATAACTTACATATTAAAATTAATTATCAATTTTTTGCAATACCCGAATTCCCTATAGTTGTCTATTTAATTAAAAAAGAAAAGAAACTGTTTGGAAGATTTTTTAGTAAAGATATAAATTACGAGTTTGATGACTTACTAATATATAAAAAGTGCCAGACTAATGTTTATGATTATCTTGAATATAATAACATTGAAAGTTTTTACAATAGAATGACAGAAGAAAATCTAGCTTTTTACAAAGAGAAATATTCGAAAAATGGAGAAGTCACAATGTTGTTGGACAAATATGCACATCTTTTAAAGGATTTTGGACGTGAGATATTAAATGAAGACTTTACTATATTAGAAGAGATAAGAAAAATGAGAGATAAATATGATAAAAAATATAATTGTACCTCATTTCCTTTGTAATATTTGCTTATGTTAGATAATGCTGAAGGGTATAGACATATAAAATCTTATGAAATTGTAACATTATTTCAAATGATACTATACACTTTTATAAATATCTCCATACAACAAAATTGCTTTAGTTAACCCTATTTATTTTATAACTATTACTTAAAAATCTTTTAAATATGCATAACAAAATATACCGTCATAAAGTTTGTTATCAAATGGCATATCATTTACTGAACCATAAAAAATACTAATATTAAGCCCATTTTACCTTGCCAAATCAATCGCTGTTTTTGAAATCTCAATACCTGTTACATTTATTCCGTACTATATTATCTTATTAAGAACCTCTAGTGCTTTATCTAAAACAAACTCTTATCAAATATATATTGTGTACTAAATTATAGTATATAAGTTTCCATGTGCTGGATAAATTTTTATTATTTTATATTCTTTTATTAATTTCCAACTATCTTTGATTATTTGGTCATCATAGGCTTCCATAAGACCGAACCCTGGAAGGTCACCTGTAAATGCACAATATCTATCGATAACAATACTTACACTATCATCTGTGTGACCAGGTGTTTGTATTATTTCCCCCTCTATTCCCACACTTCCAAGGAATTCTCGACTGTCCTTACTAGAAACCACAATGTTATCTCCAGATACAATATCCGTATACCTAAATTTAGAATTCTTTTTGAAAAAGTTATTCAGCTTATCCACAAAAGAAACCTGGCATTCATGTAGAATTAATTTTATTCCTAGATTCTTCAGATCTTGTACAATACCCGCATGGTCTGGATGAAAATGTGTTACAATTAAATATTTTATATCACTTATTTTGATATTATACTGATTCAATAAGTACATCAGTCTATGTAGAGTATCTGGAAAATCAGTATCAATAATTATCCAACCGCAATTGGATTTAAGTAGATAACTATTTGTCCTCTTGCAAGTTAAGTTCAATATTTCCATCTACATTTACCTTCCTCTCTATATTATAAATTACTCTCCATTAATACTAAATACGTAACATAAAGAAAAAGAAGTTAATTCTTTATAACTCTCTGTAATCACGACACCTGTGTAATCTAAAATTAGATTTTCTACCTACCGTATTTAAATTTGTTCACTCGACCTTTAAGGGCCCCAATAAAAAAACATATAGTTGAGAAAATAATAATTTCGGTTTGCTCTGAGGGATTATGCATAAAATCTAGGAAAGAACTGTAGGTAAAATTAAAGACATCCGTTATTGTAATAAATCCCAGTTGCATTATTATTTCTACCAACGATGCCCCAATAATTGCTACTGGTATTTGAATTAAACATATAAATCCCACCCAAAGTCTTACAAATATATTAAATGACTTTTCTAGATAATATTTATTAAAACCTGAAAGAATCACAAAACAACCCAAAAGAGGTATTACAATATAATTTACATTTAGCATGTATAGTGTAAACCCGTAAATAATTTCTAAGATGACAAAGCATATAATTGAAGTTATTATTGCTTTAATTATACTTTCTGTACGTTTTTTATAAGTTTCTGTACTTATTAAATTACTTATATAATTTTTATCTATTTGTTTTACTATAATTGATAACACTTCTTCACCGTCAATATCTTTAAAAAACAAAAGTGGTATTTGGAAAGAGCATGGAGCAAGACCGAATAGTAAATTTAAATTATTTAATATCGTTCTTTTTGTTTTTCTATCTTTATCTTTTTTGAGTAGGATTGTAATTATTAAATTATTACTTGATTCATACATTCCAGCATTATATATTTCTTTCCAATAGGTTGTCTTAGATTTAAATGGAAGAAGAACTTTTAGATATTCTGTGGTTATTTCTATATAGAATTTTTTTAAAATTACCCCATATATAAGCATATATGCAAATACTAAATTTAACAATAACGTGAATGACCCGCAAAATAACATCAAAATGTACTCTTCCCCTGTGACATTTAAAAAGGAAAATACGCAACCTGCTAATGAGGCTAAAAAGCAATATAAACATCCGATAATCATATACCATTTAAAACTTGATTTTTGATAAAACAGAGTATTATATTGATTCATGTTAATCCCCCTTGAAATATATAAATATATAAATATAAATAAATTCATACCTTACACCAACAATTATGTCAATGCTTTTATAAGAACTTAAATTTCAATACAACCTCTGTTATTTTCTCTTGTTAATTCCCAATGATATATATACTATAGCTAGACATATATATACTAAAGCTATACATATGTAAGTAATTCCAAATGACGTTTTATTACTAAAAGGATTTATTGAAATCAGGGTATTTATTATTCCTGCAATTAACCATATTATTCCTATTATAAAATATAAATAACCATCATATTTTTTATTCATAAATATATCCTTTCCCTATAATTCTAGATAAAATTTTATTTTAAAGTCCAATTTTCATAAAGCCCACTGTGAAAGGTAAATGTTTATACTTTCTTGTACCTGTATGTATAAATCCTAAACCACTATACCAATTCCTTAATTTCGTACTTTCTTCAATTACTCCAATAGTCATTTTATTACTTCCCATTTCTCTGACTTTATTCATTGCAAAAATAATCATTTCTCTGCCATAACCTTTATGACGATATTCTACCAATACTGCAATATTATTCAGTTCAAAACTCCCACCATTATTCTTGCTAAGCGAAAAATAACCTACAATGATACCATTATCCAGATAAGCAAACATTGGTCGACCTTTATCATACTGCCTATATAATTTTTCAACTTTCATAAAACTTGCATTCCCTGGACAATTCTCTTTTGTAAGACTAAATTCTTGTGCTACCGTTTCAAAACTTTTTCTGATTACTTGTACACATACTTTAATCTCATCTCTTTCTATCTGCCTTATCATTTTTATCACTTCCACACTCACATTTTATTAATAATATTTACTTCGTAATAAATTAGACTGTTGAATTATTTAATGTCGAGAATCAATTTTTTTTATTTTCTCAATTATTTTCTTACCTTCATAAGAGTTCAAAAATTCCCAAGTACCCTCTGAAACAATCTTTTCAACTTGAGCCATGTTACTATTTTTTATTAATTCCCTTACTTTTGATGCACTTATATACTCATCAGCATACTTTTTTCTTTCTATTTCAATGAGCTGAACTCCATACCTTGGCATAATCTCTTTTAATCTTTCATTATAAGTATTAGTAACCTTACAATAAGGCTCTTGTCCAACAAATCTCTTAATTATATTAAATTTGCTACAAAAATACTTACCAAAAATACCACAGTCCATATATTCATAAGCTCTTAATCTTTCATCTTCTTTTCGTAGAAAATATGAAGGAAAGGTAGCTGAAGATATAATGTACTCTCCTCCTGGGATTACAGTTACATTCTTTAAATCATTTACTGAATTTTTAACTATATCATACCTATACTTGAATGGAAAAAGTGATTTATCTTCCTCAACTACAAATAATAATACCTGTTCACAATTTTTAGCTGCTTCCTCCACCAAAAACCTGTGCCCCTTAGTAAAAGGATTACAGTTCATAACTAAAGCACCTTTAGGTGTAGTAGTATCGACTGAATACTTCGCTACTATATCATCTAAAGCCTCATGAATATCATAAATACCATACTCTAATAATACTGCATTTTCTACTTCATATACAATTTTAAAATTTAATGATTTAAATATATTTAATTTATCTAACTTGGTAAATACAAAATTATGAAATATTTGTTCTTCAAAGCTTTTATCTATTAGAGCAGATATAATAGAAGATGTTACATTCTCTCCTCTTATATCCTCAGAAACTGCGAAACATTTAAATACATTTCTAGACTTAGAGCCTGTAGCCATAATATCTCCATTATTAGTTCTTAAAACAATAGTATAATCTACATCCTTATCAAGTGATAGTCCAAAACTCTCTAAAAAAGCATTTACCTCGTTTCTCTCATCTATATCTTTTAAATCAACTTTTTGGAGTATTAAATACTGCATAAATTTATCTCCTTTATTCAAAACATATATTTAATCACACAGGTTTTCTTACATATAGTCTAAAAAACTACTATCGGAGTTAACACACCTATAGTGGTAAATAGGTCTTCCTACAGTACCATATTCTATATTTATACTCAATATTTCTTTTTCAAGTAAAAACACTAAATATTTACGCATTGATACTCTAGAAATCCCTATAATTTTGGCTACTTCTTCAGTAGAAAAAGAATGTGAATTCATATTTTGAATACTTGTCCACGTTTTCTTTAATGTGTTTTTATCAATACCTTTAGGTAATAGATTTACAATTGGTTGTTGTTTATTCAAAATATGTTGATCTAATTGCTTTTGACTAACTGCATTATTATTCTTCATAAAATTTTGTTTCTCTCTATATGAACACAAAGATTCATTAAATCGATCAAATTCAAATGGTTTTATTAAATAATCAGCAACCCCATATTGAAAAGCCTTTTTTATAGTATGCATATCACTTGCAGCGCTTACAATGATTACATCAACTTCCTTGTTTATTTTTCTTAAATGCTCCAGCAATTTTAATCCATTTATATTGGGCATAAAAATATCCAATAATATTAGGTTAACATTGTTGTTTTTTAAAATATCTATGGCACTTTTAAAGCAACTTGCGATTGCAATAAATTCAAATCCATCAATTTGTCCTAAATATTGTTTATTAAATTGTGCAACCATTGGATCATCTTCAACTATTAATACTTTAATCAATTAAATCACCTTTTTTCTCATAGGATAAACAAATTTGAAAGGTTGTAAATTCATTTTTATTGGAAGTAATATTCACAGTTCCATTTAACTTATCAATACTGCGTTTTACTAGTGATAATCCCACTCCTCTATTTTCTCCTTTTGTTGAAAAACCTTTAATAAAAATATCCTTAATAAAATCATTATTTATTCCAACCCCATTATCACTAAAAGTAATGTTTAAAATTTCATTATCATAACCTATATTTAAGGAAATCAAATTTGAACTTTTCGTATTATCAACTGCTTCTACAGCATTATCTATAAGATTACCTAATATTGTAATTAAATCATGAGTAACTTCAGTTTTTTTAGGTTCCGGTACATATGAATCCCTAGAAATTTTAAACTCAATATTATTTTCTCTTGCAAAGCTAATCTTTCCAAAAATAAATCCCGCAAGAGCAGGGTCTTTAAACTGTCTTACTATAAAACCAACTTCACCTTGATACTTATTTGAAATAGTTTTAATATAATCAGAAAGTTTTTCATAATACTGCATATGAACCATTCCTAAGATCACATGAAGCTTATTCATAAACTCATGTGTTTGAGCCCTAAGAGCATCTGCATATAATTTCACACCCGTTAACTGTTCAGCAATCATGATCATCTCTGTTTTATCTCTGAAAGTAGATATTACTCCAGTTATTTCTCCATTTACAATTATTGGGATTCTATTTGTCAAAATTGTTATTCCATTTAAATTCTGCTCTTGATCTAATTCTATTTCTCCGGTTACAAGGACCTTGTTTAACCTTGTGTTCGGAATATACTCGTCAACCTTTTTCCCAATAAGTTCGACATTAATACCTGTTTTTTGAAATATTCTTGCTGCTTCATTGTTTACAAGAGTAATATATCCTTCGCTATCTATGGCAAGAACACCCTCCCTAATGGATTTTAACATAGCATTTCTTTCTTGAAAAAGATTTGCAATAGCTAATGGCTCAAATCCAAGCATTGTTTTCTTAATATTTTTACTTAAAATTAATGCTCCTAGTATCCCTGCTAATATACCAAATCCTATACCAAAATATATTGCATGCCTGCTTTGGTCAACAACTTCCTCTACTTTATTCAATAATATTCCCACAACAACAATCCCAATTTCCTTGCCATCATTATCATATATTGGAACAAAAGCTCTGAAAGATTTACCTAAAGTTCCTACTGCTGTTGAAACATATTCGGACCCTTTAAGAGCATTCTGAAAATCATCTCCAACAATTTTCTTACCTATGTTGCTTTCATCAGGATGTGATTTTCTAATCCCATTAATATCAGTTACAACTACAAATTGTACATTAGTCGAATTTTTAATTTTATTCGTGTAAACTTGGATATTTTTAGCATTAGAAGGATTATTTAAACCATCAATTACTAAAGGTGAATAAGCTACAATATGTGCAATGTTAAATGCTTTTTCTTGTATATTTTTCATAGTTATAGTAGTGATTTTATCACTTATTAGTACATCAGTAATTAGCAACACTATCCCAATTACAAGACATACTAATAATATAATTCTAGTTTGCAATTTCATATGACTATTAATTATTTTTTTTAATTTTTTCATACGTTATTCCTCCAATACACTACAAAATTATTATACAACTAATTTAAGTATAAATGTGTTTTAGTTACTTTAATTACTTAATTATAACAATAGTTAGATAATATTCCATGTTTTATTAAATGATCTATTATTAAAGAGTAAGCTATATAACTTAAAATAAACTTTAAGGAGTGATTATTTTGCAATCAAACGTTAACAAGTCAAATGCAAAGACTAACACATTTTCTAAAATTATTAATTATAGAATAGGTGTACTACCTGTTCCACTATTCATTGTGATTTCGCTTATACTTTATCTTTCCTGCATTTATAACGTATTAAAAGCAGATATGATTGGTGGTTTTGCACTAATTATAATTATGGGGTTATTCCTAGGTCAAATCGGATCTTCAGTTCCAATTTTAAAAAACATAGGTGGACCGGCAATCTGTACCATATTTATTCCATCAGCAATGGTATATTATAATCTAATGAATGACACGTCAATAAAAGCTATTACAGCACTTATGAAAACTTCAAATTTCCTATACCTATATATTTCCGTTCTAGTAGTTGGAAGTATTCTTGGTATGAACAGGAAAGTTATGATAAAGGGATTTGTAAAAATGTTTATTCCTTTAATAGTGGGTACACTAGGTGCTATACTAGGAGGCATTATTGTAGGTTTATTGTTCGGATACACTCCATATAAATCATTTTTTTATGTAATCGTTCCCATTATATCAGGTGGTATAGGAGAGGGCATTTTACCACTATCTGCGGGGTATTCTGGAATACTTAATACTAGCCAAGATGCATTTATCGCTCAACTTGTCCCTGCAGCAATGATAGGCAATGTAATCGCTATAATAATATCAGGTATTTTAGTTCGTATAGCCAAAAAGAAACCTGAACTTACAGGAAATGGTATTTTAGTAAAATCCGGTGATGATAAAGAAATACTTCAAGCAAAAACAGAAGAAAAACCGATTGATTTTCAACTTATTGGTGCCGGACTTCTTGTTGCCTGTACTTTCTTCATATTTGGTTCATTTTTAAGCAAATTCATTGGTATCCCAGGTGCAATAATAATGATATTCACTGCTGCCATTGTGAAATATTTGAAATTATTGCCAGAGCATATAGAATTAGGGGCAAGTCAAGTATATAAATTAGTAAGCAAAACCCTTACTTGGCCTCTACTTATAGGAGTCGGTGTTGTTTATACTCCATGGAGTAGTTTAATAGCAACCGTAACAGTTGGATATGTTGCTATTTGTATTGCATCTGTTATATCAATGGTTTTATCTGGATTCTATGTTGGAAAACTTATGAATATGTATCCAGTTGAATCAGCACTTGTAACATCATGTCACAGTGGTCTAGGTGGAACAGGTGACGTTGCAATATTATCTGCAGCAAATCGTATGGAATTAATGCCCTTTTCACAAGTATCAACAAGAATTGGTGGGGCAGCCACAGTTATATTAGCAACTGTATTATTAAAATTATTCACTTAACCATAGCTAATTTATATTTTATTATTTTTCAACCTATATTTAAAGTTTTTTAGAATACACTATGTATTTATTAAAGTGTATTCTGAAAAACATCATCATAAATAAGCAGATAATTTTCTATATAAGGGGAGATTAAACTATGATAATTACTAAAGTAGGCAAATCAGGTACATTAGAATCAAGCGATATATTGATTATGGTAGTTCCAAACAAAGATCATGGAATAAATATAGAACTTGAAAGCATTGTCATGAAACAATTTGGTGATCAAATTAAAAATATTATATTAGATCAGGTAAAAAAAATGAATATTCAAAATATAAAAATAATAGCTCAAGATAAAGGTTCATTAGACTGTACAATTAGAGCAAGGGTTGAAACTGCTATTAATAGAGCGATGTAATTATATGGATTACATCATGTTATATGGGGAGGAAGTTGTATGAAAAAATTAAGGAGAACAATGCTTTTTATACCAGGAAATAATCCCGCAATGCTTCAAGATGCAGCTATTTTGGGAGCTGATTCCATTATTTTAGACTTAGAAGATGCTGTTAGTCTCACGGAAAAAGATAGTGCTAGATCACTAGTAAAACATGCTATTAAAAATATGGATTATTCAAGTATTGAACTTGTTGTAAGAATAAATCCTCTTGATACAGAGTTTGGGTTAGAAGATTTAACTACAATTGCAAAGGTTAAGCCTGATGCACTTATGATTCCTAAAGCTACACAGCAGCAGTTACTTGATATAGATCTCTTACTTGATAAAATAGAAAAAGAAGAAAATATAGAAAATTCATCTATAAAACTTATACCTATTATAGAAACAGCACTTGCTCTAGAAACGGTATATGAAATAGTGAAATCCAGCAAAAGAGTAATTGCTGTACTTTTAGGGGCAGAGGATTTAACTTCAGATTTTGCTATAAAAAGAACAAAGGAAGGAGAAGAAATCTTCTATGCCAGGAATAGAGTATCTACTGCATGCAGAGCTGCAAGAATAGATGCTGTAGATACGCCCTTTACAGATACTAATGATTTTGAGGGTTTAGAAAAAGATAGCAGAAAAGCTAAAAGTTTAGGATTCACAGGAAAAGCAGCAATTAATCCAAGACAAGTGGATTTAATCCATTCTGTTTTTGCTCCAACGGCTCAAGAAATTAAATATGCACTTAGGGTCATTTTTGCAAAAAAAGATGCAAATGAAAAGGGCCTAGGAGTTTTTTCACTAGATGGCAAAATGGTAGATGCCCCTATTATAAATAGAGCGATGACAACAATTGATTTGGCAAAGGTATTAAATATTTTATAAAAACTTTATTAGATATTATCTATAAAATACTTCTATAAAGGAGTGATTATTAACATGATAAATTCAATTGGAAGAGAATTCCCAAATGAGATATTAGGATATAAGGAAGTAATACCGTTTAAAGGGGCCTTTTCTGATACTGGTATTAAAGAAAAGACATCAGTAAAGGTAATTGCCTATAAGCCTGGAACCGAAAAAGTATTAGAAAGCATTAATGAAGTGCTACATAAGGTTGGAATAAAGGATGGAATGACAATTTCTTTTCATCATCATTTAAGAAATGGAGATTTTGTTCTCAATAATGTAGTTGATGCCATTGCAAAAATGGGGATCAAGAATATTACATTAGCACCAAGTTCTATATTTCCAATACACTCTCCATTAGTTGACCATATTAAGAATGGGGTAATAACAAAAATTGTGACCGACTATATTGGAGGACCCGTTGGAGAAGCAATAACAAACGGGTATCTCAAAAATCCTGCAGTTTTAATGACTCACGGCGGAAGACCAAGAGCTATTGAAAGCGGAGATTTGCATATTGATGTGGCATTCATAGCTGCACCAGCCTGCGATTCTTCTGGTAACATAAATGGTGTTTATGGCAATGCAGCTTGTGGCTGTCTGGGTTATGCCATAGCTGATGCCCAGTATGCTGATATAGTAGTTGCAATTACTGATAATATTGTAGAATATCCAGCCTGTCCTATAGAAATTAGTCAAGAATTTGTTGATTATATTTTAAAGGTAGAAACAATCGGTTATTCTGCTGGTATAGTATCTGGAACTACAAAAATAACTCAAAATCCGGTTGGACTTAAGATAGCAAAAATGGCTGCAAAGATTATTGATGAAACCGGATATGTTAAGACAGGTATGTCTTTTCAGACCGGTGCTGGGGGAACATCACTTGCTGTAGCAGATGAACTTAAAAAGATAATGAAATCAAAAAATGTAGTAGGCAGCTTCGCCTCAGGTGGAATAACTGGATATCTAGTTGATATGTTAGATGAAGGACTTTTTAAAAACTTATTTGACGTTCAGTGCTTTGATTTAAAAGCAATTGAATCATATAGAGATAATCCTAAACATCAGGGAATGAGTGGTTCACTATATGGTAATCCAAATAACAAAGGCGCTATTGTAAATAATTTAGATGTTATGATACTAGGTGCAACTGAAATTGATACAGATTTCAATGTAAATGTAATTACAGGATCTGATGGAATTATTATGGGAGGCTCAGGTGGGCATAGTGATACTGCAGCAGGAGCAAAAATTTCAATAGTAGTTACAAACCTAATAAAAGGAAGACTTCCTATAATAAAAGATAAAGTAATTACAGTAACTACTCCGGGTGAAAGTATCGATGTAATTGTAACTGAAAGAGGAATTGCTGTTAATCCGAAAAGACAGGACTTAATTGAAAAATTAAAATCTAGTAATTTACCAATAATGACTATAATTGAACTTAAAGAAAAAGCAGAAATGCTTACTGGAAAAGCTAAGGCTTTAGATTTTACAGATCAAATTGTTGCAGTTGTAGAATATAGAGATGGATCAGTAATTGATGTAGTAAGAAAACCAGTTTCGTAAGATTTATCAATATATATATATATTATTAATTGTTTTAAACTCAATGAGGGTCAATAGATATAGTCAGTTAAATTACAAATAATAATAGAGGATATTAGCTTAATATCCTCTATTATTATTTAGTTAAGTATACTCATTCCAAGAAATTCTATATATATTTTTAAAAATAAAAAATATACAATCAAAATACTTGTACCTTAAACCCAACGGGTTCGATTTTGTGTTGCAAATCTTATATTCATACAAAAATACTTATGTTGTCCGTTAAGAATGTTACGAAGAAAAACATATCACAATATATTATAAAAACCTTGTTAAAAAATAAGTAAATATTCCAATCCATATAAAAATTATAATGCCTCCTGCAACCCAATTTTTAGGTTTACCTTCTTTAAAAATATTTTCTGACTGCTCTCTACATTCATTCATAATATCTTTTGGTATTAATCTAATTGCAAATGCTACACCAATAGGCACTAAAATCAAATCATCAAGATAGCCTAATACGGGTATAAAATCAGGGATTAAATCAATAGGGCTTAATGCATATCCGACTACTAATAATACTACAAACTTAGCGTACCAATGTACATCACGTCTTTTACAGGCTAAAGATAATGCTCCAATTTCTTTTTTAAAATTTTTGACTTTTATCTTAAAATCGTTAATGATTTTTTTTAATATTCCAATAAAATTGTTAATTATAATTCCCCCTTTTGTCATAGAATATTAGTTGTCGAGTAAGTAGGTAGCCTCTCGGCTCCTTTAGGTAATTTATCTTTGTTAAATAATAACACTAATAAAATCACTTCTCAAATGAACACCATTACGACATAGCTAGTGAATATTATACAACACCTTTTTCTGATATTCAGGTAATTGTATTTAATCTTGATTTTAAATTTGTTATATTAGGATTTGTTCCAGTACATTTATTGAATTTCTTACTTATAATACAAAGTAAAAATAAGGGATATATAGATTATGTAGTTGGGGAGACATATAAATAGTATATTAGCACCAACAATTATGTCAGTGCTCTTAAGTAAACACAGGCGTTACCGCCCATGCTCCTCGACGGAACCGTACTTGCCCTATTAAGGCATACGGCTCTTCACATCATATTTGAATCACCTATAGAACAAACTAACATTAATAGTTGGTTCTAATAATGGAAAA
>NZ_DATCQT010000088.1:0-46914 GCF_036569345.1 Clostridium sp.
AGCCCCGCATTTAGCCAATTATTACTAAATGTGGGGCTTGTCCGTCATCTATTTTTCCCAAACTTTATTATGAGTTTGTGGAACTTTATTATTAGATGGGGAACTTTATTATTAGATGGGGAACTTTATTATTATGGTACATAGTTAGGAAAGAAGTCTTAAATATAAATATAGTTATTTATTAATAAATAAATATCACAAAAATATTTTTTTAATTACAGTATTTCATTTAGCTATCAATATACTTTAAATTTAGATTTACTAATAAATCATAAAAATATTGACAGTTATCAATGTATTTTAAAATTTTAAATAAGATGTATCCTCTTTCTTTTAATTGCCATATGCCATTATACATTTTATATGGATAATTCTCAGAAACTATTTCAATGTTATCTTCATCAGATTCAATAAAACTTCTCATGGAGTTATCATAATAAGTTTCATCTATAAAGTCATTTTGTACAAGTAACCTTAACTGTGATGAAAATTCAATGTCACTAAGGCCTGTTTCATTGCAAATACATTCCATATTAAGATTACTATTTTCATAATAATATTCTATTATTTTATACAAGATTTCAAGTGTAACTGGTTTTTGACTACTAATCTTTTTAAATAATTTATTTAAATATTTTTTATCTAAATTATAGTCTGGATTGCTATTTATATATTCAATTAACGAATCACACCCAATGTTATCAAAATTTATAATTGGAGCATTAAGTATCTTCTTATACAATAGGCAATCTATCTTCTTCTCGTGAGATTCTTTAAGACTTTTAAGAAAATCAACAGAATATATATCTTCATTTTGGTCAATATATCCATGATGAATTGTACATAATAAAATAAGATTTGAAACATCATTAGCTTTAACCTCAGATAAATTGGCATTATATCTTGCACTCTTTTCATTATATCCTTCAATATGACAAATATTACTTATATGATTTCTTCCATTTTCATCATCAGAGAACAGCTTATTAGTACATCCTATAAAAGCACATGTGTTACCACATTTGGAGTATAATTCCTTAATGGCACTTGATTTAATATCTTTTCTTCCCAATACATCCCCACCCTTCACTACCTTTAATAATATTTTAAAAAACCTAAATTTATATATTTCCCCCTGATTAGCTCATTGTATCAATACACAACTTATAAATTATTATTTATAAACTATTTTTATTATAGTCTTTCGTTTTTCTATAATCATTAATTAAATTATTCTCTCATACCTTCCCTGCCCTTGAAAGTTATAATTACATATTGGTATATTAAAGCTTTTAATTTTATGCACTATTAATTTTTCTAAATCGTTATCACAGGTAGAAATAATTAACTGGTCAATAAACCTATCTTCTTCATCTCTCTCTAATTCAAATCTAATTAAATCAATAAATGATATTATATTTAAGTCATCCATTGTCTGTATTGGTTCATCCATTAAATAACATCTCAAATCTCCATTATTCAATAATGCTTTGGAAAGAAAAATTGAAAGTGATAGTGTCGAAAGCTGACCTGCACTTAAAATATTAGCAAATGGTGCAACCTTACCGTTTGAATCTAAAATTTGTAACTCAGATAAGTTTTGACCATTTCCCCTATTCAATTTTATTTCCTTAATATTTGTATTACGTGTAATCTTTCGGTATATCTTATCTAATGGTTCTGCAATTCTTTCTATTTCCTTTTTTTCGTTTTCTCTAATTGTTTTATTAATACTACTTACAATACTATTTAATTTAGTTATCTGTTTTCGGGTATCTATAAATTGTTTTTCCTTGTCTTTCCCTTTTTTTTCAAGTTCAATAATCATTTGATATATTTTATTTTTATTAATTATTGAATTAATAAATTTGCATATATTGAGCTTAGTCTCTATATTCTTCAAATCTAAAGATTCAATATTTATTTCTAATGTATTTTGCAATTTTATATCGTGACTTTTGAACTCTTGCATAATCTTATTTAATAAAATGGAACACTCTTCAAGTCCAAGTGTAGAGCACCTTTTTAAATCTTCTTTATATTTAATTACAGATGGTAAATCAATCATTTCTAAAGCAAATATTGTTTGTTGCACATTATAGCTATCAATAATATTAACCTTTTCAATTTCTTGTGCATAAAATACCTTTGTTGTTGCAATTGATATGTTAGAAGTATCTTTTAATGACATATTTAATAAATTGCATAAATGGAATGTAACTTTCAAATCATCTTTTAATAATAAAATTTCTTCATAATGCTTATCTAACTCTTGAAATTTCAGTGTTAATAAATCACAGAATTTTTTAAAAATAACATCATTTTCTGCTTGAATATCCTTAATCAGTTTTGAAACTTCTTGTCTTACTATGTCTTTATCGCCTAAAAACTTCTTAGCAATAGCTCCCACTTCACTATTTTTAAACTCTATACTACCACATACAGGACATTCATCGTTTTCTTTTCTATATTCTTTTAAAGTTTCAGTATTATCTACAATGTGTCTCATTACTAACATAACTGGACTTTTAGTATCATATAACAGTTTTTTCTCGTTATACAAATTCTTTTTACTTAAATTACTTTCTATATTCTTTTTATAACCTAATAGAATATCAATATTTTTCTTTTTTATGTATTCATTAATCTTTTCTTCTTGTATTACTTTTTTTAAATATATTTCTATATTTTCTGCTGTTAACGATTTTTTAATGTTATTATACAGCCCTTTTGTTTTTTCTTTTTCAATCATAATATCTTCAAAATTAACTTTCTTAACCTTCTCTATTACATCTTTCTTTAACTCTATTTCCTCTTCTAATTTGTTTAATAACTGTAATTTATATTGATAAGCTAATTTTAAATGAATTTTTTCTATATTATCTTTAATTTTTAAGTAAAACAAGCTCTGTAAAATATCTATCTGTATTTTTAAATTTTTAAGAGAATCAACTAATATATTATCTATAAATTGATAAGGTGTAATCACTTCAATATCAAACAATTTATTTATCGGATATTGCTCTCTTAATTCAAAATTAATATTCTCAATTTCCTTACTTAATTTTTCATATTTACTTTTTTCTATAGAAACACTGGTAATTTCTTTATTTAAATTATCTTTTTCTTCTGATAATTTACCTTTAACCGTTACTAATGTATTTTTAATAATATTAGCCTCTTTGAATTCTGTATATAAACACGAAAATATGTCATATATATCTCTTCGACCTTTAGTATACATTTCTATATTTTTATCATAAGAACAAATAAAGTTATCATTAAACTTTTCTATTTTCACTTTTAAAATTTTTAACAATTCTTCTACAATACTCTTATCATCACCTTCAATATTAGGTGTAGATAAGAGTTTTAATCCATCAACCTCTTTATCAATTACATGAAACTTTCTTTCTAAAAATACGCCTTTACCTTTATAAATAATATTAATCCTTACGTAAATTTCTTCATCTAAGCTATTTATATTTTTAATTAATCCCTTATCTGAATCTTGAATCTGTTGTTCCTTTGCATTAGAACACCTTTTTAAATAATCATCGTATATCCTTTTTATTGTTCCCGTTAAACACCATTCTATTGCATCTAACAAAGATGTTTTACCATAACCATTCGCTCCCGAAAGTAAAATTAAATTATTTGGTTGATTGTTAGTAGTAAAATCAAATTCTTTTTCTCCTTCATAGCCTCTGAAATTCTTTAGATAAATTCTTCTAATATATAAATTTTTGATATAATCACCTACCTACTAAATAATTCCTTTTTTAATAAATCTAAATCAAATTCATCTTTTAAAAGTTCCTTATATACTATATCTGTATTTAATATATTAATGATTTCTTTTTTTAAATCACTGGCACTTACCTTGCTATCTGATAATTGGATTTTGTTAAATGGTAATAAATCAATGCAATTATCATTATCTAAATTCAAAAAAATTTTCCTACATATATGAGAATCTCTCTCAAATTTAAATATATATTTATTGACTTCTTTCTTGTTTACTTGTGAAGATTTATATGGGATTAAAATATTTATATTATATCTTAAAACCTCATTATCATTCCAATTTTGAAACCAAAGAATCTTTTTTTGACATTCATATATAGACTCCTCACTAATTAATCCATCAAATAATATATACGCCTCTTTATTATCTTTCAAATATATATTTTCGAAAACTTTAACACCTTCTCCAATCTCTAAGTTACTTTTATTAAATCCATTGCTAATCAAAAGATTCTCTATCTTTGCTTTGTCCATTTAGTTTACACCTCTCACAAAATATGCAACTTATTCTACCATTTTCAAATGGGTATTTTAAATCCAAACACTCCATACATTCTATATAATACTTATCATCATAAGGCTCTTTTATATCTATATTTACACTTTTAGGTTTAAATATATTTAAATCATACACTGGATTAGGTATATCTAATTTATCGAAATACCATACTTTTGGCTTTATCTTAGATTGATTGATTCTCTCCAATACCATCTCATGGTCATATTCTGGATTTTTAATTGTATTAGGCAATAATACACAACTTCTTTTTTCAAGTGGATGTTTAAAGAATAATATATCGTTATTAAAATCAAGCATAATATTAATATCTAAAATACTATTAATACCATTTTCTACATTTTGATTTATAAATTTCAATATTCTATTAATATATGATTCTAAATATACTTGTTTCTTTGAAAAATACACATATTCCTCAATTAAACTTAATTTAAAATATTCCTCTTTACCTATAAATTCATTTAGAGATATAGTATTTAATAATTTACATCTATTCAATTTATCCTTTAATATTACACTTAGTTTTTCAAATAGTTTATCTGCATATTTATAATAAGTATTTTGTAATAATACTTTAACCTTTTCTTCATCTTTATCCTTATCTTGTTTGAGCAATGTCCATGTTATTTCTTTTAAATTCTGGTCTATTGCCTCTTTTATGTTATTTATAATGGAGTAAGTGATAACCTTCTCCTCACTTATCACTATTTCCTTTACATAATTAATTATGTCATCTATTTTTATTTCTACTGTATCTATTTTACTTTTTTTACTTTGCCATTTATCTATGATGAAGCTTATAGACAGGGAATATAAAATATCTTTTTTATTTTGATTTGAAAAGTTAATAAATTCATCATTAAATATTTTATCTAATCTTACTTTAATAAGATTAATAAGTTTTTGCCTTTGCTCCTCCCAATGAATTATCAAACTATGATTCAAAAAATTCTCTAAAGCTATTTCGGAGTGGTACTTATTTAATATATTTATCACTCGCTTATTATGATTATCTTCGTTGATATTCACACTACTCATTGCCACTTCTTTCATATAAATTGAAATAAAATTTCCAATTATTTCTTTGCCATTATCAATTATTTGTTGTTTCTCAAATGATACCTTTCTAATTGTATTAAAAATAATTGCACATTTTATGTTTATATCTCCCTCAGACATATTACTTAAATATAAGTAATCATAATATAAATCAATGATTACCCCCCAGTTATTAAAGTCTTTTGCTAATGAAGAATATTTTACTTGTGCGATTCTAATATAATCTTTATTCAGTAACGAAAATGTTTTTATATAATCCTCAATTACCTCTATCTGGTATGTTGCTTTGCTACTATTAGGTTCATCATTAAATAAATCATTTTCTGTGTTATGACATAACATATCATACAATGTTAAATCAAATTGATATAAATATCCCCATATTGAATAATCAGCTTTTCTATTTACTTCTAATTTATCCAGACTCCTAATACATCCATCAGCATTCATCAGTTATCCCCCTGCACACAAAATACTATAGTCAACATTATATCACAAATTAGGTTTTTATGTAATATTTTATATATTTTTTATATATTTTGTAATAAATGCTTTGTCTATTTTTTACGAAATAACTCATGGTTAATTTCACTATATATATTTTTTTGTTGATAGCTATAGTATTTTAATTGCTTGAACTATTTAATTAATAATTACTACATATCATCTTATTCCACCAAGTCTCTTTATTTCCCATTCTCTCGGTATTCTTTCATCATCAAAATTTAATATAATCCAATTCATCCTTCTATTTTGGAATTCCTGAACACATTCAATTTTATTTTCTAAATATTTTTTAACTTTTGGCATTTTGTCTAAGTATTTTTGCAATAAATATAACTTATCTATTTTCCTACCAACTAACCCAACAGTAACTCTCTCTGGTTTTCCCTTACTACTATATATATCATCTACCACAACTCTTATTTCTTTCAAAATATCTTTATCCCTTTTATCCCAGTCAATCTTTTTACTAAACCCATAAGTTTTCATACAAGGTGAATTATCCGATAACCATTTTGTATCATGCCTAATTAACCAAGTATATGTGGCAATATCCATGTCTCTTATAAAGCTTTTACTCTTATCTGGATACGTTTTTCTGAATTTCAGCCACTTACATCTATATTCTACCTTTTCTTCATCAGTTTTAACTTGGTATGACTTGCTTTTCCTTACCTCAACATAATTAGACTCAAATAAATTCACAATGTCGATACCAAGGTAATCTATGATAAGTAAGTGCTGAATTGGTTGAAAGCTCGTCCTATGTTTTCTTGAAATTGCAGTAACCCAATTATATTTATTAGTAATTTCAAAATTACAACCTATTAAGCTTAAATACTCTTCACCATAATAATATTTAAAACCTTCTAATAAATCTTCTTGATTGATGTTACTTCTACTTTGAGCTATGTTCTTCTCTATTAATTTACTTAAATAAAATTCTCTAAAGAAATTTATTTCTCTATTCTTTAAATCTCCATTTAAGATTTTGTTTACATTATTACAAAATAATGTTTGATGTCTTCTTATGTTATCATTTAATTCTACCATTATTTTATCTTCACCACATATACTAAATTCTAAATTTAAATACGCTTGTCTGTTTTTATAATCCATGGACTTTTCACAAACCCTTAATTCGGTAAAATGTTTATGACACATCAATATTCCAGCAATTTGATGTTCTAAATGAAAGTATGCCTCACCCAAGGTATATCTATCTTCTTCAACACAAGTGGAACAATATTTCAAGTTAGTATCCATCTTTATGGTATTATTGCACATGCCTAATGTTGTATAGATTAAAGAACCTTCCCCCTTATCCATTAAATCATATACACTCTTAGCTTTTTCATTGGGTAAAAACGCAGTATAATATTTGTATAAGGTGTGCTTCGTAATAATTTCATCTACAGTAAGAGTACAATCTTCAGGTAAATTACTTAGCAATAAATTAATATTAGCAGGTAATTCCCTACCTGCTGTTACTGAGGTTGTATTAAATAAATCCCGTAAAGTTGTTTTGCAATTTACATTTCCACCCCACACATGAAATCTTGATATAACTCCATATAAAGTTTCCCCTAAATATGGAGTAGGAAAGAAGGTAGGCATATTAAACAACCTCCCTTATTAAACTTTCAAAATCTTTAATATAACTATTATTCTTTAATCCATCATATATTGATGTCTCCTCTTTTTTACACCGTCTTGCAATAAATCTTATATCATCTTCATCTTTTAAAACTATTTTTTCTCTTTTTGATGTCTTTTTTTTCGCAACATTACTATTCCCTGTTTTCATTAAGAGATTTAGTAATGTTCTTGTTAATTTATTAATACCCGTTTCATCCAAATTTGGAATTTGCTCTATATATCTATTAATTTCACTTTCTTCAAATCCTAAATCTATTAATTTAATGACTACCACTTCTTTTATATCAATATCTTGTATTTTCCTTTTTTCTTCTTTTGCCCTTTTAAATTCATCAACGCTACTATTTAAATTAATCTGATTTTGTTCATTATTTATAAAATTTGAAACATCTAATACCATAAAATCGTTGTATGAGGTCATATTTCGCCCATTTTTTAATGATTGTAGCATAGGCTTAACTAATTTTAAATTTTCATCTGCTACCTTTTTAATTAATGCACAAGTAATAATTTCTTTTCTTGAAGAAATAGCCCTTACCTGTGCCATGAAAAATATTTTTATGGCGATGTCAATTATTCCCTGACTTTCATCATATAACACATCTAAAAACTCTTGTGATATTTTTTGTGGTTTTTTAACCCACTGATAATCCCACAAACCTTCTATTAATAAATTCCAATGTTCATCTTTATGAAGTCTATCCCACACCATATCACCCTGGCCCCTACGTGCTTGTCTAAATTCACTTTGTAAAATTGGCATTGCCTTTGGAGTTCCTACTAATATAACTGGAATTGATAAATTAATGAGAGAAACAAAATAATTTAACATTTTTTCAGACCCTCCCCCTTTTGATAAACTGAGGTTCTGTATTTCATCCACTACAATTAAGCCTAACCCAACCGTCCTCGATATTTGATTAATAATTGGTAGCATTGCATTTGCAGATAATCTCGCTAAATGATATTTTTGAAAATAGTTACTTCCTAATATAGAATCAATCTTTCCAAAATATTCTAAGCAAAGAGCTTTAAGTGAACCATCAAATGGACAATCGAGCTTTAAATAAGTAAGTTGTGTCATTGTGAATGGTTTGCCTTTATATTTTGAATGTACAATAACTTCTGGCATTAAATTCAATATTTTAGATATTATGGTTGACTTTCCCATACCGCTTACCCCAATTAACGAAAATCCACTGGATGTGGTTACAAAATTATCTGAACTGTTATAATTAAGATTTCCACTTTGTATATCTCTATACCCATTATTAAAACTTCTAACATACTCAGGTGTAATTGGATTTCTACTAATATATCCACCTCTAATTATCCTCGATATTTTAGCTTCTAAATCTAAATGAACAGGTAATGGTTGGAAATATTGAAATATTCGTTGCACTAAATGTAGCCTGATATGTGCCTCATATTCCCGTTCCTTTCCATCAAATTTAGGATAACATGCTATCATATTTATTACATCTGGTTTACTGTTTATTAATGGCAAAGCTTCTATGAACGGATTCCCCGAATATTCATCAATTATTTGTTCATTATATATAGCTTCAACATTATTGTTATTCCTCATTATATTTTCCTCCCTTTTGCCTTACTTTTAACATCATCAAGTCATCTTCACTTTCATCTTCCACTTTATAATTTATAACTACTCCACGTTTTTCTTCTTTGTTACCAAGTATAAAAGTTTCTTTTTTTCTATTAATAAATTTCTCTGCCTGTCTATTTTCCCTAATACCTTTCATATCTGATGGTTTTAATTCTATTCCACTTGATTGCATTGTTGCCTCTTTTACAATTGCTTCTATATCATTTATCAGATTTATTTTCTTCTCTACCTCCACTTTATCAACATCTTTTAACATTAATAATTCCTTTTGCCTTAGATATTCAACCTCTTCAATTGCTTTATCTAAATATCTATATTCCTTATTCAATAAAAAACATTTTTCATATTTCGTACTATCTTTATTAATCCAATAAATATTATTAAGACTACGTGGGTCATAAACTATATCTATTGGGAAATTCCCCTTTGACCTTGCAGTCTCAAAAATTCTATCCTTTATAGCTGTTAAAGAGCTATAAAAGATACCTTTAAACCTAATTCCATTTTTTGTAACTATAGCTTTGTCTCTGGGCATTAAGCTCAGCTTTATTACATCCTCTTGAACTGTTCTTAGTATTCCACTTTTGTTTTCAACTCCCCAATTCCACAATTTAACTGGAATAGATTCAACCTCGTCCGCAATCATTCCTTTTTCTCTTTTATATCCTTTTAAAATATGATGATTGTTATGATATAAAATACACCGTATTATTATTTTAGTAAATTGCTTTATGTTGAGTTTAGCGTCTAAAGAATAACACTTTGCACCTCTTTCTCTGAAATCTGGGGATATTGAACCTGGAATTCCGTTAGTATCTATATTTAGTAGATTAAATGTTTGTTCGACTATTGGTTTCCATTCAGGGCGAAATGGTGGTGTATTGGAGAGCTTTATGCCAAGATTATTAACTAAATTGTCAGAATTAAATCCCATTACTTCCGTTCCTCTATCCCCTAATATAGAAAATGGAACATGTTTTGATGGCCACTCTTCTTCACTAATCTCAATCCCATATTCTTCTTTACAAAATTTAACTTTATCCGTCATTGCATTTGCTAAAGCAACCATAGCTCCAACCCAAGAGGCTGATTCCAATGTAATATTAAATCCAGTAATTAGCCTACTATATGTATCCACGATTATATAAATTGTAGGTCTACCTATTATCCATTTCTTGTTAAATTCAGAAACCAAGTAAACATCTCCAATCGTTGCGTCAATTTGATACTCCATTCCGCTTCCAATTATTGAATCATTAACTGAATTTAGTACAGCCCTATATTTTTGATAAAAGATTCTTCCCCCATTCCTTGTTGTTATTTCCTTTTTCAAATCTCTGCTTATATTGAACCAATATCTAAACTGTGCTAATGAAGGTATATTTTGTTTATCTTTCAAAATTATTTCTGTTCTTCCCTTTTCACTTATAATTTCCTCACTAAAATATTGTTTTAGCATTAAGTTATAAGCTGTAACTAAAGAATTTTTCTTCTGATTATTATAGAACTTATTTATTGAAGTTTTAAATATCTTTTTCATTTTTTCATCAATATTAATACCCGTATTAATTTCATTAACTTTAGGCCTCCCTCGCTTTAAAACTCCTGAGCCTTTATCCTTCTTTGCATTTCCACAATGGTGATAATCTGTTAATAATGAATTTATTGTTTTACCCCGCTTCCAGAATTTTTTAACGTAGTCTTCAACTGTGCTTCTACTTATTCCATACTTGCTAATTACATTATTAATAAATTTATTTCTTTCTCTTGTCATAAAAATATTAGGTTCGTCTATATTTTTGTAAAATTCCATTACAACCTGATATGATTTATTTCTTCTTTCAACATCCTTATCACTAATGTCAACTTCATCTACTACTCTAAAATGGATTTCATTTGTTATGACATCTATTTCTTCTTCTATTAGTAGTGTATATAGTTTAGAAAGTTTAATTTCATATGGCCAACTCCTATCAAATATATTTATTAAAAATACTATATCTATTTCCTCAGAAATCCATAAAACTCTTTCGATTAATTTTTCATCTTTATTCCATTGAACCAAGCTATTTAACATTATATTATAATGCACGTTTAGTCACCTCTTTGAAATTTACAATTATATCACTTGTTAGCATTTCAATATCAATAGGAATATCCATATTTACTATTAGTTCCTTGTCGATAATCATATTTTTCAATACTCCAAGTGACGTACCTACAATTAGTAAAAGTTCTTTATCTATATAACTTAATATATCTTTCAACATAAATTGATTTAAATTTATTCTGCTTGTAATCATCTGCCTTATATACTGTTCTTTATCAAAATCAATATCTGTATATCCTAAGTATAGCCACTTAATATTTTTAACTTTAATCATTGGTAAATCCTTGTTTGTGATTATCGCCCAACCAATCCTTTTCTTATTCCAATATCGTCTTTCTAATTCAAGTTTCTCCAATGTCAAATCTCTATACAATTCCGATTCATTCCTCACAGATAAGGCTAAATATTTTTCTCCTGACATACTTTTCAAAGTAATAACAAACGTTGTTGTAAAAACATACTTTTCACCTGTTTTTTTATCTATAAACTTATCTAATCTAATATCAGCCAAATCAGATACTACTTCTTCTAAATCCAGCAATGGATAATGCTCTTTTATATCGGTTATACTTTCTTCATAATCAAGTAGGTAAAATAAATTTGTTTGTAAATCACTTATGAGGTGGTGAATTCTATTTGTTGTTTTCCCTTTTATCCTTGATACCCTTCCACGTGATGAAAAATCTTGCACTTTTATACCTGGAACATAAGCTTCTTTTTCATAATCGAAAATTCCATTTGTCATTTTACATCCTCCAATATTGACTAAATTAAATAAAAGAAAAAACCATATACAATAAGCAACTGAACTGATTTTTTTTTATCAGCTAATGCTTGTGTATATGGTTTTAATATATTTATTTACTTCTCTTCTATTTTTAAAAACTATTATTTGTTTAGTTTTATTTTTATTGATTCTGTCAATGTTTCCTTGTCCTGATTTCTCGGGGAAGTTCCAAATATACTTCATAAATTCATAGTCAAACTTTTCGGGACAACCCTCTGGCATATCAGGTCTTATTTTATTTATATTTGTTATAACTCTTTTAAAGTAACTCAATAAGCATACTGTTCTACTTAATTTAAAACAAATTACAGTATCGGCCTTTTCAAGACGAATATCCATAGTCCCACCATAATTACCATCTACTATCCATTCATCCCCTGATATTAATAATTTTTGTTTTCTTACCCACTCCTCCCTTGGAGTTTCAATCCAACCATTATTCCAAAACTCTTTATCAAGATGAATAAGTGGGCGAAGTGTTATCTCTGCAAGTTTTCTTGAAAATGTACTCTTACCGCTACCTGGTGAACCTATAACCATTATTCGCTTTCCTATATTATTCATTTTTATCACCTTTTATTTATATTCTAAAAAATTCTTTCCTATTATAAGCTATTTTTATTTGCTTAAATGTTCTATAAGTTCAATGACATATAAACATTATCTAAGTCATCTTGAGTAATCCCCAGATACTTCCTTGTATTCGCCATACTACTATGATTTAAAGCTTCCATTATAAGAGCTAACGACACACCTGATTTATATGCCCAATAACCCCAAGTTTTTCGCATAGAGTGTGTTGATATTGGTTCTTTAATACCTACGTAATCTCCTGCTTGGCTCAATATGTAGGCCGCATGTTGACGGGTAATCGCCTTTCCATTTCCTTTTCTTGATTGGAATACATAATCATCCTGTTCTAAGTCATGTTCCTTCATAAATAAAATTATACATTTATTTAAATTCTTAGTAATCGGAAACCTCTTAGCCTTACCAGTTTTCTTTTCATTTAGCATTATAAATTCTGTTGGCTTTCTTCCTGTCCAAATATCCTTAGTCCTCATACATAATATGTCAGAAATTCTTAACGCACTGGAAATTCCTACCATGAGCATTAAATAATCTCGTACATCCTTTCCCTTTAAGAAATTTTTCATAGCCTCCAATTGTTTCTTATCTCGGATTGGACTTACTGTATTCATCATATCACCCCCTATTTTACACAATATTAGTTTTTAAGCTATTATGTCATATTCAAAGTATGCTTTTTCATCAGATTCCTTGAAAGGCCCTGAAACAGCCATTCTTAATCTTCCTCCGTAACTTTCTGTCAGATTCAGAAACCTTAATAAATAATGCAGATATTAATTAGACTATCTGCATTACCTTACATATCAAATATTGTTTTTTATTTCCATATATAAACTATACATGTATTAGTAACTGTATTCAATACAAATGATATTATTTAGCTATTGCAGATAGTCAACGGCTTTATATCTCGAGATTTTTCTTAGAAACTCAGTTTGCAATCATTTTTAGTCCCTAATTCAAAAAACTTCCTTTCTGGAAAGTGTTTCTATCATTTATATAATTCTACATTTATTTAGTATATTATGTTGTAGGCACTATTCAGTACATATACTGTTATACTGCTATTTTATTGATTTTAATGTTCTGAAGCACACTCAATGCAAAATCCATTTCCTCCACCACTTCCTTCAATAAATTCTTCCCCACAATCAGGGCAAATACTCATACGATGTGACCTCCCATTGTAATCATCTTCATCTATAAAATGAGTGCGTCCATCGTATTCCCTATATTCAATATCCTTAACTTTGAAATTATGAAATTCCACAGTCTCATACTCGATAGCTTTTTTCGGCTCTTTTTCGTTATCAATATTTAGATAGAGAGAGGCCTCTACTTTAACTATGGTGGATATATTCATTGATACATTATCCACTCTTCCAAAAGATACAATTACATCAGAACTATTTTCCACAATTACTCCTGTATTTACTGTGATTTGACATTCATTTTGGTTATAATCGAACGAACTTTCCATCACCTTAATTTCAATTATCTCAATATGTTCCACATCTGAAATACTGCCACCTCCAAGTCCTTCCCCTATTAAAATATTTTTAATATTATCTATGATTTGCTCAATGGCGTTGTCTTCAATATAACTTTGTACTATATCATATTGATTTAACGTTAAGTAAGCCTCCATCCCCCTTATAAAGTCCATTCTTTTATTTACCTCTAAAATAGAATTAGGTTGGATATTTAGGAGATTTCCAAAATGACTTATTAATTCATCAACCGTTACCATGCAAAAATCCGAATTATCTCCTGCTTCCTTAAAGAATTCTTCTTCCAACATTAATGGAATCCTTTTGGGTCTATTTTTACTATAAGTCCACCAGTCCTCTTTAACTTCATTTTCAATAAATATAAGATTTACGTCTTTGTCTTTTATTTTTCTAAGTATTTCCTTCCAAATAATCAAATCTCCATATTTTCTCATTACAAAATCAGAATACTCTTCACCCTTATCTGGTTTATTAATATCAGTAAATCCAGGTGGCATTTTATACTTGTACCTTTTTTCTCCCTCCTCATAAATATCAATTAGCTCTAACATTGAAAACCCATCAGCACAACTGACTTTTCTTATATTTGTTACAAATTTATATACAATATCATTCTGCTCACTTATACATGCTATTCGTTCACTATGTCCAACTTGCAGTTTATCTAAATCTTGTTTTGCAGTTTTCATCGCATTGTTTATATTTTCTATAAGTTTATTTCTACTATCATCTACTTCTGGTAATTTATATTTGTTAAAAGCACTATAGTTTTTTGAGACCGCACCTATTGAATCAGAAAGTGCCTTGCAGATTTCCTCCTTCAAATTCTGAAATCGGTTTGCTTCACGTTTGCGTATGTGTTCATAATGTCTTGTATATTCTAAATATACCTGATTAGGTATCCAAAAAAAGTTCAGATTTTTTTCAAATGAGCCAATAATATCTTCTATAGTTTCTGGTGTAAAACTATACAGCCCTAAAAGGACATTTGTATCCATTACAATGACTGGCTGTTTATCAAACAATTTTTCAAATTCTTCTTTCTCATATATAAACCCCATATTCCAATCCCCCTTCAACTTTCTTAATTCTCCTATTTATTCTTATATTTATTTGAATTAAAAAAAGCACCATTAAGGTGCTGAACTTTTGCTTTCAGCTCTATGTTGATTTAACTTTATCACATGCTCTACCTCTGAGCTAACTCCCCGCAAAAACCACATAGAGCTATAGTTACAAATAGAATATTCATAACGGACCACATCCTTTCGTATTTTCCTTTGAGAGTTCCAATTAAGTTTCCAATAACAACCTTAATCGTAGCTTCTCCAAGTAGCTTAATAGCACAAATACTTATGATTGTAGGTGTAGGGAGTGAAGGACTCGAACCAACGACCTGAGCAAACAAATTTAATACCAACAAATTATACCATAAGTTATATAAAAAAGGAATATTAATACTTATTAATTATATACTGTAATAATCCGTTGATGGTTGTAACCCACGAAAATAAAGGATTAATAGTTTTATTTATCGTAAATACGATATTGTCTCATTGAAAATTAACCTTAAAAATGAACAAAGCCAACTACAAGATATATTGCCTTGCTTAAATCAGAAACAGAAAAGGCAATGATAGCCACAGCCAACAAATATTTTAAATTTGATGAAGAAGATGATGTGAAAACTTTTAATAAACGAGAAAACTTATTAGACCAACCAAAATCCAATTTATACGCTATTTGCAAGGTACATTCTATGAAAAAATATAAGCAGTTAGCCTTATATAGTCTTGTAAGTGCGATAACAAAGTTACCAAGCATAGATAATATCATCTATAAATTGATTACGACAGATAGGCATTATGATATAGATGATGAAGATTTAGAAACAATTAAAAGTATGGAATATAAAGTTTAGGAGTTTAGGATGTATTTAAAATTAATATTTTTATGTTAAATATTCGAAGTTTATATTAATATCCTATATAATTGAATAAGGACATACTTATAGTAAAAATTGAAAGTTTAGTTAAAAGGCAACTGCTATTATTATTAAATACTTATAATATTAGAAACTAAGAGGAAGTGGTATTATTACGAATAATATATTTATACTGTTCATGGTTATAGTAGGATTGTGCATTATTCTGTATGGAATAACGAGAACAGAAACAAATTTTGATATGCTTAAATATGCCTTAACTACAAATACAAAAATTAAAAATAAAAAGGGATTTGTAAAATCTTATAAAATCAGCTCTTTAATAATAGGGTTTTTATTATTAACGTTAAGTTTTTTATCGTATGCTGAGGTATTTTCTTTTAATTATACGTCTTTATGTTTTTTTTCAATAATTTTATTGATATCCATAATGAGAATATTTATTCAATTTAAATATTCTAAAAAATCTACACCGTAAGGGATGTTTAAATATATTAATATTTTGGGTGCTTTTCATATAAAGCGAATAAATTAATAAAAATAAGTAGCAGAAGTTATTACAACTCATGCTACTTTCTTTGCTATAATATATATTATTTAGGGGGCTAATTATTATGTAAATTATTAAATGTAAAACATTTTTATTTCTATGCGAGACAACGCAAATAAAAGGCATATCTAAGAGTTTTTCTTAAATATGCCTTTATTTATGTGCGTTCCCGTCATCAACGGTTATCTACCGTATATAACTTATTACTTACACTTTTTTATATTAAACACATAATAATTATTTAGTTTATATCTAATTCCGTTACACTTACTTCTTCATGATTTTGCGTATTTATGTTTCACCCATCAACTAATTTTCTAATAATATTAATGGAATCATATAATATCACACCATATTTACTATTATGTTGCGTTGAAGATAGTCAATATTCTAACCATGTTATATATAAGTTAAAGTCGTTATAATATTGCAACTTATTCTAATTCAAATTTATCATCTCAACTTACAAAATAGAAATCTCCTTATTGCCAATAGTGCTGATTCAATTGGCTTCATTGCCTATTGTGTTCGTTACATTTTGCATATTATTTGTTATACTAAATACATAATCTAAATCTTTTAAAATATAAAAGATACCATTATTATCTCCCTGTACAAAGATTTTTACTGTTTAGCGTGTGAATTAATATGTTTTTTAGAAACTCCAATTTCTTTAAACATATAATTGTGTTAAGTGTAAATAATATAACCCCTTAGCTTATTTTGAAAAATAATTAAGCTGAGGGGTTAAAATTTTGTTATTTAAATATGGTAAGGAGATATAAACATTATTACTTCACATTTATTTTCCATTGTTATATAAGATACGAAGAAAGTGGATTTATATAGTTATGGTCTTGTTGTCATAATACTTGAACGTAGATAAAATCCAAATTTCTCATAAAATGATACTACTTCATTCCCATATACTACTGTAAGTTCTATTTCATTTATATGATTTTCCACAAACCATTCCATGGCACTATCCATTAATTTTATACCCAATCCATTTCTTCTGTATTTTTCATCAACGAAAAGCACTTCTATCTTTCCAAATATTTTTGTTCTATACGCTATACAAAATCCTACAATATTGCTTGTATCTCTGTCATTCAATAATTCAATTCTGTATTTTCCTAATTTTGCATTTTTTTTATATTGTTCTATACGCTCTTCAAATGTTATTCTTGGATAACTCCCAGAAAAATATACTGATTTATTGTTATGGTATTCATGTAGTTTATCTAATGATTCTCTTAAAATTCCTATATTTTCAATAGTAATCTGTTTTGTTATAATTTCCACGCTAACCCCACCCAATATTTATTTCATCATATTATATAATTCTGCCTTATTAAAGTAATCTCAATTATTAATTACTTATTTGCCATTCAGTCTTTGAAATAGACATTTCATATAAATTCCAATAACCCGTTGATGATTTCCTTGAATTCTCTAAGAATTTTTCTTTCATAAACCCTGCGTTTTCATAACATTTAATCGCACCATAGTTAAAATCAAATACGCCAAGTGTTATCTTTTCAAATTTAAAATCTTTAAATCCAATTCTTAATATTTCCTTTAATACCTCAGTTCCAATCCCCTTACCTCTATAATTTTCTTCCCCAATTAAAAATCTACATACCCTACCAATTTTATTGCTTTTATCTGTTTCACATAATTCAATAGTTCCAATAAATTCATCAGTATCAATTGATAGTATTTTATAAACAAATATATTAGAATTATTGCTTATAAAATAATCCTCAACTTGCTCAATTGTTAAAGGATAACTATATGCAGGTCCAGACCATTGTAATAAATAATCCGCAGATTTTTTAACATTCCATTCCACTATTTTTTTTAAATCTTCCTTTTGTAAATATTCAAGTTTTAGCATTTTTAAATACCTCCCAATAACATATAATTTAATTATAAATTATTACGCTACGTAAGGTTCAAGACTAAAATGTGAAATTTATTATTTCATTAAGAAATGCGGATGAATCTTCCTATTCTTCCTTCACTTTAACACAAACAAAAACGCCACAAATGTTATTACTTGTGACGTTTATATAAAACAATTTGAAATAATCTATCTAAAGATTATTACATGTCTTTAGACATACAATACTTCCTTTCAGACACAATATTTGAAAACTGTTCATCAAAACCTTTTCAAAAACCAAAAGTAGTTTCTTTTACATTAGGCAAAATACTATAAATAGACGTTCCTATTCTTTCCTCAAAATATCTTTGTATTTCAAATGTTACTTTCCATTTTTCAAGCGTAAATTCATTAAAGCCATATCTCAACACAACATCTACAATCCTTTTTTCTAATAAGCAAAATCCTGATGGTAGTGCTAAGGCATCACATAATTGAATTAATTTATCGTACGCTGTAAATTCAATATTATCTAAATATTCTTTAGTAAAATTACGTTCCTCAATCGTGCAATCTTTCTTCCCGCATATGTCATCAACGTTCTTACATAAATATCCATGTGTCATGCAGATTCTTGCCCATAAATCATATCCCTTTTCCATAGCAAATCTATAACCATCTATACTATGTCTCTCATTAGTTACACCGTATCTTCTTCCAATGTCATGCAACATGCCGAGTATTAATGCTACATTTGAATCTAACTCTTTATCCTCTTTTGCAATTAATTCTGCTACTTTACCTACATATAAAGAATGGTCTATCCATGCACCTGGATTTAATTTACTACCTTCCTCTAATATTATCTTTGCTTCTTCTAATGTAGGTATACCTTCTACTAAACAATTTCTCATATTTGTACATCCTCACCTTCATTAAATTTGTTACGTATATTTATACCGATACTTCTAAAATGAAAACTACATCACACTACATTACTATTAAAAATACAAACTATAATCACCTGTTGGAATAGCCCCTTCTAATCCTATAACTTTAGGCCATAATCCTGTTTCAGCAATTATAAATCCCATAATCATTCCCATGTGAGTGTATAAATGCCTATGTTGTGCAAGAATTAATGTAAAGATTGTCCACTCACAGCTTTCAGGGTTAGTAAGGAGTATGTCATCAGTTATACTATTGTTATATTGATTTATTTTCTTTTCAATTAATTTATAATAATGTTTTAGTTCTTCTCTTGATAATAATTTTTCTGTCTCAACATCCAAATTGTTTAAATTTTCAATGTGAAATGATGGTTCAGAATATTTTCGTGGATTGATATACCACATATCCAAAGAATGTAATGTGTGATAAATATGTTTCCATAAAGGCATTTTACAATAACTTTTATTCCAATATCCATCTGGCACACAATCAATAACGTTGTTGATACTCCAAAGAGAACGCTCTGTTTGTTCTTTAATTATTTTGGTATAATTCATTTCACTTGTCAGAGTAGTATACCTCCTTCTTTAGATTTGTTAATAATCTTTGTAACGCATATATAAAAAATAAGTAATACCATTATTAACTCTTATCTTCCGAGTTATCATTAATACAAATCTTTTAATTAATATTAAAATCACAACTGATATTAACTTTCTCTTTGTCTTTACTCAAAATAACTTTAATTATTCTATATTTTCCTGTGTTAAATGTAAAATCAGATAGACTTAAAAGTGCACTACTTTCATATTTTCCTTTTGGTTTTAATAGAATCGCTTCCGCAGTAAACGAAAAGTCTTTCTTAAACGGAATATCGAACCACTTTCCATCCTTATACTTTTGGAGAACATAATACTCTCCAAGAGCTACAGGAGTATCCCCATTATTTATTATTCTAAATTTGATAGATTTAATAGTAGATTTATAATTTACATTTTCAGTAGACATTTGTACTTGTAGAGCATTTTGTTTTATGTTTTGAGAATATTTTGTCCAAAATAATTTTTCGTCTTCGCTTTTGTTACCCTGTAGGTACATATTATTTATATTACTAAGGTCATTATTTAAGGTAATATTGAATCCTCCACCATGATGAAATGAACTTCCAAGACTATATCTTAACTTTAAATACAATGAATCACCTTTGATTTTATAGCTATATCCAGCATATACTAAAGCACTATTGCTTGTCGACCCAGTGATTTGTAGAGTTTTATTGTCTTTAGTGATATTATCAACAAAAATTCCATACGTATCAATCCCAGTGCCAATAGCTAAATACATTGTGCTACTAATTATAATAGCTGAAATTAAAATTATTATTACTAAAGAAATCTTTTTAAAATTACTCACTATAGCCCAACCCCCTACATTAGCATTATTGTACTAATTAGTTTAGTAGATTCCCCTGTAAGTCTCTTATTTACTCAACTCAGATGTTTATTATATTTTAAAGTTCATATATTTTTAATGAATTAAATAAATATATTTTTAACACTACAAATAGTCTGCCAGTTTATCTACTGACTGTTTTTCATAGTACCTCCATCAATGATATATATGTTCTTATTCTATCTGAATTTTTCTAATCGGTAATGTCCTTCACCATCCAATTTTACTATTCCATCTTTATAATCATATCCCATTTTTTTATAGAACTCACATGCAGTAATTGATGATGGAATCTCTATTCTTTTTGCCCTTAAAAAGTATTCATCACTTTCTAATGTTTTTATTATTATTCTTCCAATACCCTTACCATGTAATTCAGGTAGAACGAATATTGTTAAAAGTATACTTTCATCTTGTCTTCCCCAAAAGCTTGAAATTGCACCACAACCAATAATTTTCTTATCTATACATACAACATACATATGAGCATAATCACTAATCTCTAATACTTTGTCAGAATTATAAATTTCTGATAAATACTCCATTTCTTCTTTAGGATAATCCTTTATATTAACCTCCAAAAAATTTTTACAAATTATTTTTGATACTGTAATTGCGTCATCATTATCAAATTTTCTTATATCTAAATTTTCCATATAGCCCCCATTACTTTTTGATAAAATAATTTACATATATAATCTATGCCTTACAGTTTCCTACCACTCCTTCATAACATGCAAATATCCCAATTTTTTTATTGTTGATTTTCCTTGGTCAATTTTATTTCCTCAAATCTTTTCTCGGCTACTTTTATTGCTTCAACGCCTGTTTTACATAACACATTAATACCTTTTACAAGAGTTACAATTACAAATGCTTCTACTAACTCTTCCATAGTTAAACCTGCTTCTATGGCCGCAACAGCATGTGCTTTTGCACCGCTTACTTCGCCATCTAAACTATCCAATATTGTAAAAATCAATTCACTTGTCTTTTTAGGCAAATGACCATTTTGGATGGATTCACGCATTACCAAATAGCCTTTTAATCCCTCTGGTGAATATTTAGAGAGTATGTCAGCAAAAGGTGGATTCCATTTTAATTCATCCTTGTAATAATTAAGTACACTCTCAACATTATCCATATTAAATTTAGCCTCCATTTTCATCAGCAACAATATACTACTGTAAAACAAAATAATACTATTGCAAATTATAGTTATTTAACTTTCAAAATCTTTATACAGTAAACTTGGTTGAACACCCTCATTATTTTGATACTTTCCACTGCAATATTCATCATATTCATCCTAAATACTCTGGTAATATATTTGACATATTTCCAATTTTGGCTACGTTAGGCATTTTATAGATTAATCTCAACAGTTTTAAAGTTAATTGGTTTAGTTTTGGAACACTTTATATTTTTCACATAAAATTCTGTTATTCCCTCTTACATTTTAGATGTCAATGTACCCTGATGAAAAATCATTTTCCATTTTCCATCTAAACATTTCCATATGGAACTACGAAGTGAATATTTCATATGTTCGTTCAATTCACTATGCTTTATTAACTTATAAGTTGCCAATATACAATCAATTGACATTTGTATTGCTGTAAATTGTTTTATTTCCCACTTTATTTCAGATAAATTAATATTCTTATCAAAGACATCACCTTTATTATAATTATATATCTTTCCCGAACTGCAAAATTCAGTACAATCGTCTGACAGTAATTTACTTATTTTTTCTGCCGATTGCCTTGTTTCAGATTTTAACAACTCATTTTCCAGTTCAAATATATGTTTTTCGAGTAATACCAATTTTTTATTCCCCCTCTCTTATTTGTTCCTCATATATACCATTGTTACACTGTTTAAGAAAGATGTGAAATAACATTGATTTTCTATTGGGAGTTTTATCTACATTCACTACTTATTTATCGTTATATAATGCTGTGTTCTGTTATAACTTACACACGAATCCAATATACCAAATATACTTCACCATCATCAAATATTTCCTTTTCCAATATGCCCTTGTTTCTTTCAATTACCTTTTGTGAAGCAATGTTACTTTTTTTGCAGGATAGCAATAATTTTTCAAGGTTAATATCTTTTGCTTTTTCTATCCCCAATTGTAGAATCTCTGTACCATAACCTTTACACCGTAAATTCGGACGAATAGAATATCCAATATGCCCACTATAATAATATTTTTCATTTAAATAATGCCTTATATCAATAATTCCAACTATTGATTTTGAGATTGCATCTATTGCTACAAAGGTACTTGATGGAGTCCTATCCATAAGCCCATTTTCGACTTGCCTAATATACTCCATCCACTCATAATAATCATTACACCTCATTAATCCACAACAACCATTAATTGTATCTTCTTTGTGTACCTTAAATTCAGAAACTAACTCAAATATCATTGTTTCCATTTCATCTGAAGGTTTTACTAATTCTATTTTCACCATCTTCACTCCTTCAAAAAAGTTAATAATGTTTACTGCGTACTTTTAGAATATCCCGTCATACCATTACATCACAATATAACAAACTTACATATCCTCACATACTGGTTCACCCTCAATAAAAGTAGAAGCAATACCAAGATTTTCAAAGTAAGTACACATTTTTTGACAAGCAAATTTTTCAGTAGAATAATGAGTGCCTCCTAAAACATTAATACAATTATTTTGTTCAAGTTCATGAACTGCTGAATAACTTTCATTATTTACTGAAATGCCTGTTATAAGAACATTAATATTATTTTCAATCATTTCAGTAACAGTATCTTTATTATTGCCACCACCTGCTACAATAGCTATTCTTCCGTCCTTTATATTGCTATCCCCGTATAAATAAAGACTTGTTTCATGACCCAATACTTTTGAAAACTTATTATGCAATTCTTCCATGCTTTTGCACTTGGTTTTCCCAATTACACCACTTAAAGCTCCACAATACTCCTTAAATGGTTTTTCAATTTCTATATCTAACGCATCGGCTAAAGTTTTACTTGTTGAATACTCACAAAAATTATCTAAAGGTACATGCAAATTATATATAGATATTCTGTTTTTTCTAAATTTTTCTAATAATGCTTTGTCCATTTGATAGAATGGTTTGAGTCTTGTAATGTCCCAAATAGAAGGATGGTGTAAAAATAACATGGCATCTGTTATTCCATCATCAATTATTTTCTGCATAATATCTTCAGTAGGAAACACAGCAGAGTAAACTTCTTTAATTTCACTTGCAAAATCACATACCAAACCCATACTTCTTTCCTTAAAATTTATGCAAAGGTAATCATCCATGTCACGCATATACCTTGCCCAATCATCCCTCAACTCTTTAGTGATAAAATCTCTTTCTAAATGATTATATAATTCAATAGAATTCATAAAATCTCCACCCTTATCTTATTTATAGATATTATTATAAAAAAATAATTAATTTATGATTTTGTTTTGTTGCGTCATATTTTACTATTGTTCAACTATCGTAAAATTGCCATTAATACGCTATTTTTGAATGTTACGAATTAATACTCTTCTTTTAAAATTGCCATAATAATCTTATCATGGAATTCTCCATTTCTGTAAAAGGCTTGTCTCATAACTCCTTCTGTTTTGAAGTTAGCATTAGTATAAGCTTTAATTGCTCCTATATTTTTTTCTGAGACAGTAAGCATAATTCTATTGAGTCCTAATTCATAAAAAGCATTTTTAGTTATTTCTTTCGTAATAAATGTACCAACACCTTTTCTATGATAAGATTTGTCACCAATAAATATAAAGTATTCTCCAGATAAATTTGTTTCGCTTATTTGTGTTATTCCAGTATATCCAATTAACTTTTTGTTTGTGGTATCTACTATTGCTTTATTATATGAAGATTTATCTAATAAAAGCGTATCAAACCAATGTGATATTTCATTATCAGTATTCATTTTCTGAAATAGAGATAATGAGTATCTTATAACTTCTTTATCCTTTATCCATAAAAAGAAATATTCTTTATCTGATTTTTCTAAAGTTCTTAATTTAATGTCCATATAAATTTCCTCCTATTACACTCATATCAGCAGTTAATCAAGTTTCAATATTTTACTAACATGTCATAAAATGTTAATTTGATTAAACTATTATTGCTATTAAATGTTCACTTATAAATATTATTTATCTTCCTTATTTTCTAATTTATTTAAAATAACATCTATCTTTTTCTCCATCTCTTTATTTCTATTAACAAAACGTGTAATTCCTTGTATTACTTTATATATCACTACTATGATTGCAAATAATAGTGCAAGGTTAATGACTGTAAAAATAATTATGGTGTAACTATTTCCCATATGAATCATCCTTTCTTTATTTATTGTTGGGTCATACTATTCTTCAGTTGTGACACAATAAAATAATGTTCCATATATCCTCATAACCCCTCCACATGTTTTAGAAAAAACTCATTTGAAAAATGAGTATATGTCGTAGGTGTCCAAATTCGCCTTGTTAACATTTTATCTTCTATAGCTAAAGCCATATACTTATCAAGTGGCAATCTTTCAAATACTTTAAGTACATGAAGTCCATCTCTTGTTGCTAATCCATAAGATATTATCTTATGAGCATTAAAATATATCCTTACGCCAGGTATATACTCAATATTAGGGTCAAGACATATATATCCACGTTGCCTTGAATTAACAACAAGTTCCCCACATCCATCTACCACATCAAGCATTATAAAATCCGAATAATCCATGGGTTCTAATAATGCTTTTAGTCCAATTTCATTTACCTCCTTTCCATTGTGTTTTAAACAACTTGGAGATAATAACTCTCCTGTTATTTTTATCTTCTCCCATAACTGTTTTGTTGTACTATGAACTAACCACTTTATATCAGTAGCTCTTATAATATTTTTATTGTTTTTAGATAAAGTCTCCAACTTCGCTAAAATAACTTCTTTAGAATTATTAGGTATTTTTAATATAATATTTCTACCATAAGATGTTTCATAAATAACAAAATCAATTAATCGTTCAAATTCTTTATCAATCTGAGGTTTAACTATTAGTGAGTATACTTTGGTATTAGGGAATACATTTGTATATAAGTTGTTAATAGAATCATCATAAATAAAAGCAGACCATTTTTCTCCATAACTACCATCAGCTATAAATGGGTTGTTTTCTGTAGGTTTCCAATTAGAAGAAGCAAAATATACATTTAGCATTTAATTACACTCCTCAACATTTCTATAATAATTATATCTCCTTCATCATTAGGTACTCCGTTAATCCTCTTTTATACAAGTATCATTTATATCTTTATCTATAATCTTAATTCAAAAATCATTTTGGCCCATCAAATATTACTTGACTCAATTACTTACAACACTTACTTTCTTATTTGTAGCATCAAGTTCAATCTCACATCCTATTGGTAAAGTCATCATTGGATGTGTATGACAGCAATCAAAATCTGCAATGAATGGTACTTTTTTATCTCCCATTACTTCTAATAATATTTCATATGGTTTTCTCCCAGTTTTTAAATCATCAAATAACTCATGTTTACCAAGGATTATTCCTGAAATTCTATCTAATACTCCATTAACTTTTAAAAATGAAAAACTTCTTTCAATTGTTGCAGAATCTTTTAAAGAATCTTCTATAAAAAGTATATCCCCATCCTTTATTTCAGGCATATATTTACTACCCCATATTCCTTGTATTGTATTCAGGTTTCCACCTATTACCCTGCCTCTGACATTTCCTTCATAGACTGTAATACATTGATTTTTTCTTTTTTCTTTGCTCCTATCTTGTGTTTCCCAATTAACGTGTTCATCTGTCCAGTATTCAGGAGTTTCAAATACATAAGGAATTTTCATTTTATCCATAGTGATTTCTTTGAAATATTTATAGGTAGAATCAACAAATGGTGGTAATTCTCCAAATGAAGCCACTAATGCAGGACCATAATATGTACTTATTCCTGTTTGTGCATATATAGCAAGTAGAATTGCTGTAACATCAGAGTATCCTATTATAATTTTAGGATTTCTTTTAAATTCATCATAATCTATATAAGGAAGAATCGAATTTGAGTTCATTCCTCCAATAGTTGCCATGATACATTTTACTTCTGGATTTCTAATTAAATTATTTAATTCCTCTGCCCTTTGTATAATACTCCCTGACCTGTAGAAGTCATACTTTCCTGTTAAACTTCCCTCTACTATTTTAAAACCCTTATTCTGCAAATATTTCTTGGCTCTATCAAACCTATTTGGACATGAATATGTTATAGGCGATGATGGTGAAAAAATACCTATGGAATCACCAGATTTTAATTTTGTTATATTATCCATTTTGCCCCTCATTTCAATTATTAAATTACTGTATTAATAAGTTCCCAATAAATCAAATCTTGGTCCCGACTAATTTCTCTCATACCAACTTTTTCTAATGTTCGTGCAGAAGGTTTATTACTAATCAAACAATCTGCACGTATAAATTTAACACCATGTTGAAAACTTAACCAATTAATAATAGCTTTTAATGCCTCAAACGCAATTCCCCTTCCTCTTTCCCGTTCTACTAACCCAAAGCCAACTTCAACTTCACCTTCTGCATTAGGTTTTCCATGAAACCCTATATCCCCAACTACTTGCATATTGTCTTTTTTTACAATCATCCAAAATTCAAATCCACTTGGGTTCTTTTCCTTTTCTAATGACTCATTTATATTAGGCAAAATATCCAAAGTGTCCTTTGTAGGCCAGTTTTTATCTGTTTTTATTCCAAGTCTTTCAATTTCTTTACAGCTTCCTACTAATAGAGATTGAGTTATTTCGATTGTTACAGGTACTATTAATAATCTTTCTGTATGTATGTTTTTTAAATTCATTTAATTTTCCACCTTTCGACACTCATATGACTGAGTATATAGAATTACTGATATTAATTCAGCAAATGTTATAAGTAACCAATAAATACCTGACTCAATACTCTTCCCATTTTTCATTTCATCCTTTTAAAATATTCTCAATCAGAAATATATACGCATTATAAATTTATTTTCCATAAAATATAACTCTGAAATTGATATACTAAAAACTCACATCTTAATTGCTATGGGTACTACTTGTGTCATCCGTTATGAATATTACACCTTAGTAATTTAATAATAGAATGACCATTTATACAATTTTAATTTTAAAATAAGCATTTATATATTTTTTAATATCCTTGAATTCAAGTCTAAATACTTCATTAATACTATTTTCATAATATATCATCTTTACTATTTGGCAACCATAATAATATCCTATTCTATAAGAAGTGAAATTTTCGGATTTAATAATACAAAATAATCTATCATATATATTCTTATCAAATTCTCTATTAGAAATTAATTCTTTAAGATTAATTCCTATATTTGTTTTCATATTTTCACAATTACAAACCCATTCATTAACTTCATGTTTTGCTAAAAGTCCAACCCAATATGCTGAATTCTCTGATATTCCAAATAGAGATATACTCATATATGTAGCCATACCTTCTACAATTAATGTTTTCAAATACTTATCTTCTGTTAAATTATAGTTTTCTGGATAAAACTCTTTATTTAAATCATAATGTACTGCATGGATAATTTCGTGAGATAGAAAAGCTTCTAAATCATATTTTTTGTTAAAGCGTGAACTAATTGCATATAAATCAATAAAAACATAAGTAGAATTATTTAAAAATATACTATGGCCATCTATATGCCCGTCTCCAATAAAAATAATTAGTCCAATATCACTTTTGATATTATTTCTCGATAAAATATTAGTTTTTTTTTCAAACTTGCTTATCAATGTGTTTGACAAGTTAATTACATCATTTAATTCTAAATTATGCTGTATAGAATTAATAATATTTTCGTCAAATTCTTTATACTCACGAAAAACTTTGAAGTATTCTTCAAAAAACGATTCTTGTCTAAATATCTCATTTATGTTATTAGATTTCATTTGTTCTATTGCTAAATTTATTGTTTTATTTTTCAAATAAATCTCCTATCTATGCAATCTAACATTACATATAAATTAATTATTTTTAATTATTACTTTTACACAATATGAATAGGTTTGGATTCAGATTGCGAACTTACATGTTTAATAAATTAGAGCATTATAACAAAATACGTTTTACATCCTTTAATATTACATCTTGAAACCTTAATTTGTATATATCTGGCATATTCAAACAATTCCAGAAATCGTAATTATATTTTTTATCATAGTAATTCATTATTAGCACCATAATATTTCCATGAGTACCAATAACAACATTTCTTCCACAATATTTATTTAAAACACTTTTAAGAGCTTGTACACCTCTATCTTGTGCCAAATGTCCATTTTCACCTCCAAAAAGAGAGAAATCAAAGTTTTCCCAGTATTTTATAATTACTTTTTCAAAATTTACAACAGAACTATCAGCAAGTTTTCTTTCTCTAAAACCTTCATCTATTGAAATAGTCAATCCAAAGTAGTTTGCTGTACCTTCAACTGTTTGAATAGCCCGTTTATATGGACTTGATATAACCTTTGTTATATTTTCATGTGAGAGTAATTCAGTCACTTTTTTAGCATCCATTAATCCTTTTTCAGATAATGGTCTATTCAATTCATCAGGAGAATATGATGATTTAGCGTGTCTAAGAAAATAGATATTAGTAATCATTTATTATTTATCCCACCTCGTTTAATTCCCCATAATGTACAATTCCGACTAATAATATATATTCAATCATGCCATAATTAAACTCAATTATATTTGTGTTACATTCAAAATATCAATATGCACTTAAAGCAAATTTTCATTCTTAATTCTACCCATAATAATAGAATCTACATACATACCATTTTCTAAATACTTATCATATTTTAATATTCCTTCTTGTACAAATTTAAATTTATTATACAAATTTATTGCCCTTGAATTATCGGAATCTACTTCCAAACTAATTTTTACAAACCCTTCTTTATCTGCCCAATTTATTAATGTGTCTATTAAATTATATCCAATTCCGTAATTCCAAAATTCTTCTGAAATAGATATACCAAATTGTCCTTTATGTTTGTACCTACTATAAGGAGATGTATTAAATCCTAATGTTCCTACTACTTTTCCGTTTACCTTAGCAACCAAAAATACATCTTTCGCACTTTTACGTTTGTTTTCAATGAATATTATTTCATCTTCCACACTCTTATTATATTCTCCAATTTCTCTCATTAGAAATTTCGTTTCGCTTTCAACTTGTTTTATAAAAGTAATTATTTCTTTAGAATCTTTAATTTGGGCAGATTCAATTACCAATTCTCCTATACTCAAACTATATTGTCTCAACTTAACTATTGCCATTGTAAAACCCCCTTTTAAATAAATAGCTTCCCTTATTTAAAAATCTTCCTAAAATACTATTGTGACATCTAATAAATACAAAGTTGTAACATAATTTATAAGTTAATATTTCCTATTATTTCATTATAAATTTTTTGTAATCTAATATCTTCAAATTTTGTTGTATCCACATCTATATTTATACAATTATCTATTTTTAACTTAAAGTTCTTATTTGTAACCCTTTTCTTGAATTCATCAAGTCCACTTATCTGAATAATATGCCCTGGATGTCTTTCCCCTGAATTATCACGTTCAATATATCTTTTATATAATATTTCTTCTGGGGCATGACAATATAATTGTAATATTTTGTAGTTATATTTCGTTTTTAAGTCAGATATAATTTGGGTTGTAAATTTATCTTCAAAATTACCTTCAACAATAAATGCCTTGCCAGTTTGACATAATTTTTCAACAAACAGATATAAAAGTTCAAAACTTGTTACTCCTAACCGTACTGCCCATTCTTCATCTTTAGTACCTAAACAATCAAAAAGTAATTCTTTAATTTCATCTTTATTTATTAAAGGTAGTTTAAATTTATTTGCTAATTTCTTACTTAATATTGTTTTACCAGTAGCAGATGTACCTGTAACTATTATAATTAAATTTTCCCCCACTAAAATCACCTCCGCTATTATATTCAAGGTTAGCTATAAATACTTCATATTCTAAAATGTTGAATAAATCTTATTTTTAGGATATATTCAACATATACGAAAATTTCGAAACAACTACTATTTTAAAATCCATTCATATACACACTTTTGCCTTTCACCCTTTCGATACATTTCATTATGTGATGGCAAATCTACTATTTCTTTAAGTTTAAGCCCCGCCTTCTCGCAAGTTTTTCGAGATGGAAAGTTATCTGGATTGCAAGTTATTATTAAACTATCCATTCCATGGGCAATTGCTACCTGTTTTATAATTTTACAAGCCTTTGAAGCATAATTGTTGCCTCTATAAGCTTCTTTAATTGCATAACCAATATGCCCACCATAATATAGATTATCGTTATACCCGATACGAATATCAATAATACCTATATTGTCATCTGAATTATGTAGGGTAATCCTATATTTATATGAAGGTACATAACCTTTTTCCTCATTAGATGGTGTTTTATCGTCAATCTTCAAATCAATCACACCATCTGTTAAATTATCAAAGTCTTTGAACTTAAACATCTGTATCCACCTTTTAGTTTCGTCATAATAGAATATCGTTGTGACGCAAAAATAAATATGTTGATAATTTACTTAAATACTGATTATACTCATAAAAAGAGTTTATAAGGAAAATTCCAATTGAAAATCTCTTGTGTCACTTTCGTATAGTTCTTTGTTTATTTCTTCCGACTCTTTACACCCTATTGCAAAGTAAAATGCAATTGTTTCCTCAGCCGAACCCTCACAAATATAAATTTTATCTGAATTCCACTCCTTAGACATATTTACAGAAAGCATAAACAATTTTTACCTATTCCTTTATTTCTACATTCTAATGTTATAAACAATTGGTCTAATAAAACATATTTATGCTTTTCGCCAAAAAACTGGTGATTAGTTGTTGCGAATCCTAATAATTTATCACCGCTATCAAAAGCACCAATTGCACTTCCTCCATTTAAAATAGTTTCTTTTAAATGACTAATATGATATTCATAACCATTCGGCCAATCGCAATCTTGGTAATTTATTTCCACTAACTGGCGTTTTCCATCTACTTCTCTCCACGCTTTTCCTACATATTGAGATGGGTTCATTTCATTTATACACTCACACTCTTCTATTGCTAATTTTCTATATATAATACTACTCATAAATTCACCTCCACATATACATGTTATTCATCATCTATCCCCCTAAATGGACTATAAGTTGACTTCTATAATAGAGTTAATCTTCTGTTTAAGAAACTCAATATTAAATGAAGTATTATCAATTTTATATTTAGATAATTTAAGTGAATCATATACTTCACTTTCAATCTTAATTCTTTCTTCAATTACTTTCATAACTCCCTCTAACCCCTTTAAATTATTAGCTAACCCATACCCTTGATTTGTATAATAGTCTATAAATCCCTCAATCCATTCATTTGGCCTTTCGCATATAGCTCTATTAAAAGATACATTAATATCCTCTTGTTCCACATATATTAAGACAGGCTCTAATGGCAGAATTTTTTCAGCTAACCTACTGATATAACTCAACGTAACATCTTTAGATGAATTATTCATAATCATACTTACTGTTACTGGATTTTGTATAAAACAACATTCAAATATAACTACCTTGTCTTCATTAATATATTTATTAATAAAGTCACTCCATCTGCTTATTATTAATTCTATGTGAATCTCTAATGGCAACATATATATATCATTTTTTGTTATATCATCAAACACTTGCTCTTCAAATGATATTTGTTGTTCTTCAATAGCTTTTCTATATGGAATTAGGTAACCATTATAATAATTAATTTTTATGCTATTCAACAAATCCCTACTTGTTGAATGAACTTGTTGCAATACATTGAAGTCCTCACTATTAAAATAGGCTACTCCATCAAAATCCGCAGGATGATTATAATTACCTTCACAATAGAGTTCTGTATTAATACCTTTATTTTTAAGAATCTCATATACGCTCAGAGCTGTTGTAGATTTTCCTGACCCTGGTAATCCCTCTATAATAATCAACTTCGTTGCCATCTTTTATCTCCTTTGTTTATCTACATAATATCTTATCGTTATTGCAAAATTTGAAGATTGTGTCCCAGATTAAAACTCCTTATATAAGTAATTCATTGTATATCAGCGATTTGTCGAGAATTGCAGTGTCAACCTAATGATATATTAGAATAAAAAGAATAATATTTCTTATTGATATATATTTTTTCTAATTACGTAGTTAAATAGGTTATATTACTTTGGCGATATATGCTGAGAAATCGTATCAAAAATACGTGAGCAAACATCTTCAATATTAGCTTGATTTTCAATATCATTATATAAACCGTATCCCCAAAAATTCAATTTATCACCATTATACATTATACCTGTTGCATATGATTGTTCATCAAACTTACCATTAATTAATGTACCTTCTCTATCTACACCTTCTTTAATAAATCCACATTTCTCATAACATTTTATTGCTCTTGCATTATAATCTAAAACTCTTAAATATATTTTGTGATATTCTAAAACTTCAAAGGCATAATTTAAAACCATTTTAGTAACTTTTGTTCCTATTCCACAGCTATAGACACTATTGTCATAAATCTCAATAGAGAACTTTGCTTTATTATCATCTGTAGATGGTCGGAGTCCAACCACTCCAATACAATTACCTTTGTACTCTATAACCCATTTACAAGGATGTTGAACTATTCTTTCATACCATTTTACAGAGTCATCCATAGTGAATTTATCTGAATCAGAAATAATATCACCGCACATCTTAATACACTCTCTATTTATTCCTAATTTTTTACGGGCTCTAATATCTTCATTTATTGGTTTACGTAATATAATATTACAACTTTCCAATTGGGGAGCATCATTCATACTGCCACCTCCTAATTATATATTACTAAGTTGAACTAACCTTTAAACTTTAGAGCTTCTGCAACCGCCCATGCCTGATGCTCCAAAAACAAGCACTTTATACACTCACCAATTTCAATCCATAATAGCTCATGGTCTTCTTCAATTTTTTCATTCGTCTTACATTTTAAATTAACAATATAAAAATATCCAATTCCATGTAAATACTGATTCGCCTTTGATATATGGTACAAGGAAGCCTTACCAATGTAATTTTCTATTGAAATTTCATAGCCTGTCTCTTCTATAAATTCTCTTTCAAGGCATTCCTTGTGAGTTTCCCCATTCTCAATACCACCCCCAGGAAGAAAATATCCTGTTGGTGTTTTTATCGTAGCAATTTTATCTTCATCATTAATCGCTATCCCATATACACCAGCTCTATCAATGTAATTTACACCATTAAGTTTTTCACCGAATACTTTTCCATACTCATTAATAACTGTTTCAGGCATATTAATCCTCCTACTTAAAATTTAAATAATTTTATTCAATTTATAACTTAAATACCAAATATTTATTAATTATATCATTAATCCAAATATTATCCATATTTACAATTTTCTTTATATTTAATTTTAATCCAAAATTAGATTCATTTATAAATAATAACTTATAAAAAAATAGCTCTGGATTTCTCCGAGCTAATCATACTTTATTTTCAATGGTAATAATATTTCTTTACTCCTATTTTGTTTAATCTAAATAATCCTTAAAATAATTACTAAAATATAGAGTAAATATAAAAAGAGCTACCATCTCGAAACAGAATATAACATTTTCCATTTGCTTATCTAATATTGCTCTAAATACAAATATACAGCATAAAAACAAACCTACATTTGCTAAAACAATCTCAAAACAACATATTTTTATTGCTATCTTTCTTAATTTATTTCTGAAAATCTGTCTCTTATTATTCATTTAAACACCTGTATGGAACTAACATATGATTCTACATTATAAAAAGAAATTCTCATTTTATCCATTACATCCTCCTGTATTTACTTCAAATATTTTAAACTTTTCTGCATTATTACCATTCCTTAATCTTGTCCTTTAAGACTCTCACTTTTGCCTTGCTCAAATTTATTCCTGAATTCTAAAATATAACCTTTCCACTTTTCCTCTCCAAATCCTAAGACGTTATATATCTCTTCATTTGTAAATTTAGTGTTGGAGAAAAATATGCTACATATTTTCGCCTTTAAAGTAAGTTTTCAAGTTTTCATCATCACTACCGTACTTAGTTTTCTTTCTTTTCTCTATTTTTTCATCCAACCAAAAACATATCTTCTTCCATTACTTCTTCCAATAAGTAACTGCTATGTTAGAACCCCTATATCTAATCAATAAAAACCTCTTCATTTATTTCGTATTTAATTTTATTATCTATTAGGGCTTTTAAATACCCTTCAACGAAACAGTTAAAAGTGTCTTTATTTTCTTTATATTTTGCAATCAGATTTCCCCTCTGATTAGAAAATTCCCTTGCTTTATAATCACCATTGGAGCAATTTTCTTTATTTTTATAGATAGAGGTAATTGTTAAGATTAAGGGTTCATTTTTACTAACCCCAATTAATTTCAGTATTTCTTTGTTCCTTCTTTGTACTTCACCCTCAAAGATTTCTGGTGGCATTATAGTGTGCTTTTTTTTAAGTAATAAAGTATCAGATGTTTTATTCATATCTCTTCTAATTGCCATTTTACGTATCCCCTTCTTTTTATAATTTTTTATTCAATTCGTTCAACCTATTAGTAATTGCTCCTGCCTACCTTCCTCCTTAGACCTTATTTGACCTCAACACGATGCTTATTTATAATGTTGCCTTAGTAACAATAAGAAAAATGCACAGTTAGCTTTTAATTGCTATCTGTGCATTTTTTATATTTATACTTATTTAGTTTTTCATTTAAAAGTTTTCTATGTTTTCCTAAAGGGTTTAGAGTTTTAATCATTCTAAGCATGATTGCCTCCTAAAAGATTATTAATGGTATTTCTATATCTTTTCACAATTTATTATAGCACATCAATCATTTAAAAAGATTACATTTAATCAATATAATGTATTTTTGTCATAGTCGCACCTATTCCCCCTTTATAGCACCATGTTGAACAAGTTAAGTAGGATTTTATAGCATATTAGAGCACCTAATTAAGTATTATATAAAAACGAAATTAATGGAGGAAAAAGAGTGAATGACTTACTTATTTCAGTAGATACAGGAAAGAATAGTACAAAATACATATCTAAGATTAATGGTGTTATAGACAAGGATATATTCAGGACGAAAGTACAAAAAATAAATAATCTGGGTGTCGAACTTACTAAAAACTCTTACTACATAGAGTTCGGAAGCGAATCATACTTAATTGGCGACATGTTGAGTGAGGATAAATGTGATTATAACATCAGTAAGAGTTCCATAAATCACCAGGTATGTATATACTTAGCCATTTGCAAAATAATTGAGAAGACTGGGGTTATGTCTTTAGGTGTTCCTAATGTATATTTGGCAATAAATGTACCTATAAATATTTATAAGAACAAAATACTTAAACAGGAGTACACTGAACTAATACAAAAATCAGGTCAAGTAATACCAATGAAGGTAAATGGTAGGTCATACGTATTTAAAATAAACTTAGTATTACCTCTCCCAGAAGCAACAGCTTCAATATATTCAAATATTTCTAACTTTAGAGATAAAAAAGCTACTATTATAGATTGTGGTTCATTAAATACAAGTTATTGCACATTTAATAGCTTAGTTCCATTACTTGAAACAATGGTTATAGCAAACTCTGGGATTAATGTTTTAAGGTCAACAATAGCAGAAAGATTAACTACATTTTGCGGTACATTGGTGTCTAATGACGATACAGAAGAAACACTTAAAAATGGTTACTTATATGTTGACGGAGCTAAAGTAGAAGAAAGTAAGGCAATAGTTGAAGGTTTAATTAGAGAACACGTTCTTGAAATATTTAATTACGCTAAGAGTAGAGGTCTAAGTTTCAACAATACCACAGTAATATTTACTGGTGGTGGTACTATTCTATTAAAAAAATATATTCTCGAAATATATCCAAATGCTATTTTTGAGGAAGACCCTCAATATGCTAATGTCCTTAGTTATTTTAGTGTATTGGAGATAAAATATAATGGCAGAAAATAAAATATCAGTTAGTTTTTCTAAGAGGAATTTGGATTTGTTCATACTTCTTAAAAATAAAGATAATGGTAGTAGTTATGTATGCAATTTAATAAGAAAAGGCATGGAAAAATATTGTAATAATGATGATTTTGAAGCTAAAATAGAACAAACACTTGAAAAACTCTTAAAAGACAATAAGTTAATCTTTAATAATTCAGATAAGCTCTCTCATAATAAGGAAAACAATCCTACGAATGAAGATGTGGATTTAATCCTAAATCTTTTCTAACCAAAACTTAAACAAGCAAATTGCATTTATTATAATTGCAATTTGCTTAGTTTTTTATATAAATATATCCTAACATAGTGAACTATTACTTAATATATTTTAAATTTAGTTGCAAATGTATTCTTATAGTGTATAATTACACTATAAGAATACATTTATATTTATTGTGTAATGTATAATCGCTACGTTATCAATTGAAAGGTGATGAAATTAATGACAAGGGTTGAATTTATAAAGAAGGTAGATGAAAAAGTAAGGCTTATAAGAACTGAAAAAGGGTATACGCAAGATAAAATGGCAGAGATACTTGGAATTTCTAAAAAGACACTGATACAAGCTGAAAAGGAAAGAAGCAGTCTGGGATGGGCCGTTGCAATTGCGGTCTGTATTATTTTTAAAGATAGTGAGATATTGGAATTAACTTTTGGTGGAGGTGTTGAAGATATTATTCTCTCATTATCATTTCCAAACAATGAGAGAAATTATATACCAACACTCGGAGGTAGAATTTGGTGGAAAGATATAGAAACTAAAAATGGGTTTACAGTTCAGCAAAACATGCTTTCAAATCATTACAGGATTTTATCAAACAATCATAGAAGAGTATGTTTTTCATTTGAACTTGAATATATAAACAAAAGGCTCAAAGAACTTACTGATTAATATTTATTTATACTAAAAAAGCTGTTTAAAATGTACCCTAAAGCAATATATTGCAACACTCTAAAGGAGGTATACTCATATGTTTAATCTAAATAATATAGACCCTATGGGATTGGTCTTATTTACACTTCCATTATTAGTTTTTGTAGTATCTTTCCTAATGCAACTTATATTTAAAAAGAGACTAATTATTTTATTAATTAACTTTTCATGTTGGTTGATTGCAACATTTACTATCTTTAATTCAAGCTTCATAATTTACTGTTTTATATATACTTTCATTTCATTTATCGGAACACTTATATGTGATTTAATTATATATCTAAGAAAAAATCTATTGCATAAGAATAGTAAATAATTAACTTAAATTCTTAAAATGGATGAATGTATATAACAGTTTTAGCTCAAAAATTACGTTCGTTATTTTAGTATCAATGATTATCAGTAATAGTAGATAAAATAAGTGGCTAATAAAAATTTTGTATTAGTTTGGTCACAGTAATCTTTATAATGTATTAAAATTCTAAACTGGAAGGAGATATTTATGAGTGTTAAACGTATTCTAATAAAAATTCTACCATTGCTTTTTATTGCCTCAATCGTGATATTTGTCTACTCAATTTTCAACGGTATACCCTTTGGAAACTATATTGCTAAATCAAAAATAAAAAATTATGTGAAGCAGGTCTATGTCATAACGGAAGTCTCAACGCCAAAATATAACTTTTTAAATGGAACATATAGTGCAAATATACAAAAAAATAGTAATTTTGAGATAACCTACAACCTTAAAAACAATACACTCTATGACGTTAGAGTAGCTAATGAATATCAAAAACAGTTAGATAAGGAATACTATGAGCTACAAAAGTCATATCGTGGCAATATTAAGTTACCATTTTCAGTCTATGTTTATAATGTGATTTTAGCAAATGGCAAATACTCACGTGATTTTTATAAACTTACATGCTTTCAAAAAATGAATTTTAGTATTGTAAACCGTCAGAAAATTTCACCTGCTGATAGCATTAAGATTCCTGCTATAGTAACTAAAACTGTATTAGAAAAGCTGGGTAACCGATTTAATATTACATCACTTCAAGTAGGTTATATCGACTTAAATGGCTATCTTGAGATTATTGTAGATGGTAAGGATGTGCTTACTGTAAAGCAAATGCAAAAGCATACTTCTAAATTGGATAAAATAGGTGAAAAAGATAAGGAATTAATTCGTAAACTAAATAAGTAAATATCCTATTTATAAGCTTGTTTTAATTGACGAAATACTTACATTTAATACAAACGGGTTAACAGCCTTCTGCTTATCTTTTTTCTTTTAAAACTTTTAAAAGAATCATAAACTTTTGTGTTTCCTTTAAGTCGGATTTTAAGAAAGATGTGAATTACCACTAAAATGAACAGATATGTGTAGCCATAGCGATAGATAGAAATAACAATATTATTCTTGAAATGGTATGCAAGGGTAGAGTTGGTTATAGAGACCTTGAAAGGCTTTATGACGGTCACATAGACAATAATTCTATTATTTGTACTGATATTATATTCGGTTTGGTAGAAACCTCAATTTATACCATAAACGCATTATGAGAGACCATAATAAAAATGGTATTTATCATATTAACCATGTAAATAGTTGGCACAGTCAGTTTAAAAAATGGATGGGTAAATTTAATGGGGTATTAACTAAATTTTTGTAAAATTTTCTCAATTGGTTCAAGTGGTAACAATGTTTTAAAGATGATAAAGATATAATAAAAAGTGAAAATATTATAATTCATAATACAACTAATTTTGTAGATACCAGAATCGCTACTTACAAAGGTAGAGCACCAATTTTCAGATGATTTAATCCCACATACTTGAAGTTTATGTTATTATTAGTGTATAAATAAACTATAATGGAGGTGTACTGTATGCAAAATAAAATAAAGTTAAGGTCAAAAGTAACACCATATGACTAAATTGTCCATTTTCTATACTCCTTATTTCTTACGAAATATATGTTACCATCAAAACTATGAAATTTACCAAGTACCTTTCGTAAACTCTACCTACTCGTCCAATTTCAATTTTGTTTTCTAAGTTCCATTTTCTGCCTAAGACCTTGTTATAGTATGTGTCTCACTTACACCCCAATAGGCACTATACTGATATGCGGATTTAGGAAGTTTAAACCCTACTATTTCTTCAATTTTATCATAAGTTAATATTACTTTATCTTCTTTCAAATCCTCAAAATATTTCATCAACAATTCATATTTATAGTCACCTAACACTGCCTTTACCTTTCCTTATATTTAAATATTTATAATCATAATGACTGCAAAAATATTATTCCCGCAGTCATCATAATCACTTATCCTATATCCAATTCCACTATATTAATCGCATTTAAAATCTCTTTCAATTTGTTTAATTCCTCTTTACTTACTGTAATCCCTTTTCTCATTTTAAGATGGTCTTCATCCCAATCTCTAATATCAATTTTCGGCTTTCTATCGTTCCAACTTACTATATTTATCTCTCTTTTCCAACCCTTTGCATCCTCAGACAAAACTCCAGTGCCTACCCTTTGAATAACAGTGGGGCTAAATTCATACGAGCCATTGAACATTTTCTCACCGACATTATCAGCCCATGTCAATATAATATTTTCCAATTCATTCTCATTAATTCTACGGGCAATATAATCATCACAAGCTCTTTTAATCTCCTCAATTAGTATTTTTGTTGTCTGAGGATACTTAATATAATCAAGATTTTTCATATGAGCCTCCTTGCGTCTGTATTCATTTTGTATTATTTGTATTGATTTTGAATTAGTTTTGTAATGTAATGTAGGTCATAATTCAAGAGTGTGCCAAATAGATTTTGATGGTTTTATATAAATGAAAATAGTAATAAGATATGAACATCAAACAGAGCAACGAGATGATTATTTTAAATTAACCTTCAATATTAAGGTTGAATAATGACTGTATACCATGATTGATTGATGACTTTTAATTTGGAATGTTATTTTAAAGCGTCACAACTAACTACTAATACCTAATAATCAATAAAAGCACCATATTATTCATAACTGAATTTACGGTGTTTTTATGAATGTGGTACAATATTACTGGGATATATTACTTAATTTTATGAATTTTTTATAAAAAAATGTTGATGAAAAATCGCATTAAAATATAAATATAAAATTCAATTAATTCATGTGTAAATCTATTTAAGTTGTTACAGAAAATTTATAAGGAGGACAGAGTTTATGAGTATAAACGGAGAGTTTATTAAGTTTATAAACAATAACATTATATTATCTCAGAATGATATTTCCATAAAGGTTAAGAGTAGACAATGGGTAGTTGATAAGGTGATAGCCAGAATAAAAGAGAGGACAAATTGTCCACAACTATATAAAGAAGGTGGATGTGAGTATATTTATTATGGTAGCTGTTTTAAAGGTACAAAGGTATCTATAATAGATGAATTTGATGTAATGCTAATTATTGACACTAATTTAGGGCAGTTAAGTCTTCATGGAAGGAAATTTGCAGATGGGGTTGGAATAAAAAACCCAAATCCAAAATATAATGGAAATTTTAACAAAGGTGACAATAGTGGAATTAGTCCGAGAAAATTAATGAGTTGGCTAAAGAATACAATTGATGAAGCACTATCACCCTATGGCTGTGAGGTATGTGAAAAAAATGGTCAAGCCATAACTGTTCATATAATTATGCATAACTACTATATAGATTTTGTTCCAGGGGGGATATTTAAGAAGACTAATACTTACGATATTTTCTATAATATACCCAAAGGTGATTCAAATGGAGGTTGGATTGAAACAAATCCAAGAATTGATAAAAAGATACTCAATGATGTTAGTTCACTTTATACACAATTTAAAAATACTATAAGACTTTTTAAATACATTTTCAAACGAAGTTATCATGTAACAATTGGCTCATATGCTATAGAATCTTGTGTAATAGATTATGAACTTACGTATGTATTTTATGATGACTTTCAATATGACTTTGCAAATATTCTTAATCACATTATTGGCTTAGTTGAATCTGATAAGATTCCAGATATGAGAGACAATAATATAAATTTATTAGTTAATATAAATAAACAAGCTACATTAATGAAGTTGAATAACATAATGGCAAGATACAGAAATTTAGACGAATACTCATATAATTTTTCGGATGATGTGGAGGTTTTTTTAAAAAATGAATAATATAAATCAAAAGCAGAACAAAGAAAAAATATTAAAATATTTATTTGCTCAAAGAACATTATATAAAAAATGTAAAAAATTATTTGGTATTACTCTTGTTATAAGCATTTTTGTTTATCTAATCGGAGTTATACCACACTTTTCAAAAAGCTTTAGTATGGCCAGTTTAATTTTCTCTTCTGTTTGTGTAATAGCATATCTATTCATAGAAATTAAAAATCAAAGTATTAAAAAAAATGCTGTTGATTTTCAGGAATATATTGATAGAACTTTATTTGAATTTAAAATTAATAAAAAGATAATACCAAATTTAAATAAATTAGATAATAAATCAAATGAAATAATTCTTTCTAATTATAAAAAATATCAGCAATCAATAGACCCTAACTATAAATATACTGTATATAATTGGTATAGCAACACATCATCTCTTCCAATAGATATAGCAAGAGTGGTATGCCAAAATGAGAACATTAGATGGGAGAATAGACAAAGAGAATTGTATACTATAATATTGGGGGGAGTAATAATTTTATTGGTTTTGTTAACAGGGGCTAAAGTTTATAGATATAATGAACCTGCTATTAATTTACTGTATGCAATTCCTGTGGCAATAGAATTTATTAAAATAATTATATTTAATATAAAGGCAATAAAAGCTATTGGGGAAGCAGAAGAAATTATAACTGGTTTATATATAAATATAGAAATGAAAGGAAATAGATATAATAAAAGAAAAATTGCAGAGCAATCGTTAATAGTACAAGAAAAAATAAGAGAGTATAGGTTAAATAATATTTCAATACCAGAGTTTTTATATAAAAAAATGAAGCTGAAAGAACAACAGAAATCTACTGATTTTATAAGCTTAAAAATTACAGAAATACTTAATAATATATAACGTTTCAAAATATATTATTATAAAAGGTAAGCTATGATACAAACAGTTGGGTTAATGGGACTTGGGTATCAGGACATCATGTTCCATCCTTTTCAATTGCTTGTTCTTAAATATTAGATTTCGTAATAAGAAACCAAGAAAAGTTCTTCAATGGAACAAGTGAGGAAAAGAGATACATATTTGAATGGCTATATAAATATTTTAAAGTGGAAAACTTGCATTTATAGAAAATTAACAATAGTAATAATAAATGGAATATCGTCTCTTATAATTATTTATTCATCATTCACTTTGATAATAATTCTATAATATTATAGTCAGTTAATTCTATGTCATCTATTAAAGGATGTACAAAATTATCATTTAGATATGTTTTTAAACAAAACAATGTATCTCCTACACAAACTTGACCGATATTAACTAACCACACTGGCTTAAAGGATTCCCCCAGTATATCAACTGCGTGTTGTATAAATACATTGCTAATACTTTTATCTTTAAAGTAATCTTTTAAACCTTTAGTAAAATATAAAACAGCCTCATTATATGTCTCAAAACTAAATGAATTAAGTATTCCATCACCAGATAATATTTTTTCAATAATCTGTGCTACAATTTTTTTCTTATATGCAATTGAATAGTTATCTAAAGTATTTATACCAGTAGCTATACAAGAAATAAATAGCTCTCTTAAAATAAAAATATCTTGCTTTAAAATATTAGGCTTAACAAATTTATGAAAAAATGAACCACGCTGAGGTTTTTTTTTGTATCCCAATACCCTCCAAGTTTTATCATCTAAAATAAAACTACATGAAAAACTTAAAATCTTATCTCCAAAGACTTCTCCACTATCACTTTTAATTTCATCCATTAAAACATCCCCCCTTAATTAACACTTATCCTATTAGGTTTAAATTCACCATCAAAATCTTGCTTACGAGATTCAAGATATTTTAATCTCGTTTTCTCCTTTGCAAACAAATAAATTCCACCTATAAAACATATAACAATATTATACATCTAAATATATAGAATGACATAGGTAGATATATAGTTTTTATTAAAAATATTATTTGTTTATATAACCAATTTTAGGTAAAAGTAGTATAATTATATAAATACTTGGTGTCATAATGGGAAACATAGTGTTTGTTAAATTAATTAAATATATTTGTTAGGAAGCAGGATTGAAATTGAATTAACAAGCAAAAAAGCTGAATAATGCTAATTTTATATAAAGGTGGAATATAAGGCTTAAAAGGCGGTTTTAATGGTTAAAACAAATAGGGGGTTTGGTATGAGTATTTTATTAATAATCGGATTGTGGTTAATGTCATGGATATTAATTATTATTCTTAGTGGATTTGCAACAAAAAATTATAATACTGACATTGAAAAATATGGAGAAGATTATATTGAAGCCTTATCATATCCAACTTGTAAACAAGAAATGCTTTCAGACGGAAATAATTTATTTGCAACAGGGATACCTTATATTATTGCGTTAGGAGCATGTTTATTTTTTAAAAATAATATATTGAATTATATTTGTTTAGGAGCAGGTATTATTTTTTGTATACCGTCAATCATATCTTTATTCAAAATAATTATTCCTCAAATGTTTGTTCTAAAAAATAAATACATTACTTTAATGACAATTTCTTCAATAGTAAGTACATTTGTACCATTGGGAATAGCACTAAATATTTATTTTTTACTGATTGCATAAAAGCATGTTAAATGACTTGAGCAGGAGATAGATATAGACCAAACAATCTTATCAAGGGTTGAAAATCAAGAAAGAGAAATATACGATTATGAAATATATGCAATTGCTAAGGCACTTGGAATAGACTTTAACGAGCTGTTTAAGAACATACCCAGATAGAAATAAATAAATTTTATATTATAACTACTAAATATTTAAAAACAAATTAGAATGTGGAGGAAGTAATTGTGAAAACATTTAAGGAACAATTTTTAGGTTTTAGCTCATTTCAAAATGATAAGTTTTTAATGAATAAAACAACTAATGATTTGCTGAGACAATTGTCTTATGTTATAGTACAGGAATTATCTAATAAAGTTGAAAACTATAAAGGCAGAGGAAGATTAAGCTTTGATGGCAGTTTAAGAACTCTATGTGATATTATTTCTGTATATACCAATACAGAAAAAACTTCAAATTGGGGAATGCCAAATTTAAAATCAGATTTTGAAAATAGCATTTATTATTTTATGAATAAACCATTCAATAAGTTTATGGACGCTATGAGTCAAATAGCATTAGAATTTTTTAATGGTAGTTCTATAGATAAAATGAACGAAGCTTTGGAAGAAAATAATTTTGGTTATAGATTGCAAATGAATTTAGATAGACCATGGATTTGTATAAATCCTAATGTAGAAATGGTCACTGATATTGCTGAAATAATTATTACAACAGAGGAATTAAGTAAACAAGCGTCAGAACATATTAGACAAGCAATGGAACAGTTAAAAAGGACAAATGATGATAGAGCAAGAAAAGATACTATTAGAGATGGTTTGTCCGCTATGGAAACCTTAATGAAAAAATTTACTAATGCAAAGGATATAAAAGAAGCTGACAGATTGTTGAGAGAAAATGAGGAAAAGTGGGGACCTAAAGTAATTATATGTGAGGGAATTAAACTATGGAAGTTATTCCATGAGGAATATACAGATATTAGGCATGGCAATGATGAAATAAGCAATATAACTATAGAGCAATCATTATATTTCTTTGATAGAATTTTGGCATATGTAAACTATATTTGTAAAATTGAAAAGTTAACGAATACAGATAAACAAGTGTTATAACTTTCATGTGAAAGTTATTTGTAATTTATTAACATTAAGCACAATAAAATTTATAAATCAATTTTATTGTATTTAATGTTGTATTTTGACCATAACGGTTTTGTATATCAGTGTAACTATAACCAAATAGCTAAAGAGTAAATTGAGTGTGTATAAATAAAGGAATAATACTATGTCTATAAGTAAAGTTTTCATGGATATTAAGAATGAGGCTTACACCTTAATCGGTTTTTGAGAATATCCATTAGATTTTTTACAGCAAGGTTAGAGTCATTTGTATATTATGTCAAAAAATTTATCAGAGTTAAATAGGACAAGTGATTGTTTATCACTTATTGCACTAAGTTTATATATGTTGTTTGTATTAAGATTTAACCTCTTGATTGCTACTGAAATGGTAATATTTTATCCCATCATATCCAAGATTTTTTTCAGCATATTCAGCTATCTTTGTTGCATTAACTTGACCATGTACTTTGTTATTAGCAAAGTAAGATGATTATACAAAGTTTAATCAATTAAGAATTATGCTACTTTTAAAGGACGTAGCTCTTTAGTGGTAGTTGCTTTATTGGTAGCGATTCCTTCCACTAATTTTATCAAAGCACTAATAATCTATCTTCTGTCTCTTATGTTCCATTACTACTCTCCTATATATACTCCCCCTCTAAGAATACTGTCTAACTCTATTATATAAAAAAAGTATATAATCTTATAT